>CAVKZJ010000061.1:0-2235 GCA_963660905.1 bacterium | reverse complement strand
TCTACTTATCAGGTGGAAGTTATTTTTTCTCATCCAACAAAACAACACCCTGGGGAGACTGTCCGAAAACTAGGATAATTTGACCCTAAAAGTAGATATGGTTGATTCGCTCTTGCGAGCGTTCAATATAAATGAAAAATCGTACATTGAAAACTGAATAAAGTACACAGAAATCATGCATTTATGCTCCCAATATGGTAAAATGAAACCAGCGAAAAATTATTCTGAGGTGAACCAAGATGCCATATGTTTCAGGCTTTGATCGTGACCAGCTGATGTGCTGCTCATGGGATACATTTGTAGATAAGGAGAGCATTGCAAGGATTATTGATGCGTTTGTAAAACATCTTGATCTGGAAAAATACGGTGTAAAGCCAGTGGCAATAGAAGGACGTCCATCCTACGATCCCAAGAGTCTTTATAAGATCTACATTTACGGAAGCAGGAAGGGTATCCGCTCTTCTAGAAAGCTGGCTGAAAGCTGTAAAGTAAATCTTGAAGTGAAGTGGCTGGTCGGTGGCATAGAACCGGATTTCCGCACGATAGCAGATTTCAGGAAAAATAATATAGACAGCCTGAAGGAAATTTTCCATGAGTTTAACCGCAAGATTTCCGGAGCAGTAGACTGGGGATTTTCCTCCGTAGATGGGACGAAGATTCCGGCAAATAATGCAAAGGATAATAACTTTACCAAAAACAAACTGGATGACAGAATCAAATGGCTGAATGGGCACACAGATGAATACCTGCGGATTTTGAATGAAATGGATGAGCAGGAAGATGCAGATGAGAATCCTGGAGAATTGACAAGAGAGAGCCTGGAAGCCAAGTTGAAAGAGGCGAAGGAAAGACTTGCCAGATATGAAGGTTATCAGAAGCTGATGGAAGAAAGTGGCGCATCGCAGCTTTCTCTCACCGATGCAGATGCAAGGCTTATGAAGAATAAAAACGGTTTTGCAGTAGCGTACAATCCGCAGACAGCAGTAGATTCTGAAACACACCTGATTCGTGATTTTCAGATGACCAATCAGGTAACCGACCATGGATTGCTGGAAAGTACGATGAAGGAAATAAAGAATTCTGAGCCGGGAAAAATCGTAGAAGTAGTAGCAGATAAAGGCTATGAAGCTACGGAAGATATGGTTAGCTGCCTGGAGAATGGAATCATTCCACATGTCATAACAGATGATGGAAAAGATGGCTATGAGATAGAAATCCCCTATGAGGAGGCTGAAGCCAATCTTGCAAGTACGGATGCGGATGAATTGAAGAAAGCATTGCATGCTGGTCTGATTCCAGAAGCCTATGTAGATGTGATACAGGATATGAAGGTAGAAACAGTTCGCCGTAAGGTAGTGGATGAAAAACCAGAAAGTACCAGTGTGTATGGAAGTCCTGAAGAGATGCAGGATAAGGCAAAAGAAGGTTATTTCGTCAGAGATCCGGAAAGGAATCTGGTATACTGTCCAGGAGGAGAAATCCTGAGACAGAAAAGCATAAAGAAAAACGGAAACATTCGTTATGCCAATAAAAATGCTTGCAAACACTGTCCCAATCGTAATAAGTGTTACAAGGGAAAAAATGAATGGAAAGAGATTGATTTTACCAAAGACCAGCTTGTAAAGCCATGCAGGGACTGGCTAAAAGCAGAAGGAAAGGAATCGAAAGAGACCAGAACAGGCAACGGGAAATGGCATTACGAAGGAAGACAGGTTGTGAAGTTTTTCCTGAAGCCGAACAGGGAAAAGATGAGCCAGAGGATGTGCCTGTCGGAGCATCCGTTTGGAACAATAAAGCGTGCTATGGGATCCACTTATTTTCTCTTGAGAGGAATACGAAAAGTGGCTGGAGAGTTTGCGCTCTTTTGTCTGGGGTATAATCTGGAGCGAGCGAAAAATCTACTTGGATTTCAAAAAATGATGGAATTGATGGAACAGGCATAGGCCTCTTCTTTCATCTTGTGTATTTTATTCAGTTTTCAATGACACAGGTGAAAGAAAGAGGCTAAATTTATGCTTAAAAATCAAGTTTTCGGACGGTCTGGGGGGGCGAAACTAAACGGTGAAAATATATAGAAAATTCGGAATGATTATCATGACGATTTTTCTGTTTCTATGTATTAGCAGTGTGCCTGTATTTGCAGAAAAAAATAAAACGGATTATGAGAAAGATTACATATCCAAAGTTTACGATTCCGAAAATGGATTAGAGGGGACTGCAGTCAAATGCATTTAT
>CAVKZJ010000060.1:0-2451 GCA_963660905.1 bacterium | reverse complement strand
AGCAGTTCATCCGTGTTGCCAATCTCTGTCTGGCGAAAATCTAAAATTACTGACTAGAAAAATCAGGCCCGCGAAGGCCTGATTTTAGGTGTCAAAAGAAATTCGTTTAGTCGAGATAGAATTCCATCGGATAGGGGAGATAACTCAGGGTATCCAATTCATCGCATGGAATATAGCCGGGTCTCGCATTGATGAGTGTCGGGATGCGATTGATGATGGTGGCACAGGTATGGGCAACCGTGTTCGGCTTCACGACATGGTATTCGACATCCGGTTCACCTTCGATCTTCCAGTCGCACATGTCACCATCGCCCTTGTCATAGACTTTGCCGATGGTCTCTTCCTCGATGGTGATGCCTTGGAGCGTCTTGGCTGTGACCACGGCAGACATGCCGATGACCTTTCCTTTTTCGATGGTCTTGCCCATGGTTTCCGAATAGATGTTATGATCGAGGATGCAGGGGACATGTTCCTGCCTGATGTCCGTGATGGTGAGATGAAGCTTGTGGGCCAGGGCTTCGACGGAATTGTAGGCATAGCTGGCTTCGAAGACTTCCGGATGGGCAATCTGCTTCTCGAATTCATCTTTGGTCAGGTCGACGCCATGTGCCTTGGCCAAGGCCATGCCATATTCATCGACATTGTACGAATAGGCACCCTTGATCTTTGTGACCTTGTTCGATCCGGCGATCGCAAGGGCGACCATGTTGATCCAGAAGATATCCTGCATGCCGGCGCCGGTGATGGTGCATCCATTTTCCTTGGCAAGAAGATCCAGCTTGTAGGTTTCAGCTGCGGCCGTCGTGAATGGATAGATGGCTTCTTCGCAGGTCGTGATGACATTGATGCCACGGGTGACACATTTCTCGACCATCGGATAGATATCCTTGATGAAGGAGAAGAGGGTGACGATGGCGACATCGGCATCACAGCTGTCCAAGACGGCATCGGCATCCTTCTGGATGGTGACACCGGTCTTCACGCCGAGTTCGGCGAAATCGCCGATATCCATGCCGATGACATCGGGATTCACATCGATGGCTCCGACGATTTCTGCGCCATGCTCATAGGCATAGCGGATGGTGTATTTGGCCATCTTTCCACAACCATACTGAACAATACGAACTTTACTCATGTTATGCAAGCTCCTTTTTTCGCTAGGAATAGTCTAAAGCCTATCCCTAGAAGAGAGTCAAGCGCTTTCAGAATGTGAACCGGATAGGAATCTGCAGACGGAGGAACATGTTTCTCTTGTTCTCATCGAAGACGTTGAATTCCGTGATTTCCTCACAGAGGTAGTCTCCATTGATCGAGTACTGATTCTTCTTGCATTCTTCCTGCATCTTCAGAATGCTTTCTTTCTCCTCATCGAAGGAGGAACAGTAGATGGTCACGAACATGCTCGACTCGACTTTCTCCAAAGGAAGGTTGTCGATTTTGTGATCTGAGAAAAGAAAGATGCGGTTCGGTCTGTAATTCCCTTTCAGGAAATCCTCCTTGGTGATGGATGTTCCGATATGGTAGGAATAGACCTGGTCCAATCCGAGTTTAAAGAGATGGTTTCTTAGAAGGGCCAGGTCCATTTCATAGTCAACCAATCCGTTTCTGTAAAAATCATAGGGACAATCAACCCCATAGATGTATCTCTGCTGGATATATTCGAGGGAGACACGTCCTGTCTGGGGAGATTTTCGATAGCGTTCGATCTTCATGATGGAATCATCCACAAAATGAAGTCGCATCTTCAGCTTTCGGATTTCCTGATAAATCTGTTCTTTCTTGAGAGAAAGAATCGCTTCGATTTCGTCGATGTTCTCCTTTGTGAGAACCCGCTGGATTTCCTTTAGGCTCATGCCGAGGTCCTTCATGTAGGCGATGAGATCCAGTCGGGCATTCTGCTCGAGGGTGTAGTATCGGTATTTGCTGACAGGATCGATATAATGAGGCTTCAAAAGATTCTTTTCGTCATAGAGTCGGAGTGTTGCGATGGTGATGTGGTTGATTTCGGCCATTTTGCCGATTGGAATGAGATTTTCCATGTTCAAGCCCTCCTATAAACTCTCATCTAGGATGAGACTTTTATAGTCTAATCGATGGAAAAGAAAAAGAGAAGTTCACTTTCTTTCATTTCTGACTTTCTCTTTCTCATTTCCGATATCTTCTCTTGAAGAAAGAAGTTGATTCACAACACGAAAATAATCATAATCCAGAAGAATGTCTGAGAAGATACCATTGAGAACGAAAATGGCGATAAAAAATGGAAACGATTTTCGGTGATTCAATACTTAAGTACTAAAAAATCAGAATAAATTTAGATTGACAAGAAAATGCGGGGGGGGGGTATAATTCTTCCTAGAAAAAGGGATTCAGTCAGTTTTATAGAACCTTTTTTATCGAAGGAGGGCCATGGATGCCTAGATTGGAAGTGATACTTCTCATATTCCTCATATG
>CAVKZJ010000059.1:0-3036 GCA_963660905.1 bacterium | reverse complement strand
TTCTCGACTCAGTTCACCATCCATTCGATTGCTTAATCAGAAAAAGCTGCCATGCACAAAAGGCAGCTTTCTGATTTTTTTTATAATTGACATCGCTCAATTTCCCTTTCTGATTTTTTTGGAAAATCGACTAAAATCCTTCTCGATGGAGGATTTTTTATATGAAGTATAAGCAATATGCGAGTGAACTGAAGGAAAAGATAGTCCTGGAATATTCCAGCGGAGAAATCAACATCGCCAAGCTTGCGGAAAAGCATTCCCTCAACAGGAATACACTGGCGAACTGGATCAAGAAGGCCAAAGAAAACCAAACATCATTCGAGCCACTCGAGAAAAATATATACCAAGTGGAAATGCCAAGAATTATCCTCCAGCATTGTTCAAGGAACTCGCAGACGAACAGAATAAAATCGCCGATATTCTTCAAAAATATGGCATATCCATCGATGGCTCACAATCCGAGAATGAACTCATTTATGACATCGTGAATAGTTCGACTCTGTATCAAACATTCAGAGCAAACATAGAAAAAGTCTCAAGTCTTGATTCCATACAAAAATTCCTAGGATTGGATGCGGATACGACAGTCGCATTTATTTCGCTCTGTACAAGAGCCCAAAAGAATGGGAAATCACTTATCGATGCACGATATCATTTCTTTATCAGAAGTCTTGAGGGATGCTTTATCGCCCTAAGCCCAGAAAAGCATCTATTTTTATCAAGACAAAAGAAATATATAGAAGGTCAATCGACATATGCCGTCTTTGAAATCGCCATATGTGATGAATGTGGAAAATTCGCAATCGTAGGGAAACAAGAAAACAAACATCTTGTTCAGGTAAACCAATTTAAAGAAAATGTGGAATATTACTTCCTTGCTGATGAAGAAAATTCAGAGATAGAAGATGAAGATGAAGAAAATGACATCAAGAAAAACGAATATTTCTATTTATGCCCCCATTGCGGTGCCATCATCAATGAAAAGCAGTTCAAAAACAATCCATGTGCCTGTAACAAGAACGACTATATCAAATTGGTCAAGGCAAGGACTCTCGCAACAGGCGCAAGATGCGGCAATTGCCATAAAGGAATATATAAAAGAATCTACCTGGGCAATGATGCGGCAACTTCGGTATTGGCGACATCCTTATATGAAGAGCTCCCTGAAATAACCTATGGGGAAGAGATTCCGGAAAAGAAAACAAAAAATATTTTCATGATGGCTGCGTCGAACAGCAAAAAGATAGCCAAGAAAACCGGAAGGCAATTTTTGGCCTTTTCCGATAGCAGACAAGAGGCTGCCAAGTTCGCCTGCTATCTTGGAAAAAGCTATGATGAATTTCTTCGCCGAAGGGGAATATTTCAGATCATCAAGGAGCAACATGAAAACATTGTCTCCTCTATTTGGACAATATCAGACTTTGTTAAAAAATTGACCGCATTGTTCTCGAATAAAAGAACTTTCGCTTCCTCAAACAATGACAATTCGAATTTATATACCATAAGCAACAAAAACGCATGGGTCGCCATGCTGAATGAACTCGCACGCTTCAATTCTCCCACATCACTGACATCATTGGGAATGCTGCAGTTCCATTATCTTGGAAACAATGAAACCATCATTGACAACGTCGCCGATTATTATCATGTCAGCAGAGAAAACGTCCAAAATCTATTAGATCTATTGATTTTCGAAATTGTAAAGACTGGAACCATCTGCACTGATACAGATACCGACATCGATGACAATGATCGTGAATATATCTTCTATTCAGCATCCCAAAGATTCATAACAAAGCTTCAGCTTCCATGCAGTAAGAAAGTGACAGTGTCTGATTGGTCTCCGAAGAACAAAAACGGCAAACCAAATGAATTCTTCAGAACAAACAAACTATATTATGTTACCCGTTTTCTCAAAATATCGGAAACGGATGCTGTCGAATTCCTGAAAATGTATTTTGACTATCTGGTTAGCCCGGATAATGAATACCGCCTAATAGACAAAAACAAGGATAAAACTTATGTTCTGCCAGCAAAATTCTTCCAAGTCAAAATAAATGAGGATCCGACGGCAAAATGGTATCGATGTCCAAAATGTGGAAAAATATCCCAATTCAATCGAGATGGGTTCTGCACATCCGTACGCTGTTCTTCAAAAGTCGTGCAGATCGATCCGAAATCACTTGGAAATGGAAATCATTTTGCACAGTTATATTTCAACGATAGAATGTCGCCATTGTTCATAAAAGAACACACTGCTCAATTAAGCAAGAAAGAAAGTTCAGAATATCAGGAACAGTTCATCAAGAAAGAAATCAATGCGCTCTCCTGCTCAACGACCTTTGAGATGGGTGTCGATGTCGGTGATCTCGAAACCGTCTTTTTGCGTGACGTCCCACCACTTCCATCGAATTATGCACAACGCGCAGGACGTGCAGGTCGAAGCTTAAATGCCGCTGCCTTCGCCTTGACATTCGCAAAACTATCCTCTCACGACTTATCCTTCTTTAAAGAGCCGAAGAAAATGATCAGTGGAACCATCATGCCACCGCTATTCAAACTCGACAACGAAAAGATTGTCCGACGTCATATTTACGCCGTTGCCTTAAGCACGTACTTTTCGCTTGATGAAGACCAGTATAATCATAATGATGCGGAAAAATTCATCAATAATCATGGTTATGAAGAATTCCTTGAATGGCTGAATGCTCAGCCAGACCATTTGAAGGAACTGCTTCTCAAATCAATTCCAGACATCAATCATCTTCATGAAAGACTAGGAATCAATGATTTTGGTTGGCTTGATGCTTTTTGTGGCGAAAGCGGCGTGTTCACATTGCTTATCAAAGAATATCAGGACAACATCAAACAATTCGAATCGCTGATTGCGTATTATACAAAAAACAAAGATTTGGATAAGGCAATCAAATGTCAAAGAAAACTAAAGAATTATACAACCAATAAGCTTATCGAATTCTTAGCAAGAGGCAATATTCTACCGAGATATGGTTTTCCTGTGGATACGGTCGAGCTTGA
>CAVKZJ010000058.1:0-3080 GCA_963660905.1 bacterium | reverse complement strand
TTATTGTAATCTCTCGAAAGGATGTGTTCAATTGAATGGGGTAAAAATATGTTACAATACTCTCAGTTTGGAGAAAAAAACATGAGAAGAGAATTCAAGGCCAATAATATGCTGTTTCCGATGCCTGTGCTGATTCTTTCGACTTACAACGAAGATGGCAGCGTCGACTGCATGAACGCGGCATGGGGAACAATGGAAGATCATGATGTGATCGATATTCAGCTGACCGCAGACCATTTGACGAGTAAAAATATTTTATCGAGGAAAGCGTTTACAGTTTCTTTCTGCGATGCGAAAAATGTGGAAGCCGGAGACTATGTCGGGCTTGTCTCGGGGAATGATGATCCAAAGAAATTCGAAAAGACTCTCTGGCATGCTACGAAAAGCAGTGTCGTCGATGCGCCTGTCATCGAGGAACTTCCCATCTGTCTGGAATGTGAATTGGAGAGAATTTCCACACAAAACGGTGATTTTGAGGTGTTTGGCAAAATCAGGAATGTCTCTGTTCGTGAAGATTTGATCACGGGCGATGGGAAACTGGATCTGAAAAAGGCGGATCTCATCACGTATTCGAGCTATGATCATTCTTATTATTCCATCGGAGAGAAAGTTGCATCGGCTTTTTCCATAGGATTGAAAAGAAAAGCCTAAAAGACTAGACTTTACATATTGTGTTGGAGGATATTATGAAGAAAATATCGGTTATTCTTCCCTGCTATAACGAAGAGGAATCGCTTCCTCTCTATTTTGATGCTGTTGATAAAGTCATCGAGACTTTGAAGGACTATGTTTTGGAATTCGTTTTGGTGAATGATGGATCGAAGGACAACACCCTTTCGGTCATGGAATCGCTCTATGAGAAGAGAACGGATGTCACAGTCTGTTCCCTGAGCCGGAATTTCGGTCAGAATGCGGCTTTCTCCGCAGGACTGAAGGTTGCCAAAGGAGACTATTGCATCATGATGGATTCTGACTTGCAGGATCCGGTGGAATTGATTCCTCTGATTGCCGAGAAATTCTCCCAGGGCTATGATGTCGTCAATCCGCATCGTGTCGATCGGAGCAAGGATTCGGCTTTCAAGAGAGATACGGCCGGCTTGTTCTATAAGATCATCAATCGCCTGGAAGGAAAGAAAGTCATCCCGGAGAACGTCAACTGCTTCCGTGGCATTTCCAGAAAGGTGGTCGATGAGATTCTTTCACTGAGTGAAAAAGACCGCTGTCTTTTGAGTGAAGTTCCTCTGATTGGATATAAGACGGCTTTCATCGACTTCACCCGCGAAGAAAGAAAAGCAGGGAAGAGCAAGTACAATCTCAAGAAGATGGTTCTGTATGCCCTAGACAATATGTCGACGATCACTTCCCGTCCACTCTATCTCATTTTCATGGCCGGTGGAATATGGACTCTTCTTTCTTTGTTCCTGGTCGTTGTGATGACAGTTTTGTTCATTCTTTCCTATCCATCGATTCATATAATCGGCGGACATGAAGTCTGCATGGTATTCTTCATCCTGAGCTTCGTTTTCCTCTCGACAGCCATTGTGATCGACTTCCTTGGTGTCATCTCGATCTATCTTCATAACATCTTGGTCAACACGAGAAACCGTCCGACATATATCATCGACTACGTCAAACGCAAGGATGGAGAAAAATATGAGTGAGACAAAGACGTCTTTAAAGGAAAAAGGGAAGGCAATCGGAGATAAAGTCTTTCCGTTTCTCCAAAAATATGATCACGTCATACTCCTTCTTGTGATCACGGCATTGAGCCTTTTTCTTCGCATAAAGCTTCTGAATCGTCTCTCGGGGGACTACTCAAGCTTTCTTTCCCCATGGTACAGCCGAATTTATGACAATGGATTTTCTGCCTTGGGAGAATCTTTTGGAGACTATACGCCGGCCTACTATTATTTCTTATGGATGCTGACCTGGTTCAAGCTGGAGCCACAGACGAACGCCGTTCTTTATGGCATCAAGTTTGTTTCCATCTTCTTTGATTATTCAATGGCAATCGGTGTCTATTTCCTTCTCTATGAGCTGACAAGGAATCGAATGAAGGCCGCTTTGGGCTATTCTCTTGTCATCTGCTGCGTCATGGTGTTTCTCAATTCCGCATGGTGGGGACAATGCGATGCTATCTATGTCTCTTTCCTCATCTGGTCTATTTATTTCCTGATGAAGGATAGACAAGGACTTTCCATGATGATGTTTTCCTTCTCATTCTGCTTCAAGCTGCAGTCGGTCTTTCTTCTTCCGGTGTTTTTGATTCTGGTTCTGAAAAGAAAATTCAAGATCCGATATTTCCTTTTGATTCCGATTATCTATTCTCTTGTGGCTCTTCCGGCCTCTTTTGCAAGCGAGTCCTTTTTTGTCCGCTTTGGTGAAATCTGGTCAGTCTATTTCAATCAGTCCGCGAATTCCTATCGCCATCTCACTTTGAACTGTGGGAATCTGTATGCTTTGATCTTCACCAATTTCAAGGAAGAGGAATCGATTTCCGCCTTTGCCGTCTTTCTTGCTGTGGCCATCGTCGGAACATATGTCTGCCTTATCTTCCATTCCAAGAAGGAACTTACCAAGGAAAGAATCATGGATCTCTTTGTGCTGTTCGGTCTTCTTGTTCCCTATGTCCTTCCCCATATGCATGAAAGATATCTCTATCTGGGCGATGTATTGATTGCCGTCTATGTCCTCATGCATCCAAAACGATTCTATCTCGCCTTCCTTGCCTGGATTGATTCGATGATTGGCTATATGGTCTATCTCTGGAATGTTCCTTTCATCAATGTCGTTCCTCAGGAACAGAGTGATCCGACAAAGGCACTCTCGTTCCGCTTTGGAGCGACTCTCTATCTGATCTGCATCTCCTTTGTCAGTTATTTTCTCTTTTCTGACCTCTATAAGGAGGATGAACCCACTTTGAGTAATGAAAAAAGAGACATTTTGACGGATGGTTTGCCGGAAAATACGAAATCGTAAAAAAAACACGTGATTTTTCAGCCAAATAGGATATAATACTATCCGTTGGAGCGTTACCCAAGAGGCTGAAGGGACCGGTTTCGAAAACCGGCAGTAGGGAA
>CAVKZJ010000057.1:0-4040 GCA_963660905.1 bacterium | reverse complement strand
CGCCTTTCATAAAATATATGCTTATGACGATTCTTTCCGCATATAACGATTTTGAAGAAAGACTACGCCTTGTCAGCAAGAAGAAAACAGCGACAGAACTTGTCGAAGGTGCATTCGAAACCAAAATCGGAAAGATTACGAAATCCGATATTGCCGAGCTTTGTCCGACGATTTCCGTCAGTGCGGTTGAAAAAGCAATTGCAGCCTTGATAAAGGGCGGAAAGGTTAAAAAATACGGCCAGGGCAAGAACACATATTATGTGCTACTAAAATAATGACTCTCCAGACCACCTGTTGCAGAATGAAATGTCAAAATAATTTATCCATTGCTCGAAAGAAACTCTCGAAAATAGGAAAACAGTAGTGGAAGCCTTAAGGTCGTCTTCGATAAGAAAGGCTTGATTACCTCTAGGAGTCGTGGAAACAATCCCGACTCAGCAGTGGAAAATAACTCTCTACTACATTCTTCACGCTTTTTAGAAAACTCCACTCACGGCATAATTCCCTCAATCTTGCCTTTGCTTAGAAGGCAAAAAGCCCGTAACCAAGGCGAAAATCAAGGATATCGGTCCCATACCGTTCCTTGGGAGGACAAACTCAGAAAACCGCTTTTATCATTTTCTTATTGCATATATTGCTTAAAACACATAATATAATCAATAAATTTTTCTTTAATTTTTGGATAAAGGAGAAATGTAATGCAAACTATCGAAAAATTATTCCCGGAATTGGCCAATCAGCCAGTCGCCGTCATCTGTGTCTATTTTGCCTTCCTCTTCGTCATCTATTTCATCACGATCGTCGCTTCTTGGAAGATGTTCGTCAAGATGGGTGAAAAAGGATGGAAGTGTCTCATTCCGATCTACAGCAGCTATGTCCTGATCAAGAGATGCAGCAAGACCAAGTACTTCTGGCTCACCTTCCTCTTCGCCATCATTGTCGGTGTCCTGAATAGCGTTGCCACTGCCCTTGGAAGTGAAAATGCCGCTGCCACGATCCTCAACGTCTTCATCATCATTGCCGGCATCATCATGCTCGTCTGGCAGATCATCATCTACTATCATGTTTCGAAATCCTTCGGCCATGGTGTCGGATTCACAATCGGCTTCATCTTCCTTCCATTCATCTTCAACCTCATCCTCAGCTTCGGTTCTTCCCAGTATCAGGGAAATGCCACTGAGAAGAAATAATCAATACAGCATCGATCATTCTCGAGTTCCGCAATCCTGCGGAACTCTTTTTCGTTTTGGAAATCAAAAGCCTGAAAGAATGGAGAATATTTCCCTAATAGATCTTATTGTTGATCAGATCATAGAAGGCATCGATTTCTTCTTTGGTCATTCCACCTTCGATAAGATAATTCTCAGCACCTTTCTGATAATCCTTCTTCTCTTTTTCCGCATCCGTCAATGTCGAAAGAAGACAATCCATGAAGGAATCGAAATAGAGAGAGACAATCGCCTGGTATTTTTCAGGAGTCGTCGTTTTATTGATCTTATAGTAGTTCTGATATGTCATCATATAGTCATAGCACATCTGATCATAGGTTGCACCACAGAAGGCTTCGATCAGGGCACAGACGAATCCTGTCCTATCCTTTCCTTCCATGCAGTGGATATAATACGGGCCAGAGGTCTTCATCATATGTCGAATTCCTGTGACAACCTGTTTTTTATAGATATCCAAGGTATAGCCAGACCCCATGGAAAGAAGGGCAATCTTATTTTCCTCATAGAGTCCTTTTGCATATTCAGAGGAGAAGGATTCCTCGGAAAGATATTTATCCATATCTTCCTTCGAATCCGCCAAGTCGACGATGGAGGCAATGGAATTCTTCTCTAGAAGCGAATCCGTGATGGCGGCTCTCTTTCTGCTGTTGTCCACCGGACTGGCTCCACGGTAGATGAGATGATCTTTTAGCGTCCCTCCGCTCAGCTCACGGAAATTGGAGAATTCCTCATCGCTTTCATAGGAATCCCTCTCTAAGGAATAGGTCTGACTGAGTGCCTGCTGGGTGACGCTGTATTTTCCTTTGTCATTCAGGGTGATATCGACCTTCATCGAGGAATCGAGTTTGGCTGCTGTCCAGATTCCGACATTGTTGTAGGTGATGAGAATATCCTTGCTTGCCGGATAGGCCACGACCACCGGCATGGCATTCTTCACATAATAGCCATCGAAATAGGGGATATCCGTCAAGGTATAGCCATTGGAAAAGGAAACATCCACGCTGTCACCCAATTCGAATCCAAGTTTCTGGAAATCCTCAATCGTGCAATCAACAATAGCTGCATCGAATTTGCTATCCTGCGAGATAGCACAGGAAAGAAGAGATGGATTGTTGTTTTCGACCTTGCAGGAAGAAAGCATAAGAGAAAGAGCAGCCAAAGATATCTTCTTCATAAAATTGTGTTTCATTGTATGATTCTCCTTTCAGAATCTACTTCTTGACCTTCGGGACGCGCTTGGAAGAAGAGATGGCCATAACCGGGCAGACAAGACTGCATAAAAGACATCCCACGCATTTTCTTCCATCCAACTTAGGATGATCATCGACCATCTCGATCGCCTGATGTCCACCATCCAGACAGGAAAGATAACATCTTCCGCATCCGATGCACTTCTCCTTATCGAAAAGAGGATAGACCATGCTATCACGACTCAATTTTGAGGGCATGACAATGTTCATAATTCCTCTTCCGACGATTTCATCGAGGCTCGAAAAATGATGAGATCTTAGATAATTCTTCGTCCCACTGATCAGATCCTCAATGATGCGATATCCATATTGCATAATAGATGTCGTCACCTGCACATTTCGGCAGCCTAAAGCCATGAATTCCAGAGCATCCTGCCAGGTCTCGATGCCTCCGATTCCCGAAAGAGGAACATTCCGAAGCATTTCCTCTGAGGCAAGGTCATAGATGAAGCGGAGAGCAATCGGCTTAACAGCCTTTCCACTATATCCAGAGACCGAAGTCTTTCCATCGACATTGGGATCTCCTTCCATGGTGTCAAGATTCACATTCGTGATGCATTTGACCGTATTGATCGCTGCGATGCCATCGGCTCCGCCTTTGATGGCTTGAATGGCCGGAAGAACCATATCCGTGATATTCGGTGTCATTTTCGCCAGTATCGGAAGAGAAGTCCCTTTTCTTACCGCCTTGGTGAGAAGATGAACCATCTTCTCATCCGCGCCGACAGCACTACCCATTCTTGTCTTTGTCATCTGCGGACAGGAGAAATTGCATTCGATGATATCGCATCCGGCTTCTTGGGCAAGAGAGGCAAGTTTCGTCCATTCCTCTTCACTCTGTCCCATGATGGATGCGACGATGACTTTATTTGGATAATTCTTCTTCAGCCTAGAAAGAATCGCAAAATTCTCTTCAACCGACTTTTCCGATATCTGTTCGAGATTCTTGAATCCGATAAAAGGCGTATCATCCTTCTTGACAGAGGAAAAACGAGGAGACACTTCCTCTGGAATATAAAAACCAATCGTCTTATAGACAATTCCTCCCCATCCCATCTCAAGAGCTCTTGCACACATCTCATAATTGGATGCGACCACCGAGGAAGAAAGAAAAAATGGGTTCTCACACTTCACGCCCATGAATTCGATTTCCAGGGAAGAATCTTCCTTGCTCAAAGGAAAAGAAGGAAGACACTGAATGGCTTTCTTGATTTCGACATTTCCATCAAAATGAATACATGCTTTTTCACAATCCCCAGAACAGGCAAGACAAACATCCTTATCGATAAAAGAAGCTGCTCCTTCCACATTAAGGAAACGTACAGACCTTAAAAAGGAAGAAGGATGGAAATCTCTCTTGCAGGCCTGATCGCATTTCGCATTGTGACAGAGAAGACATTTCGCAGCGATGGAACGTAGAATCGTCTCTTGATGTTTCATAAAAAGACCCTCTTGTCGTCCAATAATGAAAGATACTCATAAGAATAAAATCACATCCATCATTGGACCATTCTTCATTATGAAAAGTATAATTTATGCCGATAAAAAAGTCCATAAAAGA
>CAVKZJ010000056.1:0-4065 GCA_963660905.1 bacterium | reverse complement strand
GATGTTATCAAAGAGCAAACGGATTCCTAAAAAGAGGGCAATCATCGTAATGAGAACGATGAAATGGATTCTTGTCTTATCGTTATAGAGAAAGATTCCTTCCTCTGCGTGATGAGAGGAAAGAGATACCGATACATAACCGAAGAACAAAGGAGCCAGCAAGGCCTTCATGTCCTTACAGCAGAAAAAAGGAATGCCTAGACAGAAGAAGACATAGAAATAATAGACCGGTATTTCCAAAGAGAAGAGTTCACTGATCAACGTCATCAGGGCAACAAGAAAAATATAATAGTAGGAAGAGAAGAAAGAGTTGATGATAGTTAAGATCTTGTTTTGCCTGATGATGTAATTGAGCATAATATCCGTTTACTAGAGATAGAAATAGAACAGAAAAACGACAGAATGTACTAAAAAATAGGGGGAATATTTAATCTACCTTATAGAGATCGGACGGATTCTTCTCAAAATAATGGATAGCAAAAGAACAGGTTGCTTTGATTGTCAGGGAATGTCTTTTCGCATAGTCGATGACTTCTCTCATCAGCTCTTTTCCGATGACTTGCCCTTTCAAAGAGGGATCGACAAAGGTGTGTGTGATGGTGATCTCATCTTTTCCTGTCAGCGGAAAATCCATCTCGGCCAATCGCTTACCTGTTTCGTCCGTGTATTGAATCGAATCGTTCTGATAATGTCTTTCCATAATTACCTCTATAAGTAAGATAGCATGATAAAGATGGAATTTCAAATGAGAGAAAAGGCAAAGGCGGGACAAAAAGAGAAATAAACAAATCGATTTCAAATACGGATAATACTAGACTTCAAATAGTCTTCCTGTGTTTCCTCTATTGGCAACTTCTTTACACTTCTATGAATTGAACATATAACAAAGATTGCAGTGATTAGTTCTGTCAGTGGCATCGCATACCAGATAAGAGATGGCTCTATAAGTGGCAATAAGAGGATGAATGCTCCGCTGAGAAGCAGGCCTCTTAATACCGAGACGATAAAGGCAATGTTCGGTTTTAAGATGGACTGGAAGTAGTAGGCAGAGAAGATATTCAAAGGCAAAAGCAAGAAGGAGAGAGAATAGACACGGATGATGGAAGGGGCAATTTCAAGAATGCTGTCGGTTGCCTTGATGAAGACTTTGACATAGAGATTCGGAACGCTAAGACTCAGTACCGTCCAGAAAAGGGCAAAGGCACTTGCTGTGATCAGGGAATACTTCAAAGTCTCTTTGATGCGGGAGGACTTATTGGATCCATAATTGATGGAGATGATGGGCTGACTTGCCTGACCGACACTATACGCACAGCATTGGACAAAGGTGCTGATTGTGATGATCGGCCCATAGACAGCAAGAGCATCGGTGCCTAAATATTTCATGATCTGTCTATTGAAGAGCACCGTCAGTATCCCCATCGCAGCATCGACAAAGAAGGTAGAGAAACCAGTCTCAGAGATCTTGGCTACCTTCTTGAAGAAATGATCGAAAGGAACGATCTTCAATGTGTTTTTCTTCCTGAAGAAGTGAACCATCATGACAGCAAAGGAAATGCCAGACCCGATTGCCGTCGCTAATCCGGCTCCGAAGATACCCATATCCAAGGTAAAAGTAAAGACGATATCTCCAACGACATTGAAGATACCCCCGGATAAGACACCCAGGGTTGTCAGCAGTGGATCATTGTCGTTTCTAAGATAGGCTGCCAAATACTGGTTGAAGAGGAAAAGAGGAAGCACAAAACGGATTGGTTTCAGATATTCGATGGCAAGAGAAAGAATTTCCTCTTCACTTGCTCCGAAGAAAGTAAGAATCGGCTTTTCAAAGAAGACGATGGCAAGAGAAGATAAGATGGACAAAACGATGGCTCCGATCAATGAGATGGTGAAATACTGGTTGGCATCCTTCTGATCCGCCTCTTTCTTTCCGCGGATAGCAGAAAAGAGGATGCTTCCACCAACACCCATGAAAAGACCTAGGCTATAGATGATGTTCCAGATCGGAGCAACGACGGCTAAGGCTGCCGTACCATTCGGTCCCTGATACTGACCGACAACGGCCATATCGACAATGCTATAAATTGAGACAATCATCGCAGAGCCAAAGGCGGCTAAGAGATAGCGGAAGTAGATCTTTTTGATGTTTCCATTGATTAAGTCCATAAGAAAATTCTCCTGAAAAAAAGCTGGACCGGTGATAGACATTTCAGTCTACACCTTGTCCAGCTGTTGTTTATTTTGAACAACTCACCCTCCGGTGAACAGGTACTATTCTAACATGCATGAGTAAGAATGCAAGAAAAAATATCATCCGATAGGGCAATCGCAAGAATATTTCTCTTGAAAATAAAAATAGGTCAGAGGTAGGAAACATTAGATTTCCTGACTTTCTGACCTTTTTTAGACAATATTAAAATTATCTTTGCTTATTTTTCGATGTTTCCCATCCCTAGTAGGGTATTGACCATCTCATCGAACCTGTTTTGACAACATATCATGAATTTTGAAACTGTCCATTTCGGGTGCTCAGGATTCTTGGCCAGAGCCATAAGGAATCTTCTGAAGGCAGTCGCGTTCGTCTTTGAATTCCCCAATCTCTGCCTTTGCGAGTCCTCATCCAATTGGACATCCAATATCCAATGCTGTGCCTCTATATTCCAATGGCTTAATTTTATTCCCAGGAAATTTTCAGGCTCCAAATCACTCAGATCCGTTGCGACATAGCTTTCGGTTACCGTTTTCTCTTTGGTGATCTTATTGATAGTCGTCTTTTCGATCACGCCTATTCTGGCGATGTTCATGAATTCATCCGCGGCATCGAAGTTCCCAAGAAGGAATTCCGTGTTCTCGATGATCCTGAGGGAATAGGTCTCACAGCGTCCGTGCTCCAGCTTTTCGAGTCTGAAAGAAGGAAGCTCTTTCCATTTTCCTGTGAGAATCAATCTGTTTTTTTCGGCCTTCACTGATTCCAGCAATGTCGTCTGATTGTCCTTTATCGGTATCATGAAATGTCCGCCCTTGGACAATATCTTCTTCATGATTTTCTTTTGACATCCAATGGCATCGATTGTGACAATCGCGTTTGTGAGATCGAGAAAATCAAGCATGTCTGGTATGCGTGTGATCTCATTCTGCTTCTCGGAAATGGAAAGGCTTCTGACGTTGATTGTCTTTCCTTCCTCTTGGCAGTTGAGCTGGTATGGCGCTTTCTCTCCATGTCCCTTCTCGGCTGTTGCCCGTATGGCCTTTCCATCGATATGGATGACTCTCCTTCCCTGATACAGCTTGCTTTTCTCAGGATAGTTGCATTCAAGCCAGTCCTGAAGATGCTTTGTCAGATATGTCCAATCAGTATGGATATAAACACGTGAAATCGTATCATGTGATGGAACGGATTTGACATCCAATATCTTCTTGAAGTCATCGATTCTATATGAAATATATTCGACGATGTCAACGGAATTCCTCATTCCGCATAGAATGGCGCAGATCATCATGAAATGCAGATCCGCCAGCTTATAGATGACGCCTCTGGGATCTCGGTAGTCAGGTATCTCTCTCAATGCATCATAAAGCTTGGTCGACATACCGGATATCCCTTTCCTCAATCTTGTACATTGACAGTATTTCCAACGCCTTCCTTGAGGGAGGCAATGTCCTTACAGTCTTTCCATCATATATGGCGACAATGGAAAACAATATCCTGATTTCCTCCTCCCTCATTCCTATCTGCCTGATGAGGGATGATTTCAGAAGGCATACATTCCTTTGATATTTTCCGGCTATTTCGTCAGTGGAAATGATCTTGTCCGAAATCGAAAGATATGATGTCGGCGATATGGAGACGATCATGCTTCTATAAATAAGCTTTGCATCCGCTTCTGAAGTTCCATTAGTTTTTTCTTTCTGGATAAATTCCTTTTCTTTGTTCAGAATCAGATTGGTGAAACCATATTCATAAGTTGAGCACGTCTCAAAATCAACGACAATTTTCTGCTGGCTGTGAAAGCCAGAGGAATCTATCCATCCCATAAGTTCGCCAACCTGAAGAACTGGATATTT
>CAVKZJ010000055.1:0-4085 GCA_963660905.1 bacterium | reverse complement strand
AAAAGGTCAGAAAGTCGGGAAATCTAATGTTTCCTACCTCTGACCTATTTTATTTTCAAGAGAAATATTCTTGCGATTGCCTACCACCTAGATTTATTTTGCAAGCGAGAGGACGAATTCTTTCACATCGCCATCGACACCATATTTCTTGAGAACTTCGATGAAGGAATCTCTCTTTATGGCACCTAAGAGCAGTTCGCGGTCGATGTTTTTCAAAATTTCGACAAGAGGCTTATAGCTCTGTTCCTTGACAGCATCGAGAATCTTTTTGTTTCTCTGTTCCGGAACAACTCTTTCCTTCGGATAGCCTTCTCCGCCTTTCGTCGAGAAGAGTTTTTCGAAGGTGTAACGGAGATTGAGTTCGGCTCCCCAGCCAAAGCCCTTGGCAAAAGGCATGGCAACAGCATTTCCGTCATTGACCTGTCTGAAAAGATAGGCGTCGCATGGCTCTGTGACATAGCCACATAAGACACCCGGGAAGGAATTCATGGCCAATAAGGCTCCTTCGCCGGTCCCGCATCCTGTGATGACAAAGTCGGCAGCCTTCGTGTTGAGAAGGATGGCTCCAAGGATACCGTTCTGGACATAAGTCAGTGCCTTATCATCGCTATCGAACATGCCGATGTTGATGACTTCATGTCCGAGCGGAGTGACGACATTCTTCAGTTCTTCATAGATGATTTTGTTTTTTGCAGCTTGGCTGTTTTCGTTGATCAATGCAATTCTCATTTTGTTTACCTCGTAAAGATTATATCGGGATTTTCATGCTTATGGTAGACAAAGAAGAAAAATCGAATATTTTTCACGAAAAAAGCCCGATTTCTCGGGCGTGATTTCTCAATGGTCGAGAGTAGGGGATTCGAACCCATGACCCCCTGCTCCCAAAGCAGGTGCGCTACCAAACTGCGCTAACTCTCGAACGACGTATGGTGCCCTCGAAGAGATTCGAACTCTTGACCCTTTGATTCGTAGTCAAATACTCTATCCAGCTGAGCTACGAGGGCACATGGAGGTTCCACGCGGATTCGAACCGCGGGTTGGGGATTTGCAGTCCCTTGCCTTACCAGCTTGGCTATGGAACCAGTGCGTAGGAAAGTTTATCACATTTAATTCAAATCTACAACTGGAAAATCAAAAAAAGTGAAAATTATTCATTTTTTCTATAGCCATCCTATGAAAAGCTTCCAGGGTGCTTGTTAATATATTTCCTATGCCTATTCATCCCCCTGTCAGTTAGGTAAATATTGACATTAATTACACCTTTTGGGCAATATAAATAGTGTATTAATTACATTTTTTCGCCTATTCCGAAACACTATTGATTACACCTTTTGGCGATAATTCATTTTTTGCACTTGCTGAAATGGCCTCTGAAAGTCATTCTTTCTTCCGTTTTTTTCTTTGCTTTCATAAAGGCTGATGAAGCAAGCTCCACTGCATTTGATCTCGCCTTCTTTCTTGTGACGAACTTCATCCATGCTTCTCTTCTGCCTATAGGCCGCTATATTGATTTCCTTCATACAAAGGATACTTATATTCGATTCCCATGGCCTTTTAATAATCGAGGGCTTATAAGAAAAAATGACCTCGTAAGCGAAGTGCTTAAGAGGCCAATGAAATTTCTTATGGAGCAGACGACGGGAATCGAACCCGCGTGATCAGCTTGGAAGGCTGAAGTTCTACCATTGAACTACGTCTGCAAAGCCTATATAGTTTAATATTTTTTATGTAGGAATGCAAGAATTTTTTTGGCTAATTGTCAGCTAAGAGTCGTCATTTGGAAACGATTGAAAATTCGTACAAAGATGTTCTGGACTTTACGGAACTATGAATGCCTAAATGGGATGTCCAAAAAGTGGTTGGTGTTTGAAATTGCTGCTATCTTGCCGCACATCTTTCCCAACTTTTACAGCTAGCCTCTTGACAATGTAGTACAAAAAAAGGAATTCAGGAACTTCTATACTTTGTATAAACAAAATTCCTGAATTTTTTCATTGCTGAAAATTTATGTTGTACATTGTTGTACATAAATGTTATAATATTACCGCAATGATAAGGAGGACGGCATCATGAGGCTCAGCGCAAAGAAATCGGGGAATGACATCTTCTACTATATACTCGAATCCTGGAGGGACGGAAAGACGGTCAAGTCGAAGACCATCTATACGATCGGAAAGAAGAGCGCACTTGAGAAGGAGCATCCCGACGTGGAGAACTATGTGAAAAAGACATATGAGGATTTCGTCTCACAGTTCGAGCATGACCGGCTTGAGTATCAGAACACCATCGACTTCTCCGCGAAGCTGGATGCCGGGAATCTCGAGGCCTCGAAGCCGACATCCCTGAACATAGGCTGGCTCTATGCGAAGAAGGTCTACGAGATGCTGAACATCCCCGACTTCATGAAGTCGATAACGGAAGGGCAGAAGTATGACGTGAATTCCGTGAACCTCATGCTGACTGCGCTCAGAATCATACGCCCGGAATCCAAGAGGGCCTCCTTCCTCTCATCGGAAAACTTCATGGTGGGCTTCGACGAGAGGCTTCATGACGGCTATAGGTTCCTAAGGCTGCTCGACTCTCATGTGAACGAATACCAGAAGCACCTCTTCGAGAACACGAAGAAGGGCTTCTCCGTCTCGACGGACGTCATCTATTATGACTGCACGAATTTCTTCTGCGAGACGGACTTCTCGGACGATGACATCCTCAACGATGACGGAGACATCATCCAGTTCGGCCTCAGGAAATACGGATACAGCAAGGAACACAGGCCGAATCCGATTGTCCAGATGGGACTGATGATCGACAGGAACGGAATCCCCATCGCCTATGACCTCCATCCCGGCAACACGAACGAGCAGACGACTATCTTCCCCTTGGAGCAGAGAATCGTGTCGGAATACAGGGAATCGAACTTCGTCTACTGTGCCGATTCCGGGCTGAACAGCTATCCGATGAGGCTTCTCAATTCCATCAGCAAAAGAAACTATGTCGTCACGCAGCCATTGAGCAAGCTGAAGGAAGACGACCTCGACAAGGTCATGAAGGATGTCAACTGGATGTGCCTGGACGGCAAGACTGAAGTTTCATACGAGGCATTCAGGAAAGCCGTCGAGAAGAAATATGACGGAATGATGCTATCCAAGGAAGAGGAAGCACTCCTGGAGAAGGACATGATCTACAAGGAATACCCGATCAAGAAGACCATCACGGTCGGACCGGAGCATGGATTCAAAAAGAAAATGAAGTTCGAGCTCGAGGAGACGCTGTATGTCACATTCAGCGCGAAATACTACTTCTACTGCAGGGACAATCTGGAGGAGAAGATAAAGCGGGCGAAGCAGCTCATCGAGACTGGGAGAATCAAAAACACCAATAAGACGAGTCCGAAAAGCCTCGTCACGGAGACTGCGGCGACGGACGGCGGAGAGGTCGCCGAAAACAAGACCTATGCCATCGACGAAGAAAAGGTGGATGATGCGTCGCTTGAGCTCGGGCTCTATGCCATGGCCACAAGCTTCGATGCGGGACAGATAAATGAGGTGATGGCCATTGCCAAGTCGAGATGGCAGATCGAATACCAGTTCATGATCATGAAGACATTCCTCCTGACCAGGCCGTTCCATGTGTCGACGAGGGAGGGCATAGCCGGACACATCGCCATCTGCTATACGGCGCTTCTGATCCTCAACCTGATAAAGAAGAAAGTGAATGCGGTCAGCGGATATGAGAAAGTCACGATAAACCAGCTGGTGCAGACGCTGAAGAACATGTCCGTAATGGCCGACGAAAAGGAAATATATTACCATTCGCTTTATACAGGCTCGAAGACTCTTGACGGACTGGAAAAGGCGTTTGGATTGGGGCTCGACCACAAATACTATAGGAAGAGCGAGCTCGACAAAAGGCTGTCGACAAAGGCGAAATGAGACGAAAACAGGCCGCCCATTTCAGGCGGCCATTTATGTTGGCAGATCAATGTACAACAGGGTACAACATTCTTTGCTCAAAAACTGTAAAATTGAAGATTATACCAAAGCTTTTCTTTTATGTACACACATAGAAAGGTGTTTTTTTCTTCA
>CAVKZJ010000054.1:0-4301 GCA_963660905.1 bacterium | reverse complement strand
CAAGTTGATGGTAGAATTTGAAAATAAGAGTTATAATTGCTTATAAAGATAATATCCTTATCTTTTCTAAATTTTATAGCAATATGAGATGATGAATGTCTATTCTTCCGACCACTACACACTTGCGGAAAAATAGACATTTTTCTTTGTTGGAATCCTCATGCTTTCGTGCTATAATTATAGCAATATATAAGGAGACTATGATGGCCTATTCCAAGAATGAGAAATCCATAAAAATACCTGCAGAGAATTTCTATGTCACCGCAAACGGCTATGTCTATTTCCAGAATGGAAAAGCATGCTACAACAAGGAGAGAAAGCAATCAAGGCCGAAGCCTGTCGCAGTCGGGAAAGCCGATGGGAATGACAGGACAAAGTTCATCCCCAACAAGAATTACCATACTCTGTTCCCAGGCATTTCGGCATTGCCTGAAACTCCAAATCAATCGATGAGCCTCTCTTTCGGACCCTATTGCCTTATCGGAAAGATCATTGGCGACAATTCTCTCTTTGATTGCCTGGCAAACTCATTCTCGCTCGGCGGCGAGATTGATGAGATGGATTATGAATATGCGAATCTGGTTCTCGACCTGGCATCCTATATGATCGTTGATGAGACGTGCGATATCCAGCACTACCCAGCCTATTGCTTCAAAAACGGGATACATTCCAAAAAGATCCATGACGATGCAGCCATAGGCAAAATCTTCAAGGAAGAGATCACTGCCGATGTGAGAGAGAAATTCCTGCGTCTCTGGTCGGAAAGGCAGAAGGCGAAAAACAAGGATGAGACTGTCTATGTCTGCTATGATTCGACGAATTTCAATTCCACATCTGAAGGAATCAGTTTTGTGGAAAAGGGATATGCGAAAGATCTCAAGGAGGAGCCACAGTTCAATCTGAAATGCGTTGTCCGCTCAAAGGATGGAATGCCTCTTCTCTATGATGTATATCCAGGATCGATCGTCGACATCAAAAAATGCAGGTCGATGATCGAATCCATAAAGGCGATGGGATATGAAAGAATTGTCATCGTATGTGACAGAGGATACATTTCCGAAGAAAACATAAGAGAAATCATATCCGAAGGCTATGGCTTCATCATGATGGTGAAAGACAATCTCATCTGCAAGAAAAGCATTGTTTCCCTGCATGGCGCAGATGTGAAGAATATGATGGACAAATACATTCCATCATGCGACCTTTACGGCGACACGTTCGAGGATACGATATACAAGGACATAAATGTGTATCATCATCTTTTCTATTCCCACAATCCGGACAGGGGGGACAGGAGCAGCTTGTATTCCCATATATCGGAACTCGAGGAGGAACTGAAGGAAATGATTTGCCTGCAGTCTCCGATAGGCACAGCGAAGGATTTCTTTCTTGGACACTATGGCAAATACTTTGATTTGGAATTTCATGAGGAGCAGGGAAAGAAGCTGGTATTGAAATCCTATTCCGTGAATCAGCAAAAGATAAAGGATGAGTACGAGAAGATCGGATTCTGGACAATCATCTCCAGCCAGAAGATGACATGCGAGGAAGTGCTGAATCAGTACAGGCTGAGGGACAGAAGCGAAAAGATGTTCATGTACATAAAGACAAGCTTCAGGATGAAGAAACTCAGTACGCATAGCAATGAGACGACGGATTCCAAGATTTTCATTGCCTTCATTGCGACAATCATCCGCTCCGTTCTGGTCGATAGGACAAGAATGCTAAGAGAGAAATACAATGACTCGAAATCGTATACGGTCAAAGCCGCTATCGATGAACTGTCGAAAATAGAAGGCTATAGGAAAAATGATTCCAAGGAATATTCTATCTGCTATCAGTTGACAAAGAAGCAGACACGGATTTTGAATGTGTTTGATTTGAATATGGAAGAAATCAAATCCATGATAGGCTCGTATAAGCTCGCCTAAAAAAATGTTGCTATAAAATCTTAAAAAGATAAGGTAAAATGTAAGAAATTCTAAGAACTTATACCTGTTTCAATAAGTTCGCTTGCGACTATGGTTGCAATCTCCCGCTTGCGAATGAACGAGATGCGGGCATCACTATTTTGAAACATTCAAATAACCGTTTTCTTTTTCCAACCCTAACGATGTATTCGTTTTCCCTTCAATGCCTGATGCTGTTGTCAATGGCTGTATCGCTTATGCCCAATAGCACGATGAGTTCGGCTTTGGTGATGTTTGGATTGTGCCTCATCTCCGAGATTATTCTCTCTCTCACTCTCGTCGGATTCAGTCTATGTTTTTTGATTATCGGGTTGTCACCAACCTTATCACCAACTTTCCTGTTGCGATTGAAAGAATTCGTCACGACTATCGAGTTGTTCCTGAATTCAAATGCATTCCTAGAATAGCTTTCGACAATCTTAGGGGTGACTTGATAACACAAGCCATTAATCGAATATCTTGCGTTTTTCCAATGTCGTTTGTTTTTCGGCCAAACCTGGCAGACAACAACTTTGAAATAACAATATGGCTTTTGCTTAGGAACTTTTCAAATGCAAGTTTCATTCCATCTCGAT
The DNA here is from genome assembly GCA_963660905.1 of bacterium. GTDB lineage: Bacteria > Bacillota_I > Bacilli_A > RFN20 > CAG-288 > Enterosoma. The sequence goes on along the minus strand of CAVKZJ010000054.1, from coordinate 1,756 downwards.
ATCGTTTTCTTTGCAAGATGATTTGAGTGTGCATGGGCATCTCCATAATACCATCGGATGGGATTTTATGTTATCGATTGTTGCTTCGTCATCGAAAATAAACTCTGGTCTGTCGTTCTTATCCCTGAATTCTTTCCTTTCTGGACGAAAGAATCAGTCGTTGAATGCAACATCATCTGGTAAAAGTTGTCGTCTTAAATGTTTTTATATATCCATCCACAAAGAAAAAGGGGATTTTTCGCAAGTTCCCATTGGGATTTATTTTACAAATTGAGCAGAAAGTCTACTGCATCAAAGGCGACAATTCCGTTTTTAAGTCTCATTGGTGACATTGGAGTATTAACCAAAACGATTTTCCTATAGGAGTCACGAATGAATTTGAATGGGGCGGTCTCTCTTTCTTGGGTGGAATGATAGTCGACGTTATCGGCGACTTGCAAATAGAAACAATCGATCCCTTTTGAAGCCAAAAAGTCGATTTCATATGTCTTTAGGACGCTTTTTCCACTCTTGTCTTTCTCAACTTGATTAAAGGAGCCTACCTTTACGTTGTAGCCTCTGCAGATCAATTCGTTATAAACGATGTTTTCAAGGATCTGTCCCTTATCCAAGGAAGAAAAGCCGACTCTTGCGTTCCTTAGCCCAACATCGGTGAAATAATATTTTCTAGTGGCCCCAATTGAATTGCCTCCCTTTACATCGTAGCGTTGAGCTTGGCTAATCAAATAAGCGTCTTCAAAAGCGTCCAAATAAGCCTCAACGCTTTCTTTGCAGATCCTCTCATGTTTTCGGCTTTCGAAAATATTGGATATTCTTTGCGTATTTAAGAGGGTGCCGTCGTAAAAACTGATAATATTGCAAATTTCATCTAGGGCTTCGCTCTTCCTAAAACGATTATGCTCGATGATGTCTCTAATGTAAGTAGTATCAAATAGACCCTTTAAGTATTCTTCCTTTTCGTAATCGGTTTCCTTTAAAACGGCAGCGGGCATGCCGCCGTATCGCCTATATTTGTCAAAAGCCGCATATTTGTCTCCCCCTACATATTCGTAATATTCTCTGAATGAAAGGGGATGTAAATGAATGTTGGTCGCTTTGTCGCGAAACTGGGTAGCCACATCCTTTGACAACATCTTGGAATTGCTTCCGGTCACATATAAATCCACATTATTCAATCTGGAGATGCCCAGTACCACCTCAACGAAAGAAATAACGTTTTCGTCTCCATCTTTGGCGGGCACTATTTTGCCTTCGGTGAAAGCGGGATTGATTATTCTGGCGACCAATTGGATTTCGTCGATGAAAACATAATAAAAGGTGTTCGCGTCCCTGGTCTTTTCTTTTAGATAATCGTATAACGCTAGAGGAGTGCAATATTTGCTGTTTCCAGCATCGTCTAAATCAAGAATGATAATCTGCTCCTCTTTGACCGCTTGGGAGATCAAATAACCATGATAAATATTCTTGAGCAAATAAGATTTTCCGCAACGCCTTATTCCGGTTATTACTTTTGGATAGCCGTTTTGTTTTGATTTGATAAGCTTGTTCAGGTAATAATCTCGTTCGATCATCTAATCCTCCTTTTTATAGAATTCTATATTTTTGTCGAATACATTTTAACACAATGACTCACAACGTTCAATAGTCTCTTTTTTTATAGAATTCTATATCTTTCTCGATTATAAAAACAGAAGCCTTTACGGCTGTTTTTTTGTAATTTTAGTCTTAAAAAGCAATTGGATTCAGAAAGCTTCAG
>CAVKZJ010000053.1:0-4537 GCA_963660905.1 bacterium | reverse complement strand
AAAAAAAGAAGAGAGGCTTTCATAGCCTCTTCCTCTATCTTCCGGTGCTTCCAATACCGCCTATTCTTGTTTCTTTTGTCATATCATCGTCTGTGACGAGATAATGAACGAAGATACCCTGGGCGATTCTTTCCTCTTTGGTGATGGTGACATCGTTCTCGCTTTCATTTCGTAGAGCGATGAGGATGTGACCATCATTTTTTTCATTTCCATAATAATCGGAATCGATGACGCCGACCTGATTGGCAAGGGAAAGTCCCTTTTTGATTCCGATAGAAGATCTGACGACAAGAAGAAGAACTTCATCCTCGTTCATCCTTGCCTTCACGCCGGTCTGAAAGAGATGCACTTCCTTTGGATGCAGGGTATATTCCTCAAGGGAGAAGAAATCGTATCCAGCCGAATATTTCGATCCTCTCTTTGGAAGAATCACATTCATGTCTTCATAGCCTTTGGCAATCTCGAATTTTCTCATAATGTCTCCTTTCTTCATTCCACAGCAGAATAGGATAATCTTAGGATATCATACACCATATCCTTTTCATCCACGGAAAGATTGTTCTGATAGGCAAAATAGATCAGGGAAGAGAAGGCACCTGAGAAATACAAAATTGAAATCTTGTCATTGACTTTATGGTTGAGGAAATTTTCATAATTTTTATTTAGGTCCTTGAAGACATCCTGGATGAAGACATTCAGGGCATAGAAAAGAACATGGTCATGGTCATTCTGGATAATCTTGGAAAAAGGAATATCAGTGGAATAAAAGAAATGCACGATGATTTCGATGGCCTTCTTGAAATTGAAGAGTTTTGTCAGGACGAACGTCTTTTCGAGGATGGGCTGGACTTCCTTGATCAGCTTATCCTCATATCGATGGAAGAGAAAGATGAGCAGTTCATTCTTGTCCGTGAAATTATTATAGAATGTGTTCTTCGAGATCATTGCTCTGTCCGTGATATCCTTAATCTGTATATCCTGGATATTCTTTTCCTGAAGCAGTTCCTCCAAGGCATTGGCGAGGTCTCTTTTTGTTCGGATGATACGGATATCTTCTTTGTTTTCGTTTGTACTCATAATATGTCTCCAGTCGTATTTTATTGTTGCTGAAAAATTTTATCACAAAAGTATTGATATTGGAATAAAAACATACTATTATAATGCGCGTTGAGTTATTGCACTTGAGTACAATAGCGAAATAGGAGGCGAAAAACATGAATCCAATCATCGAAATAGACCATCTCACCAAAGATTATGGACAGGGAAGAGGCGTCTTTGATGTCACCTTCCATGTCGACAAAGGAGAATGCTTCGGATTTTTAGGCCCGAACGGGGCTGGAAAATCCACCACCATCCGTCATCTGATGGGCTTCTCCATTCCCGACAGCGGAAAAACCATTCTCAATGGAAAGAATTCCTTAAGTGAACGAGACAAAATCATGCAGGGCGTGAGCTATATTCCTGGTGAAGTCGCCCTTCCTCTTTCCCTGAGGGGAGGTGAGGTCATCGAGGAACAGAAACAGCTCAAGGGACTTAAGGATGACACCTTCTTAAACTATCTCGTTCAGTACTTCGAATTCGATCCGAATCTCTACTGCAAGGAGATGTCCTTGGGCATGAAAAGAAAGACTGCCATCATCTGTGCCTTCATGAGCGATCCGGATGTCATCATCATGGATGAGCCATCCAGCGGACTCGACCCGGAAATGCAGGAACGGTTTGTCCTTCTTGTCGAGGAGGAGAAGAAGAGAAAGAAGACAATTCTTCTTTCCAGCCATATCTTCTCGGAAGTCGATAGCTGCTGTGATCGCATCGCCGTCATCAAGGATGGAAAGATCGTCTCCAATTTCTTGGCGGATGATCTAAAACATAAGACAGTCAAGCAATATCATCTCACCTATAAGAATAAGGATATCAAGGAAGCAAGCAAGAACTATCTCGGAATGGAAGGATTCTCCGTTCAGGATTCCTCCATCAATGAAAATCGATTCTCCTGCTATGTCGATGAAAAGGCGACGAATCGCTTCCTCTCTCTTCTTCCAAGAACCGATTTAATCGATCTGTCGGAAAAGAAAGAGACTCTGGAAGATTACTTCATGTCCTTCTATAAGGAAGACAAGACCTATGGAGGTGTAAAATGAGCGAAAAAAAGACAGTCATCTCAGTCGAGAATATCACCAAGGATTATGGCCAGGGCAGAGGTGACTTCGATATCACATTCCAGATCAGGGAAGGGGAAAGCGTCGGCATCGTCGGAGAAAACGGTGCGGGAAAAACCACTCTCCTTCGTCAGATCATGGGATTCATCAAGCCGGACAATGGAAGAATCCGCATCTATAATTTCGATGCCACAAGGGATGCATCCCTGACGAAACCTTATATCGGCTATATCCCAGGGGAAATCAATTTCCCGGATGTCAAAAGCGGAAATGTCTTCCTTCATGATTATGGAAGAAACCTCGGCATGAAGGATAGCGACTTCGCTTACGCTGATACGATCATCAAAAGAATGCAGCTGGATATCCGCGCCTATCCCAAGAGAATGAGCAAGGGCATGAAGCAGAAGACGAGCATCGTCGCCGCGATGATGCTCAAGGCTCCCATCCTCATCATGGATGAGCCATCCATCGGTCTTGACCCGCTCATGCGTGATGAACTTCTCAAGCTCATCCTCGAACAAAAGGAAAGAGGAGCAAGCATCCTCATGACATCCAATACGATTGAGGAACTCGAAAGAGTCTGTGACCATGTTCTCTATCTCTCTGGTGGAAAGATCGTGGACCAGGCTGATGTCGACAAGGTGAAGAATCGAGACTGCCGAGACTACAAGATCGAATTCGAAAACGAAGAGGATTTCCTTTCCTTCATCCAAGGAAAAGACAATATCCTCCGCATGAAGAAACAATATCTTCAGGTCGTTCTCCGTGAGAAGAAGGATGAGATTCCTCTTCTCTTGAACGAACTTGAGAATTACAAAGTCAAATTCATCTCGGAAGTGAAATACAATCTAACGAATTACTTCGAAGAAAGAAGAAAAAATCCGAAAGGAGAAAAAGAAAATGTTCAATAAGAAAAAGACAATGAGTCAGCCTGTCGCTGTCATGAACAATGGCGAAATCGAAATGGCTCTTCCACCATCGAGAGGAAGTGCAGCCCAAACAAAAAGAGGAAGACTTTTCTCTAAACCGCTCTTCAGGGAAGCACTCCATTCCAATCGTATGGGATTATCCATCGTCTCTGTTGGAAACGGCATCATCATGGTCATCATCATCGCGATTCTCTCCACTCTCCACATCAATTCCACATCCACGGCCTTAAAGGATCTCTTTGACAACGCCGATTATGAAAATACCATCAAGAGTTCCACCATTTCCCTTTATTCCACCTATAAGAATACCAGCGATGCCTATCAGCTTTTCCTCGACAGCGACACTGAGGCACAATCCATCTTCGAGAAGGAAGTCTCCCTTGTCGATGATTCGACACTCAACAGCTCCATCAGCACGGCCAAGACCCTCTACAATGTCACATACCGTCTGACCTCAGGCGATGAGAACACGAAGAAGACGACGGCGAAGAATACGACGATGAATGTCGTCAATGCCAGCATCGACAATTCCTCTCTTTCCGATACGGAAAAGAAACTCTCCAAGAATATCATCTCTTCCTACTTCGATGTCTATATGGACGACACAAGCAAATCCACCAGCGATATCCTCAAGAGCGTCATTCCTGAGGTGCTCTCTGATGAAGTAATCGAAACCTATTCCATCGAAGGCGAAGACAAGGAAAAGGTGCAGGACATCTTCTCCTCTGCGATGAAGAAAGCCAAGGATGAGAATCAGGACATCAAGAATGTCAAGATCGAATCCACCTTCTCTCTTCTTCCTCTCCTTGCCGATGAATCGGAAACGGATTTTCTTAGCAATGTCGTTTCCGACCTCTCTGAGAAATACGAAGAAGACAAGGAAAAATACATATCCGATGATACGATCAGACAGGATATTGTCGACAAGGATGCCCAGGAATATGTCATGGACACCCTTGAAGGCTTTGCCTACTATCAATATCTTCCTTCCTTCACCGTCGAATATAAGACGAGTGACTTAGGCTGGCCTGTCAGAATGATTCCGACCGGATCCTATTCCGACAACGGAAATGAAATCATGAAGGAAATGGAAGTCAAGACGTATAACCCTTCTGTCTTCATCAAAGAGAATGAGAAGATGGGCAAGAGCGCCAACATGCTTCAAAAGATGCGTAAGAAGGCACTCACGGGCGAAGACTATACGGAAGAAGAAATCGCCCAGGCGAAAGAGGATGCCTCTTCGGATCTTGATCAGATTCGTGAAAGACTCTCTTCCTTCATGAAGGAATACCGCAAGAATGAAAATGGCGAATATTCTTCCGACAAGTGTGAGGCCACGATCAAGAATAAGGTTCTTGGCGAAGTCACTGATGAAGCCAAGAAAACGCTAGTCAAGACCTACAACGACAAGAACGATGTCGAAATCTATTCCATCGAAGAAATCACCAA
>CAVKZJ010000052.1:0-4549 GCA_963660905.1 bacterium | reverse complement strand
GTTGATAAAATCCCTATTTCAATTATGTTTAGACAGAATATCCACTGACTTATAAAACCATTCATTTCTTCACTTTGCCAGATTGATTAAAATATTTGTTATATTGAAAAACTGCCAAACCATCGAAAATTCATCCAAGATTTATTCAAATGATTTGACAGTTATCTTATGATTCTTCTCTAAATTTTAATTTATTTGCTTTCTGCTTTCTTTTCTTCGTAGACCTTCTTCAGAGCCTGGAAAGTATCCATGGAAAGGTCATGTTCGATCTTGCAGGCATCTTCGCAGGCAATCTTATCATCCACGCCGAGAAGAACGAACAATTCATGGAGAACCTGATGACGGTTGTAGACTTCCTTGGCGATGGAATAGCCAGAAGGAGTCAGATTGAGAACCTGTCTGGGTCCGACAGTGACATAGCCTTCATTTTCCAGTTTCTTCAGTGCGATGGAAACGGATGCCTTGGAAAAATGCATGGAATTTGCGATATCGATCGCGTGAACATTATTATTTCCTTCTTCCTGGAGCATCAGGATTCTTTCCAAGTAGTCTTCAGCGGATTCGTTTGTGTTGGTGTCTTTCATACGCGTCTCCTTTCTGTGTTCTTTCAATAGTTAAACATATTTAACTTTTTATTGACAAGAACTTTTCAATATTATAAACTATTTTCGTAAGTTAGCGTGTGCTAACGAAGAAGGAGCTGCATCCTTGAACCAGATCAGCTTCCTAGACGACCTCCAATATACAAAAAGCCTGGATCTTGAACCAATCCAGGTTTTTTTCATTCCTTCCGATCCTTGATCGGATGGCGAATCTGACTGAAAAGGGAACGATAGCCATCGTCATTCTTTTGCCCGACAAGCTTGACAGAGGTGATTTGAGGAATCTCATTCATCAGGATGCCTTCGACGGAGTCCTTGATATCGCTTGGTGCGAGCGAGCATCCGTTGCACGCTCCCAAAAGTTCGACATAGAGTGTGCCATCACTCTTGTCATAGTGATCTATCTTGATATCTCCGCCCTCACTTTGCATATATGGGCGGATCTTATCGAGTGTGTATTGGATTCGATCTTCGAGTGTTTTCATTGTGTCTCATTGTGTCTCTCTTTTTATGAAATTATAGCCATGATTTTTGATTTTGTCCATTTGGATGCAAAAAAATGTCTATTTTCATTAAATTAGTTGACACTAACGAAAAACGTTGTATAGTATTCAAAGTAGTTATAACTAACTTAGGAGGCCGTTTAGATGCCATTGTCGATTGCACCGATCGAAACCGATCTGATTGTCAGAAGAGTTTCCGGAGAAGAAAAGGTTCGAAAACATCTCGAGAGTCTTGGGATTGTGCCGGATCGAAAGGTCCGTGTTTTGGGAACGACGAAGAAAGGACTCATTCTTTTGGTCAATGACATGCGTCTTGCCATCGACAATGAAATTGCCATGTCGATTCAGGTAACGGCATAGATTCCTTAGGGAGGGTATTATGGAAAACGAAAATCATGATGTGCAGCCCGTTGTGAAAGTCGGGGATGTGGTTTCTCTCGATCAGGTTCTGATCGGAACATCCGGCATCATCGAAAAAGTCAGCGGAGAAGGGAAGTTGCGTCGCCGTCTCTTCGATATGGGCTTGACCCCGGCGGCGGAAGTCTTCTTGAGAAAGAAAGCCCCACTTGGCGATCCTCTTGAAATCACACTCAGAGGATATGAGCTTACGCTCAGAAAAAGCGAAGCGAGCTATGTCCTAATCAAGGTGACGGATGTCCCATCCTTGGAGGGAAAGAAATAATCATGTCTGAGAAATTATCTTTTGCTCTTGCCGGAAATCCGAACTGCGGCAAGACCACTTTATTCAATTCCTTGACGGGATCGACAGCCTATGTCGGAAACTGGCCGGGTGTCACCGTCGAAAAACGTTCGGGTACTTATAAGGATAATAAGGGAGAGGTCGAAATCGTCGATCTTCCGGGTATCTATTCCCTTTCCCCTTATACGCCAGAGGAAATCATTTCGAGAAACTATATTCTCGAATCCCATCCGGATTGTGTCATCAATGTTCTTGATGCCACTAACCTGGAAAGAAACCTCTATATGTCCACTCAGATTCTCGAGATGGATGTTCCCGTTGTCATTGCCTTGAACATGATGGATGCCGTCAAGGAAAACGGCATGACGATCGATGCGGAGGCATTATCGAAGAAACTCGGTGTTCCGGTCGTGGAAATCTCTGCTCTCCGAGAGATGAATCTCGATAAGCTCATCGACGCGGCAAGAAAGGCAGCTCTCGAGAAGAGAGAGGGAAAATCCTTCTGGGATTACGGAAATTATGATGAATCTGTGAAAAAGGCCATCGACATCTATAAGACGGCCAAAATCGAAAATCCGCTCTTCCATGCAATCAAGGCCCTTGAAGGTGATGAAATCGAGTCGGAAAAGAACCATGATGCTTTTGCTTCTGTCAAGGCATTGAATGTCGATGTCGATGAATTCGAAGCGAATTCCGCAGACAAACGATACAAATATATCACTGCGGAATTGGCAACCTGCCGTACAGGCGCTCCTGTCCAGGAATCAAAGAAATTGTCAAAGTCGGATAAGATCGATAAGGTCTTAACCAACAAATGGGCTGCGATTCCGCTTCTCATTCTTGTTCTCTTCGTCATCTTCCATATCACATTCGCAGGCGATCTCTTCTATATGAAGGCGATGGGACTGCAACTGGAAGAATATCCAGGCTTCATCTCCTGGAACATGCTGGATGGCGAAGAAGTCCATCCGTTTGCCGGCCTCTTCTATGATGATGGCGGCATCGCCTCCATCGGTGAATTCTTCCATCGTCTGGCGGGAGACAATGAGACAGGAATCCTCGGCATGATCTGCCTTGGAATCAAACAGCTTCTCCTTCTCTGGGATGCTCCATCCTGGCTTATCATGATCATCTATGATGGTGTCTTGAATGGTGTGGCTGCTGTCATCGGATTCGTTCCTCAGATTTTGATCCTCTTCCTCTTCTTCTCCATTCTGGAAGATTCTGGATATATGGCCCGTGTTGCCTTTGTTCTCGATCGTATCTTCAGACGATTCGGTGTCTCCGGACGTGCCTTCCTTCCGATGATTATGGGTCTTGGATGCGGCATTCCTGCCATGATCAATACGAGAACTCTCAACTCCGATAAGGAAAGAGTCAAAACTATCCGCGTCATTCCTTATTTCACCTGCGGAGCCAAGGCGGATATTCTTGCTGCGGTTTCGGCAGCTGTTGCCGGATTCTTTGGATGGAATGCTGACTTATTCACTTTGGGCATGTACCTCATGGGCATGGTCTTAGCCATTGTCATGGTCATCTTGATGAATAAGACAACCCAGAGAGAAAAGGTTCCTCCGTTCATCATGGAACTTCCTGCCTATCATATGCCACAGGCAAAGGCCGTCGGCATCCATGTCTGGGATAAGGGAAAGCATTTCTTGAAAAAAGCCTTCACAATCATCTTCGTTTCGACCGTCGTCATCACGATGATGGAAAATCTCACTTGGTCCTGGCAGTTCATTCCTGCCTATGAACAGGAAACGGAAGCCGTGATACAGGCTCTTGGCTATGCCAATTTCGAGGCGATGGAAGCCAGTTCCATGCTTTCGAGCATCGGCGAATTCCTAAGACCTTTGTTCACTCCAATCGGATTCGGTTCGCAGCTGAAGAGCAATGGCTGGGTCTATTCGGTCGCAACCATTCAGGGTATTGTCGCCAAGGAGAATGTCACCGGTACATTGACGACCCTTTCGAGCATTGTTGGGGTCGGTGAGGAATCCAGCGTTGCGGAGATGTTTGCTGCGACTGGAATTACCCAGGGTGGTGTACTTGGATTCACCGTCTTCAACCTTCTGACCATCCCTTGCTTTGCCTCAGTCGGTACTGCCAAAGGTGAAATGCCATCCAAGAAGGATTATCTTGGCACGCTTCTCTTCTGGGTCGGTGGTGCCTATGCCGTTGCAGCCATCTTCTATCTCTTCACGGATGCCGTTGTCGGAAACTTCGGCCTCGCATGGGGAATCATCCTTCCGATTCTGATTATCGCCCTTCTTGCACTTCTTTGCGTCTTCCTTCACTTCTATGATGTGAAGAAGAAAAAAGAAGAAGTCGCTATCGCATAAAGTAAGCAGACAATTCATAAAGAGGCACGAAAAGTGCCTCTTTGTCATTCGAGAGGACAATCTATGAAAAAAATCATTCTGACCATTGATGGCATGCATTGTTCCATGTGTGAGTCACATGTTCTGGATGCCATCAGAAAAAGCATGCCAGAGGCAAAAAAACTCTCTGCCAATCATAAAAAAGGCTTTGTTTATTTTGCAGTCGATGAGAAGAGCAAGCCTGACTTAGCCATACAGGCCATCCAAAAAGAAGGATACAAGGTTCTATCCATCAAGGATGAGCCATATGAAAAGAAAGGCTTTTTCTCTTTCTTTAAGAAGTAGATATGGGTCTGGCGTTGTCCAGACCTTTTTGGTTTTCGAAAATCTGGAAGCCGGTGATGAATATCCCCTGAATTCGTG
>CAVKZJ010000051.1:0-6056 GCA_963660905.1 bacterium | reverse complement strand
TAATTGTCTACGAAGCTATGAAAACCAGAAGATCCACGATCAGCTTGACAGAAATCTTGCAGCTAAGTTCCTAAAGGATCTAATCGGACCAGTCGAGGTAATCAACGTTTCAAAAAAATAATCTTTCATGTGTATTGTAAACTATCATAAAATTTCTATCCTTTCAGATAATTTAGCAATCAAAGCCTAATTGTATTATGTTTCATCTTATCAGTAAGAGAACATTTTCAATTCAAACCATTCTTTTTCATTTTCTCAAGGATGAGTAGTCTTTGCGTCCTCGCCCTTCTTTTGAATATGCTTTCATCTAGTCCCGATAAGCCTGCATTTAACTACCGACATCATTGACTGTTACGATGCTACTAATTGCATACATTTCCTTATCACTGCATGTTTATCTATCTAATCATCTTTTCCATTCAAGCGAAAATCAGAACATGGCATGTATCATCTTTCACAGTGCCAACAATTTGATATATAAAAATATATATTGACATATAAGCATTGCTTCATATAATAAAAGAGGAAAGAAAGAGGCTTTTTATGATATTGGTTCCAGTTAAAACTATTTCAAGAAAATGGTCATGTGAAGAAAGACAGGTTACTAGATGGTGTAGGGAAGGAAGAATCCTCGGAGCTGAAAAAGTGGGCAAAGAATGGATGGTACCTGAAGATTCTACCAAACCAGATGATAAAAGGGAAAAGAAAAATATAGAAAAGATAAATAACGTGCCATCAAACATAAAATACGATTTAGTGGATGGTAGAAATCACGTCATTTCTTCATTTACAAACAAATACCACAGAGAACCCACTTTTGTGGCCTTTACCCCATATCGAATCTGCCCTCTTGGCGCTCACGTCGACCATAATCTAGGTAAAATCACCGGCTTTGCCATAGATAAAGGTATCTATATGGCTTATGGTCCAAAGATGAACGGTGTCATAGAAATTTCATCCTTGCAGTTTCCAAAAAGAGCCCAATGGTTTGTTGGAGATACACCAGCTGATAAAGAGAATGACTGGGCAGATCATCTTAGAGGAGCTACTATCGCTCTTAACGAAAGATACCCACTTAGAATTGGTATGAGCGCTATTATAAACGGAGAACTTCCTATAGGTGGCCTTTCCTCAAGCGCAGCCATCATCATCACGTTTTTGCGAGCTCTTTGCAATTTAAACAACATAAGGCTGCATCATGAAGAATTCATTACGATTGCGCAAGAAGCGGAAAACAAATATGTTGGCGTCTCCTGTGGTAGACTTGATCAATCTTGTGAAATCTATTGTCGAAAAGATAATCTGCTTTATATGGACATGAAGAATCTAAATCATAAAAACATTCCTACCAATCCAAATATGCAGAAATACGAATTTGCCATTTTCTTTTCTGGATTAGAGCACAATCTAGCATCTTCAAAATTCAACATGAGAGTCGATGAACTTAGAAGTGCGGCTTACGCAGTGAAAGCCTTTGCCGGACTGGAATATGGAAAGTTCAATGAAACAAACATGAGAGATGTTCCATATGAAGAATATATCAAGTATAGAGATAGATTACCTGAAAATTGGAAAAAAAGAGCGGAACACTGGTACGGTGAATGCTTTAGAGTGGAAAAAGGTGCTAAAGCATGGGAAGAAGGCAATTTGGAAGAATTCGGCAAGCTGGTTTTTGAATCGGGATATTCTTCTATCCATAATTATGAAACAGGTTCTCTTGAACTCAAGGCTCTTTATGAAATCATGACCAAAACCAAAGGAATTTATGGTGGCAGATTCTCTGGCGCGGGATTCAAAGGATGCTGCTTAGCCATCATAGATCCAAAGTATGAAAAGGAAATTTTAGAAACTGTCAAAGAAGAGTATTGTAAAATGTTTCCGAGTTTAGCCGATAAATATTGTGCGTTCATATGTCATAGCACAGATGGGGTACATCTTTCAAAATAAAGAGGCAAAATAAATGAAATGCTTGATTTTAGCTGCCGGATATGCAACACGTTTATATCCTTTAACAGAAAACTTTCCAAAACCATTGTTAAAAATTGAGAGGAAGACAATATTAGATTATCTGATTGATGATATTGATGTTTCACATATGATTGATGAATATATAATTATTTCCAATCACAAATTTGTTTCTTTCTTTGAAGAATGGAAAAAAACAAAAAATATGAAAATAACGATTGTCGATGATTTGACATCGACAAACGATGCAAGGCTTGGAGCAGTTAAAGACATTCAATTCGCCATAGATAAATTATCAATTGATGATGATATACTTGTTATTGCCGGTGACAACGTTCTTGATTTTTCTCTCACAAAATTCATTAATTATGTTTTGGACAAAAATTTTTCTTGCGTCATGAGATATTATGAAAAAGATCTGAAAAGATTGTCAAAAAGCGGAGTTTTATCAATTGATGAAAACGATCGAGTAACAAATATGGAAGAAAAACCATGTGAACCAAAATCCCATTGGTGTTGTCCTCCATTCTACTTCTATAAGAAAAAAGATGCCCATCTGATCGAACAAGCAATAAACGAAGGATGTAAAACAGATGCACCAGGAAGTTTCGTTGCTTGGCTTTGTAAGCATAAAGATGTCTATGCCTTTGAAATGCCTGGCAATAGATACGACATAGGGGATTTAGAAAGTTACGAAACCGTTAAGAAGACGTACAAAGGAATTATTAGATAATATGCTGAATCAAAATATCGATTTAAATAATAAGACTGTATTAGTCACTGGTGCTGCTGGCTTCATTGGCTCTAATCTTGTAAAAGAACTTTTGAAAAGTTTTCCTAATATTCACGTCATCGGATTGGATAACATGAACAACTATTACGACATTTCTATTAAGGAATATAGACTTAAGGAAATTGAAGACCTTGCAAGGAACAGCAAAACCACAGAGTGGATTTTCTATAAAGGAAATCTTGCTGATAAGTCATACATCGATAATTTATTCAAAAAATATTCCTTTGATGTTGTCGTTAATCTTGCAGCTCAAGCTGGCGTCAGATATTCGATATCGAATCCTGATGCATACATAGAATCCAATCTTATTGGTTTCTATAACATTCTAGAAGCTTGCAGACATTCTTATGATGATGGAAAGGCTGGTGTTCAACATTTAGTTTATGCATCATCTTCTTCTGTATATGGTTCTAATAAAAAAATACCATATTCAACCGATGATAAAGTCGATAACCCAGTTTCTCTTTATGCTGCCACCAAAAAATCAAACGAATTGATGGCACATGCATACTCAAAACTTTATAACATTCCTTCTACAGGCCTTAGATTCTTTACTGTCTATGGCCCAGCCGGCAGACCAGATATGGCTTATTTTGGTTTTACAAATAAGCTGATTAAAGGTGAGACCATTCAAATATTCAATTATGGCAACTGTAAAAGAGATTTCACTTATGTCGATGATATCGTGGAAGGAGTCAAGAGAGTCATGTCTCACGCTCCAGAAAAGAAAAACGGCGAAGATGGCTTACCTATCCCACCATATAGAGTTTATAACATAGGGAATAATCAACCAGAAAGTTTGCTTGATTTTGTAAATATTCTTCAAGAAGAACTCGTTAAAGCAAAAGTTCTCCCATCGGATTATGATTTTAAATCCCATAAAATGTTCGTTCCAATGCAAGCCGGAGATGTTCCAATCACATACGCTGATACAACTCCTCTTGAAGAAGACTTTGGCTTTAAACCATCTACTTCCCTGAGAGAGGGAATCAGAAGATTTGCTATTTGGTATCACGATTTTTATCAAAAAAAGTGAAATGAGAGAGAGCGTAATTTCCGGGTTTGTCAACAAATCGATCTCTTCGGCTAGAATTGGCTGAGGAGATTTTTTGGATATGCAGAAACCGAGTGAAGAAGAAATCAGACTGAACGAGGAATATGAGGCGAGCGGACTCACCTCGGCCGAGTTTTCATCCCAGAAGAACATGACGATATGGAGATTCAGGAATATCCGCAGGAAGGTGATGAGCCAACGAAACGAGACAGACCAGAGCCATGGCTTCGTCGCCGTCGTGACGAAGGAAGATTTGGTGACCGTTCTGGTCGGTCCGAAGAGACTGGAGATAAGGATGAGCAGGAAAGACCTGCTTTCCTTGGTCGAGGAAATCCTATGATCGGCCTTTCCGGAATCAGGAACATCTATCTCTATCCTGGCTACACGGACATGAGATGTGGAATCAAATCGCTGAGCGTGAAGGTGAGCGCATGCTTCAGCCCGGAAGAGTGCGAGTCATGCCTCTTTCTCTTCTGCGGAAGAAGAAGGAACTCGATGAAGGCTCTGTCGTTCTCGAAGGATGGCGTCTGGCTTTATCAGAAAGTCTTCGACAAGGGAAGCTTCAAATGGCCAAAGAAGGCCGACGGGGAAACAATGGCGATTGAGGAAAGACAGCTCAGATGGCTGCTTGACGGGCTGAGCATCGTCCAGAAAAGCGCAAGCGCGGAATCTGGTCCCCTTGCAAGATTCTAAGGAAAATTTTATCCAATAAATTTAAGATTACTTGTCAACTTTTTTCTTCAAAATTAGGCATTTTTATTGAGAAATCAAATGATTTTTGATATAATAATGTTATGGAAAACGAAGATATAGGCAAACTGTCTGACACGGAAATCTTGGGAAGATTTGGCCAGGAAACTGGCAATCTTTTGATTCGGATGAGGATCAGCGTCACCGACTCGGTGACCGAGGCTCTGTCAAAGAAGTATGAGGCCGAAATGGCTGAGCAGAACGCTGTCATAAGCCAGCTCTATGAGGCCATCGACCGGAAGAACTTCAAGCTTGCGAAACAGCTGCTGGAGAGGTTCGACCCAACGAAGAAGCCAGAGAAGGAAGAGGAACCTGACGAGGAGTATTCCGAAGCCGTGCCTCCGTCCAAGAAGAAAAAGTCGTGTGGAAGAAAGCCGGGCACACATAACGGCGATTCCTTCGACTTTTCCAAGATAGAGGTCGAGGACAGGACAATCGGTGCGTCGGACGGCAACGGGAAGCCGAGGCAGTTCTACAAGGTCGAGGTGATCCCAGGACGGCTGAAGCTCATAAGGTACACACAATATGGCGATTCCGATGAGGACATGCCGGACCAGTTCGGCGAGTCTTTCCTGACCCCTTCGCTCGGAGGCTTCCTCGCATCCAGGAAATTCTACTATGGCCTTCCGCTTTACAGGGTGGAGAGGATCCTTGGCGAATATGGGCTTCATATCTCGAGAGTGCAGCTTTCCAACTACTGCATGAGGGTCGGCGAGGAACTCAGGCCGATTCGGGACCTGATGGTGGCCAATCTCCTCGCGGCGAGGACAAAGGTCATACATGTGGACGAGACCTCTCTGAGGGTCATCAAGAACGGCGAGGAGGGCCGAACCATGTGCAGGATGTTCGTCTATTCCTCCACGAGATGGGAACAGCATCCCGTCTCCGTCTATGACTTCCAGGTGGACAGGGCAGCCGACAGGGCCATAGAATTCCTGACGGACTACAGCGGTGCCGTCCTCTGCGACGACTACCGTGCCTACGACACCCTGAGGGACGAATCACTCGGCCAGATAACCATCGCGAGGTGCTGGTTCCACTTCAGGAAGAGGTTCGACCAGATCGTCCTTCTCATAGAGAAGAGCGTGAAGGAGGAATGCAAGGACCTCAAGGACGGAAAGAAGGAAGAAGACATTCTGAAGGCCAGGAAATCGAAGTCGCTGGCCTACCGGTTTGCCTGCCAGATAGACGTCCTGTTTGCCATAGAGGCGGAAAGCATGGGACTTTCCGCCGAGGAACTGCTGAAGGTGAGGCAGGAAAAGTCGAGGCCGCTCGTCGAGAAGCTCTTCACGGAGCTCAGGGAGGCATCGAAGAAGGCCGGCGGACCACTGAAGGATGCCATCAGCTACGGCCTGAAGCTCGAGGACGACCTGAAGGCATTCCTCTCCAACCCATACATCGAGATGTCGAACAACCGCTGCGAGAGGGCGGTGAAGGACTGTGACATCGCTCAATTTCCCTTCCTGATTTTTTTAGAAAATCGACTAAAATCCT
>CAVKZJ010000050.1:0-6163 GCA_963660905.1 bacterium | reverse complement strand
TATATTCGATGGTGTAGCTTCCATAGGTATCTTCACCACTGGCATTGTTATAGACCATCTTGACATTGACACCTTTTTCGATGACTTCAGCGCTGATTTCCTTATCGGTCTTATTTGTTTGATGAATGCCAATCGCATAACCAGCAAAGCCAGTGGCGACACATCCTCCTATGAATCCAGCTGCAATCAAGCCGACTTTAAGAATGGTCGACAACTTCTTATTCTTCTTTGTGTTTTTGTTATTTGTATTTTTATTATTGTTCAAATTCATTGTCTCCTTTTTTATAGACATAATTCTTCTTTGCAGTTTTGAATGTCATCGATGGGAAAGAAATTATGCTTTTCCTCATCGTAGACATATTCATCTTCACATCCCCATAAATCGAATGCGAGTTTATAGGAATCATAAGTCATATCCTTGAATCTTCCTTCAAAGTCGACTCTTCCAGCCTGGGCCATCATATAGCCGGTATGGGCTCCGATTTCCTCATCGCTATAAAGAAGAGCAAACTTATATTGAGGATTCTGTTTGGTCAGTTCGACAAAGATAGGAACAGCGGGATCCCAAGCGGTGTCAAAAAGGATTGCTTTTCCATCACTTGAGACTTCAAATCCGGATGAATTCCATTTAGTTCCCCAATTCTCTATCGCCCATTCATACCAGTTTAAGGCACCATGATTCTTCACATTCTCGACCTGTCTTTTTCCAAGATCTAGAAGTTCTTCTTCCTGACCTTTATATTTTCTTAAGATATCAGCTACTTCATCTTTCGTATCAAACAGATCATGACACATGATCATATGGCTTTCGATCATGTTCTTTGTCTTCTCCCAAGCAGATGAAGAGACCTTATCTTTCTTATCTCCATAATAATCGACATCCGGACAGATTCTTGTCATATACAAGGAAAGTGCATGTTCGCTTTTCGATGAGAATTCAATCTTGAGATCATCCGGCATTGGAATGAGCCTATTGAAATCGAATTCGATTTCACCATTTTCATTCCTGAAGCAGTATTTCTCCACTAAGGAATCGATGATATCTCTTCTTCCCGCCATGATTTTATTCTTCATATAATTCGGCATTCGTTTTCTTCCTCTCTTTCATCCATGCTAAGACATGGACCTTTATATCCTTCATTTATCTGAATAATTCTTCCTTCCGCCTTTAGATATTTATTCTTCTCGCTGAACTTTGATAGCCATAAAGAAGAGAACACATGTTCTTCCTCTCCTTCTCTTTCTTTAAATCATTTAGGAATGCTATATAGGAATCGTAGTAATCCTGAATGATATTCTTATCGAAGTAATAAAAGAGATGAATCCATTCATCAGGATAGAGATCACCTATGATGACGATGATATAGAACCTCGAATAGAAATTAAGTTTCTCTCTATCTTTTCTTTTTCTTGTTCTTCCTCTTCTTGGTGACAACTTACGATACTCACTTAAAAAGGCTTCATATTCCTTCTTTACTTTTCTTCTCACCTCCTCTTTTATCTGAGACAAGGCAATATTCTTTGTTTCTTCCATGTTACATTTCCATTTCTTCCTCTTTGGATAGTGCATCAAGACATTGATTGAGTACATTTATCGCCTTGGAATAGTGATAGGCACCAGCAAGCGACATATGATGAAGATTGTTTTTCTCACAATAATCCATAACGGCATCTATCTGTTTTTCATTTAAGGAAACAGTATCTCCAGTTTCATTGTCATAGCCTGTGAAGATAAGAGGTCCGCATAAGACATTCTCTCTTTCTGGAAGGATGATATTCGGACTCATCCCATTGAAGATGAAATCATCATTGCAGATGATGGTGATGTCATCATGACCAGGCAGTGCAACCTGTTCAATCATTCCAGAAACGAATTCGGAGATATTCTCATAGCTATCAAAGAAATTAACGACCTGTGGTTTTTTATCCGGATATTTGATGATGGCTTTTATTGTTTTTCCTTCTTCCATTTCACTCCTTTCTATTCCATCTCGTAGACTCTTTTGGTATTGCTGAGACTTTTTTCTATCGTCATCATGCCATAGGTGGAATCTCCTCTTGGGCTATCCCATTTCTCACGATAGAGTCCACTCATCCTGAAGATATGATCGATTTGATTCTTATCTTGGGTATAAAATGCAATCATCGCAACAAGAGCCAAATCCGCACTGGATGCACTGGCATATCCGGATGTATCTCCGCTATATAGTCTTGAAAACTTATTTCCGCTCTTGCTTCTCATGGCCTTAGAGATGATTTCCTGATCAGAGATAGATGGTTTTCCATAATATGCTTTTGGCATATCATTGATGACTTTTCTTCCCATCATGGATATGGAAAGCTTTTTGATTTCGCTTGAATAATCATGAAGTTCGTTTGTAGAACTGATGATATCTCCGGTCACACAACAGAATCTTTTCGTGTCATACATCTCCAATCCGATTTCATCATTTCTTTTCATGCAGTCAGGAGGAAGATTTCCTTTTAAGAAGATATGAATTCCTCTTCCTGAACAGCTTCTTTCTGCGTAGGTATCAGGAAAGGTTTCTAATAGTTTTTTAGCAACATCATTGATATTTCCTTTTTTATCGATGGAATTGTCGATATCAATGAAGACGATACCTTCAGTAAGGACAAAGGCTAAGCCATCGGCATTCCTGAATTCCTTTAGAAAGAGATTTGCTTTATAGAAATCAGTCCAATCAGATTTCTCATTGCTTCTTGCATGATGGAAGGTGATAGGAGAGACCATCACCTTCCCTAAATGATTGCTTCCTTCGATCTTCTTTTTGAAATAGCAGACCCATTGATTCTTTTCCTTCATTTCAAGAGGAATGTTCTTTGAGATGAAATTCATGCCATCTCCATTTCTCCTTTAGTTGATGTAGGAAGAATCAAAGCAGGCACATCCACCTTCTTTTCTTCCTTTGCTTCCTTTTTCATTTGAACCGTCCTTTCTTTTTCGATGGATTTGATGAGAGTCTTTGCATGAAGAGAAATGATATCCAAATTCTTTCTGAATTTATTGATATCGCCTTCTGCCCAGCCCGTGATATAGCTGAAATTGAAATTCTCGGTATCTAGGCCAAGATAGGTGCAGACAACACAGGCGATGGATTCAGCTTCGATCTCCTTGATTTCTCTTTTCTCAGTGGATGTCAATCCTTCGAAATCTTTTCGATAGGCTGAATGAGCAAGCATATGCCCGCATTCATGAACAGTTGTGGAAATCTCCTGTAAGTCACTCATTCCTTTTAAGATTTTGATTTCATGAGAAGTATGATTGCATAAGCCATAAGTTCCTTCTCCTAATTCATCTATAGTTGCATAAGAAATCGTATAGCCTTTTTCTTTGGCAGCATTTCTTAATCCATTTAGGATGAGTTCCTTATTGGCGACGATCTTTTCTTCATCAAAACGGAAAACATCGATAGGATCACCATCAGTCTGAGAGATATCAAAGACATATCCCTGTTCAAAGCCACAGACCACCTGTTTTCTTTCTTTCACTATTTTTCCATCACTGTCGAGAATGACATTTCCATTCTCATCCTTCTTTTCTTTTTCTTTGAATCTTAGAATCGGTGAGAATATCTTGATGGATTTCGAACCAGGTAGAACATGTCTTCCTAAGGTGTTCCATCTTTTCATGCCATTGACTGTAGTTGCATCAGGCATCTGCATGAGAATGTAGATCTGATTGTTTAAAGAATACTTTCCGAGATTTCCCATGGAGATGAGAACTTCCTTGTATTTTCCCTGCTTGATGAAATCATGAAGCCTTTCATCAATCTGAGAGGTGATTTCATCCATCTCTTCCTGAGAGAATCTTTTCTTGCTGAACTTCTTTTTTGTCTTTTCTTCTTTGTTTTCTGACATTTTTTCTCCTTTTTTAGTTTTTTGGTGCTTTAAAGCTTTGCTCATATTTGAGCAATATCCGAAGCACCTACGGATCATTCGCTAAATATTATTTGGTGCAATCCTCCTCAAATAATTTCTTAGTAAACGTATCTGCCATAATCTCGATATTCCCTCTTTTGGTTGTAGAATCGATATAGAAGGCTGTCCCCCTTGGATTATGGATGATGGTGTCTTTCTCTATATCGTTGAATCCACCTCCTTCTTCATATAGAGAGGAAAGACTTGCCATGTCATCACTGGATAGAGGAAAGATGAGAGAATATTGGCTGACATTGATGATCGAGCTTGCTTTCTTGGCGATTTCAACAGTTCCTGTGAAATCCTTCACGTTCTGGGTGATGATAAGAAGCATGCCATCATACTTTCTGATTCTTTTGGCCATGGAATACATGAAATCCAAGGCGATAGGATATTTCTCATCGATGAAGAGATGTGCTTCATCGATAGCTATGACAATCTTTCGATTGGCATTATTTTGTTGGTTATAGTCTCTATTTCTTATGACTTCATTTTCTAGCCATCTGAGAAGAAGCAACATCTGCGCATTGGCTAAGACATCATTGTGATTGGCTAACAGTCTTTGGAAATCAAAGACAACGATGCATTCCTTTGGTGAGAAGCTCGTATATCCATTCCATAGGGAGGAATCTCTGTTTCCTAGTTTGAACCTGCTCATCCAGTTGGATAATGTCTTTAGACAAGAAAGTTCATACTCATCCTTGGTTAACTTTAATTTCTCATCGATATGGATGCATAAATCTTCAAGAGTTGGATAATCTTCTCTTTTCAAGGAGGATAATTTCGTATCAGCCTTTATTCCTTTTAGAGCATATGTCTCTTCTGTAAGACGATTCAAAGCCTCCAAAGCATCATGACTGATACCATCAAGAATGACTTTAAAAAACTGTTCAAGAAACTGGAGATGAGAATAAAAACTATTTGATTTTTCGTTTATATCATCCATTGTGGTCATGATTTCAAGAGGATTGATTCTTCCATTATCACCATTGGAGGCATCAAGTCTTGTTCCACCGAGATTGATGGCAAGTCTTCCGTATTCTGATTCCGGATCAAGAACATAAATCCTATCGCCATCACTGGCTAAGTTGGCTAGAAGCATCTTGCTCGCAAAACTTTTTCCACTCCCTGACTGACCAAGAATCACCATATTCGAATTGACATGGTTCAAATCTCTTTTGAAGGAATCAAGAAAGATTGGGAGAGATGAATTGCCAAGTAGAATGCCTTTTTCATCATTTAGAATATCGGCAGAAAACGGAAATGATGCTGCCAAGGAACTTGATTGAATCCCATATGGATTCTTGATGAGATTTAAAGAAGATATTTGACTAGATAGATAGCCGTCTTCTTGTCGAGCGATAAGCTCGCTATATCCAAATCCAATCTCATTCATTTTGTTTTTCACGTATTTTCGATTTTGTAATTTTTTATCCTTATCATAGACTTTGACAATCAGAGTCGTATCAAAGAGAGTCTCATTATTCTGTTGGATATCTTGAAGCAAATCCTGAAGAGTCTCCATCTGCAGATCATTTTCCTGAAGCTGACTTTCCTTGCCGATATTCTTTGTGGAAAGTTCAAGTATCGCATTATCGATTCTTCTGATGGCTTTGTTTTTTTCTATCGGCTTCATCCTCATCGTGATTCTTGTATCCGAAAGGGAAAATAAGTCTTTGAGGTATCCATTGGATACATTCAGTGGATATTTATGGATAGAAAAGTATGAGCAATAGAATTCATCTTCTTTTACATTCATCAGATGGAATTTCATCTCTTTTGGCTTATGGATTTCTTTTCTTTCTTCTCTTGTATCAGTATCTTCCCTATGCATCGAGTGAAGAAGAACATAGAGTTCTTTTTCATTCAGTCGATGGGAATGAATCTGAGAAGATGAAAAGATTTCTATCGCTCTATCCAGTGTTTCCTTGACGACCTTTGGTGATATCCCGACTAGACAGAGAAAATATCTAGGAAAGGTGATGTCGCTGGAATTGAGTTCATCGATCTCATTGATTCTTGACTGAATCATGTCACATCGAGGAATGAATTCATCTTCGGTAATCTCATTGTTATCGGCCATGTCTCTTATCTTAGAAGCCCGAGATAATTCATTCTGAAGATATCTATCATAGACGACAGGTATCTCCACTTTCTCTAATATCCATTCGTAATCAGATGGAAGAGAATTGAGTATCCTAGAATAGGCAAAGTCGATCAGCTC
>CAVKZJ010000049.1:0-6272 GCA_963660905.1 bacterium | reverse complement strand
AAAAAATATCGATTTGATCTTGATCTTCGACAAAGAATAAAGTAAAATATAGTAGCTGAAAATTGTTCGGAGGTTTCGCTATGGAAAAAACTGTCGTTGAATTATTTGCCGGTGTCGGCGGATTCCGTGTTGGATTAAACAACATTGCCGACTTTGATAAAGAAACTGGTAGAGCTATCGAAAATGGCCCTTGGGAATTCGTGTGGGCAAATCAATGGGAACCCGCCACAAAAGAGCAACACGCTTTCAATTGCTATAAAACAAGGTTCCAAAGAGCTCCTGGCGAAACAATAGACAATCCCGAATTAAGCAACGACGATATTTCAAAAGTTGACAAGAAATGGATTCCAGACCACACATTGCTTACCGGAGGTTTTCCCTGTCAGGATTATTCCGTTGCTCGTTCATTAAGCAATGAGAAAGGCATCGAAGGTAAGAAAGGTGTTCTTTGGTGGCAAATAAACGATATTCTCAAGGCAAAGAAGCCGAGTTTTGTTCTTCTTGAGAATGTTGATCGATTATTAAAAGCACCATCAAAACAAAGAGGTCAGGCTTTTGGCATTATTTTGCGTTGCTTTTGCGATGCCGGATATGGTGTTCAGTGGAGAGTTATCAACGCTGCCGATTACGGACATCCACAAAGACGTAGAAGAACATTTATCTTTGCGTTCCATAAGTCGACCAACTATTTCAGATCATTTAGAAGAATCGCAGCTGAAACCCAACCCGAAAATATAATTAGAGATGAAATGATGTTTTCTTCTTGCTTTCCTTGCAAGTTAACTGAAGAAGAAATCAACGTTGGTTCTCTTGCAAAGGATTCTTTTAAGACTGTGGCTGATGTATCTGAAAAGTTTGCATTTAGATTTGAAAATGCAGGATATTGTTTGAACTACAACATTTTCACGATACCAGTTGAACCGGTTTTCAAGGGCAATGTTAAGACATTAGGTGAATGCTTAGACTGTGGAAATGTTCCCTCCTACTGCTATGATGCTGATTTTGAAAAGTTTAAATATCTCAAAGGTGCAAAGCACCTCGAAAGAACGGCAAAAAACGGA
Organism: bacterium; assembly: GCA_963660905.1. Classification (GTDB taxonomy): domain Bacteria; phylum Bacillota_I; class Bacilli_A; order RFN20; family CAG-288; genus Enterosoma. The sequence continues at coordinate 5,211 of CAVKZJ010000049.1, read as the reverse complement.
CATAAATATTTCTATTCGGAAGGACCTATCGCTTTCCCTGATTATTTAGATAAACCAGGAAGAACAATGCTTACAAGCGAAGGCACTACCAATAGAAGTTCTCACTACATTTTAGACCCCGTTTCTAATAAATATCGCATCCTCACTCCTATCGAATGCGAAAGATTGGATGAATTCCCCGACGATTGGACAAATGTCGTTGGAATGACCCCAAAAAGAAGATATTTTATTGCAGGAAACGCTCTCGTATGTGGCTTAATCTCCTCGATGGGAGAAGTGATTAGCCATATTGTTGATGAAGAAGATTGATTGTCATTACCTTTTCAAGCCACTTCTGTGGCTTTTTTTGAAATTCAAATAAATATCTTGATAGATTTGATACAATATTCAAAAGAGATAGATATAGGAGTTGCGATTTTTATTTATGGATAAAGAAACAGAGAGAAAGAGAAAGGAACTATTAGATAAACTCAAGAAAATCAACGGAAAAACCATTGGAGATGTCGATTCTTCCAATCTTTTAAGCAACCCCAAAAATAAAGGGGCTATTGGCCAAGTAATCCAAAAGTATCTAGGGAAAGATTTAGACAATGATAAAGGAATGGATTTTCCAGAGGCTCAATTAGAATTGAAGGTTACAGGACTTCTTCCATATAAAACAGCAAAAAACAATAGCGTTTATCATGCAAAAGAGCGTTTAGTCTTATCTGATCTCAATTATAACGAAGACTATAAAGAAGATTTCGAAAATAGCCATGTCATCAAAAAATGCAATGATATGCTGATGACGTGCTACGAATATATCAAGCCTAACGATAATGAGCCAACTCAATATGATAAATTCCCTGTCATTGACTCATTTATCATGTCATTATCGGAAACTGATAAGATGATTTTGAAGCACGATTACGATTTCATCATGAGTAAGATTAGAAACGGTTTAGCTGATGAAATATCTGAATCAGACACAAACTATCTTGCTACTTGCACAAAGTCTTCGGATTCAACAGTGAGAACAACGCAGCCTTTTTCAAACAAACTTGTAAAGCCAAGAGCGTTTGCGTTTAAAAGTTCTTTTTTGACTTCCTTGATTCAACAATATATATCAAATGAAACGTATCAAAGCGTCATTGATAAAGTAACTAAATTCACCAATTTCGATTTAGAGCAATACATCATATCAAAACTGAAGCCTTGGTTCGGAAAAACAGAGGAAGAATTAGGCTATACATTTGGAATTTCATCAAATGCGAAAAATAGATATTCCATGTATGCTGCTAGGATTTTCAAAGTTTTCAGCCTTGAAGATTCCGAAGAATTTCAAAAGGCGGATATCTCTGTTAAAACGATAAGAATTCAAAAAGGTGGGAACATCAAAGAAAAAATGTCCTTTCCTAAAATGGATTTTGTAGACGTGGCTACAACACCATGGGAACAATCGAATGTAAGAGAATACTTTGCTGAAAAACGCTTCTTATTTTTGATTTACAAAGAAACCGACAAAGGATATATCTTTGCAAATGCTTTCTTTTATAACTTCTCCGACTCGGTTATCGATGAATTTATTGGTTACACATATAAGAAAACGCAAGAGGTTCTCCAGCACGGGAATATCGTAAAAAACAGAGAATTCAAATTTATAGATAATGATATTAAGTTGGTCCATTCAACAAACTTTGTTGGAATCAAAGAAAATCCAATTTGCCATGTTAGACCGCACGCAAGAGATTTTGAAGATCAATCGCCATTGCCTATAAAAGATAAATTAACAGGTTATTCGAGTTATGAGAAACAATGCTTTTGGATTGATACTCGTTTCATTAAAGCTCTCATTGAAAATAAAGGTGAAGAATATATAGCTTTTGCCAGAAGCAGATTAAAGGCAGCAAATGACGAATAAGCACATATATCGAATGAAAACGGGCGAAGAAATCAGATGGCACGGAAACCATCATGGTTTTGTGTTGGTCTATGCAGGAAGAAATCAATATGGTCAAAGAGTCTATGAGATAAGAAAGCCAACCCCGACTCAAAGGAGATGTATGATTCTCACCCATATCAGAGAGAACGACGGCCTTCCGGTGAAAATCGGTTGGCTGGCTAAAAAACTCGGCGTCACCGATAGGACGATACAATCGGATTTACGCTATTGGGAGGGGAAAGGCTTTATCTCATCCTCTCCACATTATGGAGATGATGGTCGACAAAGCGGTAACATCTACCATTACGATATCAAGGCCACAGTCGGTGTCGGTGCCATGAACTCCATAAAGGCCCTTTATCAGATGTCCAACCCAATCGGCTATAGGACTTGGTCATGGGAGGAATTCAAAATCGAATCCTATATGGAGGGATTTCAGATAGCCGAGATGTATGAGGAACTAGGGGATTTGAAGCACGAGCAAAAGATGAGATACTACCATACCATGAAGAAAAGGTTCGCCAAGAAAGCCAGGGAAAGCAAGAAAAATAAAGAAATGGAAATGTGATTTTCGGGAAATTAGACCACCACCCCTATTTTTAGAAAAAATTTTTAACTTTTTTTATTTCGATGAAATCGGCAATTTTGCCGGTTTCTTTTTCTTATGGAAGAAAAATGAGGGGTGAAAAATCACTATAGGGTGAAGGGGAAATTTATAGGAGGTAAGAATTTGGAAAAAGAAAATTTCTACTACATCACAGTCAACGGGGTAAGGAAAGACTTATCCGACAGACTGACGAAGCTTTACGAAGAAAGCTCGTACAACACGAAATCAGCCCTCGTGCTGTATGTCATCGAAAAAGGGCTTGATGCCATCGACATGGAAAAGGAACTGTCGAATTCGAAAAGCCTAGCGAAAATCTCGGCATCCCTTCTCTCAATCCAAGAGGAAAACAAGAAGATGACCGAAGAGATGGCGAGAATCATCAAAGACTCGGAGATTGAGAGGAAATCGAGAATTCAGACGAGAAATGTCCTCGTCGAGATGGCGAAGTCAGTCGGAGTCGTGACGGAAAGCGAGCTCATGCTCGGAAAATACGACGCTCTTCCGGATTACCTTCAGAAAGGAGCGACGGCCATAGAGAATGCCTACACCAACGCCTAATATCACCGCCATGCTCCATTATTACGACGTCGGCTCGAAGCACCGGGATTTCCTTTCGTCCTCATCAAAGGATGACTATCTCGGCTACATCGACAAGGGCATCAAGAGCACGGATGAATTCAGGGACTACGTCGACTATGCTGGCAATCCCGAGAAATCATCTGGCGTGTTCAATCAAGACGGTTTGATGGATCAGATATCGAAAAAGGAACTTAGGAAGCAGTTGAGGGAAACGAAATCGGTGATTTGGGACATGGTCATATCGACCGAGGAGAAATACGGAAAGAGGAATCTGACGAATTGGAAGGACGGGCAACGATTATTAAATGATATCCTTCCGAAATTCTTCAAAAGCATCGGCATGGATGAGGGCAATGTCATCTGGTACGCTGGATTGCACGAAAACACCGACAACAGGCACATCCACATCTCCTTCTTTGAGAAAGAGCCCCATATCTATGACAAGAGAGCAAAATCGTTCCGCTACCGCAAAGGGAAAATAGGCATCGACAAAATTAGGTCATTGAAGATGAATGCCGAATCGCATTTCCTTGAACCCGTGGAAGGCCTAAGAAGAATGAGGGACGAAGCGGTATCGCAAGCAAAATCCGCCATGGAAAACAAGGATATAAATGCCTTGATGGGGAAAGAGATAAAGGAACTATACGATGAAATCCCAAGAAACGGTCATATCGGCTACGCATCAGAGAACATGGCGCCTTTGAGGGAGATAATCGACAGGGTATCGGACATAATTCTCTCGCAGGATGGGACAAAAGAGCGTTATCTTGGAATCTGCTCAAAGCTCGCAAAGCAAGATGAGGAACTCATCATGTCCGCGAGAATCTATCATGTTCAGAAATCCGAAGAATGGCTGCTGGAGAAGAAATTCAGGGATGACATCCACCGAAGGATGGGGAATACAATCATCGCCTTCATCATCGATTCAAGAGGCAAGGAAATCCGCAAAAAAGCGAACATAAAGCATCCGAAAGCAAGGAATAAAAACTATCTCAAGAGCGCTCTATCAGCGATGGCGAAGGCATCCGAGATGAGCTCGATGGCAAGAAAGGAAGCCGAATCAATGTTCGACGAATACGAGAGAAACCTCGCAAAAGCCGAACATCAGAGACTCGTTGAAGAAGGAATCATCGATGAGGGCGAAGAAGAAATGGAGGCTTTTTAGAAAGAGCATAAGGCATTTGACTAAATTTTAGTCAATGCACCGTTTCGCAGCCGGGAGACCCGGCTCGATTGAAAGGAGAATATCGATTATCAGCAAACAAAAAACATACAGAATCTTTTACGAGAAAGAAGAGAAAAAGAGCACGGAAAGGATAACCGTCAGCTCTTACGCAAGGGACATCGCCAACGAAGTGTTCATCCGATTGAGCGACAGCGAATTCATGGCGAAGGTCCAAGAAAGAATTGCTTTGGAAGAGAAAGCAAAGGCGGACAAAACGTCAGAGACGAAAACTGCTTATAAGAGCAAAAAGGAGTCCGACGGATATAAAGACATAATGAAGACGATGCCGATTGGAAATACAACCAACCCGACATCAATGGGAGCAACTTAAACGATGAAAAAGAAAGAAGTGATAATACCGGAGGGCGGTGCGAGAGCCGTCCTCTACTGCCGTTACTCAAGCGAGAACCAAACGGAGAATTCGATTGATGGGCAAAGAAGAGACTGCACCGAATACGCGAAAAGATATGGCATGACCGTAGTCGGGGAATACATCGACAGAGCGAAATCGGCAACGACGGACAACCGTCCGGAATTCCAAAGAATGATCAGCGAGAGCTCAAGCCATGGCTTCAACGTCGTCCTCGTTTGGAAGATGGATAGATTCTCTCGAAGTCGATACGATTCATTGAAATACAAATCGATATTGGTCAACAATGGCGTAAAAGTGATATCCGTCACAGAAAGGATTTCGGATTCCTCTGACGGCGTGCTCATCGAATCGCTTATCGATGGAATCAGTGAATGGTATTCCAAGGATTTGGCCGAGAAGGTCGACAGAGGCATCAGAGAAAACGTCATCAAAGGTCTTTCCATCGGCGGTACCTCCAAATTCGGCTACAATGTCGTTGATCACAGATACGTCATCGATGAATACGA
>CAVKZJ010000048.1:0-6369 GCA_963660905.1 bacterium | reverse complement strand
TTGGAAAAGAAACTCTTTTTCTTTGTATTTTTCGTGATTTCCTTTATTATTATTTATAGAGAACATATAAAATGGAGGACTGAATCATGGCGGATGAAAAGAAAAGCACTGGTGGAACCTATCTGATTCAGAAGCGCAAGGCGGATGGAAAATGGGAAGTCAAAGTCAGCGGTGGAGAAAGAGCCATCAAGTTGTTTGACACCAAGGCGGAAGCGGTCGCTTTTACCAAGGAAAGAGCGGAAAGAAACGATCGTGGCATGGTTGCCCGCGCATCCAAAGGCGCACATTCCGGAAAATTCCATAAATAGCTGATAAAGAGGTGATTTTCTTCGCCTCTTTTTTCTTTCTATAGGAATGAAAGTCATTCATTTCGAAAACGACTGGGAAAAATGTCGAAAATTGCCTTGCCTACGCAAGGTATCTCCTTTTTCTTTTTGAATCGTCCTTCTTGAAAATGATGTGGTGTTATCTTATAGTATGCATAGACTCATTCCGATGAGTGGAGAGGAGGTATGAATGAACGAATACAAACCTATTTTGGATGTTGCCAAAGAGAATGGCGAAGCATCTCTCATGCGCTTTTCCGGCGATGAAGATCCTTCTCAGAATTCGCCAAGAGGAAACAAAAACAATACCAAGAGACCAACCAATGGAAAAGGCTACTGGCCTTTGATTGCGCTCGGCCTACTTTTTATTGGCATTGTCACTTTCCTCATCTATTTTTTTGTGATTCGATCGTCGAATACGGTGCAGTATTTTGGAAATAAGGATGTCCAATATCAAGTTGTGAAGGGGGACGAGGTCCAAAAGACCGCAGAAGGCTATCCAGACTTTTCCTTCTATGATTCCTCGACGGCATTTTCGGATATCGTTGTTGAAAAGAGCGAAGGCGAACTGGCCAAGAAGATGATTTCGGCCAGCGAACAGAATCAGATCATTGTCAAGGTCATCTATTCGAATGAATCTTCCCAGGTTGTCTATCTTCAGGGAACCTATGCGGATGTCAATGAGAAAGGAGCGGCCGTCAAAATCACCTATCAGGCGGTCCTGGATCGTTCGACATATGAACATTATGTGAAACCGATTCTGGAGAATGTCTCCTACTTCGTCTATGGAAAGACGTATATCAATAGCATCGAGAAAACACAGGATTTTTCTTGGATTCTTCCGATGATCATGGTCATCATCTTCATCGTCCTGATCGGCATCTTCATCAGCCGTTCCTTCCGTTCGATGGGCGGTGGCGGATCCAACCCGATGGCTGGCTTTGTCAACAACGTTGCCAGAAAGCAGAATGGATCCAAGGTCCGATTCAGCGATGTTGCCGGATGCGATGAGGCGAAAGCGGAATTGGTCGAAATGGTCGACTACTTCCATGCGACGGATAAATATACGAGACTCGGCGCAAAACTTCCGCATGGCGTTTTGCTTGTCGGCCCGCCAGGAACAGGTAAGACCTTGCTCGCCAAGGCCGTTGCCGGTGAGGCTAACGTTCCTTTCTATTCGATTTCCGGTTCCGACTTTGTCGAAATGTATGTCGGTGTCGGTGCGAGCCGTGTTCGTTCCTTGTTCAAGACAGCCAAGCAGAATGCTCCCTGCCTTATCTTCATCGATGAAATCGATGCTGTCGGTCGCCAAAGAGGCGCGGGCTTGGGCGGCGGAAACGACGAGCGTGAACAGACGCTCAATGAACTTCTTGTCGAAATGGATGGCTTTGAGGACAACAACGGCATCATCGTCATGGCGGCCACAAACCGTGATGACGTTCTTGATCCGGCCTTGACACGTCCGGGACGTTTCGATAGAAAAATCACAGTCGACCTTCCGGATAAGAATGGAAGAGCCGCAATTCTCAAGGTTCATTCCAAGAACAAGAAATTGGCTCCGGATGTTTCCTTTGATTCGATTGCTTCGAGAACAGTCGGCTTCTCAGGCGCTGACTTAGCCAATATCATGAACGACGCTGCGATTCTTGCTGTCCGATCTAACCGCGATGCCATCACGACATCCGATATCGATGAAGCGATTGATCGAGCAATCTCCGGTCCTGCCAAGAGATCTCATCTTGAACCAGATGAAAGAAAACAGGTTGCCTATCATGAAGCTGGTCACGCTGTGGTCGGTATCTTCCTCCCCTATTCGGACAAGGTTCAGAAGATCACCATCATTCCAAGAGGAAGAACAGGCGGACATGTTCTCATGACACCGGAAAAGGATCGCTTCTTATCCACAAAGAATCAGCTCCTTGCCAAGATTACCGGCTATTTAGGTGGAAGAACCAGTGAAGAGATCTTCTTCGGAGATGTTTCCACCGGCGCTTCGAATGATATTGAAGTCGCGACGAATATTGCCCGAGGCATGGTTACGGAATATGGCATGTCGGAACTCGGTCCGATTCAGTATGAAAAACCGGGAGGAAGCGTCTTCTTAGGAAGAGACTACAATTCCTCACAGTCCAATTACTCGGCACAGACCGCTTTGGAAATCGATAAGCAGATTCGCATGATCATCGATGAATGCCATGAACAATGCCGCAAGCTTCTGACGGAACATGCTGAGGATGTGAAACTGATTGCCGAAACTTTAATCGAAAATGAAACCATTACGGCCGATCAGATTGACTATCTATTGCAGAACCGAAAACTTCCGGATGTGGATGAACATAAGATGAGCAGCGATATCAAACCAGCAAAGAACCCAAACAACATCATCCTCTATCCTGGATATGAGTGGTACTATGCGACATTGGATAACATCTTGGAAGGCACTCCTTCCCGTCTTGTCGTCGTTGTTGCAGTCGGATCGGGCGTTCCAGTCAATGATGTCGCCTTCCAGAATGCCTGCACTTCTGGAGCGAAGGATCCAAGCCATGTCGGGTTGCTCTTCGTCGATTTCGCCAAGAGCATGCGTATCTCGACTTCGGTGGAAACCTTTGCAGAACATCTTGAGGCCTATGCCGGAGTTCCAACCTTGCTGATCAAGACGGATGACAATACCGTCCGTCATCTCGATGCAAAGTTCTCTCCACAGGAGACAAAGGAAGAAAAAGACCCATCTCAGGATGAGAGCCAGTCGAATCAATAAATGAAAAGGAGAAAATGAAATGGCTGTCAAGAAATTTACTAAACATGCCCAACGTGTTCTCAACCATAATCCAAATGTCGTGAATTGTTCGGAGGCGAAAATCGTCTTTACCGAAGAATTTGCCTTGAAAGTCTGCGATGCCCTAAAAAAGGGAGAAGATCCATTCGAAGTCTTTGAACAGAATGGATTGTCTATCCGTGTTTTGGGAAAATCGAGAGTCAATGGAACCATCGGCCTGTGGAAGTCGAAGTATGAGTTGACCGACCTCCCAAGAAGAAAACCGGCAAAGAAGGAAAAGAAACCGGTCGAAACCGCTGCGGAGAGAAAAGAAAGGAATCTCAAGGCTGCGATTGAGGCCTGTGACCAACTGATTGCCAACCCATCTTCCCTCTCTCTTGATGAGTCTGCCGATTCGGACACCATCCATTTTGCAGCCATCAAGGCCATCTTTGATTCGAAGATGCCAGTCATTGTCAAGGATCTTTGCGAGCATTATGGATATCCCTATTCCAAATACTATACCTACTTGAAATCCCTTCAGCCGAAAGAGGAATTTGTGAATATCCTCAATCCGCATTCGAAAAAATAAAAAAAGAAAGGCAAGCCCGATTTTCTGGGCTTGCTTTTAAGGTGAATAGAATGAATGTATTATCTTTTCAATCGGAAGAAGCGAAGGAGATCTTGAAAAAAGGATCAGTGCTTGCTCTTCCGACAGAGACAGTCTATGGCCTAGCTGTCAAATGGGATGATGAAGAAGCCTATAAGCGCCTTTGTGCGGCCAAGAGAAGAAGCCCGGAGAAGCCGATTGCCGTCATGGTCGGAACAAAATTCGACCTTTCGGAATATTTCGAAATCTCTCCGGCTACAAAAAGAGTGATGGATCATTTCCTTCCCGGACCCCTCACGTGTCTTGTGAAAGCCAAACAGAACGCACCTTTTCAGAGCCATCTTGGAACTTATGTCGCTGGAATCCGCATTCCTCAAAAGAAGGAACTGCTCGATTTCATCGATGCATTAGGATTTCCACTGCAGGTGACGAGTGCGAACATATCAGGAGAAAAGGCAACGGCTTTGTTTGCGGAAGTGTCATCAACCTTTGAGAACACGCCTTCTGTCGAAGGAATCATCAAAGGTGAATGTGATTCCGGCATGCCGACGAGTGTCGTCTCCTTTACAGGAAGCGAACCCATTCTTCTTCGTCAGGGAGAAATCACGAAAGATGAAATTGATGACGTCTATTTTGGAAGAAAACAGACAATATAAAATAAAGAAAGAGGAAACAAGAAAATGAAAATTGCATTTGCGTGTGATCATGGCGGATATGTCGTCAAGGATGAAGTTATCAAGCATCTGAAAGAAAAAGGTTTGGAAGTCCTTGATTTCGGAACTTTCTCCTTGGATAGCTGCAACTATCCGGAATTTGCTTTTAAGGCAAGCGAAGCTGTCGCAGAAAAAAAGGCAGAGAAGGGAATCCTGATTTGCTCCTCTGGAGAAGGGGTCTGCATGTGTGCGAACAAAGTGAAAGGCGTTCGCTGTGGAATCGGCTACAATGATGATGTTGCCCATCTGATTGTGGAACATAATCATGCCAACATGATTGCTTTCGGGGCTAAATTCATGACAGCGGAAGAAATCTTAAGAAGAATCGATATCTTTCTGGAAAGCGTGCCTCAGACTGGAAGACATGATATCCGTGTTCAGATGATAGAAGACTACGAAAAATAAGAAAGAATCCCGGGAAACCGGGATTTTCTTTCAGATAGTATTGCAAGCGATTTCATGAAATGACGATGAAAATTTTCAAAAAAAGACTTGCAACGCGAAACAGGAAGTAGTATCATTAACAAGCGCCAAAAATGACGCAGATAAGATTGCTCTTTGAAAACTGAACGGGATGACCAGTACATACAATCGTAAAAGATGAATATTACAAGGTAATACGTCAATTCACATTGAGGTAGGAAGTAGTAAGAAACGTACCAAGAATCATACCGGATCACTCTTCCGTCATAAGGCGGGGGAAGGATCACAATATAGATCGCAAAGTCGGCTGCCGGGAGCGGCCTCAATAGTCAAAACATTGAGAGTTCGATCCTGGCTCAGGATAAACGCCGGCGGCGTGCCTAATACATGCAAGTCGAACGAGTGCAGCAATGCACGAGTGGCGTACGGGTGAGTAACACGTTGGTAACCTGCCCCGAGGACCGGAATACCAGGCGGAAACGCCTGCTAATGCCGGATGACGCCATGGGACCGAAAGGCCCCTTGGCCAAAGGCGGCAACTGCCGCGCCACGGGATGGACCTGCGTCGCATTAGCTAGTTGGCGGGATAAAGGCCCACCAAGGCGAGGATGCGTAGCCGAGCTGAGAGGCTAAACGGCCACATTGGGACTGAGACACGGCCCAGACTCCTACGGGAGGCAGCAGTAGGGAGTATTTGGCAATGGGGGAAACCCTGACCGAGCAACGCCGCGTGCGCGATGAAGGCCTTCGGGTCGTAAAGCGCTGTGATCGACTGGGAAACGCAGGTGGAGTGGAAAGCCATCTGTCTGACCGGTCAATTAGAAAGCAACTGCTAACTACGTGCCAGCAGCAGCGGTAATACGTAGGTTGCAAGCGTTATCCGGAATTATTGGGCGTAAAGAGTGAGCAGGCGGCTGTGCAAGCCGGGGGTCAAATGCGGTGGCTCAACCATCGTCCGTCCCCGGAACTGCACGGCTAGAGTGCTGGAGAGGCAAGCGGAACTCCACATGTAGCGGTGAAATGCGCAGATATGTGGAAGAACACCGGTGGCGAAGGCGGCTTGCTAGACAGCGACTGACGCTCAGTCACGAAAGCGTGGGGAGCAAATAGGCTTAGATACCCTAGTAGTCCACGCCGTAAACGTTGAGGACCAGGTGTCGGGGGCAAACCCCGGCGCCGCAGCTAACGCAGTGAGTCCTCCGCCTGGGTACTACGTTCGCAAGAATAAAACTTAAAGGAATTGACGGGGGCCCGCACAAGCAGTGGAGCATGTGGTTTAATTCGTGGCTACGCGGAAAACCTTACCTGGGTTTGACATCCCCGTAAAGGCCCTGGAGACAGGGAGATAGCTATACGGGTGAACGGTGGTGCATGGCTGTCGTCAGCTCGTGTCGTGAGATGTTGGGTTAAGTCCCGCAACGAGCGCAACCCCCGCCTTCAGTTGCCATCATCAAGTTGGGCACTCTGAAGGGACCGCCGGCGCAAGCCGGAGGAAGATGGGGATGACGTCAAGTCATCACGCCCCCTATGCCCAGGGCGACA
>CAVKZJ010000047.1:0-8184 GCA_963660905.1 bacterium | reverse complement strand
TTTTTTATACAAAAAGGGAATTGAATTCCCTAAAATACTAATTTATAATTTATACAGGCAGGATTCATTATGATTGAAAGACATATTTATACGCAAATATTAGATAGCATGAAATCAAAACCTGTCACTTTGATTACGGGTGCCAGACAAGTCGGGAAATCGACTCTTGCTTTTGAAATTGAAAAAATGGGGTTTGGATACGTTTCTTTAGACAGTTCAAGAGAACGTGAATTGGCAAATAACGATCCTGACTTATTTTTGCAATTGCATCCATGGCCTTTGATAATCGATGAGGTTCAACGAGCACCCATCTTATTTAGTGCTATTGAAGAAATTGTGAACAATGAAAAAAGAAAGAAAAATGATAATTACGGGATGTATGTATTAACTGGGTCCCAAATGTATAAATTGATGAAAGGTATAACGGAATCTTTAGCCGGAAGGGTCTCGATCATTCATATGATGCCTCTTTCCAGAAGTGAAATTCTAAAAAGGGATGAGCCTATATTTGATTTCAACATTATGAATATACAAAAAAGGGCAAATGAAAATCCGTTATCTCCACTTCAATTGTTTGATGATATTGTCAAAGGATTTTATCCAGAACTGCATAGCAATGATAAATTAAAAATTCAAAAATTTTATTCTGATTATGTTGAGACCTATATTGAAAGAGATGTATCAGAAATAATCAATGTGAAAGATAAGCTCTTATTCCGCCGTTTTATGGAACTGATTGCTTCTTTGACTGGTGAGGAACTTGTTTATGACAACATTGCCAAAATAATCGGAGTCGATAAAAAAACAATCATGTCCTGGCTTAGCGTTTTGCTAGCCGGAGATATCGTTTATTTATTAGAACCATATAACGAAATATCCATTTCAAAAAGAATTGTCAAGAGGCCAAAACTTTATTTTTCAGACACAGGACTTGCCTGTTATTTGGCTAAATTAACAAGTGGCGAGATTTTAGCAGCAAGCAATTTTTCTGGTCGCTTTGTTGAAACTTATATCATAAATGAACTGAAAAAAAGCAATATCAATAATGGAGTCGAGCCCAATTTTTATTATTATAGAGACAATAATCAGAATGAAATCGACCTCGTAATTCTTCAGGATGGCAAATTACATAGAGTTGAATGCAAAAGCGGCATCAAATTCAACAATAGCGCTGTAAAAGGATTCAAACAATTAGACAATACAAATTATCAGATAGGCTCAAAGGCAATAGTCTGCAATACAGACACTGTTTATCCCCTAAATGATGACGTCTATGTATTGCCAATTTCCGGCATATAGAGAAACGAATTAAAAGAAAATAGGCGATGAAAGTCGCCTATTTTGATTCCTCCATCAGTGTATTGTGGAGTTTATAGAGTCGATCGAGCGGAGCGATTTTATCGATCAGAAGCTTGGCAATTTCTTCAATCTGACTTCCTTCTGAATAATCGGCTTTTGTATAGAAGTCGACTCTTCCATCCGTGAAGAGCTTTTTGGCTGGTTTGCTGTTCTGATCATAGACAGCAATTGCAGAGCCTCCGCTTCCACGGACAAGCTTCATGCAGGGAACATCGGTCATGCCATCGGCGATATAGATCATGTTCTGGAAAGGAATCGGCTTGCTGGTGTCCGGAACCTTGGCATTGACTTTGTCATTCTCGGCTAAATCAAGGACACCCTTGTTGATTCGATAGATGAACTGAGTCTTCGTGGTGTAGTTGATGACACATTTCGGCCAGATAGCCTCGCCAATTTTATCGTAAAGATATTCACAGGCGAAGATTTTCTTGAATTCCTTGGCAATGGAGCATCCTTCGATGATTTCCTTGTTTCCGGAAGAAATGACATAATGCTGGATTTCGACGCCCTTTTCTTTTCCATAGGCGTTGATTCTCGTAAACCAGTCTTCAACCCCAGGAAATAATCTGATCGATTTTCCAAGCTGGACAAAAGCATCGCGATTGATGGGAAGATCCTTTTTCTTTGATTCTGTGATCATGAGATACATATAGGCTAATAAGGCATCCATATGTTCTTTTTTGGAAAGTTCGTTTGCTTTTGACCAAAATTCCTCTGGTCCAAGGTCCAAGGATGGAATGAAGGAATAGTTTTGCATATCGGTGGTGCAAAGCGTGTGGTCAAAATCATAAATGAAGGCAATGATTGTTTTCTTATTCATGCTGGAGTTTTTCCTTTTTTATTATTATATCGGATTATTTCATAAAAGCCAATTTTCTTTTCTCAGTTCGAGAAGTTGTCATCAGAGACTTTATTCTTCCTCATGTAAAATGGTTTATAATATGGATAGGATGCGAGGAAAGAATATGAGAATCTGTCCGAATTGCAAAAGAGAAGTGGACGAGGCAAACTTCACCTGTCCGTATTGCCATCAAAGACTTCCAAGGCTCAATAAGCCGATCGTTGGTCATGCCAGCATGGGGGATTTGGAGAAATATAACGAGAGGGTCGTTATTTCCAGTGAGGATAAATTCATGATTCGTGATAAGAATCATATGTCGGATTCCAGTGATGATTCAGATGACATGGATTGTGCCCAGCCCTATTCATATGTCACCCATGAAAACGGCGATCGGAATTAGAGGCAAAAGAAAATGGCGCACGAGGCGCCATATTCATACGATTTCTGTAGTCGAATTATTCAGCTTCGATGGCCTGAACTGGGCATCCGGCAACAGCTTCTTCGATGGAAGCTTCATTGTCAGCTGTGACTTCGCCGAAAACTTCGGCCTTGCCATCATCGGAGAACTGGAAGACATCGCTGGCAATGCCAGTGCAAGCTCCACAGCCGATGCATAAATCCTTATTGATCGTAACCTTTGTCATAATTTCGTACCTCCAATGTACTGGCTACATTTTAGAATGAATTGATAGGGAATACAAGATAAAAAGAAAGAAAAAATAGTTATATATGGCTTACTTTTGAGAAAAAATGCTTTCTTTTGGCTCTTTTTCTTCTTTTATCCGACTTGGTGCAAAAGAAGAAAATATCCGTTTGTTTAAGTTCGATCTCCTGCTTGAATCGGCTAAAAGCCAGAAAAAAGAGAAAAAGTAATTTTTAGATGTTGACATTCGCCCATCGATAGAGTATTATAATTCTCGCTTGTTTTGGGCCTTTAGCTCAGTTGGTTAGAGCGTCCGCTTGATAAGCGGGAGGTCGGTGGTTCGAGCCCACTAAGGCCCACCATATCGGAAAAATAGCTCACGTCAGTGAGCTTTTTTTGACGAAAATGAAGCATGAGAAAAGCCCTGAATCCTTTTTTTGAGGTCAGGGCTATTTTTTAGTTTTCGATTTTCACATCGGATCCTTCAAGAAGGATTTCTTTGCTGAAGAAGGATGTGGTCAGCTTGACCATATCCTCGATATCTTTTGTCCCGAGTGTTTCATAGCTGGAGTGCATGGCAAGCTGTGCGATGCCGATGTCCACCGTCGTGATGGAGACTTCCGATTCGGAGAGGTTGCCTAATGTGGAGCCTCCACGCAGATCGGAACGGTTCGTATATTCCTGATAGGGAATCTTTTCCTCTTCACAGAGATATTTCACGATGCTGCTGGAGATGGCATCGGAGGTATACGACTGATTGGCATTGTACTTGATGACGATGCCTTTGTTGAGTTCGACATCCGTGGTCTTGTCTGAGAGCTCCGGATGGTTGGGATGGTTGGCATGGGCATTGTCGATGCTGAGCATGAAGCTTCTGGCCATGGCTTTTTCGAAATCATCTTTTTTGGCGCCGAGGCATTTCAGGATCCTCGTAAGATTATCCTTCAGGAAAGTGGAATTCGCGCCCTGTTTGGTTAAGGAACCGACCTCTTCGTTGTCGAAGGAGGCAAAGATGGAGATATGATGGCTCTTCTGAGCGGATAAGAAGCCTAAGAGGGCAGAATAGGTGGCGGTCAAATCATCTTCTCTTCCACTGGAAAGAAATTCTTCTTTTCGGCCGATCAGAGTGGCTTTTTGCCGATTGTAGAGGAAAAGATCATGGCTGATGACTTTTCCTTTCTTGATTTTCAGCTGGGAAAGTAGATATTCGCTGAAGTCGAATCCTTCTTCGTATTCGCCCATGATTGGCAGGGTATCGACAGCCGGGTTATAGTTGTATCCCGTATTGATGCTTCGATTCATATGGATACAGACGTTTGGAATGATGAGAAGATCCTTGTCGATATTCAAGAGATGGGATGTGATTGTTCCATTTTCATTGACATAGACTCTTCCGGCAATCGAAAGAGGCTTGTCAAACCAGGTGTTGTAGATGCCGCCTCCGTAGGGTTCGGTATTCAGTTGCATCAGGTTATAGGATTTCTTGATCGGATTCGGCTTGAGCTTGAAGGATGGGGAATCGTTGTGAGTCGCTGTGATCTGCATATGGAAATCGCTAAGCTTGCTAGGAATCGAAAAAGCGAGGATGGATGTGTCGTTTCGACAGACAAAATAACCTTTCCCAGGTTCTAGCTTATAATTTTCCTTTTCATCCAAAGGAAGAAAACCTTCCTTGAGCAGTCGGTCCTTGATGTTCTTGACCACATGAAAAGTGGAATAGGACTGATTCAGCAGGGAAATCATTTCTTTTTTTATGTTCATGTTTTTCGCCTCGTTTCTTTTTGAGGAAATTATAGCATGCGAAAGAGAAAAATGCGGAAAAACAAGGGACAAAATGAAAATGATTTGGAATGAAGGAAGGATATTTCTTCATAACATGCAGCCTGATTTTAATTCTCCCCATATCGGAATATTCATCGATAGAATCGATTCCTTATTCATTTGACGATGGTATGAATGGGTTTTGATTGCAAGATGAAAAAAAGAGACTATAGTATTCAATGCTTGATTTTGGAGGCGGATGATATGGAAAAGGCAGAGAAAAAGACACGTTTATCGGAAATGGATCTGACGAGTGGAAACTTGTTCTTCAAAATTCCTCTGTTTGGTCTTCCGATGGCTTTCACGACCATTCTTCAATTGCTTTATTCCACAGTTGACTTATACACCGTGAGCAACTTCGGCGGAGGAAGCAATTCCATGTCGGCTGTCGGATCCAATACCGCTTTGATCAATCTCATCGTCACGGTCTTTGTGTCCCTCTCTTTGGGAGCCAATGTCGTAATGGGACATGCCAAGGGAGCAAACAATAAGGAATTTGCTTCCAAGATTCTTCATACCTCGATGATCATGGCCGTCTTCACAGGAGTATTGGTCGGCCTGATTGGCTATTTTGCTTCCCATCTGCTTCTTGTCTGGATGAATACGCCAGACAGTATCATCGAGAATGCGACACTTTACCTTCAGATTTATTTCTTGGGTCTTCCTTTCTTGATGGTGTACAACTATGGATCACAGATTCTTCGAGCTTTGGGAGATTCGAAGACTCCTTTGTATATTCTGATAATCTCTGGATTGGTGAATGTCGCTTTTGATTTCTGGCTTGTCATCGGCTTTTCTTTGGACGTCGCAGGTGTTGCATGGGCAACGATTCTTAGCGAAATGGTTTCAGCTGTCTTGGTTGTGTTATGGCTGATTTTCAATAAGAAAGGATTTGTGACACTTCACTTCAAGGAACTGAAAGTGGATAAGATATCTCTCAAGAGTATCCTACGTGTTGGACTTCCATCTGGATTTCAGGGACTTGGATTCTGCATTCCGAATGTCTTGATTCAGTCAGCTCTCTATTCGATTACGAATTATACGATTGACGGTGTCCTTATCTCTGTCGATGAGATTGTTGCCGGTTCTGCGGCATCGAGCACGATTGAGAACTATGTCTTTGCCTTTATCGATGCGTTTGCGGCAGGATGCACTGCTTTTGTCTCACAAAACTATGGTGCAAGAAAAAAGGAAAATATTCGAAAGGTCTACTATTATTCCCTTATTTGGATGTTCCTTCTTTGGGGCGTATGTGCCTTCATCTGCTGTACATTTCCGATGCAGGTGCTGGGTGTTTTTGTGACGGAAGGCGGAGGCATTTCTCTTCAGAACGCCTTGAATGCTGGCAAGGAAAGGATGATGCTGATGGTTCTGACCTATTGTCTTGATGGCATCATGGATGTTTCTTCTGCCTATCTAAGAGGACTCAAGCATGCGACATCACCCGCCGTGGTGACCATCTCCGGATGTGTCGGAATACGTATCGTGTTTCTGCTTTTCTTGTTCCCAATGGAATATTTCCATACTATTTTCTGGCTCTTTGTCGTTTACCCGATAAGCTGGGTCTTAGTGGATTTGATCTATATTCCGATGATTCTCACAATCGAAAAGAAAGCCTTCAAGGATATCGATGCGCGATTCAAGAAGGAATGCAATTAACTATTCTTTTTTTCGAAAGAAAAGATAAAATAAAAGGAAGATTACCAGGAGGAAAAAGATATGACCGTCAATGAAATGAGACTTGAGATGATGGATTACTATTCCTCGGCTGAGGAATTCTTCTCCGAAGAGAACTTCCAGATGGCATACGAGAAGATGCTCAATGCGAGCAAAATCGCCAAAAAGATTGCCGATTGCATTCTTGTTCATGAAGACTGCAAGGAATATATCAATCTTGCTGACCACTACTATAAGAAAGCCTTATATTATCATTCCTTTTTGGATGATCCGAAGAAGAAAAGCGTCTATGTCATGGAAGCACCGACGCACGGCTTTGATGATTTTCTCGGATTGGATGACGTCAAGGAGTATCTGAAGAAGACGGTTCTTCCTTTATGGAAAAATCATGAATTATCCAAAAGGGATAAAAACGGCATTCTGATTTATGGTCCTCATGGTGTCGGAAAAAGCCGATTTGTGCATGCTTTCATCAAGGAACTCCATGCAAAGACTTATTTCATCCAGCCTTTAAGACATTTCCAGATGACGGATTTTCCCGATGTGGAGCATAGCTTCATGACTCTTTTCTCGACAATCGAGAAAGAAGACAACGTTGTTTTATTCATCGAATCGCCTGTTCCCTATTTTTCCAATGGAATGGATGATTTTTCGAAAGATACGTCTCGTCTTTTTATCCGTCTATTCAAGAATGAATTGAAGAGAATCAATCGAAAGAACCTGAACATCCTTTTGATTGCCACGACATCCGCACCGGATAAAATGAATGAAAAAGCCTTTGTGAAAGGCTTGTTTGATGATTTCATCCGTGTTCATCTGCCGGATGATGGATTGCGCAGTTCTCTTCTCGACCGCTGCTTTGTCTCACATCCTTTGACGGCAAAGCAGAAGGATATGCTGATGGAGAAGACAAAAGGCTTTGTCACCTCCTCTGTGACTCGTCTGGCAAAGGAGATTCTGGAAGCGCAGGCCTTCGAGGAGAATGCATTCCAGGGCTGTCTTGATCATTATGTCGAAGAAGACGTTTCTGGTTATGAGTCAAGCGTGGATGCCTTTGAGAAAACCATTCAGGATTTTCCGATTTTGAAGTAATCTGCTTTCTTTGTTGCTTGATGTTTTTTTGCAATATTTTCTTGAAGTATGTCTTTTTCAATGGTAAACTATGTAGGCTCTCTAATGAGTGCTTAGCTCAGCGGGAGAGCGCTTCCTTCACACGGAAGAGGTCGCAGGTCCGATCCCTGTAGCACTCACCATCGAGATGCCGGCTTAGCTCATCCGGTAGAGCAACTGATTTGTAATCAGTAGGTGGCTGGTTCAAGTCCGGCAGTCGGCACCATTTAAGAAACATAGGCTTGATACGAAAAAATAGTGTATCAGGCCTTTTTTCGTACCTAAAATAACATTTTTG
Organism: bacterium; assembly: GCA_963660905.1. GTDB lineage: Bacteria > Bacillota_I > Bacilli_A > RFN20 > CAG-288 > Enterosoma. The sequence continues at coordinate 435 of CAVKZJ010000047.1, read as the reverse complement.
TAGTATTTTAGGTGCTTGAGGTTCGTACATTTTCACTTCTTTTCTCGGAGTCTTTTCTATTTACAAACCACTAGAAAATGAGAAGCACTAGCATGAAAACTGTTATGCAAATCTTCATGATCATAAAGCCCAAATCATTATACAAATGCGAAAATGTCGGTGTAAATCTTAATGAAATGGAAAGGAAAATTATAGAATCAATTCTAAACAATCCTACTTTAACTGCTGAAAAATTATCAATTGAAACGAATAAGACGAAAGAACTGCTGAAGGATATTTAAAATCATTACAAGAAAAAGGATATATTGAGAGAAGTGGTTCGGATAAAAAAGGCTATTGGAAAATTATTAAGTAGTGTGTTATTCTCTCTTTTATGATATAAGTCCCGATTTGCACATGCGTGGGGAATATGCCCTTGATTTAGGGCTTTTTCTT
>CAVKZJ010000046.1:0-8958 GCA_963660905.1 bacterium | reverse complement strand
GCGTGTATGATATAACACCTCTTCTCTTTCGTCAAATGGAGGTTGTTTAAAATCACAGATAAATTAATCCTTACGCTTTCATCGAAAATGATTGAATGCAGATTGAACTATTGAGTGAACTTTAGAGTGTACTTTACATTGAACTTTAAAGTAAACCTATCCATTTTCGAATAAAAATTCCTTGCTTTTCTCCCAATAGGCCTTATAATATTTCAGTTGTCTTTCTGGTTTTGGGCACGCTCCTCGCTTTCACCCAAGGCTGGGATTATGACAGAAAGAGATAAAGAGGTAAAAAACAATGGCTCTTACAAAAGAAGAAAAGCAGAAAGTTATCGAAAACAGCAGAAGAGATGAGAAGGACACCGGTTCTGTCGAAGTTCAGGTTTCCATCCTCACCGAACAGATCAAAAAACTGACTGTCCACATGACTCTCAACAAGCATGACTATTCCTCCAAGCGCGGCATGGACATCAAGATTGCCAGAAGAAAGAATCTTCTCAACTATCTGAAGAACACCGATGTCGAAAAATACAATGCCTTGGTTGCAAAATTAGGTCTCAAGAAGTAAAAATTATGTTTGCTCCCTACAAATAGGGAGCTTTTTTTCTTATAATTTTACAGATGAATCAAAAGAAGAAAGATGTTCTTGTCATCGGAAGCGGACCGGCCGGAATTCTCTGTTCCATCCTGGCCAGCAAGGGAAGAAAAGTGACTTTGATTGAAAAGCCAAGCAAAACAGATATTCTTTCCAAGAGAATCCTTGTCAGCGGAAATGGCAGGGCCAATTTTTTCAATGAAGATCTTTTTTCCGAGTCATTCGATAAGGAACTTCAGTTCCTCTATCGAAACGATAAGATAGATTATGCCAGAGAACTTTTTACCTACCTCGAAAGCCAAGGCTTTGCCTATGCGAAGGAAGGAAAGCTCTACTATCCCTATTTCAGGAAAAGCGAATGCCTGCATTCCTTTCTGATGGAGAAGATGAAGGATGTCGAAGTCGTCTATGGAAAAGCCCTCAAGGTTCATCCTAAAAGGAATTCCATCATTTTATTGAAAGACTCCAAGGAAGAGGAAATCTTCTATTCCGACCTTGTCATCGCCATCGGCGGAAGAAGTTTCGATCGGGAGGACTATTCCTATGATCTTCTCAATTCCCTTTCCGTTTCCTATCTTCCCTATCAGAGCATGCTCTGTCCTATCAAGACAAAAGAAAAAATCCCCTCCTATCTTCAGAAACAGAGACTCAGAGGAAAGCTATCTCTTCTCTCAGATCAGAAGGTTCTCTATGAGGAGGAAGGAGAAATATTATTCAAGGAGGATGGAATCTCCGGAATCTGTGTCTTTAATAGCACGAAATATCTTCTCGATGAAAAAAGAAGAAATCCGAATGCCTCCTTCTCTTTCCTGTTCGATTATGCCTTCCATGGAAATGGGAAAGCCATCTCTTTATCCTGCTATCCTGAATTCCTGAAGAAATACCTGAAAGAGAAAAATATCGTGAAGGAAAAGCCACTTTCCTTTACCTTCCAATCTCTTTATCCATTTAAGGAATCCCAGGCCAGCTATGGCGGAATCCGACTTGACGAAATCAATCATGAAACACTCGCACTCAGGAAATATCCACATATCTTTGCCATCGGCGAAATGTTGGATGTGAATCTGATTTGCGGAGGATATAATATAGGAACCTGCATGGTCGAAGGCTATCGCATCGGAAAGGAGTTACTCGCATGATTTTTGACAAAGACAGTGATGTCGGCATCATCTTTGACACCCAGATTGCCAAAAGGAATGCCGATGTGGATGAATTCGACATCGAGAAGATCTATCGACATGCCTTGGAAATCACCAAGAATGTCGAGAGCGAACAGAATCTCGATTCCGCGCAGAAGGAATATGCCTTGGGCCAGCTTGTCGACTACTGCATCGGCGAATGGGAATTCCATAAGAAATATGAAAGCGAAAATACCACCAACATCGACTATGAGGAAATGGGAAAGAAGGCCGCAAGAAAATATCTCACCCACCGCGAGGAAGAAGAGCAGAAAAGGGGTGAGGATAATCTTTCCTATCCCTATTACGATCCTCTTGTCTCCACGCTTTATACCACAAGCATCATCTTCGAAAAGATCAACCGTCCAATGACAAGGTTCGATCCTTCCTACTCCTTGATGAACGACCTTTTCGAAACGCTGTTCCGAAAGATCATCGGCGTGGCCAAAATGCTCGAACTTGGGCTCTATCCGGACGCCTTCGTCTCCTGGAGAACCATCCATGAGTCCGAATGCATCATCCAGCTTCTCATCTCCGGAGGAGATAAGACGAGAAAAAGCTATATCAACCATATCGCCTACAACAACTATTTCCGAAATCCCTTGGGCCTTTATACGACAGAGCAGCTGGATTCCGCTTTCGAAGTCATCAAGAGCGAAATGAAGATGCATGGCCTCAAGAGCAAGGACATGAAGAAATTCATCGAATACGGATGGCTTTATGAACATCCGGACTGGAATGATGAGGACAAGACGGCCAAGCTCAATTTCCGCGATGGCGTCGAAAGAGTCGCCAAGCATACGGAATATGCGAAGATCTATGAGCTTTCCAGTGAAATCACGCACTCCTCCGCCGTCTTCTTCTATGCGAATGATGAATCCTGCAAGGATATTGCCTTCCACATGATCTATCAGAGCTGTGAAAGAATCTTCTGGATGTATCATGACTACATGATCAACTATTTCAAGGTCAATCCAGAGACCGATGAACTCGTCAAGCAGGCGATCAGCGATATTTCCCTGATCAGCCGAAAAATATATTCGGAAGATGACTTCCTGGAGGAAGATTCATCTTCCTCGATAGATAGGAACATAGAAAAATGAGCCGCAGAATCACAAGAACCAAATGCATCGATCTGGATGATTTCGGAAAGGGAATCGTCCGCATCGAGAATACGACCTGTTTCGTCGACAATCTCCTCCCTGGCGAGGAAGCCGATATCGAAACGGATTTCCGCTATGGAAAATTAAGCAGAGCCAAAGTCGAAAAGAGATATACCGATTCACCAGACCGCGTCCATCCGGAATGCAAATATTATCCCAACTGCGGAGGATGCCAGCTGATGCATCTTTCCTATGAAAAACAGCTGGAATACAAGACCAAGAAGGTCAAGGAACTTCTCCACAAATTTGCCCATGTCGACATTCATGTTCTTCCCTGCATCGGACTGGAAAACCCAACCCGATTCAGAAACAAGGTCCAGAAGCCAGTCCGCTTTGACAACAAGAAGAAATGCATCAAGGCCGGATTCTATCAGGAGGGAACCCACAATCTCATCGGTGTCGATGACTGTCTGATGGAATCCCTTCTTTCCAACCGCATTTCCAAGGAATTGGTTTCCCTTTTCGAGAAATATCATTACACCCCTTACCATGAGGATGCCCAGTTTGGTCTCATTCGTCACATCCTCATCAAGACCAACAGCGAACAGTCCCAAGCCCTTGTCACTCTCATCGTCACAAGAAGCGATATCAAGGGAATCAAGGAATTCTCCAAGGAATTGATGAAGAAGATTCCCGAGGTCGTCGGTGTCGTCTTGAATATCAACACAAGAAAAACCAATGTCATTCTCGGTGAGAAGGATGTTCCTGTCTATGGGCACACGAAAATCCAGGATAAGATCTTCGACAAGAAGTTCCTCATCTCCACCCAATCCTTCTATCAGGTCAATTCCTCGCAGATAGAGACGCTCTATGGAAAATCCATCGAATTTGCTGAACTCACTAAGGAAGATACTCTTTTGGATGCCTATTGCGGAACGGGTACCATCGGACTATGCTGTGCTGACAAAGTCAAGTCTGTCACTGGTGTCGAAATCGTTGCCGATGCCGTCCATGATGCCATCCTCAACTGCAAGATCAACAACATCACGAATGCCCATTTCCTCAAAGGAGACGCCACAAAATACATCCTCGAAACAAAAGAGCATTTCTCTGTCATCATCATGGATCCGCCAAGAAAAGGATCGACAAAGGAATTCATCTCCGCTGTCAAAAGCATGAAACCGGAGAGAGTCGTCTATGTTTCCTGTGACCCAGCCACCCTGGCCCGCGACCTCGAACTCTTCAAGGATGCCTATCAGATCAAGAAAGTTCAGCCAGTAGATATGTTCCCGAATTCCATGCATGTTGAAACGGTGGTGTTGCTAAGTCGCAAATAATGCGATAACTACGGGACTTTTTGGAAATTTGACCTCTCTAGAAAAACCATCAAAAACACCCATTTTCGGTATAACCATAGAAAGCCAAAAATACCATCTCGTATCGAGGGACATATGAAAAATGCCGATGGTTATGGGCTTTTTTTGGAAATTAGGCAAAATTCAGTCTGAAAGCTCAAAAAACGGTCCAAAAATCAGTAGACATATATAGATGGTAGACATATGGAAATTCGATAAATTTGCCAATCATATTTGTTACATTTTTGTTATAATAAATTAACAACAATAGTTTTTAGAGAGGTGCGTCTATGAGAGTTGCTTTGGATATAAATGGAAACAGGATTCATATTGATGATTCTCACGTTAAAGAACAATATTTTTGTCCCGTTTGCGGCGAAGAATTAATTATCAAAAAAGGACAAATAAAAGTTCATCATTTTGCACACAAAGCAAATTCATACTGCAACGATGGGTGGCATTATGATATGAGTGACTGGCACTCAAGCTGGCAGGACAAGTTTCCCCTTGAAACACAGGAGGTTGTAAAGAAACATAACGGAAAAACTCATAGGGCTGATGTTCTTATCGAGAATATTAAAACAGTCATAGAATTCCAACACTCTCCTTTGTCTCCTGAAGAATTTGTTGATAGAACCGTTTTCTATAAAAACCTCGGATATAAAGTAGTTTGGCTTTTTGATGCAACCGATCAATACGAAGTTGGTACACTTCGGGAACATGATAACAAAGAGGACATATTCATTTGGAATAGGCCGAGAAACACCTTCAACTCCTTATCATTTATTTCGAAGGATTATGATATTTATCTAGAACTTTTACCTGACGCAGAAAGAAATCCACGAATTATTAATGATAAGCAAGATTTAGCTAGGATGCCGGATATCGACGATCTGTTAGGGCCTGAAGAACAAGACTATTTTGATGAACATAAAGACGATGAAGGATACATTGCAAAAGTTTCCTGGATTCCGCCGAATGGTTTTGAAAGATTTGCCGCTAATGATTATTTTTCGACAAATGAATTCGTAAACCTATTTTGCAAAGTTCCTATGATTAAAAAAATAAGCAACGAAGAGACATACGATAAACCAAGATATTTGTATTCTAAAGATCATTCCAGCTATTACGATGGGTGTCCGATTTCATCTACCGGGAAATGTGTCAACTCTAGAATTGATGTTTCGGAATCTTCGTATAAAGATATCTACCCATGTGAAATATGCAAATATTCTAAGTATATTGAGGATCAATACGTTTGTTATAAGAAAATTATGGATTTAAATCTTCCAAAAGAAACTGAAATAATCGCATTAGAAAGATATGATGAATACTCTTTAAAATCAATAACAGTACAAATTAACGGAGAAACCAAGAAATATAATTTTAGTCCATTGGCATTATCGAATACTGGCAAAACTATTTTTGAATTGTGGAATGAAATAAAGCCGAGCAAAGCCATATTCAGAAACATTCGAACCGGCTACTTCGTAAAGATCAACAGAAATCCATCTGACCAACTTTCTAAATATCATAAGGTATATGGTAAATTTTCAAAGGACCAATACTCGTTTAATGGAGATTCGCGTGAACTTTTTGATGTATCAGAGAAAGAGTGGGTGTTGATTTGGAAAGCCAATAATTAAAGGAAAAGCAGTATGAATTATTCAAACGCGATAAAGACACTAAGGAAAGAACTAAAACTATCTCAGATGGAAATGGCTGAAGAACTTGAAGTCTCTTTTGCGACCATCAACAGATGGGAAAACGGTCATCATGAGCCGACAATAAAAGCTAAGAGAAAACTGGATTCTCTACTGAAGAAGCACAACATCCAGCTAACCGTGGACGAAGATCCTTTCTTGGAGGCTTTAAAGCATCAAGATAAATACAAACTGATGGAAAGGGCTCTTACCGACTCATCATATAAGAAATATCAACAGGAGCACGGACTGGCCGTGACGAAGGACAATGCAACGCTTGCCACTTACGGCGATGCTGTATTGAAACTTGCTTTTTGTGAGATCCTATTTGATGGAGAAAAACTGAGCGTTGAAAAATCAGAATACGAAAGCGATAGAAGCCTCGTTACCTATATAGGCAAGAAATATCAGCTGCTGGATTATATGAAAATAGACAGAAATGATATCAATATGCCTAAAGACTATGAATGGAACCCAAACGCAAAACATGAGGATAATTCGCATAAGCGTATCGCTACATGCATAGAGGCAATCATCGGTGCCATATATAAAGAAGATAAAGATATGGATGAAATCATCCATATTGCAAGAAATTGGAAAGAATATATCGATTCGCATAAATCCAACAATCGACAATAAAGACCCACGACATCGGGTCTTTTTTACTAACGTAGCAAAATCTAATATGTTTGGTTTTATAAAACCTAGATGTTTTAATTTGACTTCGTAATATCGTTTTACTATAATGGAATGGAACTGAGATGAATCAGGAGGAATGATGGTGAGCGATAAATCCTTTCAAAAAGCTATTACTTTCTTAAAGAACAACATTGGAGACATCAAAGCTTCGATATGCTTTTTGTATGTTCAGTGCTGCAAAAAAGGCGTGATTGTTAATAATGAGTTATTAAAGAGTGCAAACTTATCACTAAGCCAATTTCTCAAACTCAACAAGAAAGATTTATCTGACATAAATAATGAGTTTGATTCTTTTAAACTAGAAGCCGGTGACTATTCCGAAATCGCTCTCCAATATATAGAATTCGAAAATAACAAATCCAAAAGAAGCGTCATATCCAATCGCTATGTCTGTGAGCTTGTTGATAAACTCCTAGACATCAAGCCAAACGACATCGTATTTGATATGGGATCAGGATATGGAAACTTCTTAGGTTATGTCTCCAAGATGGAGAAAAACAAATTCATCAAACCAATATTGATCGGGCAAGAGATAAACGATGATTTGGTTGATCTATCCAAAATGCTTCTTGAGATGTGCGAGGCCAATTATTCAATAGAGCATACAAACTCTATTTCCACGGATACTTGCCCAAGTTTCACAAAAGGCTACATATTCCCATCCTTTGGGCTCAAATACGAGCCGAACCTATATGATTCATTCATCAAAAAGAATCCGGAACTATTCACGGGCAGGGTCTCTTCTCCGTGGCTATTCATATTTAGCGCATTATCACAGATGAAAACCAATGGAAGGATTGTTGCAATCGTAAATGAGGGTTCGCTTTTCCAATCAGCTGATGCCAACATAAGAAAGTATCTGATTGATAATGGGTTGTTAGAAGGAATCATTTCTCTCCCATCGAATACGTTTAGCGGAATGAGCATCAAGACAGACATCGTTATCTTAAGCAACGGAAACACTTCTTTTAAAGCGGTGGACGGAGATAAGGTGTTGGAGGGTTTACCTCTTAAAGGCTTAACAAGCCACGAAGCTGCAATCGACTTATATAATGCATATAGCGATGCAAATGTTAGAACATTCACGAAAGAAGATATCGCCACACTAGATTGCTGTCTTACCTTGAACTCCTTAGCGACTAAAGACGTTTATCAAGGAATGGATGATTTAGTGAATTTGACGGATGCCGTTGACATACTTAAAGGATGTTCACTAACTGCCGCAAACTTTGAAAAAGCGATAACTTCATTTCTTACAGGAACTGAAATACTGACCTCAAGCGACATCGATGAAAATGGAATCATCAATTTCAACACCTTGCAGAACATCGTTGAAGATAAAAGGCTTGAGAAATATTACGCTCGAAATGGGGACATCATCATTTCCTCAAAGAGCACAAAGGTAAAAGTTGCAGTCTTCCATAATGACTACGATGATCACGTCGTTGTCACAGGAGCAATGATCATCCTTCGCCCCAAAACAAAGGGGATTGACAGTACATTTTTGAAAATCTTCTTTGATTCGAAGAAAGGAGTGGAGCTATTGAATTCCATCCAAAAGGGCTCCGTGATAACCACAATATCCACAACAAACTTAGCAACACTGAAAATCCCTTGTCCGGATATAAAAATCCAAAAACGAATCGCCAACCAATATCAAAAGACGTTGGATGAGTATCAAGAGAAAAAGAAAGAACTGCAGATGCTAGAGAATCAGCTGACTAGTTTCTATGACGAATATACGAAATAAAAAGAGAGGTAACAAATCATGTCCATCGAAGAACTTCAGAAACAATCAAATAATAATGTAAAAGATAAAGCAGATCTCATATGGGGTATCGCTACTCATTTATACGGAGAATACAAGCCACACGAATATGGCAAAGTCATTCTTCCTATGACCGTCATCAAACGTTTTGAGGACTGCTTGAAAGAGACGAAGCAGGATGTTTTGGCTGAAGTCAAAAGGTTGGAGAACAGCAAAATCACTCCGGCTATTAAAGATAGCCTTTTGAAGAGAGCGGCCAAGAGAAATTTCTACAACACAAGCAAATTCGATTTTAAATCTTTACTAGCAGATTCCGATAATATTGCCGTTAACTTCGTCGACTATCTTCAAGGCTTCTCTGATAACGTCAAAGACATCATCTCTTATTTCAAGTTTGGCGATGAGATTTCCAAGATGTCTCAAAATGACCTTCTTTTCACCATCATCAGTGAATTTGATTCCAAAAAAGCAGACATGTCACCAGAGCATGTTACTGCTCAAGATATGGGCTATATCTTCGAGGAATTAACGAGAAAATTCTCGGAATCCTATGATGA
>CAVKZJ010000045.1:0-9997 GCA_963660905.1 bacterium | reverse complement strand
CCCGTGATCTTCTCCGTGACAGGGAGACGTGATAGGCCTCTACACTAAGGATCCATGCCTGCTTGAAAAGCGAAAGTATTATCTCAGTTTCCATTCTTAATTGCAAGTTTTTTTTGCTTTTTGCATCCTTCGAGACGATCTGGTTGAAAACATCTCTTTTGAATGAGGAGATATAAAAATCATTTTGTGTCTGATTCGATAAATGAAAGCCCTATACTTGCTTTTTCCCGTTTCTTTTTCAATTGTTATGTCTTAAAATAGTTGCATTGGAGGATGAAGCCTATGGAAAAACTGATTTTATCAGAAGATGAAATTGTTCGTATCTGTGATCGTTTGGGAAAAGAAATCGATGCCAAATTGGATGAGACGAAAAATGGCATTCCGATTCTTGTCGCTGTCATGAATGGGGCCTTGCCTTTCTTCTATGAATTGATTAAGCATATCAAGCATAAGATTCAGTTGGATACCATCAAGGTTTCTTCCTATAGCGGAACAGGCACCACGGGAAAAGTGACCGTGTCCAAACAGCCGGATCATAACTGGGAAGGCAGAGATGTCATCCTAGTCGAGGACATCATCGATACCGGCATCACCATGCACTATATGAGAGATTACATCAATGAGCATTACAAGCCGAAGAATCTTCTCACCTGCATTCTCATCAAGAGAAACAATATCGATATGAAATACGATGAAATCGCAGATTTCACCGGATTGACCACCGATGAGCAGAGATACATTGTCGGATTTGGCTTTGACTATTATGGCTTATTGAGAAATGAACCTTATGTCTATGTTCCTTCCACCAAGGATATCGAGGAACTCAATCAGATTCTCGATGAAGACAAGAAGACGCATTCGGACATGAAAGCCGAATAATAAAGAAGACAATCGAAATAAAAAAACTTCACCGCAATTGGTGAAGTTTTTTAATACTTATTTTTCCAATTGATCGAAGAGCTTGAAGACCTCATAGATGGTGTCATCCATGTCGAAGTAGCGATATTGTCCAAGTCGTCCGCAGAAATAGACATCTTTGTCTTCTTTTGCCAATTCCTGATATTTCTTATAGAGGCTATCGTTCTTCTCGTTGTTGATGGAATAGAATGGATCGTCTCCTTCGACGAATTCCTTTGGATATTCCTTTGTGATATAGGTGACAGGGGATTCACGATAGTTGAACCATTTGTGTTCTGCGATTCTTGTATAGGGGACTTCCTTTTCGGTGTAGTTGATGACGGCATTCCCTTGGAAATTCTCCATTTCGAGTCTTTCGGTTTCGAAGCGGAGCGTGCGATACTGCAGATGGCCAAGCTGATAGGAAAAATAACGATCGATTTCGCCGGTATAGATGACTCTCTTGGCAAGCTTTCGATATTCTTCCTTATTGGCAAGATAATCCACATTCAGTTTGACTTCCACGCCGGAAAGCATTCTTTCGATGATGGCGGTATAGCCGTCGATAGGAATTCCCTGATAGGTATCGTTGAAATAGTTGTTGTTGTAATAGAAACGGACGGGGAGTCTCTTGATGATGGAGCTCGGAAGTTCCTTGCAGTCTCTTCCCCACTGTTTTTCGGTATAGCCTTTGACGAGCGTCTCAAAGACATCTCTTCCGACTAAGGAGATGGCCTGTTCCTCGAGATTGGAAGGAACCTTTCCTTCCATTTCCTTCTTCTGCTCTTCGATCTTGGCCTTGGCTTGTTCTGGTGTGATGACACCCCAGAGGGCATTGAAGGTGTTCATGTTGAAAGGCATGTGATAGAGCTTGCCCTTGTAGTAGGCCAATGGCTCATTGACGAAGTGATTCATCTCCGAGAAGGAACAGACATAGTCCCAGACATCCTTATAGGACGTGTGGAAGATATGGGGTCCATAGAGATGAACGTCGATATTGTCCTTTCTTTCGCTGCGAATGGCTCCGCCGATGACATCTTTCTTGTCGATGACAAGAACCTTGAGGCCTTTCTTGTGGGCAAGGTTCGCGAAGGTGGCGCCGAAGAGTCCGGCTCCGACAATCAGATAATCGTACATAGTGTGTATCTCCTTTTAGATTGCGCTTGTATAGGCTAATGTGAAACCAAGATAAGGTGAATTGTCCGTTTTTTCCTTCAGGGAGAGAGTGAAGAATTTCACCTCTTCAAGAATCTGTTCCACGTTCTGGTTTGTGAATTCGAACGTGTGAAGTTTGCTTGGATTATGAATCCTCGATGATGTGAAATACAGATAGAGATGGACTTGGCAGTAGTGGACATCATCGATGTTTCCTGTGGCTGCGAAGAAGGTTTCGGGCTGCTTCTTTGCGGATTCGATCCATTGGAAGCGGTAATCCACGACGAAGGAATTGGGAAACTTGTCTTCGGATGTGATGGAATTATTCTTGTCGAACAGAAGGACGGATAAGGTCGGATAGTGATAGACGACGTTGGGAATCTTCAGAAATGATAGAACATAATTCTCTATGATATCACCGGGGAGCTCGATTTCCTTGAGTCTTTGTCGGATTTCAGGCAGTGCCTCTTGTACATCATCCATATCACAGAAGTCCTTTTTTCATGAGCAGCGGTCTTAGTTCATCGCTCTTTGCAAAATTCTTCTCGGCACGGGCTTGTTCATATTCCTGAATCAAGGCGATATCTTCAGGTCTGATTTCAGGAAGGATGAATTTCAGTCCAAGAATATCGAAGAGCTTCATGATTGTGTCAAAAAGAGAAGAGAGGCGATTCATATCGGCATCTTTCTTCATTGTCAGGGAATTGATTTCCTTGATTTCTCGATCGACTACAGAAAGTGCATTTGCGACATTGAGATCATCAGCTAAGGCATTCATGAATTCTTCGTAGTCTTCAGTAATCAGATTTCCTTCCTTGATTCCCTGAATCTGCAGCTTGGCGCTGGCCTTCTTGAGGGCATTTTCGTACTTGTAGGCAAGCTTATCCATGGAGAGGAGATTCTCCTCGGTATAGTTTACCGGAGCACGATAATGGGTCGTTAAGAAGAAAAGACGGATGGCATTGCCAGAATGTCTTTCAAGGACATCCTTGGCCAGAATGGAATTGCCTAGGGATTTGGACATCTTGACTCCATTGGTCAAAAGGAATCCGACATGCATCCAATAGTTGGCAAGCTTTGTATGATTGTGGGCTTCCGATTGGGCGATTTCGTTTTCATGATGCGGGAATTTCAGATCGAATCCACCGCCATGGATATCGATCAATGGCTTCTTGAAGACATTGTTGACCATGACGACGCATTCCGTGTGCCAGCCCGGTCTTCCTCTTCCGATGACAGTGTCGAATTTGATGCCATCGTCGTCGGTGAGTTTCCATAAGGCGAAATCGAGAGGGTTCTTCTTCTTGTTGTTCACCTCGATTCTTGCGCCGGAGACGAGATCGGAGATATTCTGCTTGGATAAGGCACCATAGTTTTTATCGCAGTCCACGGAGAAATAGATATCGTCTCCACCCTGGTAGGCACAATCACTGTCTTCGAGGTCCTTGATGAAAGAGGCCATCTTATCGATATATTCGCTGGCCTTTGGATGGCAATAGAGCGGAAGTATGTTCAGTTTTTCAAGACAGTCCTCATAGGCGGCGATATAGAATTCGGAAAGTTCCTTTTCGCTCTTTCCTTCTATTTTGGCCTGCTTGATGATCTTGTCATCGATATCCGTGTAGTTGGAGACGCATTTGACGTCGTAGCCGGATTCCTTGAGGACTCTCGTCAGCAAATCAAAGGTGACCGTCGGACGGAAATTGCCAAGATGGACATAATTGTAGACGGTCGGACCGCAATAGTAGATATCGACTTCTTTCTCGTCGATCGGCTTGAATTCTCTGAGTTTTCCTTCATAGGTGTCGTATAATTTGATGTTTCTCATGTCGTTTGACACTCCTTTTTATCTCCCTAGATTCTCTTCCATGTTTTGTAACTTATATAGATTATAGTAGTTTCCCTTCAATTTTAGAAGTTGTTGATGGTCGCCCTGCTCGATGATCTGTCCTTTCGAGACGACAAAGATGATATCGGCATTCTTGATGGTGGAAAGACGGTGGGCGACGATGACCATGGTTCCGATCGAACGCATCTTTTCGAGCGAAGACTGAATGATATTCTCGGTTTCCGTATCGATATTTGCCGTTGCCTCATCAAGAAGGACCATGGAGGGATCATAGACAATCGTTCGTGCAAAGGAGATGAGCTGTCTTTGTCCGGCCGAGAAATTCTCGCCTCTTTCCGAGACCTTCGTATCGTATCCGTCTGGCAATTTGGAAATGAAGGAATCGGCACCGACATATCGGCAGGCGGAGAGAATTTCCTCTTCCCTGACTTCCTCATTTTCTAAGGAGATGTTGTCCTTGATGTTTCCAGAGAAGATGAAGACATCCTGAAGCATCATGCCGATATTCTTTCTCAGGCATTCCAAGGAATAACTTTCCAAGGGGATGTCATCGATGAGAATCTCTCCCTTGCTGACATCATAGGTTCTTGAAATCAGAGAGATGATGGTGGATTTTCCAGCCCCGGTCGGTCCGACAAAGGCGGCCGTCTGTCCAGGAAGGATGACAAAGGAGACGTCCTTCAGGACATAGTCTTCATTCTCATAGGCGAAATAGACGTGACGGAATTCGATTTTCCCTTTGAAGGAATCGACATAGATGTCTTTCTCATCTTTTGTGTTCTCTTCTTTTTCTTCCTGTACAACGAGGATTCTTTCCGCACTCGAGATGGTCTGCTGGAGCATGTTCATCAATTGGGTGATGGTCTGAATCGGCTGGAAGAATTGCCCGGAGTAGGAATAGAGCATCTGGAAGGTGCCTAAGGAAATCAGTCCGCTTCCATCTATGGAAAGGTTCGGGATGCAGAAGGCAAAGACAATCAGGATGCAGCTGATCTGAAGAAGATACATGAAGGGATAATAGAAGGCAAAGAGATTCTGTGATTTGACGAAGGTGGAACGGATGGCTTCATTCTTCTGACTGAATTCGGCTTGCTTCTTTTCCTCGCGGTTGTAGGTTTTCGTGACCTTGACACCCTGGAAGGATTCACTCAGGAAGGAATTCATCTCTGAGATGGCTTTCTTTTCACCGCGATAATAGACACGGGATTTCTTTCGGAAGAAGTAGGAGACAAGGAAGACGACCGGGATATAGGCTAAGAAGATGAATCCATAAAGATGCGTAACGATGAAGGTGGTGAAGATGATGATGAAGAGAGTGAGAAGGGCTCGCAAAAACTGTGGAAGAATATCGCTGAAAAGAGAGGAGATGTTCTGGGTGTCGTTGGTGATTCTCGTGACATAGGATCCGATTTTCAGTTTTCGCAAATCCGCCAAGGAAAGGGAAAGGACATGCTCAAAGAGGTCGTTTCTCATATCCATGACGACTTTCTGACCGATCTTCTTTAAGGCGAAGTTGACATAATACCCGCCAAGGGCACCAACCAGCCAAAGCACGACATCGATAAGGATGATTCCGGTGACGACAAGAAGCGGATTTTCTTTTGGCGCATTGGTCGTGATTGAACCAAGATAGTCGATCATGTATTTGACAATCAGCGGGTCTAGGGAGAAGGCGACGTTGACAAAAATATCCAGGATGATGACAAAAAGGAACCATTTCCAATAAGGCTTTATGTAGCCCAAAAGGCCTTTGAGAATCTTGGTGTCCTTCAAGGAGTACTGTTTGGTTTCGATGATATCCTGATCCATATCAGTTGACCTCCTTTTCGAGTTTCTGAAGTTCGCAGAGATCGTGGTAGAGTCTGCACGACTCGACAAGTTCCTCGTGCTTTCCCTTGCCGACGAGCTTTCCGTGATCCAAGACGAGGATGAGATCCGCCTTTTCGATGGCAGAGATTCGATGGGCGATAATGAAGGTCGTCAGTTTTTCCTCACGTCCCTGAATATTCGCGAGAATCGATTTTTCCGTGTCGGCATCCACGGCGGAAAGAGAGTCATCCAAAACAAGCATGCTCGGATTCTTATAGATGGCACGCGCAATCGAGACTCTTTGTCTCTGACCGCCTGAGAGCGTGGCCCCTTTTTCTCCGACGATGGTGTCATAGCCTTTCACGAAGGAAGAAATATCACCATCGACATTGGCAAACTGTGCGCTTTTTTTCACTTTTTCCATATCATAGATGCCGACTTCTTTCTCGCTGAAGGCGATATTTTCTTTGATTGTGCCACTGAAAAGGAAGCCTTCCTGCAAGACGACACCGATATTTTCTCTCAAATCTTCTTTTCGCCAGTCATTGATATCGACATCGTCAATAAAAAGCATCCCTTTTTCGAGATTGTAGAGTTTCGGAAGAAGAGACACGAGTGTAGATTTTCCGCTTCCAGTTCGACCGATGATGCCGATGGTCATTCCAGGCTCAGCGACAAAGGAAATGTCGCTTAGGGCTGGGATTTTTCCGTCTGCATATTTAAAGGAAAGGTTCCTGAATTCGACTTTTCCTTTCAGGGTGTTGCGCTTTTGATTTTCGCCATCGACGATTTCGGGCCTGTAGTCGAGAATCTCGGCGATTCTCTTTCTTGCTCCGCTTCCTCTTGAGACCATATCGATGAGCATTCCGCCGGCAATCATCGGCCAGATGAGGGAGTCATAGTAGCCGACAAAGGTGGTCAGTTTTCCGATATCGGTCACGCTTCCGGCAAAAGGAACCTGATTGTCTAGGATGCTCATGGCACCAAGAAAATAGAGAATGAAGAATGTGATGGCGAGAACAAGGTTGATGGACAAGTCGATCAAAGAAGAGTACTTGAGATAGTCGACGTTTGTCTCTTCTGCATCTTTGGAGAGTTTCCTGAAGGATTTGACTCTCGCCTTTTCTTTGAGGAAGGCTTTTACAACGGAGAATCCCTGAAGATTCTCTTCGGTGAAATCAGATAGGGCTTCAAATGAATCGCTGGAAATCTTGTATTTCTTTGCTTCGATTTTTCCGACAATGCCGCCTAGAGCGACAAAGACGATCAAGGGGATAGCCGTATAAAGGGCAAGCTGATAGGACATGATGGCCATCAAGGTAAAGGAAAGAGTTCCCAAGACGACGAGATCCGTCACCCAGATGAGTGCGTCGCTGAAGCATTGCTTGATGGTGGATAGGTCATAGGTGAAGAAAGAGAGAAGACCACCGACTTTCTTTTGGTTGTAGTAGCTTAGAGACATCGTCTGGATGTGGGCAAACATCTCTTCTCTGAGGTCTCTTTCAATTCGGCTTCCGATCTGGGCGGAGAAGAAACGCCATCCCATTCTTCCAAAGAAGATGAAGAGACCGATGAGAAGAATCGTCATCAAAGTCATGAAGAAGTCTGTCTGATAAAAGGAAATGAGTTCTGTCTCCTTGACGATGAATCCGCCGTCATACCCGAAAAAGGGTCTTAACACGCTGAACTGATAGGGATTGAGTCGGATAGAGGGGTTAGAGAAGACAGAGATGACATTTCCGATGATCATCGGAATCATCAGCTGGATGATGTCGACAAGGGCATCGGAAAGAAAGACTCCGGCAAATAGATACCAGTATTTTTTGTAGAATTGATTGATATGCTTTCCAAAAATCATCTTATTCGGCCTTTCTGAGAATTTTCACGACCTCCGCATCCAGGTCATAGAACAAAGCATTGACAACCTTCGCTTCCACAAGATCTCCAGGCTTGAGTTCGCTCTTGGAATAGATTCTCATCTTTCCGTCGATATCATCCGGAGCATAGAGATTGCAGATACAGTCATAGGTGAAATCCTCTTCGTTGTATTTGGTGATCAGGCATTTGTATGTCTGACCGATTCTTTTCTTGTTGAGTTGGTAGGAGACTTTCTTCTGCTCCTTCATGATGGCATTATATCTTTGAATCTTCACTTCCTCGGGAACCTGGTCTTTGAACTTATAGGCCGGCGTTCCTTCTTCCGGGCAGAACATGAAACAGCCAAGATGATCGAACTTCACTTCCTTAATCTGCTTGAGGCATTCCTGGAAATCCTCTTCGGTCTCTCCGGGAAATCCGACCATGATGGTCGTTCTCAAAATGGCAGAAGGAACCTTCTTTCTGAAACGTGTGATGAGATCAAGGATATCCTGTTCGCTTCCTCTTCTCCCCATATGCCGGAGGACTGGATTGGCAAAATGCTGGACAGGCAGGTCGAAATAGGGGGTGAGGTTTGTGTCCGAGGCAAAAAGGTCAATCAGATCTTCGCTGACTTCATCGGGATAAAGATACATCAGCTTGATGAAATCGAAATTCTTATGCTTCGTGATTTCTTTTGTCAGCATGGTCAAATCGACATCTCCGAGATCTTTTCCGTACATGGAAGTATCCTGGGAGATGACGGTGAGAGAACGGATGTTGTTTTCATCCATCATATCCAGTTCCTTCTTCAGGGTCTCGAAAGGAACGGAATGGAATCTTCCGCGGATGTGCGGAATCGCACAGAAGTTGCAGAAATTGTCACATCCATCCGAAATGCGAAGGTATGCTTCTCGTTCCGGAGAGATGAAAAGTCTCTTAGTCGGATCGATTTCTCCCGTCAGTTTCTTCTCCTTGACCAAAGGCTGGAAAAGGGCGGAAAAATTCTTGTACTGATCAAGCGGAACCCATAAAGCCACTTCAGGGATTTCTTTCTTGAGTTCCTCAAGATAGCGTGTGGAAAGGCATCCGGTGACAACGACCGGCTTCTCATATTGGACCATTTCCAAGATGGCGTCGATGCTCTCCTTTTTGGCGGCGTCGATAAAACCACATGTGTTGACGATGATGATGTCGGCCATATTTGGATCACTGACCGTAATAAAATCATTCCGCTTGAGATAAGCGAGAATTTCCTCCAAGTCGACCTGATTTTTTGCGCAACCTAGAGATACAATGCCTATATTCATAATTCACCTCTCTTATACTTCTAAATGTATATTATTCTAGTTTATATATTTATATATCTCAATGAATATCGACAAATAAAGTGCTTTCCGGAGCAGTTTTATGTAAAAATAAATGATTTCCTTGCAAAGAAAAACGGACTAGGAAATGACGGAAAGAAAAATCGATTCTTTCTATCTTCCAGGAAAATGATTTGATTTCGTTTCTAAATTAAAATATGTTTTCTTTTCTCTGAAAAGTTGGAATTCTTATTTTTCTTCTAATTGATGGTCAAGAATCGACTGAATGGATCGGTCAATTGTTTTTATTTCTGACGTGCATTCGAATCTTTTCTTCACATCCCCTTTTCGGTCGATGAGGAATTTCGTGAAATTCCATTTTATGGAAGAATCTTTCTCCCATCCGGGTCCTTTTTTTACATAGATGCATCCTAAGACTCCGGAAAGTGGATTTCCTTTATCGAATCCGAGAAATTTCTTTTTTTTCTGGAGATAGAGAAAAAGGGGAGAGGCTTCATCTCCGTTGACGTCAATTTTCTTCGAACGGAAGAATTGTGGTTGGTAATTCTCATTCAGAAATCCAGTGATTTCCTCATCGCTTAGACAAGCCTGCCCATTGAACTGATTGCATGGGAAATCGAGAATTTCGAATCCTTGGCTATGGTATTTCCGATAGAGAAGGTTGAGTTCCCTATAGTTGGATACTAAATCTGAATAGATGGCTGTATTGACGATCAGAAGAACTTTTCCTTCGAATTCCTTCATGGAATGTACTTTTCCTTGATAGTCCGTAACGAAGAAATCATAGATGCTTTGCTTTTCCATAAGAGTATTATACCAAAAAAGAAGATAGAAAAAGGTGGGCTTAGCCCACCTAGTAGGGTAATCGCAAGAATATTTCTCTTGAAATTAAAATAGGTCAAAGGTAGGAAACATTCGATTTCCTGACTTTTTGACCTTTTCTTATGATTTCCATCACTTTTAGGTCCAACTCCAAAAAGTCTTTTGTCATTTCTTTTAAATCTCCATGGTGATTGTAGATGAATGCGAAGAGATTGCAGTCATTCTCGATGTCATCACGGTTCTATCCGCCATGGCTTCTCATGAACCTTCTGAAGTATCT
>CAVKZJ010000044.1:0-10134 GCA_963660905.1 bacterium | reverse complement strand
GTATAAATTATAAATTAGTATTTTAGGGAATTCAATTCCCTTTTTGTATAAAAAATAGAGACAATATTCATTATGCAAAGAATGTTTTCGTCGCACGCTGATGGAGGAATCAAAATAGGCGACTTTCATCGCCTATTTTATCTTCAATGCGATCTTATAGACCGTATTCTTATTCAGATTATAGTTCTCTGCGATTTCCTTGCTCAGGGAAGAAACACTCTTCTTTTCTTTTAAACCCTGCTTAATCAGCTGAACGATTTCTTCTTCCGACAATTCTTCTTGTTTCTTGTTTCCTTCCAGGATGATGATACACTCTCCCTTCTCTTCCAAAGAGGCGGCATTGACTTCACCAAGAGTTCCATGGACAACTTCCTCATGGATTTTTGTCAATTCACGGACAAGAGAGACTTCTCTTGAGGAAGAGAACACCTCTTCCATAATCTGAAGAGTCTTGACGATCCGTTTTGGAGATTCATAAAAGATCAGAGTCTCCGGGCGATTCTTCAACGATGCCAGGAATGTCTTTTCCTGTGCATTCTTTGTCGGAAGAAATCCATAAAAGGAAAAATCCGCACTGTCGATGCCAGAAAGGACCAGTGCACACAAAGAGGCAGTCGGTCCGGGAAATATGGTGACAGGAACATTCATCTCATAGCATGCCTTGACAAGAAGGGCTCCTGGATCGGAGATGCCTGGCATTCCTGCATCTGAACAATAGGCCATCTTCAGATTTCCCTTGATGACCATCTCCAAAAGACGTCTTGATTCCTTCTGCTCTGTCTGGGCATAAAGAGAGACAAGTTTCTTTGGCTTGATATCCAATCGGGAAAGAAGAAGCCCCGTATTTCTTGTATCCTCACAGGCGATGATATCGGCTTCCTTGAGAAACTTCAGTGCACGGAGCGTGATATCCTCGATGTTCCCGATCGGCGTGACGACAAGACCGACGAGAGGTCCTTCCTTTTGGGAATAGGGATTATTTCTTATCATCTTTCTTTACCGGTTTGATATCCAGGATGGATTTATCCGCAATCTGGGAAACCGGAATGAATCCGGAATCCTTTTTCGGTGCAGAAGAGCCATAATTATGTCCATTATGGTGATTGCTATTATAGGAATGATTATTCTTCCCATTGAAGGAACGATTTCCATTCTGTTTGACATTATTATTTTGTTTCAGATTGTTCTTCTGATTCTGTTTTCCGTTCTGCTTATTATTTCTATCCTTGCCATTTCCTTTTGAAGAAGAGAATTTGTCTTTCACTTCTTCACGGTGTCTCTTCTCATTCTTTTCGATCTGAGAGATACGATTGGCAGTATCTTTGATGCCATGTCCGCTTAAATCCACGCCAGCATTGAGATCACCTTTGGGCAGCTTGGTTTCATCAACTTTGCTCAATCCTTTCTTGACACGTTCATATTCTTCCTTGGTGAACGTTTCATAGGAATCACCATTGTAGGTCGTGATATTTCCGATGAGAAGGTTCAGACCAGTCACTTCATAATTCTTGCTGTTGTATTGGAATTTCTCACCGATCTTTGGATAAAGAGGTCGAATCTGGGCATAGGCATCATCTTCGAATTTCAGACAGCACATCAGTTTTCCACACTGTCCAGAAAGTTTTGGGATATTGATGGAAAGAAGCTGATTCTTTGCCATGGCGATGGATATGCCATCGAACGCCTTCAGGAATGTCGAACAGCACAAAGGAAGTCCACAGGGACCAAGTCCGCCGACAAGCTTCGCCTGATCGCGAGGTCCGATCTGTCTCAGTTCGATCTTCAGATGGAACATGCCACCGAGAAGTTTGACCAATTCACGGAAATCGACTCTTGCATCGCTTGTGAAGGTGATGAGAACCTTGTCCTCATTGATATCCAGATAGGATTTCAGGACCTTCATGTTCAGTTTCAGCTGATCCGCAAGCTGTTGGGTCGTCTTGGAAATCTTTTCGCCCTGGGCAACCGACTTTTTGGCAAAATCGAGGTCTGAAAAAGTTGCGATTCGCACAATCTCCGGAAAGAGCGTCTCGAAATTCTTCTTCTCCAGTTCCTCTGGAGTCGGTTTTTTTATCTTGCTGACTTTTCCAGGATAGGTTCCATGTGGAGTATTGACAATGACATAAGTGCCTTCCTCCACATCCTTCGATGTCCGATAAAACGTCAGCCCCATGAAATCAAAGGCAATACCGACTAATGTAACCATATTATCTCTTCTCCCTATTCAGCGCCATCAAAAACCTTCCAGCAAACAATGTAACATTGTAGTTCAGATTCTTATGTGCCATAAAATCTTTCAGAACGTAGAGTCCTTTTTGGATTTCTTCACGATTTTTCTGCAAATCCTGAATGATATCCGAAAACGGGCTTTCCGTTTTCTCGTCATTCAGAAGAACCTCTTCGAAAACATCCAAAATAGTCAAATACATCCAATTATAACACTTACCATCTTTCAAAAGAGCAGTTTCCTTCAAAAGTGTGAAGCTTGCCGTCTTCAAATTCTGTGCGTAATCGTTTAGGAAGGCTTCCCCTGCCAGAATGCCATCAAAAAGAAGAGGCGTTTCCTTAATGGCTTCTTCGACCTCTCCGATGGACGAAAAATGTTTTGTCAGAAGATAGGCCTGGGTCGTCGAAAGATGAATGACATCATCTTTCTTCTTCGATTCAGTCGAAAGGACGAATTCTTTCGTAAGCAGTTCCTGGTAAAAATTTTCCAAGTCGATCGGATCCACACGGACGGCAATCGCTCTTGAGCGGATGGTCGGAAGGACTTTCTCGAGATTCGTCGTTGTCAGAAAGGCAATCTGACCGACTTTCGGTTCCTCAAGGAACTTCAGGATGGCATTGGCTGCTTCATTGTTGATGTTGTCGATACGGTGGATGACGTAGGACAAGGTGTGTCCTTTTTCATACACAGACAGTGAGAATTTCTTTTCGAGATCCTGTATCGTCCCTTTCTTGATCATTTCATTCTGCCCATCGATAAGGACGAAATCCGGACGGACTCCCTCCATGAACCTCTTGCAGGAATTGCATTCCTTGCAGGCAAGAAGATTATTCTCACATCCCAAAGACATGCTCAGATACATCGCCACCTCTTTTAGAGGAGCATTGCTTGGCCCATAAAGAAGATAAGCATTGGAAAGTCGGTTGCTCTTTCTGGAATTCACAAAAAGACGGGCAAGCTTTCCCTCGTATTTCAATAAAGTCTCTTTATCCATGAGTGACATTCATTTTCTTCAAAAGATGGGATAAGACAATCTCCGTTTCTTCTTCCACGCTCAATGAAGCATCGATAGAGAGAATACGCTCCGGGTATTTCTTCAAAAGGATCCGATAGGCATCATAGACCTTGTGATGAAAAGAGATATTTTCCAGATCGAGTCGATTGACTTCATCACTTCGATGAAGGACGATTCTCTTGAGCCCTTCCTCCGGCTTCAGATCCAAAAAGAAGGTCATATCCGGCATCGTCTGATCGATGGCAAATTCATTGATGGCATAGACTTCATCGATTCCAATGCCCCTGGCATAGCCCTGATAGGCAAGAGAGGAATCCAGATATCGGTCACACAGGACAAGCTTTCCTTCCTTCAAGGCCGGAAGGACAATCTCGGCAAGGTGCTGTCGACGGCTAGCCGCATAAAGAAGGGCCTCCGTTCTTGGATCCATCATGGTGTTTTTCTTATCAAGAATGATGCTTCTGATTTCCTCAGCAATCGTGCTGCCACCAGGTTCTCTTGTCACCAGATAGCCGATATTCATTTCTGAAAGTTTCTTCTCCAATGCTTTGATTAGAGTCGTCTTTCCAGATCCTTCTCCGCCTTCGAATGTGATGAAAAGTCCCTTGTCTTTCATTTCTTGTCTCCTTCATTCATTTTGATTCTTCCCTTTATGGAAGATGCAATCGTTAGATTATCGAGGTATTCCAGGTTTGTTCCGATCGGTATTCCATTTGCCAACTTCGAAACATTGATGTCCAGTTGGTTCTTGAACAGATTCGCAATATAAAGTGCGGTTGTCTCCCCTTCCAAGTCTGTCGGCAAAGCCAGAATGATTTCCTTTGTTTGGTTTGAATCAACTTTTTCCTTCAGCGCAGGAATGCCGATAATATCCGGCGTCTTGTTCTTCAAGGGAGAAAGGGTTCCATTGAGAGAAAAATACATGCCATCATATCCTTTCGTCTTTTCAATCGAAAGGATATCCTTGCTGTCCGCAACCACCAGAAGAAGACGTCTGTCTCTTGTCATGTCCGAGCAGATCGGGCATTCCGTCTCAAAGAAAGTTCCACAATTCGGACATTTTTTGACCTTCTTGATAGAATCGTCCAAGGCCTGGATAAAAGACGTTCGATCCTCAACAGAAAGATTCAATGTCGCATAGGCAAGCCTCTCGGCGGTCTTGTATCCGACAGAGGGAAGCTTTCGATAGGCTTCAATCAGATCCTGAATCGTCTGAATTGTTTCCATTATAAAGACTGCCCTTTTTGCAGGAAGGAAATATCCATTTGGAGTTCATTCTTCAAGACATCCAGATCAGCAGAAATCGCCGCATGGAGATTGGAGCAAAGCTTGAATATTGCCTGTTCAATCTGGCCTTTGGATGCTGTCTCATAGAAGTTCTGCTCAATCTTGACTTCCAAGAGAGTGAAATCACCCTTCATCTTCATCGAAATGCCTTGATATTTCCCTTGGTATTCCTTATTCATCAAGGCAAGCTGCTTATCCTGATAATCTTTGGCTTTCTGCTGAAGCATCACCATATCGGCTGCCTGCTTTGCCTTCTTGATATTTTCATCGTTGTTGTCAGACATGTTCTTTCCTCCTTATCCGAGTAGATTATCGAAAAATACTGTAGAATCCGTTTTCTTCTCTTCACCAAAATCAATCTGTGGTTCCTTCAAGGATGGTCTTTCTCCGCTCTTGAATTTCGTGACTGCCTGAATATATTCATCTTCCATCACCGGAAGAACATAGGTTTCCTTTTGGCATATCTTCTGAATGATTTCCCGAAGTTTTGCCTGTACGGATTTCTTATTGATCTTTTCGATTTCAATAGCGAATTTATTGGAAACGACTAAGATGTTTTTCGCGACCAATCGAACCTTGCAGGTCGAAAGCGCCTTTGCGAATATGGAATATTCCATATCATAGAAAAGAGAAGATAGATTCATCCATTTCATATCGATATCCAATCGATCCTGCTTGTTTGCCTGCAGCATGAGGTTGAGAATATCATCCACCGTATAGACCAGGCTGTCTTCATTTTTCTCAATTTTCTTTGGCGCGATGTTGAGCCCTTTTTCTTCCGTCGACTTGACTTCAACCGGATTTGAGATCAAAGTATCCGGTTTCGGCTTCTCTTCCGTCTTGGCTGTCGGATTTTGATTTTCAGCCGGAAAAGAATAGGTCAGTTCACTTAAAAGATTGAGCATCGTCAACTCGAAATGGGAAAACACATCATCCGTATTGCGGTAATCTCTTTTCGAAGAGAGAAGGAACTGTATGTTTCTTCTAGCTTCCTCTAAGGAGACATGAATCGATTTCACTTCTTCTTCATGAAGACGATCCATCAGGGATGGATTCTTTGTTGTCTGATAGATGATGAAATCCTTATAGATTTTTATCAGATCGTCATGAAGGCGAAGAATATCCATTCCCCCTTCATATTTTTCCCTGACCAAAGAGAGACATTCATTCGTCTTTCTTCTAGCGACGAGATTCAGAAGGGAAATCTCATCCTTCAAGGAAAGAAGGCCGAGCATATCATCGACATCCTTGAGCGTGAGGTTTCCACCCGAATAAGAGACAAGCTTATCCAATAAGGAAAGGGAATCTCTGACACCGCCATCAGATAAATCAGCGACAAGACGCAGTGCCTCTATCTCATATTGGATTTTTTCCGATTGGAGAACCCTCTCCATATTATGAATCAAATCACGGGATGAGACTTTGCTGAAATCGAATCTTTGGACACGGGAAAGAATCGTCGGAAGAATCTTCTGTGGTTCCGTCGTGGCTAAAATGAAGATGACAAAACTCGGTGGTTCCTCAAGTGTCTTCAACAAGGCGTTGAATGCCGAATTGGACATATTATGAACCTCATCGATGATATAGACCTTATAGCGCGACATGATAGGCTGATAGGAGACGTTGTCAATCAATTGACGGACGGAATCAACAGTGGAATTGCTTGCCGCATCGATTTCAAAGACGTCCGGCTGTTCACCTTTCATGATGCCGACGCAGGAGTCGCACTCATTGCATTGATGTCCCATCCCCTCCTTGCAGTTGAGTGCCTTGGCAAAAAGACGAGCCATCGTGGTCTTTCCAGTTCCTCTCGGTCCACAGAAAAGATAGGCATGTGCAATCTTATCTTCAGCGATTGCGTTTTTCAGTGTCTCCACAACGGTTTTCTGTCCAACCACCTCGTCAAAAGTCTGGGGCCTGTATTTGTTATAGAAAGCTTGATATGCCATATTCTTTCCTCAATGTTATCGATACGAATTATTATATAACATATATACCTAGGCTTTCAAAAACGATATAATTTTTACATGCAAAAAAAGAACCATTTTTTTCAGATGCTCTTCCGAATCGACAACTTCAATCGTTTGATTGTCCTCGTCTCCATGATTCTATTCATCGTTCTTCCATCCATCATTCTTTATGACATGGATGATGAAAAATATTCTTTTGTTCTCATCATCGCCTGTCTTCTGCAACTGGGATTTGTGATTGGAAACGGACTATTTGTTCTTCTCAAGCCTTTGAGAACGACATGGCTCTATTTCTTGATCTGCCTGATCAGTTTTCCTTTTCTTTTTTCTCTTTATGAAACCTCGCTCTATCAGACAGGAATCAATCTTAGAGCGGTTCTTATCTTCTCTCTTGCCTATTCCGGATTGGGATTTATCATCAATATTTTCTATTTCCTTTCTCTTTTCAAAAGGAAATCAAAGACGGCATTCAATGAAAGGACGAACAACGACAATATCTATGATTTTTTAGGCGGAGCAAAGAAAAATAAAGAAATTTCTGAGAAACTCGATGAGATTGTCAATCAGAGAAGTTCCCAAGTCGCAAATATCATCCGACACAGCAAATTCTCAAGATTGATTCGAAATATTGATTTTCTCATCCTCTTTTCCTTTGCGATAATCTATTTTATTTCTTCCATCAAAAAGATGGGATTCGATAAGAATCTTTTTGCAATCAACATGCTCCTTCTTTTGCTGATTCTGCCGATCTGCATCATCAGCTGCTATATCTTTCCGACAGACTTCAAATATATTTATTACTACAACGCACTCTTCTTGCTAGTAACCGGCATCATCGAATCAAAGAATTACCAGATGAACCCTTTTTTCTTGATTCTCATGATCATTTTGACCGGATTGTCTCTCTTGCTCACCTTGATTGTGGAGGGACGGACCTGGACAGGGGCGAATCCGAACTGATTCGTTCCACTTTGAGAAATCTTCTTTTCCCATAGAGATCATCAATGACCTCCGACTTGAAATGGGGAAGAATCTCCTTGAGCAGAGCAAGTGTCTTATCAACGTTCGTCGATTCCATTTCGAAGAAGGCGATTCCATTCTCTGTCAAATGTTCATCCAAGGAAGCGAAAATGCTTCGATAGGAGTCCAATCCATCTTTTCCTGAAAAGAGAGCCAATGCCGGTTCAAAAGGAGCATCGACATCCGGGTTATTTTCTTCAATATAAGGTGGATTGGAAACAATCACATCATATCGATCCTGAATATCCTTAAGGAAATCCGACCTTAGGAAAGAGATATCCATCGAAAGATTTTGGGCATTCTTTTTTGCCATTGATAAGGCACCTATGGAAATATCTGAACCGACAACCATGCAATCCGGATAATATTTTTTCAGTGCCAGCGCGATGAAACCCGATCCCGTGCAGAGATCGAGTATTTTCTTTTGATGAAATGAATAGTTTTCGCGAAGGTAGGAATAAAGAAAATCCGCAGTTTCGATTCGAGGAATCAATGTATCCGAATTCAGATAGATTCGCATCGATAGGATATCGCAATATCCGACAAGATAGCTCACCGGATAGCCATCCACAAGTTTCTTTGCCAACGCATGAATCTCTTCTTCTTTTCCACCTTCATCCATCCCATGAATTCCTATGGAATCAAAAGGCATATGGAAATATCCATCAAAAACAACTTTGATATCCGCAAGCGGTATGCCACATTCCTTCATGTAGCGATAAATTGCATTGTATGTCATATATGAAAACAGCAACAGTCTCCTGTTGCTGCATTTTCCTTTATTCCTTATTGCTGAACTGCTCCTGCAATTGCTTTGTCTGCTCTTCGAGAAGATCTTTCTGATTGGCTTCATTGAGTGCGGAAACCAATTCATCCAAGTCACCATCCATAACCTTCGGAAGGTTCAGACTCGACCATCCGATACGATGATCGGTCACACGATTCTGCGGATAGTTATAGGTACGGATACGTTCGTTTCTTTCACCCGTTCCGACTTTGAGTCTTCTTTCGCCGCCGACCTTTCTTGCAACCTCTTCATCATGGAGAGCCTGCAATTTCATTTTGAGCATCTCCATGCAGCTTTCCTTATTGGCAAGCTGGTCTCTTTCGACCTGGCAGGAGACAACGATACCCGATGGGATATGCGTGATACGGACAGCCGATTCCGTCTTGTTGACGTTCTGTCCGCCTGCGCCCGAGGAATGATACGTGTCAATCTGAAGATCCTTCGGATTGATGACAACATCGACATGCTCAATTTCTGGCATGACGAGGACCGTTGCAGTCGAAGTCTGGATTCGTCCATTGGCTTCCGTGACCGGCACGCGCTGGACACGATGTGCGCCAGATTCGAATTTCAGCTTGGAATAGACCATCTTTCCCTTGATCTTGAACGAAACCAGGGAATAGCCGCCTAACGGGGTCGGCTGGGAATCCAAAATCTTGATTTTCCATCCATTCTGATCACAGTAATGCGAATACATTCTGAAGAGGTCTCCAGCAAAAATGTTCGCTTCATCTCCACCCGCAGCACCGCGGATTTCCATAATGATGTTCTTATCATCATTTTCATCTTTCGGAAGAAGAGCCAGTTTCAGATCTTCTCTCTGCTTTTCGATTTTGGAAGTCAAACCATTGAATTCTTCTTTTCCCAATGCCTGAATCTCCGGATCGGAATCCGACATCATCAAAGAGGCATCCTCCTTGTTCTGTTCCATATCGAGAAGCTCGTTGTACATTCTCACCGGTTCATCCAGTGTCGCTCTTTCCTTATTGAGCTTTGTCATCGTCGAAACATCAGCACTGCCATTCATCAAAATCGCATCAATATCGCCAAGACGCTTCTTCATCGCCTTGAGTCTTTCAATCATATAATCAATCGCCATTTTTCTATTCTCCTTTTTCTATATCACATAAAAACAAACCAATTTCAGAAAAAGGTCGCTACAGAAAACGCTGGTCGATGTATTGATAATTCATAGTCTTCATAACGGATGGTATTTTATCATATTATCTCAATTTTTTGAAGAATCGATTCATAACTTCCTCAAACCTCTCATCATCGATTTGATGAACCCGAAGACGATCATCGACAAAGGTATGATAATAGGATAGGCTTCCTGCCTTCCTGTCATCGAGAACATAGTAAAGGTTTTCAATTCCGGATTTGAGGATTGCACCCATGCAGAAAAGACACGGCTCAAGAGAAACAAAAAGCGTCGCACCCTTCAGATAACGCACATTCTCTTTCTTAAGCACCTGAGAGATCACATTATATTCCGCATGGGAGAAAGGATCATTCTCCTTTTCGACGTGGTTATAAGAAGAAAAAGTTCTTCCATCCTTCAGGACCAACAGAGCCGAAACAGGAATTTCCTCTTCTTTTTCTGCTTTCAGACATAAGTCATAAAGAGAATCGATAAATGAAAACAGTTCTTTTTTTGTCATTGCATATTTATTTTACCAAAAAGAAAAGCCACCGCACACAATGACTCGATCTTATGGCTGCTGCCTTCCGGCCCTGACCAGGTTCGATGAGCATTGTCACGATGGTGGTAACATTATACCAAAGCTTTTCTTTTATGTACACACATAGAAAGGTGTTTTTTTCTTCA
>CAVKZJ010000043.1:0-10369 GCA_963660905.1 bacterium | reverse complement strand
CATATATATTATATATAATATATACTTTAAAAGAAACCCCTTTTAGCCATTTGGAGCCACGAAGAGAGGATGCGTGGGTATCTATACGGATTAAAGGAAAAGAGAGAAAAATGGAACGGGAAAAGGTGTATAATGAAAAGACTATGGAAAACACAAAGAAAACACCAAAAGAAATCCAATCGATTGAAGACCACATGCTGTCGAACAATTCATTTGAAAGCTTGGCTTCTTTTTATTCTCTTTTTGGGGATAAGACGAGGCTGATTTTGATTTCTCTTCTTTCCCAGTATGAGCTCTGTGTCAATGATATCGCGGAAATTCTAGGCATGTCACAGTCACGAGTCTCCCATCAGCTTGCCATCCTCCGCCAACATGACATCGTCACGACCAGAAGAGATGGGAAATCCATCGTCTATATGCTGACGGACAATCATATCAAGGATCTCTTCAAGACTGGATTGGAACATGTCTCAGAAAAAGATGAGAAGCTCTATCAGGATCGAAAAGAAAAAGGCCTCTAGCAACAGAGACCTTTTTTGAGAAATCATTTTCTCTTTGGGAGATATTTCGGCTTGTAGAAGAGCATGCTCAATGCGACGAGAACGCAGATGATCATGACGCCGGTATCGCTCAATCCGGAAACAATCATGGCGAAATTTCCAAGGACGCCAGTTAAGACCAAAATCATGAAAATGGATTTCAGGAGGATGGAGATGCCGATGACGCTGATTGCCGTAAGAAGTGATTTTTTGCATAATCTTTTAGCTTCAGCCACTTTCGATAAGTCATCATCCATGATGACGATATCGCTGGCTTCGACTGCGGCGTCACTTCCTAAGGCACCCATGGCGATGCCGACATCGCTCGCGAGAAGGGATGGGGAATCGTTGATTCCATCTCCGACATAGCAGACGCCTTCTTTTTTGCGGACGTGTTCTTCGACTTTTCTCAGCTTTTCGTCCGGGAGAAGATTGCCGAGCGCTTCGTCAAGATGGATGGCATTTGCCACTTCCTTGGCGATTTTTTCATCATCGCCCGAGAGCATGCACGTTTTCTCAAATCCCTCATTTTTCAAATCGGATATCGTCTTTTTGGCCACGTCTTTGATCTTGTCAGCGACGATGAAGGAAGAGAGGAATTCTCCGTTTTCCATTCCAAGATAGAGGGCTTTATAGGGTGTCTCTTCTTCCTTGAAATTCTGAACATGACATTTTTCCATCAGGATTTTGTTTCCGATGCAATATGTCTTTTTGTTGATGACACCTTTGATTCCGAGACCGGGGATGTTTTCGAATTTTTCAACTTCTAATTTCTCTTGTGAACAAGCGTTTGTGATTGCGACGGCAAGAGGGTGTGTCGATTTGGATTCCAAGCTGGCGGCCAGAAGAAGATTTTCTTCTTCGACCTTGTTCATGAGAACGAATTTTCCTTCTGTCAGGGTGCCAGTCTTATCAAAGAGGATTGTCTTTGCATGAGCCATGTCTTCGATGCTGACCGAGCCTTTGATGAGGATTCCATATTTGCTTCCACATCCGATGGTGGAAAAGAATGTGATTGGAACAGCGATGACAAGAGAACAGGGGCAGGAAATCAGAAGGATGGATAAGGCCTTATAGAGCCAATCCCTGCCACCATTCTGCCATGACCAAGAGGATGCCATCATGCCGATAAGGAAGACGGCAAGCGCAATCAGCATGACGATCGGCGTATATATTTTCGCGAATTTGGTGATGAATTTCTCTGTCTTTGCTTTCTTGGACTGCTGGTTTTCGACCAAGTCCATGATTTTTGACAAAGTGGAATCCTTGAATTCCTTTTCGACGGAGACCTGAACAACGGAGTTCAGATTGATGCTTCCGGAATAAATAAAGTCTCCTTCCTTATATTCTTTTGGCAGGGATTCGCCATTGATGCTCGATAGGTCGAATGATGATGCTCCACTGATGATTTTTCCATCCACGGAAACTTTTTCTCCGGGACGGATTTCGATGATGTCGCCGACTTTAAGATCTTCCGGGTTCTTTTCTTGAATTGATTTGTCTTCCTTGACGACATGGGCATATAGGGGCATATCATTGACAAGGCTCTTGATGGATTTCTCGGATTTTTCTGTCGCATAGTCTTCCAATGTCTCACCGATGATGGAGAAGAGAATGACGAAGAGCGCCTCGGGATATTCATTGATGAAATAGGCTCCCAATGTCGCAATGATCATCAATGTATTTTCGTTGAGAATATTTCCTTCCTTGATTTCTTCGAAGCATTCCTTGGATGTTGAGATGATGAGTGGAAGATATCCGATGGTATAGAGAAGGAAAGAATAGAATGAGAGGGATGTGAAGAAATCGGGATTCGAGAAGCATTGCCATGTGATTTCGCTGAAGCTTTGATCAACTTTATTCAGAATAAAGGCGATAACAAGGCAAAGGACACCCCATATCAGCAAAATGATATTCTTTATCCTTTCGCCTTTTTCTTCCTCTTCCTCTTCTTCATTTTCTTTTATGCATGTACATTCTGTCATAAATGAGCCTCCTTTCATATGAAGTGTTGTTCATATGATACTCTTCTCATCTATTGATTTCAACTCTTTTTTCCGATAAGACGAATGATTGCTATTAAGAAATGTAATAAGAAAACTGACATTTCATTTGAATTGGTGAATTTCATATTGCTTTTCTGACGAGAAAGAAGAACCTTTTTACTTAAATTTCCTTGTTTATCGAAAAATATATAAGTAATCGCTTTCTAAAAAGGGTATAATAACCAATAGAGAATACTTAATTATTGGAGGAAGTATATGGAAAAAGAGAAATTCTCAATGAAATCAGTGGATGGAAACACAGCCGCTGCTTTAGGTTCTTACAAATTTACTGAAGTTGCTGCGATTTATCCAATCACTCCGTCCAGTCCGATGGCTGAACATGTCGATGAATACGCTGTTGCCGGTATGAAGAATGCATTTGGCGATATCGTCAAGGTTATGGAGATGCAGTCTGAAGCGGGTGCCTCTGGCGCGGTTCATGGTGCTGCTTCTGGCGGTGCATTGGCCACGACTTATACTGCCTCTCAAGGCTTGCTCCTCATGATTCCGAACATCTACAAATGGGTCGGTGAGGAATTGCCGATTGTTTTGCATTGTGCGGCTCGTTCCTTGGCCAGCCGTTCGCTTTCGATCTTCGGTGATCATGGCGATGTCTATGCTGTCCGTCAGTCTGGTGCCTGCATGATCTGCTCCCAGTCTGTTCAGGATGTTGCAGACTTATCCCCTCTTGCTCATCTTGTCGCCATCAAATCCTCTTCTCCGGTCATCCATTTCTTCGATGGATTCCGTACATCCCATGAAATTCAGAATGTCGAATTCGTCAATGATGAATTCTGGAAATCCCTTCTTGATGAAGAAGCGGTCAAGGCTTTCAAGAAGAGAGCTTTGAATCCACATGGACATGCTGTCACTAAGGGCGGTGCCGAAAACGATGATATTACCTTCCAGGGAAGAGAGGCTCAGAACATTCATGAGGAACACATCATCGATGTGGCCTGCGAATATTTCCAGAAGGTCAGCGATGCCACTTCCAGATGCTATGCTCCGTTTGTCTATTATGGAGATCCGGAAGCGACAAGAGTCATCATCGCCATGGGTTCTGTCACAGAAACCTGTACAGAAGTTGTGGATGATTTGATGGCCAAGGGCGAAAAAGTCGGTGTCTTGAAAGTCTATCTCTATCGTCCGTTCTCCACAAAGCATCTTCTTGCCAGCTTGCCTGCAAGTGTCAAGACAATCGCTGTTTTGGATCGCACGAAGGAACCCGGTTCCATCGGCGAGCCTCTTTATTTGGATGTTCTTGCCGCTCTCAAGCAGGGCAACCGCAATGACATCAAGGTTCTTGGCGGACGCTATGGCGTTTCTTCCAAGGATACTGCTCCAAAGCATATCAAGGGCGTCTATGATTTCATGAATGCTGAGAAGACATGGACTGGCTTCACCGTCGGTATCGAAGATGATGTCACAAATCTCTCCATCCCAGCGGATGAGGATTACAAGATTGCCCATGACTATACATCCTGCCTCTTCTATGGACTTGGTTCGGATGGTACAGTCGGTGCCAACAAATCTTCCATCAAGATCATCGGTGATGAAACCCATCAGTATGCTCAGGCATATTTCGCCTATGATTCGAGAAAATCTGGCGGTGTCACAAGATCGCATTTGAGATTCGGAAAGACTCCGATTCATTCGACCTACTATGTCGAGAATGCTGACTTTGTTTCCTGCTCCGTGGATTCCTATATCTTCAAATATGATATGGTCAGCAGTCTCAAGGATGGCGGTACTTTCTTGCTCAATACAAATATGAGTGATGAGCAGCTTGCTGCAGCCATGCCAAATCGTATGAAGAAGCAGTTGGCCGATAAGCATGCCAAACTTTTCGTCATCGATGCGAATAAGATTGCTCTTGCCATCGGTATGGGTCCTCATACCAATACGATTCTTCAGTCTGCCTTCTTCTATCTCAATCCACAGATTATGCCTTATGAAGAAGCCAATAGCTGGATGAAGAAATTCGCAGCTAAGACCTATGCCAAGAAAGGACAGGATGTCGTTGACCTCAACTACAAGGCAATCGATTCGGGCACACAAGGATTAAGAGAAGTCAAAGTTGATCCGGAATGGTCTTCCTTGACCTATAATTCCAACATCAAGCCGACAGGCGATGATTATTGGGATAGCTATATCGCCATCATCAACAACCTTGATGGCTATGATTTGCCGGTTTCCACATTCAGAAAGTGGGAATTGGAAGATGGAACGATGGAACCCAACGTCACCTTCAAGGAAAAGAGAGCTAATGCAGCCCGTGTTCCACATTGGGACAAAGAAAATTGTATCCAGTGCAATCAGTGTGCTTTTGTCTGTCCACATGCGACAATCCGCGCCTTCCTTCTTGACGATGAAGATATTGCCAAACTTCCAGAGGAAGAAAAGGGTGATGTCCTTCCGGCCATGGGTGGCCCGAATGTCAAGGGACTCAAGTTCCGTATCCAAGTCTCTCCAATGAACTGCGTCGGATGCTCTTTGTGCGTCAACCAGTGCCCTGGCAAGATGACTCCGAAGAAAGATGAGAACGGAAACGTCATCAAGGATGAAAACGGCAAGATGGTCATGGAAGCTCATAAGGCTTTGAAGATGGTGGATGCCAAGGCTGAATTCCATCATGAGGCCGCTGCCGATGTTCTCTATAAGCAGATTGAGCCGAAGACAGGCTTCTTCCCGGCTGGAACATTGAAGGAAGTCGCTTTCTATAAGCCGTATCAGGAAGTCTCTGGCTCCTGCGCTGGATGCGGTGAGACTCCATATTATCGTCTTGCCTCTCAGTTGTTTGGTCCAGATATGCTCATTGCCAATGCAACTGGCTGCTCTTCCATCTACAATGGCTCCACTCCGATGACTCCATTCATCACCAACAGCAAGGGCGAAGGTCCGGCTTGGGCCAACTCCTTGTTTGAGGACAATGCCGAATATGGCTATGGTATGAGACTTGCGACCGATCAGAAGCTTGGCCGCATCTGCAATATCATCCTCGAGAATCAGGAAAAGGTCGAACCGGAACTTAAGGATGTCTTGACTGATTATCTCAACAACATCAAGAACAAGGCTCATGTCCGTGAAATCCTTCCGAAGATGGTCTATCTCATCGAGAATTCTGCCTGCGAAGGCATCAAAGCCCTCTTGGCCATGAAGAACGATCTCCTTGATAAGTCTGTCTGGATCGTCGGCGGTGATGGCTGGGCCTATGATATCGGATTCGGTGGCTTGGATCATGTCATTGCCAGCGAAGATGACGTCAACATCCTCGTCTTGGATACCGAAGTGTATTCCAACACCGGTGGACAGGCCAGCAAATCTTCCCAGACCGGTCAGATTGCCAAATTCGCGGCTTCCGGAAAGAAGACAGCAAAGAAGAACCTCGGTCTGATTGCGATGGCCTATGATCATGTCTATGTCGCTTCCATCTCCTTGGGTGCTGATCCGGCTATGGCAATCAAAGCCATGAGAGAAGCGGAATCCTATAATGGTCCTTCCCTCATTATGTGCTATTGCCCATGCCAGGAGCAGGGTATCCGTGGTGGATTAGGCAATGCCATGGTTCAGGAAAAGATGGCTGTCGAATGTGGCTATTTCCTGACCTACACCTTCGATCCTCGTCTTGCCGAAAAGGGACTCAGCCCATTGACCTTGGGTGCCCACTCCAAGAATCCGGACTTCTCCAAGATCAAGGATTTCTTGCTCACTTCGACACGTTATTCTCAGCTTCCAAGAGTCAATCCGGATCATGCGGAAGAACTCTTCAGCAAGAATGCCAAGTATGCTGAACAGAGATACAAGGACATTCTTCGCTTTGGCGGCTTAGATAAGTGAAAAAAGAAAAAACGGGGCTCTTTGACTCCGTTTTTCTTATGGATGAATTTTTAGGCAAGAAAAAACCTGGGATTCGGATTTCCCAGGTTTTCTTTTTCTGATGGTTCGACCAGCAGGGTGCCAAACGGTGGATTAACGCTTGGAGAACTGCTTGTCTTTACGAGCCTTACGAAGACCGTATTTCTTACGTTCAACGACTCTGGAATCAACTGTCAAGAGTCCCTTGGCACGCAAGAGTGGCTTATTGGCATCGTTAGCCTTGACTAAGGCTCTGGCGATGGCCAATCTTAAGGCACCGGCCTGACCGGAATAACCGCCACCGACAATGTTGGCCTTGACGTCATATTTGCCTTCCGTGCTTGTGGCAGCGAATGGCTGGTTGATGTCGAGGATCAAAACCTTGTGTGGGAAGTATTCGTCAGCATTTTTGCCATTGACGACGATTGCACCGGTTCCAGGAGTGACGAAGACTCTGCAGACGGAAGCTTTTCTTCTTCCGACAGCGGCGTAAATGAGTTTTTCAGATTTAGCCATGATTACTTCTCCTCCTTCTTAACCAATTCAACTTCGACTGGCTTCTTATCCTGTCTATCATGTTCTGGACCGGCATAAGTGAACAACTTCTTCAACATGTCTTTGCCTAAAGGACCTTTGGGTAACATGCCACCAACGGCTCTCTTGATCATTTCGGTTGGATACTTTTCAACCATGACCTTGGCGGATCTAGTTCTGAGACCACCGTAACTATTCGACTTGTTGTCATAATAGTTCTTGCCAGTGAGTTTTTTCCCAGTCAACAAGACCTTCGAACAATTGACCACGATGACATAGTCACCATTGTCAAAGTTTGGGGTGAACTGAGGCTTATTCTTGCCCATCAGGATCACCGCGATTTCGGAGGCTAATCGACCAAGAGGCTTATCTGTTGCATCGACGACATACCAGTTTTTGGCGACGTCGGTCTTTTTGAAAATTGTAGTTTGACGCTGCATTTTAAATTTTACCTTTCTTGAATCTTGAGCAAACTGTAACCTTACCGGGGTGTAGTTCACAATTAGCCGAAGGCTATTTTATCACGTCAAGTCGTACTTGCAAAGAGAATTCGAAAAAATATGAAAAAAACTTTGATGAAACTGAAATTTTGACAATCGAATCCTTTCTTTCTTGGATAAGAAAAGGGCTGCATTTCTGCAAATCCCTTTATTCTTCTTTGTTTCCTTAGAAAAGAACGTCTTTGCTCTTCTCTTTCATTTCCTTGCTGGCAATGAATGGGATACGAGTGGTGTAGCCTTCCTTGGCAGCGACATACTTCTTTGCCCAAAGAGTGGTAATCTCTCTGTTCCAGAGATTGACCTTATTGTTGTACTTGGTACGGGCAGCAGTAATCTGAGCCTGGAGAACCTGGTTCTGCTGCATGGCCTGGGCGATGGCTTCATGTCCCTGGAGATTGCTCGGATAGCTTTCAAGAACGACGCTGACTCTGTTCATGGCTGCATCGAGCTGGTTACGCTGGACATCTGGATCGACAGCACCTTTGCCGGCGCCTGCATTTCCAGAACGGGCCTGAGCGAGCTGGACGAAGGTATCCTTATCCAAATCGACAGCCTTGTCGACCAACTTGGCAGCATTCTGAAGAATGATGACTCTCTGTTC
This sequence comes from bacterium, assembly GCA_963660905.1. Taxonomy (GTDB): domain Bacteria; phylum Bacillota_I; class Bacilli_A; order RFN20; family CAG-288; genus Enterosoma. Next base: position 2,295 of record CAVKZJ010000043.1, on the reverse strand, counting down.
CATGTAGTTGTCAATTTCAGAGGCACACTGCTGGATATCCTGTTCCAACTGCTTGAAATAGGTTCTGGCCTTATTCTTTCTGAATGTATAGACAACACCACCGATGATGAAAAGGAACCAAACGCCGATATTGACGAATTTATCGGTTCCGTTGAGTTCGACAGGGACCTTCTTGTCAATGACGTGGACATCTCTTCCGCTGGTGTTTTCTAAGCTTGTATCGGTTTCATCTAATTGCATAGTACATTTCCTCCTCTATGTTGTGCAATATTATATACTAAAACAAATGAAATTAAATAAGAATTATTGATTTTCCTGCACCTTTTCCGTCTTTTCTGTTCCGAAGAGTTTCTCTAAGGCGTTGTCGAGGCTTTCGTTGATTGGCAAGCGGTTCTTGAAGGCAAGAAGTCCTCTTTCATAATGGACAAGAGCATTCTCGCCAAGAATGCCAGAAAGCTTTCCATTGTTGCATTTTTCGATGAAGTCATGACGGTTGGATCCGACATAGGAGATGCCGATTTCGTTGTCGCTATCCACGCGGTCGTATTTGGTCCAGTGGACAGGGATTTGATGCGTATGTCCATCGCCGCCCAATTTGCTGACATAGTCGACCATCTCGGTCGTGTGGTAGGAATAGGCGTGGATATTGACACAATCGGATTTTCCGATTTTCCTCGATCTTGTGGTCTTCAGGATGAGAGGGAGAGAAGGGTTGGCACCATTTGGACGGAAGATGGAGGCATCCATTCCGTTTGCCAAGGCTTCCTGTTCAAAGGATGAATAGTTGCTCTTCCATTCGGAGTTGTGGATATATTCATAAGGCATGTTCGTCTGATAGTCGGGAATGGAAAGAAGAGGAGCCAAATCGAAATAAAGACCGCGGATGAATTCATCGCAATAGTTGACGAATTTGGTTTTGCTCGCATTGAAGTCATAGTCGATGAAGAGGGCCGGATTGGCAGAATAGTCGATTTTCTGTGAATGATTCGAGCAGATCAGGTTGATCATGCCGTTCTTGATCATATAGAAATCGTCGCCATAGGGAACAGGATCATTGAGAAGTTCCATCATGTTCTCTTCGGCCAAGGCGGTGAAAAGAACACGGAATTCAGTTTCATTGTCACGGTCGAGGGCGTGGAAGAAGACTTCGAATGCCTCATCGTTCATGGCTGTGAATGTTCCGCCTTCCATGACGGCTTTTTCTTCCATCTTTCGGATTTTCTTCATTTCGGAATTGACATATTTTTCCTTCTCTTTTTCATTCTTGAAGGAGTTTATATTGCTCGGCTCTCTTCGGAAATGGAGATTCGGAGCTGTTTCGTTTCCATAGACCAAGACAGTCTGGGCATTATAGTTTGGCGCCGGTTTCTCGATCGTGGCTGTCAATGTCTGACTATGATGATGCGTGACCGATTTTCCTTTATAGTAGGATGTGGTTGTCCAATGGATGGTGATGGATCCAGTGTAGGTCTTGTTGACCAATTTCTCTTCCATGACTTTTTCGAGGACAAAGGGGTTTCCCTGAATGTTTCCGGAGAGGACTCCTAAGACAGAACAGTTTGGCTCTATGACTTCATGCATGCCGAATTTTTCCTGAAGGTAAGTATATTTCGGCAAGGAGAAATAGGGATCCAGGTCAATCATGTTGGTCGTCTTTTCCATGATGGCAGCAGGGATATTCCAGTCGAAGGAGTCGTTTAGGGATGCCATATCCTGATAGCAGGTTTGAAGCATTGCATCCGCTTCTTTCTTGGCTTCGGCAAGCTTTGCCTCTCTTTCCAACTGCTTCTTCTTGATGATCTTCTGATTGAAGATGAGAAGGAAGATGCCGAGTCCTAAAAGCAAGATGCCGATGACAAAGAAAAACCATTTTGGATTCGCAAATCCGATGATCAAGAGCAATCCACCGATGACAAGGGAGAGGATAGAGGAAACGAGGATGAAGATTTTGAGTGTCTTTGTGGAATTGACACTCTTTTCCAATAATTTCGCTTTTTCATTCAGGTCATTGTATTCCTGGACGTGCTGCTGGTTTGCTAAAGAATCCGTCTTGGCATCCTTGGCAAGTTTATCGAAATATTGTTCGGCAGCGTCATGGTACTGCTTTTCGAGCTGGGTGGTATATAATTCCTTTGGTTTCAGCAAAAGTTGTTTTATTTTCATTCGAAGGAACTCCTTTTTCTTCTTCAAATTATATTGCATAGGACTCTATAAGTCTAGAAACAAGTTTTTGAGTTCTTTTTTTTGATTATTAAAAGAATACTTTTTATAATAAGAAACGAACATAATGAATGA
>CAVKZJ010000042.1:0-12073 GCA_963660905.1 bacterium | reverse complement strand
GGGAACCAGATGATATTGATTCGATTGATGTTGCTGCTGAGAATGAAAAGCATCATCAGGGAGACCAAAAGCCAATCCTTGAGAAGGAAGGAGTAGGCATCCTTTGTGATTGTCTTTCTATCGAGCTGGGCTGTCAGCCTTTCCTTTCTGCTCTTGAAGAGATTCCGGAAGAGTCCGAGGATGGAAAAAGGAAGAGTGAAGATATAGAGTGTTCCAAAATAGGAAGTGCTGTTCCATGGCAGTCCGTCATCCTGGTTCCATAAAAGGAGAAGTCCATTCTTGAGGTTCTTCATGCCTTCTTTGAAGAACTCTGAGGAGAAGATGGATGTGACGGCATGGAAACGGTCGACATTCAGTTTCGGAATGTCGAAAAAGAGCATGTGGATGGTCTCCTTATTGAACATATTGATATAGAGGAAGAGAATGATGGGGATGCAGAAGAATCCCATCGTCAATAGATAGCCAAGAAGATGATACCAGGGAAAAATCCTTTTTATGAGAAGATAGGCTAGGAAAATCAAGACGAAGAAGAAAAGGAAGAAATAGGATGTTCCATAGCTATAGGAAGAAAGAGCGAGGATGAACGAAGAGAAATAGAAAGCAAAATAATTTTTCCTTCTTATGGCTGTCAATAGAAGAAGAACGCCGAGAAGAACCATCTCAGGAAATAGGTTGCTTTCGAGTGCCCACCTGCTTTTCATGATGTGCCATGGATTGATGGCCAAAAAGGATAAAGTAAGGCAACCTATTTTCTCATTCGTGAATGATTCAATGACATAATAAGTCAAAAATAAGGAAAGACAACCTGATAAGGCCATCGGAAGTCTTAAGGCGATTTCAGGATTCGGAATCATTTTCAGGAAAGGAATGCAGAAATAAGAATAGGCTGCGTTCTGACCACTTCCCCAGGAGATCAGATGGATCGGGTAGGACATGCCGTTTCGATCGATTCCATACGTCATGATGCTATAGGCTTCATATCCGGAACTCGCCTCATCCTGGTTGAGCCCTCCTGGAAGAATGTCGAGATAGCAGACTCTTATGATGCATCCGATGATCAAAAAGAAGGAGGCGAGGAAGACAGGGATGTTTTCCCTAAAGAGGAAATCCTCTTTCTTTCTTATTTTCTGAATATAGGAAATCAAAATCGGCATTAGGCCGAAAACGATCGATAGAATCAGCAAAATGGCATTGATCATAATAAAAAACCTTAAATTTCTTCAAGCAAGCATATTATATACCATCGATACGACGGCTTTTTCTGAATTTGTTTTCCTTTTGAAAAAACAGAAAATGAATTTGTGATGATTTTTCTTTCTTGCAATAAATATCTTATTGCAATTCGTGACAAGAGAAAAGAAATAGAATCGAATCACACGGATGGGGAAGAAAGTTTTTTTGATTTTCTTCTTTCTTAGAATACCCACTTGTATTATAATTTCTATACGTTATGAACATCTTGTTTTTCTTGATTCCAAAAAGCAAAATAGCCTTCGTGGAAAAAAGCAACACACTCAGGCAGGTCATAGAAAAACTGGACTATCACAAATACTCTGCAGTCCCCATTTTGGATGAAAACGGAAGGTATGTCGGCACTGTTTCGGAAGGCGACTTGTTTTGGTATATCAAGGAATATGGTGATCTGAATTACCATGTCTCTGAGGAAATCAACATCCTGTCTGTTCCGAGAAGGCGAGAATACAAAGCCATCCGCTATGATTCGAGTATGGACGAATTGCTTCAGCTTGCGATGGGTCAGAACTTTGTCCCTGTCTTGGATGATCATGATGTATTCATGGGAATTGTCACTCGAAAAGCAATTATTGAATACTTTACAGAAGCAGATACAGAAAATGAAAAGGGGTACTGAAGTATGGAAAAGTATGTCTTCGTCACGGGCGGTGTGATTTCGGGATTGGGAAAGGGAATCACCGCTGCTTCCTTGGGTCGTCTTCTCAAGGCACGTGGCTATCATGTCACGATGCAGAAATTCGATCCCTATCTCAATGTGGATCCAGGCACGATGTCACCGATTCAGCATGGTGAGGTTTTTGTCACCGATGATGGAACGGAAACCGATCTCGATTTGGGTCACTATGAAAGATTCATCGATGAGAAACTGAATCGTTTCTCCAATGTCACGACCGGAAAGGTCTATGAGACCGTCCTTGCCAAGGAAAGACATGGCGACTATGGCGGAGGAACTGTCCAAGTCATCCCCCATGTCACCAATGAGATCAAATCCAGATTCCATCGAAATGACAAAATCGATGAGACCGGCATCACCATCGTCGAAATCGGCGGTACCATCGGCGATATCGAATCCCAGCCGTTTTTCGAATCCATTCGTCAGTTCAAGCACGAAGTCGGTGCAGAGAATGTCTGCATTGTCATCGTCTCTTTGATTCCCTATCTCAAGGCCAGCGAGGAACTCAAGTCCAAGCCGACCCAGATGGCGGTCAAATCGCTTCAGTCCATGGGTCTTCAGCCAGACATCGTCGTCTGCCGCAGCGAACACGAGATTCCCTCTTCGGTCATTGACAAGATTTCCCTTTTCTGCAATGTCCCATCGAGCCATGTTCTTCCGAACCTGGACTGCGAAACCGTCTATGAGCTTCCTTTGATGTTCGAAAAGGAAAAGTTGGCCGATGCTGTCTGTGAGACACTCCATATCCCAGCTCCGGAACCGGATCTCAAGGTCTGGACGGATATGGTCCATACCATCAAGACCAGCAAGGATGTCATCAAGATTGCCTTGGTCGGAAAATATATGGCTCTTCATGATGCCTATATCTCCGTCAACGAAGCTTTGAAGGCAGCCGGTTGGTTCTATCATAAGAAAGTCGAAATCGAATTTGTCGAATCGGAAGAAGTCAATGACGAAACCGCCAAGACGATCTTCGCTGATGTCGATGGCATCCTTGTCCCTGGCGGATTTGGAAAGCGCGGCATCGAAGGAATGCTCACAGCCATCAAATATGCCCGTGAGAACAAGGTTCCTTATCTTGGCATCTGTTTAGGCATGCAGACGGCCATCATCGAATTTGCCCGTAATGTCCTTGGCTATGCCGATGCCAATTCCACGGAATTCAATCCGGAAAGCACGCATCCTGTCATCGACCTCATGCCAGAGCAGAATGGTGTGAAGAACTTAGGCGGAACGATGCGTTTGGGTGCCTATCCCTGCGTCTTGGATGAAGATTCCATCCCGTATTCCCTTTATGGAACAAAGGATATCTCGGAACGTCATCGTCATCGCTATGAAGTCAACAATGACTATAGAGAGGAATTAAAGAGCCATGGCATGGTTCCCGTCGGTTTCTCTCCGGACAATCATATTGTCGAGATGGTCGAACTGAAGGATCACCCGTTCTTTGTCGCAACTCAGGCACATCCGGAATTCAAATCCAGACCGGATCGTCCACATCCGTTATTCGAAGGATTGATTCACGCAGCCATCGAATATCAGAAGACTAAGTAAAAAATAGGAGGCTTCCTGCTTTTCTCGGGAGGCCTCTTTTCCTTATTTCACTCAAAATGACAAAAGAGATGGGCAAGAAGCGCTTTCATGAAAATAAAACTATTTTTTCTCTTTTTGGTTTGTATAATCATTTTGTAGTTGAAGTGACTATTCGTATAATTACCCAAATTGGTGGGAAGTCTCTACGCTGTGGCCCGTAAGCCAGCACTACGAATAAATCTTAGCTTCCATTTTTAATCATTTTAGATTTATTTTTGTATTGATTTCTCCTTGTTCAGGGTAGTGAAAGTTTCTTCGCTATACCTTTAAAGGAGAATTTTTATTTATGAAAAAAGGTCTTGTGAGTCTTGCCGTCGCTGGATTAGCTTTGTTATCTGTTACGGGATGCCAAAACAACTCTTCTTCCATCAAAGTTGGTTTGATCACTCTTCACGATTCGAATTCCACCTATGACAAGAACTTCATCGATGCTTTCAATGCTGCATGCAAGAAGATGAATGTCACAGCCGTCATCAAGAACAATATCGAAGAAGGCGAAGCTGCCTATACAGCCGCTGCCGATTTGGTTGACCAGGGATGCAAGTTCGTCTTCGCCGATTCCTTCGGACATGAAGACTACATCCTCAAGGCTGCCAAGGAATTCACCAATGTCCAGTTCTCTCACGCCACGGGAACCAAGGCTCATACAGAGAATCTTTCCAACTTCCACAATGCCTTTGCTTCCATCTATCAGGGAAGATATCTTGCCGGTGTTGCCGCTGGAATGAAGCTCAAGAGCATGATCGAAGCGAATGCATCCACTTCCAAGAAGATCGGCTATGTTGGCGCCTATCCATATGCTGAAGTCAAATCCGGCTTCACCTCTTATTATCTCGGTGTGAAATCCATCGTCGAGGATGTCACCATGTCTGTCAAGTATACCAACTCCTGGTATGATGAAACAGCAGAAAAGAATGCTGCCTATGCATTGATCAATGATGGCTGCTCCATCATCTCCCAGCACGCCGATTCCTGGGGTGCTCCGACTGCCTGCGAAGATAAGAAGGTTCCGAATGTCACCTACAATGGTTCGACGGAATCCAAGTGCCCGGAGACCTATCTCATTTCCTCCAAGGTCAATTGGGAGCCTTATTTCGAATATGCCATCGGCCAGGTGAAGGATTCCAAGGCCATCGACACCGATTGGTGCCAGGGCTTGGGCGATGATTTCACCAGCGGCGCTGTCGCTTTGGCTGATCCAGGCGCAAAGGCTGCTGTTTCCGGCACAAAGGCAAAGCTTGAAGAAGTTGCCGCGAAGCTGAAAGACGGCTCTCTCAAGGTCTTCGATTGCTCCACCTTCACTGTCAAGGGTGAACATCTCACTTCCTATCTGGCAGACGTCAATACCGATGCCAATTATGAGAAGGATACTCAGGTCATCAAGACCGAAAATGGTGTCACCTATTTCGCTGAAAGCGAATTCCGTTCCGCTCCATACTTCGATATCGATATCGATGGTATCAGCGAAATGAAGTAATCAAGCCGAAAAAACGAATAGAAATCCAGGAGAGAAATTTTTCTCTCTTGGATTTTGCTGTTATAGGAGAATGATATGGAGAGTAAAAACGTCAAAATACGAATGGAAAATATCACCAAGTCTTTCGGATCGAACATCGCCAACAAAGATGTGAATCTGGAGATCTATGAAGGAGAAATTCTTTCGCTTCTTGGTGAAAACGGCAGTGGAAAAACAACCTTGATGAACATGCTTTCGGGCATCTATTTTCAGGATGCCGGAAATATCTATGTGAATGGAGAAAAGGTCGTCATCCGTTCGCCAAAAGATGCCTTCAGCTATGGAATCGGCATGATTCATCAGCATTTCAAGCTGGTGGACGTCTTTACTTCCTTGGAAAATATCGTTTCCGGAATCAAGCCGACCCTCAGCAAGAAAAAGAAGCTGAGGAATCGAATTCATCATGTTCATGAAATCGACAAATCTTCCATCAAGGATGCCAGAGGCATCGTCACGGAGATCTGCCAGAAATATGGATTCAAGCTCGACCTCGACAAGAAAGTCTATGATATGTCCGTCTCAGAAAAACAGACGCTCGAAATCGTCAAGGCCGTCTATCGTGGCGCTGAGCTTTTAATTCTAGATGAACCGACAGCCGTTCTGACTCCTCTTGAGACCGAACATCTTTTCGATGTCTTGAGAAACATGAGGAAGGATGGAAAATCCATCATCATCATTACGCATAAGCTCAATGAAGTCATGGAAATCTCGGATCGCGTCGCTGTCCTGAGAAAAGGCGAATGCATCGGATCTGTCATGACTTCTGAGACGAATGAGAATCAGTTGACGGAAATGATGGTCGGAAAGAAGATCGAACTGAATATCCGCAGGGATGATCCCGTCGATCCGAAAGACCGACTGATCGTCGAAGGACTCAACTGCAAGAATGAGGAGGGAAGAATGCTCCTCAACAATGTCTCCTTCACAGCCCGAAGCGGTGAAATCCTCGGCATCGCCGGCATTTCCGGTTCCGGTCAGAAGGAAATCTTGGAATCCATCGCCGGCTTAGTGAAAGATCAAGGTGGAAAAATCACCTATATCGATCCGAAGAACGATGAGGTGGTGAATCTGAGAGATAAGACGCCAAGCCAGATCCGTGACTTGGGTGTCCGTCTTTCCTTCGTTCCGGAAGATCGACTCGGCATGGGCTTGGTCGGTTCGATGGATTTGGTTGACAACATGATGCTGCGTTCTTATAAAAAAGGAAAAACGCAGACTTTGGATCGAAAGCAGCCGAAAAAGCTCGCGATGGATATCGTCTCGGAATTGGATGTGAAGACGCCATCCATCTCAACTCCAGTCCGTACCCTCTCTGGAGGAAATGTCCAGAAGGTCTTGGTCGGAAGAGAAATCTCCCTCGCCCCGAAGGTTTTGATGGTTGCCTATCCTGTCCGTGGATTGGATATCAATTCTTCCTATCTTATCTACAATCTTCTCAATGAGCAGAAGACGAAAGGTGTCGCCGTCATCTATGTCGGAGAAGACCTCGATGTCTTGATTGCCCTTTCGGATCGAATCGTTGTCCTCGGCGATGGCGAAGTCAGAGGAATTCTCGATGCGAGAAAGACGAATAAAATGGAAGTCGGCAAATTGATGACGAAAGAAAATTCATCTGAGGAGAAAGAAAATGGAAAATAAAATCTTCAAGAAGAGAGAACCGCGCTTCCATATCGTCAAAAGGACCAATATGCCGACATGGAAGAAAGTTTCCTATCGTCTTGTCGCTGTCTTAGTCGGTCTTATAATCGGTTCTTTATTGCTTTTTGCCTTTACGAAAGCCAGTCCAGCCACGTTCGTCGTGGAACTGTTCAACGGCTGTTTTGGAACATCGAGAAGACGCTGGATTCTTTTCCGCGATATGGCTTTGCTTCTCATTGTCAGTCTCGGCCTTGTCCCTGCGTTCAAGATGAAGTTTTGGAATCTGGGTGGAAACGGTCAGATCCTTATGGGTGCCCTAGCTGCCGTTGCCTGCATGTATTTCATGGGAAGACAGGGCGTGCAGAATTGGATCATCATTCTGACGATGGTGTTTGCTAGCATTCTTTCCGGCATGATCTGGGCCTTGATTCCGGCGATCTTCAAGGCATTCTTCAATACGAATGAGTCCTTGTTTACCTTGATGATGAATTATGTTGCCGCCGGTTTGGTCTCGGTCTTCATCACTGCTGTCGTCAAGACTGGAACAGGCGTTCTTCCCTTGATCACAACAGGAAATCTTCCGAAAATCTACAATGACTATATCTTATGTATCCTTGTCGCTGTCGTGATGTTCGGCTTCATGTTCTATTATCTGAATTATGGAAAGCATGGCTATGAATTGACTGTTGTCGGCGAATCGAGAAATACGGCAAAATATATCGGTCTGAATGTGAATATGGTCATTTTGAGAACCCTCGCCCTGAGCGGTGCCATCTGTGGCATAGTCGGATTGCTTTTAGCTGGTGCCATCAATCACTCCGTCACGACCGCCAGTGCGAATGATATGGGCTTCACTGCCATCATGGCGACCTGGCTTGCCAAGTTCAATCCGTTTATGATGATTCTCACCTGCTTCCTCATCACCTTCCTCGATCGTGGAACCGCACAGGTTCTCACCTCGATCGGCATCACCAACAGCTCGGTTTCGAAGATCATCATCGGTTTGGTCTATTTCGCTGTCATTGCCGTCGAATTCTTCGTGAGTTATCAGATTGTCCCGACAAACAAGAAGAATGTCACACACAGGGATATCCTTCTCAAGGACATCGAAATCGAAACAGTCAAGGAGGGAAACTAATATGGTATCGATTCTTCAGAGTGCGATTATCATTGCAACCATCTTCCTTTATGGCTGTCTAGGTGAGACGCTGATGGAAAAGGCTGGACATCTTAACCTTGGTATCCCAGGCATCATGTGCCTTGGAACCTTCGGCGGATGCTATGGCGTTTCCTTATACATGTCTCACTTTACGAACAATCCCGAGAGTGCGAGATGGTTCGGACTGATTGTGATGGCGATCCTCTTCAGTGCCATCTTCAGTCTTCTCGGCGGATTGATTTACGCATTCCTGACTGTCTCACTGAAGTGCAATCAGAATGTCACGGGCTTGGCTTTGACAATCTTCGGCGCTGGCTTTGCTGATTTCTTCATGTCGCAGATCGATTCGACCTATTTCGCTGCCGCAAGCCGCATCATCAAGGCAAAGCTTCCGTTTGCGGATTCGATGATTGCCTCTGAAAATGCCTTTGTCAGCGGTGTCGGAAGTGTCATCTTCGGCTATGGCATCCTTATCTATCTTGCGATTGTCGCCGCCATTGTTCTTGCCATCGTCTTAAAGAAAACCAGAGTCGGTCTTTCCCTTAGAACCGTGGGTGAGAGTCCGGCGACGGCCGATGCGGCAGGCATCAATGTCTCCCTCTATAAGTATTCTGCGATTCTCATCGGATCGGTCTTGGCCGGTCTTGGCGGATTGACCCACATCATGCAGAACACCGGCGGAACCTGGGAGAATTCCACGACGATTCAGAGCTTTGGATGGCTATCCATCGCCCTTGTCATCTTCTGTATCTGGAAGCCGATCTTGGCTATCGGCGGTTCGATCATCTTCGGATTCCTCTTCATTCTTCCTTCCTATGTCGGAGGCATCACGCCGGTCGAGATGAAGTTGATGTCGGTCGGTCCTTATATTGTCACGATCATCGTCTTGATCATCACGAGCATTGTCGGAAAGAAGAGCGTACAGCCGCCTTCTTCGCTCGGCTTATCCTACTTCCGAGAGGAAAGATAAAAAACAAGACTGTCGGTTTCCCCATAAAAAGAGGAGACAGGCAGTCTTTTTGAATGGAAACAAACTTTCTGTTATATAATAGAAAACAAGAAATAGACAGGTGGATTTTATGCCAGCATATCAGTTTTATCGGGAATGGTTATCGAAGGGTGAACAAAGAAAGTATGATGAACTGCTTTCCCTTCTTTCCGCAGGCAGAGAAAAAATAGAACTTTCGATTTCCTCGCAAGAGGAAGGAAAAGAGGTCATCGAGGCGTTGAAAAAAGATCATCCGGAGATTTTTTATCTTTCAAAACGATATCTTTTTTCTCAGCGTGGATTCAAAAAATACCTCATTCTGCAAAGAGAAATCAATGCAGAGGAATCAAAAAGGATGTTCCTTCAGATGCAGGGAAGCATGAGACAGGCTTTCATCCCCATCCGGAATCTGCCATCTGCCTATAAGAAGATTCTTTATGTTCATGACTATTTCTTGAAGAATGTCACGTATGATGTTTCCTCTTCTCGGAGTCATACAATTCTTGGCCCATTGATGGACAAGAAAGGATGCTGTGAGGGAATCTCTTTGGCAGCGAAGATGATTTTCGATTATCTGAATATTCCTTGCCTTGTTCTGACTGGAAAAGCTTTGGGTCCTCATTTGGTGATGGAAAATCATGCCTGGAACATCGTTAAGATCGACCAGGATTATTACCACCTGGATATCACATTCGATCTCTCTGGCCAGATGCATGCCTACCTCAATGTGACAGACAAAGAAGTCAAGATGACGCATCAGTATCAGGAGATTCCAGGAATATGCTGTTCTCAGACAGAATGGAACTATTACACGCAGAACAGATGCTCTTTTCATTCCATTGAAGAGGCGGAGAAATTCGTCTCGAATCATGTTTTTTCCGCTGGAAAGAGCCTGGAACTGAAAATCGATTGTATCGACAATCAGGATTATTCCACAAGGCTGATGAGTGCCGTCCGAGGAAATGGATCCTTCTCCTCTACAGAATGCCTCAAGGCATCCTCTTTTCCTGTCTATCTGATTTCAGCAAAATAAAAAACGCACTGCAGAACAGTGCGGAAAAATTCGATAACGATATTTTTACTTGCAAAGGAAGAGATGATTGAAGAGCAAGACCCAGACCAAGTCGATCCAGCCGAGGATGATTCCGAACAAGCTTAAGATGAGACCTAAGATGTTCTCGGTGGTTGTCTTCTCAATGACAGCTGTGATACGAACATAGAGTTCGACGATCCAGTTGACGAACGGAATGAGAAGAAGGATGATCTGAACGAGTCTAGACTGTTTGTTAAACCAAGTCATGCGAAATACCTCCACGTATTCCGAAAGATTATATAGCAAGAGAAGAGAATTTCATAGATTTTTTAAATGTTTCCGGTTTCTTTCTTTTGCTCCATTCTTTCTTTTGCTTCCTCAATCTGGTGGGATGTTTTGTATTCCAGGCTTCGTTTCTTCAGTATCTTCGGCGTGATGATGAGATAGGCAAACAAAGAGACGAATCCACTGACGATGTCGGCAATCGGTTCAGCCAAGAAGCAGTGGGCGGCATCCTTGGTGATGAGAGGAAGAAGGACGATGGCGGGAAGAAGGAGAATCACCTTTCGATTCATGGAAAGCCAGATCGAATATTTTGCCTGTCCCATGCCTGTCAAACCATCGACATAGACATATTGGAAGGCAAGAGGAATGATTCCATACATATACCAGCGGATATATTTCACGGCGCCGGAGATGACTTCCGGCTCATTTTGGCTTCCGACGAAGATTTCCGTGAATGGCTTGCTCAGGACAAAGGAAAGGCCAAAGGATGCGATACAGAAGGCAAGAGCGAACACGGTGAGCTGTTTTTCCGCCTTCTTGATGAGATCGACTCTTCCCGCTCCATAGTCATAGCCTAAGAGCGGCTGGGTTCCACTGCTGATTCCAAGCAGCGGACCGGTGATCAAGGATTCGAACGCACACACGATCGTGGCCACTTCGATATAGTAGTCGCCTTTCTCTCCGCCATACTGCTTGAGCATGCTGTTGAGAAGAATGACGATGACGCTATCGGTCGCCATGATGATGAAAGGAGAGAATCCCAGCTTGAAGATGCTTTTCATCGTTCTTATGTCATATTGGCCAAAGGAGAGCTTGATCCGGCTCCCTTTCATAAGGAAGATGATTGCCAAACAGAAAGATAGGAACTGGCAGGTGATGGTGGCAATGGCAGCTCCCCTGATGCCTAGACGGAACGCATACATGAACAAAGGATCCAGCCCGACATTCAGAATGCAGGCGGATGTCGTGGTGATCATCGCCTTCAAGGATTCGCCCTGGGCAGAAAGAAATTGGTTGAGTCCTAGGGAAATGACAGAGAAGAAGGTTCCCATCAGATAGATGACAAGATAGTCTCTTGCATACGGATAGGAGGATTCAGAGGCTCCGAATCCATAGAGCATCGGCTTCATCACGCTATAGAAGACAATCATCAGAACTGCGCTCAAAAGAATTAGAAGAAGAAAGGCATTGGAGAGAATCTTCTGTGCCTTCCTTTCGTTTTTCTCACCGAGAGAAATCGAAAAAAGCGGTGCACCGCCTAGACCGATCAAGAAGGCAAAAGAGGATATGAATGTGGCAATCGGGGAGACGACGCCGATTCCCACCAAGGCCAGACTTCCATTCTCGGGCATGTTGGACACATAGATTCGATCAACGATGTTGTACAAAACAGACACGAGCTGGGCAAGCATCGCCGGCAGGGCCAATTTCAGGATGACGGACCAGGTGTTTTCACTTCCGAGGTTTATTTTTTTCATAGGTCGAACTATTGTATTTCTTTTTCAGCAAAGAAAAAAGAACTTTCCGAATCAAAAGCGCTTTTGATGGAAAGTTCTTCTTTTCTTATTCCGTTCTCAGAGCGACGACTGGATCCTTCTTCGCAGCGCCTCTGGCTGGAATGAAGCCGGCGATGGTGGTCAAGAGGAAGGAGATGACGATGATGATGAGGGCCATGTACCATGGAAGGGCAGCGATGGATGTGATCTGAGCGAAATTGGCATGGATGATGAGGTTGAGAATGATCTGGATGATATAGGTGACAAGGATGCCGAAGATGCCGCTGAGAAGGCCGATGACGAAGGTTTCGGCATTGAAGAGATGGGAGACATCCTTCTTTCTTCCTCCGAGGGCACGGATGATGCCGATTTCCTTCACACGCTCCATGACGGAGACATAGGTGATGATGGCAATCATGACCGTCGAAACGACAAGGC
>CAVKZJ010000041.1:0-12151 GCA_963660905.1 bacterium | reverse complement strand
TGAACGACTATGCGCTCGGAAGGAAAGGATTCGATAGCCAGTCCGAGATGGGAGCTTAGAAGGGAGACGGAAATGGAAGAACCAATCAAGCTTAAGATCATCAAGGCGAACAAGAAGCTCGTCGTCAACAACAAGAACCCCGGCCACAAGCTCAGGGTCTGCGCCTATTGCCGTGTCTCCACCAATACCGATGAGCAGCACGATTCCTTCACGTCCCAAGTGAATTACTACAAAGGCCTCATTGCTAACGACCCGAGTTGGGAGAACGCCGGAATCTACGCCGATGAAGGGATATCCGGAGTCAACGCCGACAAAAGACCAGACTTCCAAAGGATGATCTCCGATTGCATGGCGGGGAAGATCGATATCATCCTCGTCAAATCGATTTCCCGTTTCGCCAGAAACACGGTGGACACCCTCAATTACATCAGAACGCTAAAGGAGAAAGGCATTTCCGTCAGATTCGAGGAAGAGCACATCGACACCCTGACCGCAGAAGGGGAGCTTCTTCTGACGGTCTTGTCATCGGTGGCACAGCAGGAAGTTCAGAACACCTCCGAGCACGTCAAAAAAGGATTGAAGATGAAAATGACCAAAGGCGAATTGGTCGGTTTCGCCGGCTGCCTTGGTTATGACGTCGATGAGAAAAGCGGGAAGCTCGTCATCAATAATAAGGAAGGGGAAATCATCCGTTATATTTTCAACCGATATTCCGAAGGCATAGGGACGACCGTTTTGGCAAGGGAACTTGAGGAACGAGATTGGAAAACCAAAAGTGGATGCAAGGAATGGAGGGATTCCACGATCATTGGAATCCTCAAGAACGAGAAATACAAAGGCGACCTTTTGCAGGGGAAGACGTTCACGGTCGATCCGATATCGAAAAGGAGATTGAAGAACCAAGGAGAGTCCGACAAGTTCTATTTTACCGACCACCATGAGCCGATTGTATCCAAAGAGCAGTGGGATTACGTGAACAAGATTCTCTCGGCCAGATCCAATTGCAGGAAACTCAACTCCGATGGGACTAGGGTTCGCTTCTCAAGGCAATATACGTTCTCATCCCTCTGCGAATGCGGGTTCTGTGGAAGGATATTGACGAGAAGGGTTTGGAGAACAGGCAAAGCGTACGAGAAAGAGATATGGCAATGCATGTCCTATTCCAAGCACGGGAAGAGCAAATGCCCGAATTCAAAAGGGATACCGGAAAACGTCTTGGAGGATTCCTTCGTTGAGGCTTATAACCACCTCATAGGAGGCGACAATTCCTTCCTCAACGACTTCATCGAGAAAACCTCCGACTATATGAAAAACAGCAACGTCAAGGGCCTTATCGATGCCTGCGAGGGGAAGATGGAAGAGAACCAAGGAAAGATAGATAAGCTTGCATTGGATTTCGTCGACGGAACACTATCCCAAGACGTCTATGAAGCCAAACTGAAATCTCTGAATGCCGAGAAAGCGAGATTGGCAAAAGAGAAAGAAGACCTTGACCTTAGGGCGATGTCGGAGACGGATGCCTTATCGAAACTGAGCGAATTCAGGAATGCGGCCATCGAAAGCGGTGGGAAGAAACTTACGAACTTCTCCAAGGATATCTTCGACACGACCATAGATAGGATCATCGTTGGCGGATACGACGAGAACAAGAACGCCGACCCGTTCGTGCTGACATTCGTTTTCAAAAAAGAATTCGGATCATCCGATATCGCAGAGACAAAGACGAACTACACGATCATCGACGGCTTCACCCATTATTGGACGCACGTAGTATTCAAACCACAAGGCGATAAGGAAAGAGCGAAAGTCCTGGAGAACTTCATCAAGGTTAAGATAGCGATAAGCGATTGAATAAGGGGGCTGTTAACTCATTTGGTATCAGGAAATAGATATTGAACGGCTTTCTTAAAGGTAAAGTGATGGCTCTTGCTTATTTTGCTTCATCGGAAAAATCATAGAAATCATCGACTATTTCATAATCTTTTGAATATCTTTCCTTTACAAGAGTTCTAAACTCATCTAGGTGGGCGATGAATTGTTTTGCACTCTCTTTAGAATCGAATCCCTTGGGAGAGAACTCGTGCCCATCGTTAATGAACGTTGAATCAAACTCATCAGAAATAATTTCTTTTAGTTCTTCCAAGCGTTTACCAGGCTGGTCATCCTTTGGGAAATCATCCCATATGAGTATTCCATTTTCGTCATATGACCAAATTGGATAGCAACCATATTCAAGAAACAATTGTAATTTTTTCATTTTATTTTTTCTCCTTCCAGTTAGATACAGGGTTTGCACCTACAATATAGCCATTATCGCTTATGGTAATTGCTATATAAACAACCTTACCATTTATGGTCGTTTCATAGACATCTCTGTTTTTGCCACTCGTTCCCACAATCTTCGGTTCTTTAATAGCTTTCTCAATGGCTTTTGCAATTAAATGATTCGGTATGCCTTTATCATTGAATTGAGAGGCGTGTTCCAAAATATGAAGCAATCCAGATGCTCGCTTATCTTTTGTTGCAAAACGACCTTTTTCAAGCCATCTTATTTTACCATCTTTGTCTTTTGTTATAAAAACAACATCTTCTTCTGTTATTTTATCGCCACGATCTTTAACCTCTATAACGAGTTTCTTATCTTCTGGAGATAGCCTAGAAAGTATTTGTCTTGGCTTTTCTTTTGATTTTTGCATTTCGTTTTTTCGAGTTTCAATCTTCTTTGCAGAAGATGTATTCGGAAATAGACTACTGTTCGATTTCATTCTTCTTCCTCCTATAGGCTTTGTGGGTTCTGCATTCGTATTCTTGGACTTCTAGATTCGGGTCGTCGAAAAGCCAATCCAAAAACCGATAATTGCCAGAGCCGTAGAGCACGATCTTCTTTATGGACTTTGTTGCAATGAGATGCTTTAGGCCTTGTTCAAATAACCCTCTGTTTTCTTTGCTCTTCAATCCGCTCGCCAAGATGCCGATAGAAACGATGTCACCTTCTTTGATGCCGTCAAAGCAATAATCGAATGAGTCATCAAAATCCCATCTTGCGTTGACAATCACTTTCTTATTGCAAATCTGGCCGTACCAATAACCGAAGGCGTTCATTTTGTATAAGTTGTAGATTTTCAACGGCTTTGGAAAATCAAGGTAGGCAGAAAAATCAGGAGCTATGATTCCCTCAAAATGCTTCAGGATCTCATAGGACTTCTTTGGGCAATTCCAAATTCCATTTGGGCCATCGAAGTTTTGGTCGTCCTCATAGAAACAGACGAATGATTCGTTGTGAAAATCTTTGTTCGACTTCATTTCTTTGTGGAAAATCGTCTTCGCCTCGGAATACGTGATGATTGATTTTGGAAACTCATTTGTCGTGGATGGACATAACGGAATGTCGTTTGCTGAAAACTCGCATCCTTGAACCATAAAAGCATTCCATAAATCTTTGCAGTTTCTCCTTTTGCGATTGGTTGGTGAAGCAGAGTGAACATTCTCGGTTTTGTCATCTCTTTTTATATTTTGGGTTAGAGACAACTGAGAACCATAAGATATTGAATTATCAATTTGAGCCATGTATAAAGCCTCCTTTATATATCTGAGCAACCATTCAATTCGCTCTTTCTAGAATCGAGAAATTGCTGATTGCTGCTTTTAATATAGGTGGTTAGATAGAGGCTTTTAAGGCATCCGGAGTTCGGTCAGTTACACTCGAGTTACGGAGTAAAACACCGTAACTGTTTTGATCCGATAAATCTTTAGAGCTATGTAACTCAATGGTATAATATTTGATAAGCCTAGTGAGAAGGAGGACCATTCATGATTTTCAATCTTGCTAATATGATCAATGAAATCAGAGCCATTGACGGCATAGATTTCACCGATAAATACTTCTTTGATTGCTTCTTTGGTACCCTTTCTTTAAGGATGGATGTCAAGAAAAACGGAAATCCCTTAAATTTTGATTCATCGAGAATATCCGAAGTGATGACTGGCAAAGATAACCTTTATGAGTCGATAGCTAAATTAGCTTATAGACCTGAAACAAAAGAAGTTTTGCTGAATGACGTTGATAAGATGTCGAAACTTCTTTTCGGCAATATCGGCCTTGCTAAAGCGAATGATGTTTTGCATGGCATGACGTTCAAAGATTCTGACTTTGAAAATGACATCGAGAAAGAATTTTCCAAAGAGAACAGAAACGATAAGGAGATTTTCGTTGAGTATCTTCTTCAGGCGATGAAAATCGAATACGAAGAGAGACAGTATAGAAGGAAATACAGGATAGCAACTGGGAATTTCGTCACGAAAAAAGCCGATGCCACCATATGCAGCGAGCTTATCGAGCAGATGATAAGAAACGTCAGACTGAAGAAGGAAAACATAAAGCATGAAATTGCGTGGTCATTGGAAGACAAGATGGATATCAACTGCTTTGACCCATACCTCAGGGAAAGAATCGCGGATGCCTTCGATGATTTCGAGACGGTTATGACCGCAATCGACAACTTATCCATGGTCGAAATACAGGCAAAGAAGGCTCTGTATTCAAGCTATCAGGATGCGTATTGCCGCGTTTTGAACGATTTCTTTGGCAGCGACTGCGATGAGGACGACATCAAAAGAGCATCCTCGTCCATTTTCATGGCCGTCGACGATTTCGTGTACGAGCACACGCTGAAGGGTAAGGTCAAAATCCAGGAAGATGTCGTCAGATGCAACCTCTTCTGCATAACGGTTACGGTCTTCTATCAGTGCAAGTTTCTTATCAAAGTCGAGGAGGAGAAAAGATGATAGTGATCGATTATGACGAAAAGCCGAAGAATACGATTTACTATCTCAGCGCTCTTCTTTATAGGTACATCAAACGCACATGCCGAGATTTCGAAGAGGCGAGGAAGTATTTCAAGAACTACATCTTGGACAGCGACATGATGTTCTATTATTCGATGGACTGGCTTCATCTCATCGGCAAGGTGAAAGAGATAAAGGGAGGCGTCATCATATGCGATTAGTCTCACTAAAAATCTACAAGAAAAAGAACGGGGAGGTCATAAGGGACGTCCTCTTCAACGAGCGCGGTCTTTCTTTGATATGTGATCTTGAAAGCGAAGAGAATAGAGCTCATGGAAGTTCGATTGGCAAAACCGCATTTATAAGGTGTGTAGATCTCTGCTTGGGAGCTAAAACGACTAGCGTATTGTACAAATCGAAGACGATGGGCACGAACCAAGCGTTTAAAAATTATCTTTTCGACAACCAGGTTTCCCTGATTCTGACTTGCCAGGACAGTGAGAAAACAATAACGCTTGAAAGGCACGTATTTGACAATAAGGAATATGTAAACAATGTTGAATTCTCCGATTTAGACTCATACTGTCAAAAGCTCAAGGAGATATTCTTCCCGAACTCACCGTCCTCTCTTTCGTTTAGGCAGATGATTCCTCTTTTTGTAAGGATAGACAACGAAGAGCCAATCAAATACATCGAGTTTGGCAAAAACCAACAATACAACGCTGCCTATTCATATTTCCTCAATCTTTACTGGGATGAGAAGGAGACATCCTTGAATGAGGAACTATCGGCAAATAGTTCCATCATGAGTAAACTTGGGTCTAAATATGGCATAAAGAGCGATGAGGAATTCAAAAAGCTGGTTGAAGCGCAAAATGAAATCCAGCAAACGAAAAAGCAAGCAATCCACGAAACGGATTATGTTGGCTCTTTCGCTTCCGAAGACGAGAAAAACGCCAACCTTGTCGATGCGTTGGATGAGATAACGGAAGAATTGAACGCGAAGAAATGCAAATCTAGGCAGCTGTCCAGAGTGATTGAGATCGAGAACGGAAAGCTTTTCGACGTGGATGAAGAGATTCTCAAAGACCTTTATGACGACGCAGCGGAAACGTTTAAAGGTTTGAATGAATCTTTCGAGGACTTCTGCACATTCCATAACGAAATGTGCAAGCTGAGGTTGGAAAAGTATATCGAAGAAAAGAAGGCAATCGATGCCGAAATCGAAAAGTTGGACATCCAAGTTCAAGAGTCCAGAAAGAGGTTCAGTGATGGCTTCGTCGAATATAAGACGAGCGTGGATGACAAAGAGAACTCGTTGTTTGAGGATTATTATTCTTCCAAGAAGGGCTATGAAGAAACGAAAGCCGATTTCGAACAATATGTTGGATTAGAAAAAAGGATTTCCGAAATCAAGACCGCCCTGTCGAAAATTCAAAGCAAAAAGGAAATAAACGAAGAAAACCAAAGGCAATTCTCTTCCATATTTGCAGAGGAAACAAACAAAATTGTGAATGACCCATATAAAGTCATCTACGAAACAAAATTCGATAAGATGCCATTCACAATTCAAGGATCTGATGGAAACCTTGGAACGGGCGATAGCAAGGTTATGTCTTATGCGATCAATTCATCGCTGCTTGCATTCTTTGCACAAAAATCGATGAGCATGCCGATATTCGTCATCCAAGACAGGATGGAGAACGTCGAAATAGCAAAGTTGGAAAAGATTATTGATGACGTTCGAAATAGCGAAATTCAATATATAGTCCCTATATTAAACGACAGAATAGAAAATCTTGGAATAAAAGACAAAGAGATCATCCTTAAGCTATCCAAAAAGGATAAGTTGTTTAAGTTTTAGACCAAACTTTGCTTTAACTCGTTTCTTTCGTTTGTATTCATTCTACCTTGTTTGAAAACAAGCAATATATCGATAAAAAGACTCCTTCTAAAATCACATACGTCAATCAGACGATTTCTACACATGTTGAAACGGTGGTTCTTCTCACTTTGAAATAATTCGATAACTACGGGACTTTTTGGAAATTTAGTCTCTCTACAAAAAGCATCAAAAACACCCGTTTTCGGCATAACCATAGAAAGCTAAAAATACCATCTCGTATAGAGGAACATATCAAAAATGCCGATGGTTATAGGCTTTTTTGGAAATTAGGCAAAATTCAGTCTGAAAGCTAAAAAAACAGCCCAAAAATCAGTAAACATATGTAGATGGTAGACATATAGGGGTTTTCTATTCTCTGCTTAATGAATAAACTCGAGACATCGAATGTTGCTGAAGTTAAATCAATTATGCCTTCATCGACGGCTTCACCCATTATTGGACGCACGTAGTATTCAAACCACAAGGCGATAAGGAAAGGGCGAAAGTCCAAGAGAACTTCATCAAGGTGAAGATAGCGATAAGCAATTAAACGTTGTTAAAAGGCGGCCGTTTTGCGACCGCCTACGTTGCATTTATCTTTCTTCTTTAACGATTTCGCCAGCCTCTTCAACAGAATCAATCTCTTTTATTGTCCCGTCTTTCAAAGAGATGAGTGATCGTCTGCATTTACCATTGAATGGGTATCCGAAGATATCATAATGTTCTTTCAGGCTTTCGGCTTTGCTTAGAGCATTATCTTTGTCCTTGATAATTACAACGTGTTCATCAAGCCACATGGTATCCTTGAAGAACCCATATTGTGCTTTGTCGGTAATGAATATGATACCTTCCGATGATTTGATATGTTGACAATAAACGTCGCTTTTATAGACGTCGCCATCATCTTGGACGATTAGAATATCTTCTATTCTCTCGTTGATTATCTGCGTTTCAGTTGCATCCTCAGACCATGTTTTGAAAGGGTTGTCTCCTTCGTTCAATTCAATAAAATCCAAGAACAGCATATCTTCCGGTCCAGAGAAATAATCATCGAACCAATCAGCACGATTATCGAT
The DNA here is from genome assembly GCA_963660905.1 of bacterium. Taxonomy (GTDB): domain Bacteria; phylum Bacillota_I; class Bacilli_A; order RFN20; family CAG-288; genus Enterosoma. Next base: position 4,405 of record CAVKZJ010000041.1, on the reverse strand, counting down.
TAAATATCGCCCATTTGACGAGGATATTTCGATTTTCTCAAAGACCATATTGCCGCCATTCAATTTTTCATGTTTCATCGAAAAGAATTCATGACCAATAAGATTCGTCAATAACTCGATTCCTTTTTCAGAGATTGTTAAGTTTAAATTTTCCATTTTTTATCTCCCTTCTTTATGAAGTGTATTTTTTGAGTTTTGATTCCAGCGTTGTCGGTGCTTTGCCTTACTGAAATCATTACGGCTGGAGCATGCTCAGGCGTTGGATGGTTTATTCTTAATGTGATTTTTGAGCCATCCTCGAGAGTGGCATGCCACATTTTATTTGGAACGTCCTCTTTCACTATCGCCCCTTTTGCTAATTGGTCAAAAAGTGCTTTTGTTTCTACAATAGGATCGTTATCAGTGTAAACAATCCTTGTTTTTGATTTGTTCCCATCCTCGTATTGGCCAAAATAACCGCTATTTGGATTGAAATTGTAGAACGGGTTTATTTTCACCGGACATGAGTTTCTTCTAAGCGTTACGCCCATAATCATTTTACTCCTTTCATATGTGACATCTCAAATTCAGATGGATATCTATGGAATTTAGTCATTCCATAAAATTCCTCAAAGATGTCTGACGGCATATAGCCATAAACCAAGACATCAGTTGGCTCTAGCACCTCGAGCATCTTCCTTAAGCCTTCTTTGAAAATTCGCCTAAGCAGGTTCTGGTTAGACTTGTCTTTGGCTATGGCACCATGGGTGCTTATCGCGACAACCGAATGCTTCGGTATGCCAAGAAAGCAAAAGTCGAATGTTGAGGAATCGCCCCACCGCACATTAGGAATCACTGGAATGCCTCTGCATTGCTCATAATAACCAATCGCTCGATTCATGTATGTCGAAGCTGCCTGAATGCAATGTGGCATCCCGATTGTTATTGTCGGATCGGGGGTAATGATTCCATCGAACTGCGAGATGAGGTCATCGTATTTCTTGGTGTTCGTCAGGATCTCACCGTATTTGAAATCATGGACGTAGAAATGCAGATATCCATGTCTGTCTTTGACCGTTCTTGCTTTTTCGAATGGAATCAACGATGCGGGTATGGCGTGTTTCGTTTGCAATAAACAGGGAATGCCATCCTTCCCTTCAAATCTAGCTCCGTCAACCAAATAGTCTTGGAAGCCATCGTCAATAATTGATTTCTTCATCAGTAAAACCTCCGGAAGATATGAGTGCCGCAATTGTTTTTGATACAATATTGTTACCGGTTACCAAACCTTTATTGCTGGCACGCATATAGACTACGAAATCAGCACTTTTGACTGAGGTAGCTAGGGAAGTAGAGGGAAGTCGGGGGAAGTTTCAAAATATGACGTTTTCTGATTTATGTAAGCTCCTTTATCCTTTTTTGAAAGGCCGCTGTAAAAGCATGGCTGAGCTTTTTGATTTGCTGATTTTAAATTCAATGCGTTCCGAGACGGAAGGATTGAAACAGGAAATTGCTCTAATGTCGCCAAAGCAAAAAAGAAATCTTTGCAATGGCGTGTATTCAATTTCCCATATTGTGGAAAAGATATATCCGTTCCTGGATGTAACAGATTTGGAAGAGGTTTTGAAACAGGAAATCAAAGGCTATGCAATCGATGACTTTGTGGAGACTTTTTCCTTTTATGATAAAACGATCGATAAAAATAATTTTCCGAAAAAAGTTTCGAACGCTCTCAGAGAAATCTTATTGGAAAATTCATCCGCTTTTAGAAGTGCACAGCTTGAAGGCACCGCGACGCTAAGAGCTGAGTTGTTCGAAGAAGATGGTGGCGTGTGCCCAAATTGCGGTTGCAGACTCGATTTGGATTCGGCTAAACCGAATGCGATTGTCGCGATCGGATTGGACGGCCTATCGCCTAAAGATTTATCTAAGATAATAGGCCTTTGCAGAAGATGCGCTGAAAAACATAGAAACGGGCAAATAGAGAAAGATTTAGTCCTGGTGAAAGAAAAGTTGGAGGAAACGTCTGCTTTAAAAAACAAAGCAGGTCTCATCGATATAAACGTAAAACTGATGGATGCCATTGATTGCCTATTAAGACAAGGTGGCACCGATAAAATCAAATTGAGCATGAAAAGTCTAAGGATTGACCAGAAAATCGACAAAAGAAATGATTTCGCCCTTTATGGGAAAGTCAAAATGTACGTTACTTCTTATTTTTCAACCCTCTATGACATGTTCGGTAAGCTCGATGGCGAGAATGAACGCTCATATGAGTTTCTTTCCGCATCCATAAAGATCGCCTGTATGAAAGCGGAGGAGGCTTCACAAAGCAAAGAAGCTATCTTCAACTGTCTTGTTGAGCAGGTATCAAGTGCTGCGAACTGCGAAAAATCTGTTGCCGAAATCATCGTTTCCTATTTCATTCAAAGCTGTGAGGTGTTCCATGAAATTGCCGAATAAAGTGAACAGATACAAAACCACCATCATTTATCAGATGGCTGAGATCCTAAGCTCGATCAGCGAGGATATGCTACCTACAGAAATCTATATGATGGTTTCCACGAAGATGAATGCGAAGGAATTCTATGACGGGTTAAGTGCGTTGTTTGCCATTAGGAAGATAGAATTTCTCGAAGACGGGAGGATAAAGAAATGCTAAAAGAAATAAGATGTGACAAATTCACAAACAACATCCCGAACAAAACGGTTTATTTCCAAAAAGGACTGAACTGCGTTGTCGGTGCTGATGACGCGTTGAACTCAATCGGAAAATCTAGCTTCCTGATGATCGTAGATTTTTGCTTTGGTGGAAACAGTTATGGGGACAAAGAATCAGACGTACGCGAAAACGTAGGCGACCATTCCGTTTTCTTCGCTTTCGAATTCGATGGCATCGAATACCATTTTCGTAGGGATACGTCGGATCCAGGGCATTATTTCGAATGCGATGCATCATACAATTCTATCGGCGAGAAAAAGCCAATCGGTGAATTGTGTTCGTTTCTCAAAGACCAATATTTCGGTACGTCAGCCACAAAATCCTTCCGTGCGTTAGTAGAGGGCTTTTCTAGGGTTTACGGAAAAGACAATTACGACGTTAAAAAGCCTTTGAAAACCTATAAGAACGACTCGCAAGACGAGAACGGCATAGGCGTTTTAATTGATCTATTCGGAAAGTCTAGCGTTGTTGCCGAGTCCTTCAAGAAAGTTTCGGAAGCAAAAAGTGCAAAAAAGGCGATGGATGCTGCCCAAAAATACAACATCGTCTATTCGCCGATAAAAACGGCATCCTCTCTTGAGGCGGCCAAAGAAGAAATCAAAAGACTACAAAGCGAAATTGATTCTCTAATAAAAAGCCAAAACCAAGCATCAATCGCTATTGATGAGACCTTATCTCAAAAGGATATTGATCTCAAATCCGAGCAGATATGCCTTTTTAGAGAAAGAAAGTCCCTATCAATCCAGCTTAAAACCATGCAAGACATGACTGGCGATTCATTGCTGATGAGCGAAGAAGACCGGCTAAAGATTTCATCTTTGTTCCCGGAAATCAATTTGAGGTCTCTGGAAGAAATCGATGAATTTCAGAGGCGGTTAAGCCAAAACGTTAACCAAGAGGTAAATTCCCAAAAAGAAGAACTTTCCAAAAGGATAAACGATATTCAAAAAAGGCTCGATGAGATAAATGAGGCGTTGGCGAGCAATAACGTATCACCTAGAATCCCAAAGAGTTTTCTCGATACCCTTTTCAATAAGAAAAACGAAATAAAGACACTAGAAGGTCAAATTTCTCTATATGAAAAAGCCAAATCCATGAAAGAAAATGTCGGCAATATAAGTCAACAGCTGAATCAGGATTACGGCTATGTCTTAAACGAGATAGAAAAGGCGATAAACAAGAAACTGGAAGAACTGAATGATGATATCTACCAAGAAAAGCGACTCCCGCCTTCGATTTCGTTGACGAGTTTCACTAGTTACAGCTACAAAACGCCAAAAGACAAAGGAACCGGCACTGAATATAAGAGCCTTGTGATTTTTGATTTAGCTATATTGGAACTTACTTCTCTTCCATTCATCATAGATGATTCATTCCTCTTCAAAAACATATGGGACGAGCCTGTAGAGGGTTTATTTAGAATTTATAGCAAATCCACTAAGCAGATTTTCATAGCCACAGACAGAACTCAAGTATATAGTGCCGAAATACAAAAAATAATCAACGAGCATGAAGTCGTCAAACTTGGCAACGATGATAAGGCGTTGTTCGGCTTCACGTGGTCAAAAGTGAAATAGATAGAGCCTATAGCGTCTTTTCTTTTGGCATCTAAGCAATGGCAATTGGTATGATTGAGAACCATCGATATATGGCTGAGACTTAACGTTCCTTTATTCTTTATGTCCCCTCTTGGATTTCTACACA
>CAVKZJ010000040.1:0-12339 GCA_963660905.1 bacterium | reverse complement strand
CCAAAGAAAAATACAATGTCAAGACATTCGAATACTATACTGTGATCGACACGACAATGATGTATGCAGTCTAGCATTCATAAGTTTTTTAGGCACATTTCATTTATTTCTTAATCGGCAGAGAATCCGTAATATTTTAGGTGTGTTTCCTAAAGCACCAAAAAGATAGTAGACTATTTTTCAAAGCATGTAATGACGTATAAAGTTCCTCATTTCTTTGATGAATTATTCTTTTTTTGTCGACCGCAGCCATGGCTTCGCCTCGATTATGGCTGCGGTATGATTCTTCTTATATCTCGATTATCATAGCGGGGCGGACACCAATGTTCGCACTACTGACGTTGCGGATGTTGTACAAACTGCCATCGCTGCGGACGAAGGAGGCGTAGCCGGAATAGCCACTGCTGAGCGGGGAACGTGTCCAATACCAATGACCACACACTCCTTTTGCCCTAGCATAATCAGTTGGCTGACAAAATCTTGATTCATCATCCGGAAAATAAGTTGTATTTTTGCAATCCTGATAACTGAGGAGATAAACCTTGTCATTCGTGTTTTCACATGCATAAACGTTTGTTGACGAATCCGTCGTTGATGCACTGTTATCTACCAATGTCGTTTGGATACTTGAAGAATCAAGAGAGAAAGCTGAATTATAGAATTCATTGTTCAACCATGAACGGATTTCAGAGTTTTTATAGTTATTGGCATAATATCCATTCTTTGTTCCATCATAGTACTCATTATATCTATGAGCATCAAGCAAGAACGTCGACACGAGCGAATATTTCCCATTGCTTATAGAAAGGATATCCCATTTAATCGGTTCACACTTGAACCAATAGGTTGTTCCATCTACGATTTTCGTACCATCACTAAATGTATAATCGATATTGAATGTTGAAGCACTCTTCTTTGCATAATACGAGCCATTATAAAGGAAGTAACCATTGGATTCTGTTGTTGTCAATGTATTAAGCTGTGCAAGAAGAGTTGTATTTGAGACCCTTGTTTGCGGATAAATTCCAAAGGTAAGAGTATCATGTAATTTCCATACTGCATTGAGGGTAATATCTTTAGCCAAATTTGGATCAATCGATGTAATGAACTGGTCTTCATATTTCCATCCTTTGAAGATACATCCTTCTCTTATAGGATTATGAAGCGTAATAGCAGAATCATCAATTGTGTAATAAGATGGATTGTTTTCAGAATTTGTACCGCCATTCAAATTATATGTAATTTCAAAATAGTTCCATTTCGCTTCCAATTCATAATTTTCAGCAGGCATGATAAAATCATAAACTGCATTTGATGATACGAGTATATTATCCTTATCATACCATCCTAAAAATCGAACATCGGTTTTGGAATAAGCAGCAACAGTCACTTTACTCTTATAATAGAAATCAACAGAGTATGAAGAGTTATATTCACATTGAGCATAGTTATTCTTTATGCAAACAAGACCATAAGTGGAATTGTTGGAATAAATATTCAAGTTGAAAGAAGGATAGGCAAATCTTGCTTCAAGAGTAACATCTTTATCCGACATCATATATCTATAATTTTGGCTTTCAGAGAGAGGCTTTCCTCCTTTATTATACCATCCGATAAAACGATTATTGTCTAAAGGCTTGGCATATACATCAACATAGCTGTTGAATTCATATGTTCCTTCACCAGTGACAACACCGGCATCAGGAATATTCATGGAGATGGTTAGTTTGACATTTTTTGCATACATAGCGACAAATGTCATTTCACTTTGCATATATGGTTCGACTAGCTGATTTCCATATTCATCAAAGATTTGTTTTCCTTCGTATGACCATCCACGGAAATTATATCCTTCTTTGACACAATCAAAGAAGAAGATATCTTTTGAAAAAGTATCGACTGTTTTTGAGCCTTGATAAGAATTCGATCTTCCACCATTGAGATCAAATTGAATGGTATAAGTGTTTTCCAACTCTGAATGAATGGTATAAGTATTTTCCAATTCTGAAGAAGATTGACTATTGGAATTTGTACTTATATTGCTTGCTTGACGACAAGAAGAAAGAACCAATGGTAGAATCAAAAAGAGACTCAATAAATGTTTTTTCATTGTTTTATTCCTTTCTATTTTAAAATTTGTTTATATACATCTTTTTTAAAACATAAAAATTTTCAATTCTAATTATCTTTTGAATTTAAAGCTTAAGTTATATATATATGCTCAATGCTTTTTCAAATTCTGATATATCATCTTTATTAATATATTTGGTTTCAATATTCGAATCATCACAGATTCTAAAGATATTTTTGAAATCTAAAGTTAATTTATCATCTATAGACTTTTGATATTGGAAATAAATCATTTTCTTTCTTTTTTGAAGATAATCGCGGACTAATGAAATTATTTCACTGTCGTCTGGATTGAACCGATATCCTAGTACATAAAGAACCTCAGAAGAATCTAAATATCCGATAAATTTATTGTATTCTTCTATTTCATTCCTTTCGATTATTGGTTTGATACCACTCTGAATGAATATATATGGAAAATATAAATCGTCATCAAGTGATTTTTGTTTGGTATTTATATCAATCACATTTCTTGAATATGCTGATTCGAAAAGATTGAATCTTCCATGTAAATACACGCAATCTTCAGAAAGAATCTGACCAAAGGGAGTATAATTTGTTGTCACAAAATTGATGTTAATATGATTATGATTCAAAAAAGAATAATACTTGTTTGTACCACCTTTTATAATTTCTTCACACTTCTTTTTCATCGAGCAATAAACTTCAACTGGGTGATTCAAAATATAATCTGCATTCTTGTTCGTTTCATCATCAAAAAATGCCATTATCAAAGATAGATAGGCTCTATAATAACAAAAAATCACACTCCAGAATTTATCTTTACCTAAGGTCTTGGGTTGAATAAGCGTATAAAAATAAGAATCTATTAATCCCAAATAACTAGGATTTTCACTTATGAAATCGTCTTTTGATTTCTCTTTATCATTTTTCATTTCCTCTACTTTTCTGTCAACATCGGTTTTTGAATCGCATTGGCTTAGATAAAAATTTCGCAAACAAATTTCATATAAATCATCTATTTCAAACTTTTTAGCTTCTTTTGTAAAATCAGGATAGAAATCTGGGTTTAAAAGACGCTTTTCTTTAATATACTTAGCTATGTTTTGATTGATGTCTTCCATTCTTTTTGGATTTTCACTATCAATACCCATAACATCTTTTAAAAATTCATCGCCGAAAGCAAATTGTTCAGCCTCAGCTCCGGCCCCAAATAATATTGTGTTCTTTTTATTTATCATGTCATAATACCATCCTGTTAAATAAAATCTCATTGATAAATTTCAATAATCTTCATCTAATTTAGAAGGATTAACTACGATATTTTCTGCATACATCTTTTTTGGAAATTTTGTGCTTTCCTTATACATTATGATGTTATTTTCAGTGTCTCCTCTTTTGATATTCCTTACATCGAGAAACTCTGGTCTTCGTACAATTTTTATGTCTTGTATGTCATCGGAATCGAAATTAGGTTCGACTGCCAATCCACAGATATCTTTGATTTCTGCTTTAGCAGGAAGGTGCTTTTTGAGGAATTCTTCTTTGAATTGTATTTGAAGTCTTGTTTCTACTTCAGCTGCGAAAGCTAGATGTTTTAGATAGAATTCATTCTTAAGCTGACTTATCAATTCATTTCTGACTTTAGGGACCACGATATTCGAATCTTTTTGAACAAAATAAGAATGATATTCATCGTTGTTAGGAGAGTAATACATCAAATCGAATTTATCGATATCGCTTGATTTAATAGTAAATTTCTTTCCTATTTGATTGTTTTTGCAAATGAGATAACAGTTCAACTTTTCTTTACTATTATTCAAAAGACCTAATTTCTTTCTTAAAGTACTTCCTTTGATTGTTATCCTTACATTGTTTGGCAATCCATACATATGCCACATGGCAATGCTTTCGCTTTTCTGATAAGAAAGACATCGGACAAACCAAAGAGTATCGGAAGAATTATTTTCCACATATTTTGATCTATCTTGCTTATCTTCCCAACCATTTGGTAAGCCAAAAAATAAATAAAACTTCCTATCTTTGTATTGCTCTTCATCATCTACAGCAGCATAGAACGAAAAAGAATCATGTCTTGAAACATAAACGTTGAGCTTATGTTCTATATCTTCTTTTGTTGTCTTTTTGTCTCTCAATAATTTTAAAAGCTGTTTATCTTTTGATGTAGCCATACTTGTAAATCAAAGATTTCCGATCGTTCCTTTATTGCTTCCTTTTTTCACAAGTTCGAAAGCAGCTTCATAGATGGTTTTTGTGGCCCCTTCTTTCACCCTATCGGTATCAGCATAATAGACAAAATAGCCTTCGGAAGTGAATGATTTGGTTTTATTATCTGGATAAAGAGTGAAGATGACATCATAATAGACAGAATTCTTCAATGATTCGACTGCTTCTGTTCCACTAGCTTCGATATAGACATATTCGCAGCTGTTGAACTTCACATCGCTTTTCTTTCCACCGACATTCTCCAAATAATCGTATTGATTTTGTTTGAACTTCTCATAGCCTTTGGAAGCAGTGGACTTTGTCTCATCACATCCTGTCAAAGAGAATAAGGTGAGAAGAGAAGCAAATAAACATACATCTTTTTTTCATATAACATTCCTTTCTCAAGGCCATATATAGAAAAAGGCCTTGGCTGATAAACCAAGACCTATATCAGGTATAACATGTCAATTACCCCCCCGATTGTAAGCGCTTAAAGCAAAAAATCAAGAGAAGCAAGGTTTGATATTATTTTAGTTGTGCAAAACTTGCTTTTCAAGATAAATCTCAACTATATCGTCAGCACCTTCATCGATTCAAGCAAAAGAAAATTTTCAAACTGGATGCAGATGTGAGAAAATACGATGAAAAAGGAATCGTCATCTAGAAAAACGCAGACTCATTCATCAATATCAAGGTCTCGTCGCATAATGCTTGCATAGACAATCAAGTCTATGCAATTATCTAACCTATTCCAGAATTAGAACAGAAGATGTATGTTTCAAAAACAGCCATTAGAAAGTCGACTCCAGAAAAATAATCATAGTAAACATAGGCTAAAAAAGCATAAGAAAAGGGCTGTTGATATCTAGTTACAGCCCCTATATCTTATGATTTCTGAAACAGATTGATTCGATTGAGCGCTCTCTTCAGCTTGATTTCAGCCTTGAGCTGTTCACGATTGGACAAAGAAGCATCCGACAGTTTTCTTTCGGCGTTCTCTTTGGCCAGTCTTGCTCTTTCGATATCGATTTCCTCTTTGGATTCAATCGAATTGAGAATCAAGACGACTTTATTTTCCTTTGAGATGATGTTGATGGCTCCACCGCCAATGGCATATTCGTTGATATGTCCATTCTCCTTGATGGTCATATGGGAAATGACAAGATTCCCAATCAGATCGGTATGATGGGCAAGAATCGTGATAACGCCATTCGTGGTCGTCACAGAAAGGGAGTCGACTTCTTTTGAGAAGTAGACTTTCTCTGGAACGATGATTTCCAATTTAAAACGAGAGGCAGCCATATTTATTTCTTCTCGAGGGCTTTCGCCTTTTCAATCGCATCATCAAAGGTACCGACATAAGTGAAGGCTGCTTCCGGAAGATTATCTCCCTCACCATCCAGGATGCGTCTGAACGACTTGATCGTATCTTCCACCTTGACGAATTTTCCGTCAAAGCCATTGAACTTCGCCGCAACGAAGAAAGGCTGGGAGAGGAAGTTTCTGATTTTACGGGCACGGTTGACCGTGAGTTTATCTTCTTCGGAAAGTTCATCCATGCCTAAGATGGCGATAATATCCTGAAGATCCTTATATCTCTGAAGAATCGACTGAACCTGTCTTGCGACATCATAATGTTCCTGTCCGACGACATTCGGATCAAGGAAGTTCGAAGAAGAGGCAAGCGGATCGACAGCCGGATAAAGACCCAAAGCCGCAATCGAACGATCCAAGACCGTCTTGGCATCCAAATGGGAGAATGTCGTTGCCGGAGCTGGGTCGGTCAAGTCGTCCGCAGGGACATAAACAGCCTGAATCGACGTGATGGAACCATCTTTCGTCGAAGCGATTCTTTCCTGAAGCTGACCCATTTCGGTCGCCAGGGTCGGCTGATAGCCGACAGCCGAAGGCATACGTCCTAAAAGGGCAGAGACTTCACTTCCCGCTTGGGTGAAACGATAGATATTGTCGATAAAAAGAAGAACATCCTGATGCTGGACATCACGGAAATATTCTGCCATGGTCAGACCGGAAAGGCCGACTCTCATACGGACACCTGGGGTCTCATTCATCTGTCCGAAGACAAGGGCAGTATTCGGAAGGACGCCCGTCGCTTCCATTTCATAATAAAGATCGTTTCCTTCACGGCTTCTCTCACCGACACCGGCGAAAACGGAGATACCATGTTTTTCAGTGGCAATATTGTGCATCAATTCCTGAATCAAGACCGTCTTGCCGACACCGGCACCACCGAAAAGACCGACTTTGCCGCCCTTGATATAAGGGCAGAGAAGATCGATGACCTTGATTCCGGTCTCGAAGATTTCCGCTTTGGTAGACTGATCCTGAAATTTCGGCGGATCATTGTAGATGGAATGTGTCAATGTTGCCTTGAATTCACCTTTTTCGTCAATCGGCTGACCAAGAACATTGAACATTCTTCCCAGGACTTCCTTGCCGACGGGAACCTGAATCGGAGAATTCGTGTTGATGACTTTCAGTCCACGCTGGATTCCTTCCGTAGCACCCATGGCAATGCAGCGCACCGTATCGTCGCCGATATGCTGCAAGACTTCCAGGACAAGTTCTTTTCCTTGGGAGGTCGTGACTTTCAGAGCCATCAGAAGCGGAGGAATGTTGTTTTCACTGAAACGGACATCAATAACAGGTCCGATAGCTTGTACGATAACACCTTCATTTACATCATTCATTGGGATTTCCTCCTTTATTCATCTTCTTTTCCGGCGTTGGCACCGGCAACAATTTCTGTGATTTCTTGCGTGATGGCTGTCTGTCTGGCTTTGTTGTAATCCAGTTGCAGCTGTGCCTGGATCTTGTTTGCGGAATCCGTGGCGGTTTCCATGGCATTTCTTCTCGATGCCAATTCCGAAAGCTGCGATTCCATCAGCTTATGATAAAGCGAAGCATCGATCGAATGGGGAATGAGCGTGAGAAGAACATCGATTCCATTCGGTTCGAAGAGAGGCTTATCGCTTTCATTGGGCAAATCCTTCTCTTCATAAGAAAGAGGAAGAATTGTCTTTAAAGTCGGCGTGAATGTGATGGAATTCTTATATTCTGTGTAGACAAGAACGACCTTGGCATATTCTTCTTTTCGATAAAGGCGGATGATTTCATGTCTCATCCTGCGGACTGAGGAATAAGTGAATTTTTCCTGCAGGTTCAGATAATCCGTATAGAGCTTATAGGACTTGTTCTGATAGTGGACCAGGCCTTTCTGCCCAAGAAGAAAAAGCTCATCGCCTTCCTTAAGCTGAGGATCGATTTCCTTGAATAGATTGTAGTTATAAGCACCGCACAATCCTAAGGAAGAGGTCACGATGATATAAAGATTCTTTTTCGATTGTGGGAAACCAGAAAGAAGATCCGGTTTGGATGTATCCGAAAAATCGATGCTGGCAAGCGTTCTTTCCAGGACATTGTGCATTTCGGTGGTATATGCGGCATTTTCATCATACATCCTCTTCCATCGCTGATATTTCACGCTGGCGACAAGCTTCATCGCCTTGGTGATTTTCATCGTGGAACGGATCGTATTGATTCGTCGCTTTGTGTTGACCAAAGATTCCGGCATTACTTCATTCCTTCCAAGACGGCTTTGACAGAATCGTCGATGAGAGCTTTCGTCTCATCACTGAGCAGCTTTGTCTCATTGATGGCCGTATAGACCTCACTATGATTGGCATGGATATGGGAAAGAACTTTTTCCAAGGTCTCATTGACCTGCTTCAGTTCGAGATGGTCGATTTCATGTGACTGGGCAATATAGATCTCGATGACTTCATCCTCCATGGAAAGAGGAGAATATTGTTTCTGCTTGAGGACTTCCATCAGGATGGAACCATGCTGAAGGATTCCCTTGGTTGTGCTATCCAAATCCGAACCAAATCGGGAGAAATCCAGCATTTCATTGTAGTTGGCCAATTCGATCTTCAAGGAGGAAGCGACTTTCTTCATGGCCTTGATCTGTGCAGAGGAACCGACACGGGAAACAGAAAGTCCGGAATCCACAGCCGGTCTCTGTCCCTGGTTGAACAGATCCGTGGTCAGGAAAATCTGGCCATCCGTGATGGAGATGACATTCGTCGGAATATAGGCCGAAATATCGCCTGCCTGCGTTTCGACAATCGGAAGGGCCGTCATGGATCCGCCGCCATTTTCCTTGTTCAGCTTGCAGGAACGCTCAAGAAGTCTGGAATGGAGATAGAAAATATCGCCAGGATAGGCTTCACGGCCTGGAGATCTCTTCAGAAGAAGTGACAAAGCACGATAAGAAACAGCATGTTTGCTCAGATCATCATAGACGATGAGAACATCCTTTCCCTGCTTCTCGAAGAATTCACCCATGCTGGTCGCTGCATACGGAGCAATATAAAGCATCGGAGCCGATTCACTGGCCGAAGCATTGACAATGATGGTATAGCTGAACGCATCGAAAGCCTTCAGTTTGGAGACAATCTGTGCGATGGTGGAATTCTTCTGACCGATGGCACAATAGATACAGATGACATCTTTTCCCTTCTGATTGATGATCGTATCGATCGCCAAGGCGGTCTTTCCGGTCTGACGATCGCCGATGATGAGTTCTCTTTGGCCTTTTCCGATCGGAATCATGGAATCGATGGCCTTGATGCCAGTCTCTAAAGGTTGGTTGACTGACTGTCTCTTCATGATGCTCGGAGCCGGAGCTTCGATTGGATAATGATCATCCGCTACGATCTCTCCATTTCCGTCGATTGGTTCGCCGAGGGCATTCACAACTCTTCCCAGAAGGGCATTGCCGACTGGAACGGAGACAACCTTTCCAGTCAATTTGACGGCATCGCCTTCAAAAACAGACGTATCCTTGCCCAAAAGGACACAGCCAACCGAGTCCTCGTTGAGATTCATGACCATACCAAAGACATGATTGGGGAATTCGAGCAATTCTCCATACATCGCCTTATCCAAGCCATAGATTGTGGCAATGCCATCTCCGACGGAGACAACAGTTCCGACATCGCTTGTTTCAATTTTGTTTTCGTAAGCACTGATCTCTTTTTTGATGAGATTGCTGATTTGATCAATATCTGCCATGATTTGCCTCCTAATTCTGGATGGTCAGCTTTCGTCTGATTTGGTTCAGTTTCGTATCGATCGAATAGTCATAGAGCGTATCATTGACGAAAATACGCATACCGGCAATGACATTCTTATCGATAATCTGTCGAAAAGAAACCTGCTGATGATATTTCCCGGAGAAGATTTCTTCGAGTTTCGTGATTGTTTCTTCAGACAGATGGAACGGGGTGTAGATTCTCGCTTCGAGGATTCCCTTGTCCTGATGATAGAGATGGTCGAAGGCTTTCTTGATTTCGTCAAAAGAGCCGATCGCCTTCTTCTTTATCAGAACCTGAAGGAACCCATAGGAAATGATATCGACATTCCCTTTGATGTATCTGTCTAGAATTTCGTCTTTCGCCTCCTTTGCAATCATCGGAGAGGAAAGAAATTTGACGAGTTCATCATTTCTTTTGAAGACATCGGAAAAGAAAGCCATATCCTGACAGAGAATATCGACCTTATCCTTTTCTTTGCCTAAGGAGAAATATGCCTGGGCATAATGTTTCAAAAGAGAATGATTCATAATTAGTCTTCCTTTTTCATCTCATTCAGGAAGTCATTGACAACCTTTTCGTTATCTTTTTCATCGATTTCACGGCCTAAAATCTGCTTGGATGCATCCAAGGCGGTCGAGACGATCACATTATGGGCTTCTCTCTCGATCTGTTTCTTTCTTTCGATGGCATCTTTTTCGCCCTGGGCACGGATCATATCCGCATCCTCATTGGCTTTCTTGACAATGCCGTCTGCCTTGATCTGTGCTTCCTTGGCAGCCGAAGAGACGATCTGCTGAGCCTGGATGCGGCTCGTCTTGATATTCATCTGTGCCGTCTCTTTATCCTGCAGCGCTTCCTGCTTGGCTTTCGAGGCATCCTGAATATCCTTTTCGATGGCATCCTGTCTTGCCTTCAATTTTTCTTTGATTGGCTTGAATGCAAACTTGAAGAAAATGAAAACCATGACCAAAAAGGCACCAAGCTGTGTCAAAGTGATCCAAAGGTTCGGCAGGGCATCTGCAACAGCACCTGAAATAGAGCCGGTGATGCCGGAGGTATCGCAGGAAGTCAATACCAATGAACTGACGATGAATAAGAGCGAAATCTTGAACTTCTTCTTCATCTTGTCCCTTTCTGGATTATGCGATGCTGCTTGGGCTGGCAACGAAGATCAACAGAATGGCTAAGACCAAACCGTAAATAGCGACCGTTTCGCAGAGAGAAACGCCTAAGATCATGCTCGAACGCAATGTCTTGGATGCTTCCGGATTGCGAGCCATGCCCTTCAATGCGGAAGAGCAGACCAAGCCTTCTGCGATGGAAGACATGGACATGCCGATAAGGATGATGCCAACACCGAGATAGAGGAATCCGAGAGCCGTATAGGCGTTATCTGCGGCACCCTCTGCCAAAACAACCAACTGATTCAATAAATTCATAATAAGCCTCCTTTAGATTCACTGGCTTAACCTACATTGATGCCTTGAGCGTGACAGCCTGGGCAATTTCTTTCTGAGATTCGTTTGATGGTGCTTCCTGTGCGATGTCCATCATCGTAATCATGACGAAAACCAAAGACTGTATGAATCCGCTAAAAGCGTCAAAGTAAGCATGCATAAAAGGCATAATAATCGGACCGGCAATCAAGCCGAAGCCTCCACCGATGCTCGCAAGAGCATTGTAGAGCAATGTCATGATGCAATATCCCGCAAAGGAATTGCCGAACAATCTGATACTCAAAGAGATCATAGGGGAGAAATTCGTCAATAAAGGCACAAGAGGTGGGAATGTGAAGACGAATTGCTTCCAGTAACTGAATTTCTGTGCTCTCAGCTTCGTGACTTCGATCAAGACGACGCTGATGAAGCCAATCGATAACGTAAAGGCGAGATTCGTGAACGGATTGGGCAACTGAACGAATAGTTTGCTCTCATTGATGATATATCCATCCGCCGAACTTCCCAAGACGATGAAATTCGGAATTCCCATCATGCCGATGAAGAAGCCGATGAAAATATAAAGGAACAACGGAATGATATAGCCAGCGAAATTTCCAAACCATCTTGGGCAATCCATGATCTCATTGACTTTCTCATCCGCCCATCCGATCAGGCCTTCTGCAAGATTGACAATCCCTTTCGGCTTATCCAAAGGACCATATTTTTTCTGCTTAAAATAGATAACAAAAGAAAGCACGATGATGATAAGCATCGTAATCATGCTGACGATGAATTCCAACGACATCATTTTGACGTAATTGGGGTTAAGTACGTTTTCAAAATTCATTGTTTTTTATCCATTTCATGGGCTTGTGCCTTCGAATCAAAAATAAAGAACACAATAATAATATTATACACCAGAAACACCTCAAAAAAGGGAACCAAATTAAAAATATTGGATACGCTTTCTTTCAGTCCCGGTATGAGAAACCAAAGCAGAGACGGAAGAACGATTGCGACGATATCCAAGAGATATCGCAAGAGAAAAGTAAGAAAGAGAAGAAAGGGATGCCGATTGGTCTTTTGGGGTATTTTATAGAAGGAAAGAAAAATAGGAATCAAAAAGACGGAAGGAAGAAGGAAGAACATGGCTTCTCCGTATTTCCCCATGCAAAGAAAAACGATGGATGGCACAATAATGCCAAGATAGAGAAGAGAAAAGATGAGAAATAGTATTTTTTTCTTTTTGTTCATAAGCGCTAATACCATACCAAATAAGTCAAAAGAATGAAAAGAAAATCTTGCCTTTTTCTTACTTTCAAAGAAGAAAAGAAAAAAATGTGTTGACATTAGATTCATGCCTCCTTATAATTACTTTGCTTTGGGCATTTAGCTCAGCTGGGAGAGCATCCGCTTGACGTGCGGAAGGTCACAGGTTCGAGCCCTGTAGTGCCCACCAT
>CAVKZJ010000039.1:0-13296 GCA_963660905.1 bacterium | reverse complement strand
TATAATTCATCTTGAGAGGAATCATCATAATGAAAAGAGAAACAAAAAATCTTGAATACAAAGAAACAGTATCAAAAAGTTATTTAAAAACCGTAAGTGCTTTTGCAAATTTCAATGATGGGACAATCCTATTCGGCATTGCTGATAATGGAAATATCATCGGTGTTAAAAATCCTAAGGAAGAATGCCTCAATATAGAAAATCAAATCAATGATTCCATAAAACCCAAACCAAATTATAGTTTGAGACCTAATGAAGATAATACGATCACTTTGACTGTTTACAAAGGGCAGGAGACCCCTTATCGATATAACGGGAAGTGTTATAAGAGAAACGATTCATCGACTATCGAAGCGGATGCACTTACTGAAAATAGATTGGTTTTAGAAGGAATGAACCTATCTTTTGAGGAACTTCCTTCCAAGAATCAGGATTGCACCTTTACTATCTTAAGTAAGAATCTAAAGGAAGCAATCAATCTCAAAGACTTTAATGAGGACACACTGAAAAGCCTCAATCTTTTAGGTAAGAACGGATATAACAATGCAGCCAGTCTTCTATCAGATACAAACAGCTTTCCTGGCGTTGATATTGTGATTTTCGGATCAGACATAAACCAAATAAGAAAGAGATTCACATTATCGAACATTTCACTTCTAAAGCAATATTACGAAGCTATCAATATCTTTCAAGAAGAATATATCATCGAAAAAATAGAAGGAGGATTTCGAAGGAAATATGAACTGATTCCATTTGAAGCATTCAGAGAAGCAATTGCAAACGCAATCATACATAGAACATATGATATTTCGTCTAACACGAAAGTGGAAATGTATGCTGACAAGATTACCGTTTCATCGCCAGGTGGATTGATGCCTGAAATGGATTTTAACGCATTCATCAATGGAAGATATTCATACTTAAGAAATCCAATCATAGCCAATGTATTCCATAGATTGGCTATTGTCGAAAGATTTGCAACTGGCATCAAACGTATAAACGAGTCCTATGATGATTTCGAAATCAAGCCAACATTTGATGTCACGGATTCCTATATCTCCATCACTTTGCCAATAAAGAAGGAAATCAAGCTTTCAAAAAACGAAGACATGATTCTTCAATCAATTGATGACAAACGCGAATACACCAGAGTGGAGTTAGAAAATTTAACAGGTTTAAAGAAGGATACTCTTATAAGGACATTGAATTCATTGATTGCCAAGAATCTCATTATAAAGAGAGGCAGCGCAACAAATATTGTATATCGCAAAAAAATGTAGTGAATCCCTCTGATTAGACCAGGAAGTAGGATAAGACATAAGAGAGGTTCACTACAATTGCTCTATGAAACATACTCCGATTTCTTTATAATAGACTTCGTATTTTTAGGAGGCGACCATGTCAAAAGCAGATCTGATTTTTATTGAGAATATGAATGACATTCTAGAGAATGGATTCTCAGATAAGGACTATCCTGTCCGTCCCCATTGGGAAGATTCAACCCCTGCCCATACCATCAAGAAATTCGGAATCGTCAATCGCTACAATCTTCAGGAAGAACTTCCGATTCTGACCATTCGAAGAACAGCTTTCAAAAGCTGCCTTGACGAGCTTTTATGGATTTGGCAGAAAAAGAGCAACAATGTCCATGATTTGCATTCCCACATCTGGGATTCCTGGGCTGATGAGAATGGATCGATTGGAAAAGCCTATGGCTATCAGCTCGGAAAGAAATCCATCTATCCGGAAGGCGAATTCGATCAGGTGGACCGTGTCCTCTTCGATTTGAAGAACAATCCTCACTCCAGAAGAATCATGACCAACATCTACAATTTCGATGATCTCCATGAAATGAATCTCTATCCCTGTGCCTATTCCATGACATTCAACGTCAGCGGCGACACACTGAATGGCATTCTCAACCAGCGCTCAAATGATATGCTGACAGCAAACAACTGGAACGTCTTGCAATATTCCCTTCTTATCATGATGTTTGCCCAGGTCTCCAACCTGAAACCAGGTGAACTCGTCCATGTCATCTCCGATGCCCATATCTACGACCGTCATGTCGATATGGTAAAGGAAATCATTAAGAAGCCGCAGCATAAGGCGCCGACATTGAAGATGAATCCGAACATCAAGAACTTCTATGATTTCACCTTGGATGATTTCGAGCTTATCGACTATGAATACGAAAAACTCGACAAGAAAATACCAGTGGCCATCTAATCATGAAAATCATTGCCATACTTCACGCTGATTCAAAATGGGGAATCGGAAAAAAGAACGACCTCATGTTCTCTCTTCCCAAGGATATGAAATTCTTCCGGGAGACAACCAAAGGACATGCCGTCGCCATGGGGAAGAACACATTGCTTTCCTTTCCAGGTTCCAAGCCATTGAAGAATCGACGAAACATCGTCTTATCCCATGACCGGAATGAAAATTTCGAAGGGGTCGACAACGTTCATTCCTTTGATGAATTTCTCCATGTCATCAAGGAAGCAAGCAAAATGGATGATGTCTATATCATCGGAGGAGCAAGCATCTATTCTCAAATGCTTCCTTATTGTGATGAGGTTCTCATCACAAAAGTCTTTGCCGATGGGAATGCGGAAGTCTTCTTTCCGAATCTGGATGAAAACGAAAATTTCACTTTGGTCGAACAATCCGAAAAGGAAGAAGACAATTCCTATACCATACAATTCACAAAATACAAAAATCTGAATAAGAAGGAAATCCAATGAATCTAGAAGAAAAAGAAGCATCCGAACAAGCGCATTCTGAAATGATGCAATTCGGATGGACAATCAAAGATGTCATAAAGAAACCGACACACAGAGGTCGGCATAGGATGGTCTTCATCATGGTAAGGGACAAAGATAGCGCAAACTATCAAGAACTCTCAAGACTGGAAAATGAATATCTATCCTATAAGCATTCCATACGACAATACCAGCCGATGGATGAGATTCTGACCATCGTTTTGTATCTCTTCTTCCTGATTCCTGGCATTCTCTATACCATCTATAAATGCAAGCAAAAAGGAGAAATCACTTCCTGCAACAATGCACTCCATGCCAAAATGGAGAAGAAAGTGAAGGAAGCCAAGAAGTATCTGTCTTAAACGATCGCTATCATTCAAAACGGAGGGCTAAAACATCAGCCTTCCGTTTTTTTGATGACATAAAGTCTTGAACCAAAATCAGACATCAGACGAATCTTCTCGTTGTATCCAACACCGGACCACTCCTGGGAAAGAACAGCACCGGAAGTCGAAAATACCTTTCCGGATAACAATCCTTCATCCACTTCGCCATCCATTTCTTTCTTTTTCGAAATGATGCTGATCAGGGTGCCTTCCGGATTGATATGGAATGGCGTGACATAATTGATCAATCCGCCGAATTTCCTCAATGGGATGCTCTCTTTCCTTGTCTGGTAATGATAAAGAGAATCCTCATCGAGTCCATAGCAGTGAAGATGTCTTTCCTTGGGATTAGGTTTCTGAATCTTCTGATAGATGGAAACGATGGCTGTATCTTCATAAACAGCTTCCAACGTTTTATGTTCCTGCATCGAATAAAGAGCATCCTGATAGACTTTTCCATACTGAAGGATTTTTCGATGCTCCTTATAGAAAGAAATCTGACGTTTGATATTCTCAATGTCCACATCAGAAAGATCATCCAGATCCAGCTCGTAACCTAATACACCGAAGCAGGCTGTATTGAATTTATTGTCGAAGGATGTGAACCGAAGCATCTGGTTGCTCGTCTTGCATGAAACATGATTGGACATGCAGGATAAAGGATAGCCAAGAAGTCCGCCTTCCTGAATCAGTGTTCGCTGATAGGAGTCCGTATCATCGCTCATCCAGGACTGGCTAAAATAGGAAAGCATGCCTAAATCGAAGCGATTCCCACCGCTTGCGCAGTTCTCGAAAAGGACATCCGGAAATTCTTCTCTCAGTCTCTTCAGGACAGAATAAAGTCCGATCATATAATCATAGAAGAATGTGCCATCACGATTGTCATAATCCGAGATGCATCGATTATAATCCCATTTCAGATAGGAAATATCCGCACTTTTCAGAACCTGTGAGACACTCTGATATACATAATCCTGAACTTCCTTTTTTCTCAGATCCAGAGTCAATTGGTTTCTTCCATAGGATGGAGAATGGAATTTATCCTGAATGACATAATCCGGATGCTGTCTATAGAGCAATGTATCCTCATTGACCATTTCCGGTTCCATCCAGATACCGAATTTCAGATTATATTTCTTGGCTTCCGAAGCGAGTTTCTCAAGTCCGCCAGGAAGTTTCTTTTCATTGACTTCCCAATCGCCTAGGCCATGCGAATCATCCTCTCTAGTCGAAAACCAACCATCATCCAAGACAAAGAGTTCCACACCCAAACGGCTAGCTTTCTTCATCAATGAAGTGATTTTCGACTTCTTGAATTTCATCCCCGTGGCTTCCCAGTTGTTATAGGCGATCGGTCTTTCCTTATAGGCAAAAGAGGAAGGAATGATATGCCGATTGATGAATTCATGATATTGGCTGGATAAGGAATTGATTCCATCCGAAGAAAAAGACATCAAGGCGACCGGGGTTGAAAAGACATCCCCTGTCTTCAGTCTTTTCTCAAAGCCGGTCGAAGAGATGCCGACCTGGACACGGACATCCTCAAACGCATCCATTTCGATGCTGTTTTCGAAATTCGACGAATACATGAGATGAAACCCATATACGTTGCCATGGAAGAAATCGGTTTTTTCATTCTTCATCAAAAAGAAAGGATTGTGTCGATTCGAAGAAGATCCGCAAAGGCTTTCGATGACGAACTTTCCTGGCTGAAGAGAATGGCTTTCCACATTCAATTCGCCTGCCCAACAGCCATAGGTCGAAAGAATCTCATAATTGTCATTCACAAGCGGAAGCTGAAGACTGGAAAGCTTCTGGACGAGGAGTTCTTTCGCATTGTCATTCCTCAACTGGGAATAGATGGCAAAGACATCCTCTTTCTCGGAGACAAGGTAATGGATATCCAAAAGAATATTCATCTTCTCTTCCTTCAGATGAAGAATGACTTCCTCATCCATGCCATGCGGAAAAGGAAGATCATTCAAAGGAGCGATCTCCTTTTTCACCTCATAGGATGAAAAGACAAAATCAAAGAGAGTCGATTCCTTGTTCTTCAAGAGAACACTCGGTGAAAAGTAATCTCCCTTCCCAAGAGAAGAGGAAATCAGTTTCATATGATCAAGGCATAAAGCCTTCCCTTCTTTTGAATAATCGACGCTGCATCCCTGATTGAAGGGATATTTCCGGATCAGAGAATCTTTTTCCTGAAGTGAGTGAAGCTTCTCTCCATAATATTCCAGTGTGACCTTATTGATTTCATTGACATGAAACAATAAGGAAGTATGCTCACTGGAAAAGATAAGATCATTGTCCTGTTGAAGAATCATATTTTATGCATTGGCAGAATTCATTTCTGCATTATCCTTTTTCCTTCTCTGCTCCAATTCATCGACAATCTTCTTTTCCTGTTCTTCATCGATCTTGTATCCGAAATGAATCAGTGCCCAGCTCGCAAAGAAGCAAAGGAGAATGACACCGATGATGATGCAGCCAAAGCCGATCAATTGTCCGCGAGTCACCTTGCTCATCTCTTCTGCAATCGAAGTGTCGCGGATCTTCGTGACCTGTTCGATCAGTTCCGCATTTCCATTGGCGGCGGCAACATCGGCATTATAGGTTCCTTCCGCATTGGAAATCGCGTTGATAGCTGCGGAGGTTCCGGTCAAGGCGAATGTCAGCCACTGCAGTCCTCGGTTCAATCCGGATGCCAATTTGACATCGAGCGGTCTCCAGGCAAAGGAGATCGATTCTTTTCTTTCGCCGAACTTCCATTCCCCATAGTCGATGGAATCCTGGAACATGACAAGCAAGGCTAGATAGAAGACGCCCGTCGCACCAAAGAAGAGGAAGGAGAAGACATAATAGAGGAACATGGTTCCACCGGCAACCCAGAAGACATTGCTTGCATCCGGTGTGTTATAGGCCAAAGGATGATCGCCAAACAGAGGGAAGGCAACAAGGAAGAAGGCAATATAGGATACGCCGATGATCAAAGACATGATATTCAGAATCTTCTGTTTTCCCATCTTTTTGGCAAGCATCGGATAGAACGCCTGTGCAACCAAAGTCGCCAAGACATAGATGACAGAAATCACCGTGGCAACCATGCCGCCCTTATTTCCGCCATATCCGAAGACCATATAGAAATAATTCGTGCCGATGCCAGTCAGGATATATTCAGCAAAATAGAAGAGAAGAAGAGAAATCGCACAGACACCCAACTGCTTGTTCTTGACGATGATTCTGAAAAGATCCAACACGGAAGATTTCTCACTGACTTCCTCCTGCTTGACATCTCTCTGCTTTTCCTTACAGAAAAAATAGACAATCAGCTGCGTCGCCAAGAAAAGAATCGCCACAAAAATGCCGGCCCACATATAAATGCTCTTTGTCGAGGCGCCACTGAATGTTCCCGGAAGAAGAATCATGACGATATTCATCGCAAATGTACCGATGGTAGTGGCAATGGCCGTCTGTGTCGTAAGCTGTGCACGCTGCTTCGGATCATTCGTCAAGGCAGGAAGCATGGACCAATAGCCGATATCATTCATCGTGAAGAAGCAATCCCAAAGAAGATACATCGCAATCATGAATCCGACATAGCCCCATCCCGAAACCCATCCTAAAGAAGGAATCATGAACATCAATAAGACGCTGATGGCATTTCCGATGGCGCCGATGGCAATCCAAGGGCGGAATTTTCCAGCCTTGAAATGACATTTCTCCAGGATGAACCCCATGATAGGATCATTGATTCCATCCCATAAAAGGGCAATCATCATCGCAATCGTGATGACACCATACTGCGAAGTGAAGACGGCCGAGTCATTCGACAACACGCCTGCCGTAATGGCATATTGCATCAAAAATGTTCCGACCAATGCATAGCAGGCATCGCGGAAGATGCCTGACCAAGGATAGAGTATCCTTGTGAGTTTCGGAACATCATTGCCTTCAAAAGTCTGATTCGAAAAGAGTTTGTTTTGAGCCATAATTCCACCTTTTTTTCAGTATGTAAGTGCTTTCCATACTAGTTTATCACTTCTTTTGGGAGAAGAAAGATGCAAATTCCAGAAAACACTTGGTTTTTACACTTTTTTCGAAAAAAAGAGCAATTTCTTCTATTACAATGCAAAACGATGGTTCGACTCAGATAGATGTTAACTTTTCTTCATGGAATAGAGTAAAATAATGCATATGCTTATTTTTGATACCATCTGTGCGTTATCCACGCCACCCTATAAATCCGCTTTGGCTGTTGTAAGACTCTCCGGAGAGAAATCGCTGGAGATTCTTTCCCATATCATAAAAAAGGATGTAAAGGAAATCGAACCGAACAAGGCCTATTTCGCAAAGCTCTACAAGGACAAGACTAAACCGGAGACCTTCATCGATGAAGCCGTTATTACCTTCTATCGAGAACCAAAATCCTATACCGGATTCGACAGCGTCGATTTTTCCACACACGGAAATATGATTATCGTGGAAGAACTGCTCGATGCATTGACATTCCGTGGTGCAAGAAGAGCCGAAAAAGGGGAATTCTCCGCCCAAGCCTACTTCAATGGGAAAATGGACCTTCTCAAGGCTGAAGGGGTCAATGATCTCATCAACGCCTCAAGCAAGAGAGCCAAGCAAATCGCCACGATGACTCTCAGTGGGGAAAACACAAAAATCATGTCCGAGCTGAAGAAGACACTGCTCGAATACATGTCGAGACTCGAATATTTTGTGGAGAATACCTATGATGAAGATCAGCTGGACGACTATGCTCCTGAACTGGACAATATTGCCACGCTGTTGAGTGAAAACAAAAATGCTTTAGATAAGATCATCGAGAAGACAAGACTATCCAATAAACAGTATAATGGCTTCAATATCGCCATCGCCGGAGAACCGAATGTCGGAAAATCCACTCTATTGAATGCACTTCTCCATGAAGAGAAAGCGATTGTCTCTCCTATCCCTGGAACGACAAGGGATGTCGTGGAAGGTGAGATGGAAATTCAAGGCATCCTTTTTCGATTCAAGGATACGGCTGGACTAAGAAAGACGGATGATTATGTCGAAAATCTCGGAATCGAAAGATCCTTCAAGACGATCGAACAAGCCGACCTGGTTCTTCTTGCTTCCGACTGTGGTTTTTCTGATATCGATAAGAACGATGAATTATGGGCTTCCATCGATCAGAAGCCTTTCATAAAAATCGCAACCAAAAAAGACATCAACAGGAATATCGCTGACTGCGATATCTCCTTATGTTCCACCAAGGATGATCTTTCTCCGCTTCTTAACCTAATCCTCAAGAAACTGAACCTAGACCAGAAGCAGGAATCGAGCTTCCTCGGAAAAAGAGAAGAAGAATTCCTTGTGAAGATCGCTACCCATATCCAGGCGACAATCCAGGCGATATACGATACGCATCAAGTCGATATCGTTTCCGACACCTTGCGCATGGCTATCAGCGATATCAACGAATTGATGGGAAACAATCAGGGTCAGACGATGGAAGACATCTATCAGACTCTCTTTTCGAAATTCTGTTTAGGAAAATAACATGAACATCATTGATACACATACACATTACAACGCCACACAATTCGATGAAGATATCGATTCATCCATAAAGAAAGCCAAGGATATGAATGTCAAAGCCATCTTCAATAATGGCGACTCCCTCGAATCCTTTTCGCGTATCCTACAACTGGAAGACAGATATCCGTCCTTCTGCTATTCTGTCTTGGGAATCCATCCTGAATTCGCTTCACAGGATGAAGATTATTTCTCAGAAAGCTATTCCATCATCATGGAAAACAAAGGAAGAATCAAAGCCATCGGAGAAATCGGCTTGGATTATCATTACAGCAAGGATGAGGAATATAAGAACCAGCAGAAAAGACGATTCATCGAACAGATTCGCTTAGCCAAGATGCTTTCCCTTCCCATTGTCGTTCATGCAAGAGATGCGGATTTCGATACCCTGAATATCATCAGACAGGAATTGCCGGACAAAGTCGATCTCCATTGCTATTCTTCGAGTGTCGAGATTCTCAAGGAGTATCTTAAATTGCCTATCGACTTCCACATCGGAATCGGAGGCATCTGCACATTCAAGAATGCAAGAGTCATCAAGGAAGTGATTCAGTATGCACCGATCGAAATCCTTCTGACGGAGACCGATGCGCCCTACTTAGCTCCTGTCCCCTATCGAGGAAAGAGAAATGAATCCGGATATATTTCCTATGTCATCAGGGAAATCGCTGCCTTGAAAGCCTATGATGAAGAAGAATTGGCTGAAAAGCTCTATCAGCAGGGGAGAGACTTCTATGGAATCTGAGAAAAGAAAATATGTCTACGTTGTCGAAGGAAACACCGATGAGGACAAGCTGAAGAAACTCGGTGTGACCTATATTGTCAAAACCGGTGGAAAATTCATCCGTGAGGATATTCTTCTTTTCTTGAAGAACGTCTATCAGAAAAGAAAGATTGTGCTTCTCACCGATCCAGATGGCCCAGGAAGAAAAATTGCGGAATACATCCAGTCCTGCATTGGAGAATGCATTGTATTGAAAGCAGAAAAGAAAAAAGCGATCTATCATGATAAGGTCGGAATCGCACAGATGAAACTCGAAGACATCCATACACTGCTTCTCCCCTATCTTGAACATGATGATGCATGTGAGGAAGAGATGCTCTCCATGAATGACTATATTGATCTTGGCATGATGGGTCCGAACGGAAAAAAGAAAAGGATGCATCTCATCAGTAAATACCATATGCCCTTCACCTCAGCGAAGAATGTCTATCAAGCCATCAACATGCTTTCTTTATCCAAAGAAGAAATCGTAAAGGAAACAACAGAATGACAGAATTAGAACGAATACAGACGCTATTGAAAGAATACGGATTATATGCCAAGAAATCCTTTGGTCAGAACTTTCTGATCAATGAAGGCATCATCAGAAGAATCATCTCCAAGATGGATATCCCATCCTATGAATGTGTCATCGAGATCGGTCCAGGCTTGGCTTCATTGACTCTTCCCATGAGTCAGAAGGCAAAGAAACTGATTGCCGTGGATGCCGACCGCGACATGGTGATGGTCTTAAAGGAAATCTTCAAGGATTCGAAGAATACCACCATCATACAATCCGATTTCCTTCGCTTCGATCCGGATACCTGTTCGAACATGAACGATCGACTCCTCATCGGAAACCTTCCCTACAACATCACTTCGGAACTTCTTGAATACATGTTGTGCAAAGGCTTCAAGTCAGCGGGCATGATGGTTCAGAAGGAAGTTGCCGAGAAACTCGAATATGTGCCTGGAAAGAAAGAAAACTGCCCTTTGGGTGCCTTGATCAAGATGACCGGGGACTATTCCTTGATTACCAATGTGGATTCCTCTTCCTTCTCTCCTGCACCGAAAGTCGAATCCGCCTTCATTCGCATCGATCAGAGAAAGAAAGTCGATTTTGCTCTCTATCCTGTCCTCAAGGCACTGTTCAAGGATCCAAACAAGACGATTTCCAATTGTCTAAGGCAAAGTCCGAACTATCAGAATGCCTTTTCTTATCTCAAAGGAAATCAAGATGATAGGCTTTCCTATCGTGCAAGGCAGATGGATATCGATTCCCTATACCAGCTTTCCATGCTCATCCTTGAGAAGAACGGATGAAGAAGATAAATCGCTTTCAAGATTTTCCTCTTCCCTTCTTCTTTATCTATGAATGATAAATAAAAAGCAGAATCTTTTTATTTTTTATCTATTCTACATCTTTTTCTCATCTTTTTCGAAAAGCTGATAGAAAGAAAACATCCTTTTTCATTCCCAAAGGCGAATATAATGAACCACATGAACAAAAAACATTTTTTATTTTTATCTCTTCTGACTCTCTTTACGAGCGTCGGCTGCAATCGGGTCCAAAGTTCTTCGAGCACGTATTCCTCGTCGAGCAATCAGACAAGCGAAACTTCCACTTCTAGCACCGAAGCAGTCCATATGGCTTTGAGAATCAAAAGTCTTCCTTCAAAGACAAACTATTATCTCTATGACAAGCTCGATTTCACTGGTCTTGAAGTCTATGCGGAATCTGTCGATTCAGGTACATCTACGATAACTGAGGAAATCACAGACTACATTCTTGTCGACACAAACGGAAACGAACTGACGAATCAGTCTGTCATCGATTCCGTTCCGATCGACAACAGCATGGACGTCATCATCAAAAAAGAAGGATATGACTCGATCTCCTTCAACCTCTTCGTCGAGGATGTGAAGAATTATACGCAATCATTGATTGTCGCCCAGAAGCCAAAGACCATCTACAACCTCAATGAGACCTTCACCGCGGAAGGACTGAACGTCAACCTCTACACCTCCTACACGGTCGACAAGAAAAAGAACCAAAGTACAGAAAGCATAGAAGATTACACCTTATCGATCGAAAACACAGAGACGAGCAAGACAGTCTCAGCCGAGAACTACACCTTCTCCACAGCCGGGGACTATAACCTTGTCATCTCCTACCAGGGAAGCCGGGAATTATTGAAATCGAAAGTGAAGCTTCACGTCATCTCCGATGAAAGAGAAAACAATATCATCAATCTTCCCGACTATGATGACGATACAATTTCCTTTTCGACGCTCAATACACAGATGGAAGTCTCATTCACAAAAGGAACCGACACGGTATCCAGTGATGATAAAGGGTATTATTCTCCTGATGAAGTCGAGAATGCCTATAACATTTCGACGTATCGGACAAGAAATGTCTACAACTGGCGTTTCCTTCCAACCAAAGGCAATGTTCCTCTTCTGGTCATCCCGGTCATCACGCCAGGCGATGAAAAGAAAGCGACAAGCGCCAACTGGTCCTTGATTTATAAAGCCTTCTTTGGAAATTCCGATGAGCTCGGCTACGAGTCTCTTCATTCCTACTATTACCGTTCCTCTCATAAGCAGCTCAACCTGAAAGGCGGTGTCACCGGATACTTCGATCCTTCCGAAGTCGATAGCACCTATTCGAGCGTCAGCGGCTATAACCAGACAACGATTGCTGCCCTTCCAGAACTTGCCGCCACCTGGGCTAAGAACACCTACAATCTCGACTTGACGAAATACGATTCCGACAAGGATGGGTATATTGACGGAATATGGCTCGTTTATCTGAAAGATTATGACACCTACAATACCAACACTTTCTGGGCCTACACATCCACGACCACGAAGGTCAACACAAACATCAATTCCCCGACCGCCAACAATTACGCATGGGCCAGCTTAAAATTCCTTCATGGTTTTGCGAGTTCCTATGGCGATAGCGAAAACGCAGCATTGGATGCCCATGTCGTCATCCATGAGACCGGACATATGCTCGGATTAAGTGACTACTATACCTATGCCCAGACAACGTATTCTCCGACAGGCGAAGCCGACATGATGTGCAAAAACATCGGAGACCTGAATCCTTATTCCAAGATGATGCTCGGATGGATCACCCCTTATATCGTCTATGACACAACCGCCCACATTAAGATCGATTCTTCCCTGGAAAAAGACAATGTCATTGTCATTCCCTATGATGACAAGACCTATCAGAAGGATGACAACGGAAAAGTCCTGTTCAATGTCTTTGATGAATATCTTGTCTTAGATTATTATTCTGACAAGGATCTGAACTCTCACGATTATCTTTCTTATAGTGCCTATCACGTGCAGGGAAATGGAGGTCGACTCTATCATGTCGATGCCAGACTTGCCAATTATACGCAGACCGGTGTCACCTTCTATTCCGATCCGGATGAACCATTCACGACAAAGAAGACCGACACGGGATTGGTTCAGGCGATCAGCAATACCGAATCCGGCAGCAATTCCGAAGAAGCCTTCTTCAGAGTATCGACCTATAATGCCTATGACGAGGTCCGCTGGATCAGCAGAGACAAGCGATATCTCAGCACACAGAAAGTCGCCAATTCCTCTTCTCTCTTCCTTGCAGGAAATACCTTCAAGATCTCCGACTACGCTTCTTCCTTCAATGTCTCAACCGTTTCTGATACGAAGTATTACCTCAACTGCAAGAAGACATTCTCGACTCAGTTCACCATCCATTCGATTGCTTAATCAGAAAAAGCTGCCATGC
>CAVKZJ010000038.1:0-15200 GCA_963660905.1 bacterium | reverse complement strand
TATATATTCAATCAGCTATGTTTATTCCTGACGAAGAGAAGATGATTCAGGAAACTAGACCATTTAAGTACATCAAAAACGCCTATAAGAAAGTGCTGATTACCAAATACGATGGTTCTGGCAACTATGACGAAAACGGCATACTGCATCTGAATCTCTTTGATTTCTTGCTAAACACAAATTCCCTGGACTGATTGAATTTCCTTTGAATTTTCCCAATAAATCAGCAGAATGTTATATAATTTATCAAAGAGGTCTTTCTTATGAGTGAATTTGATGAAAATCTTTATGAAACGAGAACGAATCTTCTCAGCAGTGAAAATGTGATTGATTATCTCTGGAGAAGATGTGAGAAAATCACATTTCCTTTTAAGCCAGAGAATGCATTTGGCATCAAGCTGAAAGAACTGGATAAAGATTATGTCAGAGGAAAAGACATCATGGATTCCTATATCATCTTAGAGAAGGACCTGAAGAATAGCGATATAAAGAAAAGAAATGAATACAATATCGAAATCGATGTTTTCCAGACAATCAACATCGAAAACAATCCCGTTTCAACCGGAAAACTTGCCTTGATTTTCAAGACAGATCGAAAATATTATTCTCTTTTCGAAATCATCGATCGACCGGATGGGAAACAGGAATTGAGACTCATCATGAGAGTCAAACAGAATGTCGGGCTCTTCGGTTCCTTTGAGACTGAGATGATTTATTATTATTGATTGAGGTAGAAAAATGAATTTCCATACTATTTTATTTTTGACGGACATCTTAACGCTTATTCTGATGTCCTTGATTTCCTTTGTGGCGTTTCTCTCTGATAAAAAGAAAGCCGTCAAAGGCAAAGAAAGAACAAAAGAGAAGACCTTGCTCATGTGTGCCGTTCTCAATGGTGCCTTCGGTGCTTTTATTGGAAGACTGGTTGCACATCATAAGACGGATAAAGGATATTTTTCTTTTACCATTTATATGGGCATGCTTTTCCAGACGGCTGTCTTAGTCATACTGGCATTGTTTGCCTTTGTTTTCTAAAGGAGGAATTCGAATATGCAAAACAATAAGAAAAATGATTCGGAATCCTTGAAGAGAAGCCATTCCAAGAGCAGCAATGCCAAATTGACCTTGCTGTGCTTTGTGACAATCCTTGCTTTTTCTGCTCTTTGGGTTTCGATTGCCTTGATCGGAAGCGACAATCTTCCGAGAACCTTCAGTATTGTTCTTTGTGCTGTATCTGGTGTTTTGACCCTTTTGGGACTGATAGGATTCAATCTATTCAAGAGATGAAAAAAATCGTTATCGATACACTCGGATCCGATAAAGGGGAAGAGGAAATAGTCAAAGGCGTCCTTCTTTCTTACCATGAGAAAAAAGATGACGATCTTCGCTATGTCCTATTCGGAAACGAAAAGAATATCCTATCGATTCTCAAGGAAGAAGGAGAAGATCCTTCTTTCTATGAAATCTATGATTCTCCTTTGATCGACGAGAACGTCATCCACGATGTCATGTCGATGTTCCGATTCAAGGGACATTGCTCCATGGTGGATGCATTTGAATATTCCAAGAAAGAGAAGGATGTCATCGGGGTTGTCTCCACAGGTCCGACTGGCATGCTTTTAGTCTCATCCATCCTTCATATCGGCATGATCAAGAAGGTCTCCTTCCCGGCTTTGGCAACGTTTCTTTATAACAGAAAAGGAAAACTCTTCTGCATGGTGGATTGCGGAGCTAACGTCGAAATCCGAGGAGACAAACTTTTCCAGTTTGCCCAGTTAGGTTCGATTCTGATGCATTCCTATTGTGGCATCACATCTCCAAGGGTGGGCCTTCTGAACGTAGGAAAAGAGGAAAACAAAGGGGATTCCCTTCGTAGGGAAGCCTATCCAATCTTCAAGAATTCGAAGCTGAATTTTGTCGGAAACATCGAAGGAAACGATGTCTTCACGGATCAGGTGGATGTCGTTGCCTGCGATGGCTTTTCTGGAAATATGATATTGAAGAACGCGGAATCGGTCGCCATGATCTGTCAGCAGATTGCCTTGCGTAACCAGGATGAGAAGACCGCAAAGGAAATCTATGATATGTTTGCCTATACGGAACTTGGCGGTGCCTTTGTCCTTGGCACAAAGAAAATCGTCATCAAGGCCCATGGGGCTGCCAATCGAAAGTCGATGGTCTCTGTTCTGAATGACGTCCTCAGATTACATGAGACGGGATTCATTGAGAATATCGAAAAAGGATTGAGAAAAGAGACATTCACTGCATAAAAATGAAGAAACATAAAAAATTGCCCTTTGCGGGGCAATTTTTATTACTTTTCTTCGTCAGCAGGGATGACGACACCATCCGGAACATACTGGATAGTGACGTGTCTTTTATGTCCAGTTCCAAGAGACTGTGTCTTGATGTTAGGCATATCGGACAAGGCCTGATGAATGATTCTTCTCTCATCCGAGGTCATCGGATCGAGAATGATGGTTTCATGAGTTCTCTGAACTTCATGGGCATATCTTCTGGCAACGGCAGCGAATTTGGAATATTTTGTTTCCTTATATCCATCGCAGTTGAGAAGGATGCGATAATGTCCGCCGAAACGATTGAAGCAGGCAGAACGGGTCAATTCGTTGATGGAACGGAGCGTATCGCCATTTCTGCCGATGACATTCTTGTTTCTTCCTGTGATGATGTTCAGTTTGATGACACCATCTTCATATTTCGCTTCTGTGGATCCTTCGATGCCTAAGGCACGGAGGCAGCGCTTGATGTAGTCATCCGCAAAGACGATGACATCATTGATGCTATAGATACCGATGGTAACAGTTTTGCTGAACAGGGTCTTCTTGACCGAGATGACCTGATAATTCAGGGTGGTCGGGTCTTCGACGCCTAAATCTGCACAAGCAGCTTTGACTGCTTCTTCTTCTGTTTTTCCTTCATATTTATTCATGAGTCTTTACCTCTTTTATCTCCATAACGGCTTATCGGATTTGCTTTTCTTTGCGCTTTTGCCTGAAGCGGTGTGATGACTGCTTCTTCTCACGGCAGCGAGAGTGGAACCATCGCCGGTGTTCTTTGTGAAATCATGACGATGCTTTGTTTGGATCATTTCCATGATGACTGTCTGAACGATAGAGATGAGGGAACCGAATAACCAATAGATACCCATACCAGCTGGAAGGTTGTAACCCATCCAGATGACGAAGACAGACATGATGATGGTCATCCATTTCATCGTCTTGTTTGGATCCATGGGTTTTCCATCCGGTCCAGTCTGTGTGGCAACTGTTCCGAAGTTCTTTGTTCTCCAAGAACTGAAGAAGAGGGACGTTGCACTGGATAGGACGTTGCTGACTGTCATGACGACGAAGATGAAGATACCTGTCAAAGCACCGGATGTGGTCGAATATTTCGTCATACACTGACTGACTGGCGTGGTAAGAGCCAAGCCTAACCAATTTCCGGCAGCGAGTGCGGCACTATCCTGCAAGGCGGCCCAAACGCAGATGAAGAGCGGGAATTGGATGATCATAAAGAGCATCGGAAGGAACGGATGAACCTTGTTCGCTCTCATCAGCTGAGACTGCTCCATCGCAAGAGCTCTTCTCTGATCCGGATCGTTCTGATCCGGATATTTTTTTTGCAATTGGTTGAGCAAAGGCTGAATAGACTGCTGTTTTGCCTGCGAACGTGTCTGGATGACCGTCGAGATGACTGTGATGAGACGGGCGATGATGGTGACAACGAAGATGGCAAGAATCTGCATCCAGCCATTGGATAAATCGATGCTGGAGATGCTGTGAACAATCCAGGCGAATGGATAGACAAGAAGGCCTTCAAAGAAACCATATTCGCTGAATGCCTGTCCCCATGATTTTCCTTGGATGTAGATTGGAGCTCCCGATTGATTGAATTCCTGGCTGACCGGTGAGAAGCAGGAACGAATCGAAGAGACGGTCTTGCTCATGGTCGACTTCAAGGCTGTCACATAGCTTGTGCTTGGAGAATGAAGGACGCCGACCTCAGTATTGTTGAGGGCTTCCTTGTACCAGGCATCGAAGTTCGTGAACGTGGCAGCGACTTTCTTGGAACCATCTTCCTTGGTTTCAATGCCGGCGTAGATGGCGACATGCTTGGCAATCGTCTTGGCCTGCGTGGCATCGGTGAGACTGTCAAGCGTATTGTCTGTCCAATAGATATAGTTGGCTTCGACAAATTGATCGACCTTTCCACTCATGAAGTTCAGGAATACCTTGTCAATCTGTGAATATCCGGAAGATTCGGTCAGTGAAGCGAACAAAGTCGAGCGGTTGGTGTTCTGCAAAGTGGTATTGTCTTGATTGTTTTCTTCAAGAGTGATGCTCGTGGCATACAAATCACCATAATAGGCGTAATATTGGTTGGCTAAATCCTGATTTGTACAGAAAGACTTCGTACAACTGGATAAACCAAAAACCCCGACGATTCCAATGAATAGAATCATCAAGCGTTTTAGAAATCTGTTCGAATTATTTCTCATGCTTGTCCCCTTTTGGATGGAGAGCCCAGATGTGAGAAACATTTTTTTAGAATTTCGCAATTCTCTTGAAATGTTTTTTCCAGATATCCTGCGTGTGCGATGATGACGATGTCATACGGCTTTGAAAGGACATCTGTCAGATTGATCTGAGCCCGAATTTGTCTTCTGATTCTGACGCGCGTGACAGCATTCCCCAATTTATTCGATACGGAGATGCCGATATGAGCGTGAGAGTCTGTGTTTTCAGCATAGAATACCGAAACGGACGAATTCTTTCCGGCGCAATGTCGTTTGTCTAAGACTTTTTTGAAATCGGCTGATTTCGTCAGTCTGAGTTCTTTTTTCATCGTTGCAACCGAAAAAAGATCCAATAGTTTAGGCCTGAGTCAAATGGACTCTGCCCTTGGCTCTTCTTCTGGATAAGACTTTGCGACCATTCTTGGTGGCCATTCTTGCTCTAAAACCGCAAGTATGTGCTCTCTTGATTTTGCTTGGCTGATAAGTACGTTTCATAAGGTTGAACCCTCCTATTTTAAATAAAATGCGCACAAAAAAACGCATGTAGGGATATTATACCTATCCTCTTATTTAAATACAACAAGAAATATTCTTACTTGGCTTTATCTTTTTATTTGTATTAGAAAGATGTTTCCTATATAAATTACTATGATTTACGAATGTTAAAATATGTTTCTTTATCAATTCATTTTCTTTTATTAGATTTGATTTTTATAAAATTCTTTCTCTTTCGGTCGCAAATGGATAGATTATCATCGTTTATAGAATAGTTTTTCTTTTTCTTGATGAACAGAGATAACCTTTCTTGTTGACTTCTAGGACAAATTGATGGATAAGTGTTCAGCGAATGGGGAATATATTGAAATTTGATTCCCAAGCGTTATTTTCGATGATTTTTCGTTTCTGATTCGTATTATGTGGATGCCTTGCCAATTGTCGTATTGTTCGTCAATCTTTAGACGTTGCTCCATAGAGTGCCGAAACTTATTTTCAGACCATCACTATGAAACTCCCTCGGAATTTGTTATGTTTTGACTATATAGGAACTCGTAGAGGGTGGCTTCGATGTATTTTAAAAGAAAGATTGATTCTGTTTTAGATGAATGGTTAATAAAGGATGATCGTCTGCCTATGCTTTTCGTTGGCATTCGGCAATGTGGCAAGACAGAAAGCGTCAGAGAACTTGCGAGAAGGCACAATCTCAATTTGATTGAAATGAATTTTTGGAATAATCCTGACTATATAACGGATTTCAGTAGGAATTTAGATGTGGATACAATCATATCGAATATCTCCTTGAGATTTCCAAATGCAGATATGAACCCAAAGAATACTTTGATTTTTTTTTGATGAAATTCAGGAATGTCCAAGAGCGAGGCTTTCTTTTAAAAGCTTTAAAAATGAATCGAAATATAAAGTGATAGCCAGTGGATCTTATTTGGGAATAAATGGATATGTGATTGGGGATTCCACTCCGGCTCCCACTGGATATGAAGAAGTTATCCATATGAAGACAATGGATTTTGAAGAATTTTTATGGGCGCTGGGATATAAGGATAGCCAAATTGATTGCCTGGTAGATTATTTTCTTGACAAAGAAATGATTCCTTTAAATATTCATAAGTTATATGAAGACTTATTCTTGAAATATGCATGCATTGGTGGATTCCCGAGAGTTGTCAGTGAATATATATCGACTAAGAAAATAGTGGAAGCTTATAAAGTGCTGAACAGCACCCTATTTGATATGAAAAGTGATTTCGGAAGAAGAAAAAGCAAAAATGTTGAGCCGTTGTTTAAACCAGGTGAGGTCAGTCGAATTCAAAATGTATTCGAATTGATTCCAACTTTTCTTTCAAAAGAAAACAAGAGATTCATCGTATCTAAGGTTCAGACAGGATCTTCGTATGATAAGAATGATGCAATCAATTATCTAAAAGAAGCACATATCATATCGAAAGTTCATAATCTGTCAATCCCATCCTTGCCGCTCATCGGTGAAAAGATAGAGTCTCAGTTCAAATTATTTCCTGAGGATATCGGTATTGTGACTTCGATGTTTGGCATAGATGCCATTCGAGGAATGAACAAGGGAGAATTAGGACAAGGCAAAGGTGCTATCTATGAGGCTTTGGTCTTCGATTCCTTGATCAAAGCAGGCATAACCCCTTATTATTTCGCAAAAGAAACAGGATTAGAGATTGATTTTGTGATTTCCTATAAAGGCTATGCGACTTTGCTTGAAGTAAAAGCAAAAACAGGAAATACCAAATCAAGCAGGACCGTTATGAGCCATCCAGAACATTATGGAAAAACAAAACTAATCAAGATTGGTGATTATAATGTGTCAGAGGTTGGCGATATCATTACCATTCCTACGTATCTAACTTTTGCATTAGGAAAAGAAGAATGTGACTTTTAAATATTGCAAAAAGTTAAATGTTGTTTAAACTCATCAAAGTTGTTTTCTCTATCATATGTATAATTTTTTATTATTATGGTATGTTATAAGTATCATAAATTAGAATGCGTATCGATGTCGGTTAATGTCCGAGTCGAAATGTCATCTGTAATATGCCATACCAGTTTGATACGCCATTCATACGGTAGTTGCATGATCGTTATGATATCGATGCAATCGCAATATTTTTAATTTATGAAACTCCTATGGAAGAGGCTTTCTTTCATTTTTTATGAAAATCGTTCGTCGAATCAAAATCGAATACTTCTTTCTGGGTTTGCCTACCTTCTTTCTTTTTTTCTTTCTATATGTTCGAAATTATATTATAATAGGAAAGTTTTAGGAGATTCGAATATGAAAATTAATGAAGCAACGGAAGAAAGAATAGGTACATATAAGTGGATAAAAATCGGTCAGTCGGCGATTTTGATTATCCTTGGAATTTTATTTGTCATCACGGCTGTCATCAATTACAAGAGCAATGAATCTGTTTCTGCGATGCTCTCGATTTCTGTCGGTGTCATCGCTGCGGTCTATGGTGCATTGGATATCCTTTCTGGATATCTCTTGAATCGCAATCCATATAACCAGGAATGCCTGATTGGTGAAATGGTTCTTTCCCTGGCGACTGTCTTATTTATCAAACGAGACATCATCAATGAGATCTTATCTTATTTTGTTTCTATCTTTGCCATCCTTTTCGCTTTGATGCTTGTTCTCCATGGCGTGGATCTGATAATCGGAAAAGGAATCAAGAAATCTCTTCCGAAAGGAATCACAGCCTTTGTTCTGGCAGGTCTTCTTGTCGGCGTCGGTGTCACTTATCTGATTTTTTACATCAACAAGCGTGAAACGGTTGAAATCTTCATGCTGCTTGTTCTTGGCGTCGTTCTCGTCATTTTAGGAATCGCTTCCTTGGCTGTCATTCTTATCAAAATCAGAAATACGAACAAGATGATAAAGGAACATCAGATCGAGGAAGAGTTGCAGAGCCAGCATCAGGTCAATTCAGAAGATCATCCAACCAATACCGATGTCAAGATCATCGATATCTCAGATTTGAGAAAGAAGTCGAAAGGCTCCTCCAAGAACGAGGAACAGAATCTTATCGTTGTTGAAGAAGACAAGGATTCTCCTTTCCCGGGACCATCGGAAAAGAAATGACCTTCGCTCAAATATTAAAGAGCATCTATAAGGAATACAATGTTGATTTCTGCTTTGTGGCAGATCACTTGGGAATTCCTGATGAAACAGTCCAGGACTGGGAAAAAGGAAAAACAAAGCCGAACGCAGAGGAAATGAAAAAATTCTCTGAGATGTTTGCTCTTCCCATGCATGTTTTAGAAAAGGCACTTTAGTGCCTTTTTATCTTAAAAGGAGAAAAGAAGATGAAACGATGTTTGACGATTCAGGATTATTCCTGCCTTGGCCGATGTTCCTTGACGGTTGCCTTGCCGATCCTTTCTTCCCTGGGAGTCGAAACGGTCGGTCTTCCAACTGCTGTCTTGAGCAATCATACGGCTTTTGAAAAGTTCACTTATGTCGATCTGACGTCTCATATGCTTGAGAATGTCCGGATGTGGGATCAGGCGAATATATCTTTTGATTGTGTCTATACGGGCTATCTTGGACAGGGACAGGCGGAAATTGTCCAAAAAATCATTGCGAAATATAAAAAGAAAGAGACGTTGGTCTTCGTCGATCCTGCTTTTGGCGACAATGGAAAACTTTATGCCGGATTTTCAGAAAGCCATGTCGATGAGATGCGCGAGCTTCTCAAATGTGCTTCCATCATCGTTCCGAATAAGACGGAAGCATGTTGCCTGCTTAAAATCCCCTATCAGGGAGAAGAGACAACGGTGGAAGAGGCAAGGAAGATGACGAAGGCTCTTTCTCAAATGGGGCCGGAAAAGGTGGTTGTGACCGGCGTCCTCTTTGGTGAGGATCAGGCAGGATGTGCAATTTATGATGCAAAAACGGAGAAGCTGAGTTTCTATAGCACAGAGAATCTTCCCGGGAAATACCACGGAGCGGGAGATAGCTTCGCAAGTGCGATGATCGGATGTCTCCTTAACGGACTTGATTTGGAGCAATCGGTAAAAATCGCTCATGATTTTGTTCATAAATGCATGCAAGAGAATATCAGGAATGGTGTCGATGGCATACTTTACGGTCTTTGCTTTGAGGGCGAACTGCATTTTCTCTATCAATGGATGATGGAAATGAAGAATCAGAAATAAAACGATGAAGGAGCGATAAGACTCTATTCCATGAATATTGGAAAGAGGCCTACGCTCTTTTTTTCACCACAAGAAAAGGCTGCCAAGCATTTGCTTTGACAGCCTCATATTTTTAGTCTTCGTAATTTGTGGATTCCTGGACTTTCTCGATGTCGGAGAATTTCGCAGGGATGGTATTGTATCTTCCGAAGAGGATGATCTGAACCGTGACTTCACCACGCTCGGTGTCGATGGATTCTATTTTTCCTTCGGCATCCTGGAAGGTTCCGGTGATGATCTTGACTTCATCGCCGATCTTGTATTCGGAATAGATATCCGGATCTTCGATGTGCATTCTCTTTAAGACAGGTTCGATTTCCTCTCTTGGAATCGGGAAAGGCTTGGCGCCTTTGCCGGAGGAACCGGTAATACCGGAAACGCCGGGAGTGTTTCTGACGACGAACCAGGTTTCATCGGTCATGATCATTTCGACGAAGATATAGCCAGGATAGAAGTTCTTGACCTTGACTTTGGGAACTTTCTGTCCGGTCTTTTTGTCGATGGCCATCTTCTGCTTGCCGTTTTCATCCAAGACAGGTTCCTCATATTCAGCACAGATGACGCGGAAGATCTTGTCGTCCATGTTGAAGTGATGAGCTCTTTCCATAAGGTCGACAGAGACCTGATGTTCTCTCATGTTAAATGTGTTGATGACGTACCATGCCTTCTCAGGAAGTTCGCTGTTGTCTTTCTGACTGTTCAAATCGACTTCATCAGTGTTTTCTTCTTCTTTCGGCAAATCGACTTCATATTGCTTGTTATCCATTAGAATATTCCTCCAGTGACGAATTTAACCAACATTGCGGCTGCTTCCGAAGAGGAAGACGAACTGCTGCTGGTCGGCAGAGCGATTTCGAATGCTCTCATGATCAAGACGACGAGATAGTCGCTCAAGACCGTTGCCAATGCGGCGACGATGGAGATGACCAAGACGACGGCAACAGATCTCCATAAAGTCTTTTGGTCAGGCCAGCGGACTCTTTTTGCCTCTTCGGCAACGCCACGAAAATATTTTGAGATTTTATTCATGCGTTATTTTCCTTCCTTATGAATGGTATGTTTTCCACATTTTGGACAAAATTTTCTGACTTCCAGTCTTACGGCGTCTCCCTTTTTCTTGGAGGCGTTGTAATTGCGGGCTCCACATTCCGTACAGACCAAGGATACTTTTTCTCTCATGGTATCACCTCGTTCTATCTCAAATTAAAAAATCTCCTTCGGGAGATATCTCTATTATATAAGGTTGATTCCTATTTTTCAATGATGGATTGAGAAATTGATTGCAGAATGTCTTTATCGGCTTTATTTACCTGTTTTTGTAGGGCAAATCTTCACCGCACAAGGGGTGAAAAGAAAGAATATCAACGTTTTCTTTTACGGAATTTCTCGT
The DNA here is from genome assembly GCA_963660905.1 of bacterium. GTDB lineage: Bacteria > Bacillota_I > Bacilli_A > RFN20 > CAG-288 > Enterosoma. The sequence goes on along the minus strand of CAVKZJ010000038.1, from coordinate 4,533 downwards.
TAACCACGGGCATATTTCAAAATTATCAAAAAAATTAGCACTTTATACTTGCAAGTGCTAAAAAGTTGAGTATAATATAATTAGCACTTGAGATAAGCGAGTGCTAAAACAAAATAAAGGAGAACTTGAATTTATGGAAGAAAACAATGTGAAAATCGAAGGTGGAAGAGATGAGATGAAAGAAAATGATAATAGAAAGGAGAACTATCATATGGACTACTATCATCCGTTCTGGTCTTTGCTGAATGACTGCTTCAATGATGGCAATGCTTCTGAGGTTATGAAAACGGATATTTCCGAGAATCAGGATGGCTATCTGCTTGAGGTCGAGGTTCCTGGCGTCGACAAGAAGGATATTCGACTTTCGTTGGATAAAGGCTATCTGACAATCGGTGCGAAGATCAATCGCCATGAAAAGGATGGAAACGGAAAATATCTCCGTTCGGAAAGAGTCTCCGGTTCCTTCTCGAGAAGTTTCTATATCGGAAACGGCGTAAGCAAAGAGAATGTCTCGGCCTCCTGTGACAATGGTGTCTTATCCGTCGTGATCAAGAAGCCAAAAGAAGTTAAGCAGGAAGAAAAATTCATCGAAATCAAGTAATCTGAAACATGAATTGAGGAAGGCTGCCTAGAGATGGGCTGCCTTTTTCTCTTGGGAGATGAAAAGCATATTGATTGAAACATCGCTCTTTTGTCAGTAGAATTATGAAAAAAATGGAGGACGATAAAATGGAAACGGTTCAGTTGAAGAAAAATCTATATTATGTCGGCGTGAAGGATCAGGGACTGCAGGTATTTGATGTCATCATGCCCACGAGCCATGGAACGACATACAATTCCTATCTATTGAAGACGAAGGAAGGGGTGGTTCTCTTTGAAGGCTCGAAGGCCGGATTCGAAGAAGAATATCTGAGTCATATTTCCGCACTTGTCGATATCAAGGACATCAAATATGTCGTGGTTGCCCATACCGAGCCAGATCATTCCGGTGCGATCGAAGCACTTCTAAGGGAAAACCCTGAAATCACTCTCATCGCCTCACCGGCCGGTGGAAACAATCTGAAGAACATCTTGCGTTTCCCGTTCAAGCTGATCAGCATGACGCCGGGAAAAGAACTGAAGGTCGGTGAATATACCCTTTCTTTTCTCTCCGGTCTCTTTTGCCATTGGCCGGATGTTCTCTTCACCTACATAAAGGAAGCAAAAGCCCTTGTCTCCTGTGACGCGTTTGGGGCTCATTATGCCAGCGATGAAATTCTTCTTTCCAAGGAAAAGAACCTTTCTTTATATCATGAGATGTTCGACTATTATTTTGCCTGCATCATGGCTCCTTTTGCCCAATATGCGATTCAGGCGGCAGACCGGGCTGATAAACTCGATCTGGATCTCATTCTGACAGGACATGGCCCAGTCATCGATGCCTCAGTCAAGGAAGTGATCGACCGATTCAGAAAAGACGGCGAAAAATATCTTGTCAAGAATGATATGACGAAGGTGACCATCGTCTATGCCTCCTGCTATGGCTATACCAAAAAGATGGCAGAATATCTTAAGGACAAATTCGAAAAGGAAGGAAAAAAGGTTGCTTTCTATCAGATCGATGCTCTGAATTATGCGGATGAGAAGCCAAAGATTCTCGAGGATATCAGGACATCGGGAACAGTCCTGTTTGGAACACCGACGGTTTTAGGCGATGCCATATCCTTATTCTATGATCTATTGAACAGCGAACCATTGATGATGTTCCAGAATAAGAAAGCTTCGGTATTTGGTGATTATGGCTGGTCTGGAGAGGCAATCAGCAATCTCTCCCTATTCCTTGGCATAAAGAAGTTCAAGGTTGTGGAAGGATTCAGATATTCCTTCAAAATCGATGAAATAGGCTATCAGAAGCTCGACGAATATTTTGAGACAATCAAATAGGAAAAAACGCCAATCCATATTCGTTATGGAAAGGCGTTTTTCTCTTATTTCTTTTTCAGTGAATCTCTGACGAAGTTGCAGTCAATGTTCTGGAATGTGATAGTATCGACATAAGGAAGGGAAGAGGTGACGATTTTCTCATCTTCGACTGTCCAGATGTTGATGATATGCTTTTTATGATAATTCTGAATCTTCTTCATCGATAGGAAAGTATGCTCCAGATCGACGCCTTCGAAGAAATGGCGGAAATGATAGACATATTCATGTTTGTTGTCGTGGGCGACAAGAAGCTGGCGGACGAAGCCGGAATCCTTGAATGGGAGTAGGGCTCTCGGATCGAATGAGATCAGCATGTATTTGCCTTTGTCTTTGACCGAGGAAAGTTCCTCCATGAGTTTTTTGGCAAGAGGCTTGTAGTTTTTCTGATAGACTTTGAGCTCGATGACGATGGGAACTTTCTCTTGGATGAGATCGAAGACTTCCTTAAGCGTCGGAATCTCTTCACCATCGAGAAGATGGTATTCTTCCTTGATTTCCTTGACGCTCATCGTTTCGACGATTCCTTTCTTTCCGGTGACACGTTCGAGTTCCGAATCATGGATGACAATAAGCTGATTGTCTTTTGTCAGATGGACGTCGAGTTCAAGAGCCATATCATTGTCTAGGGCGTTTTTAAAGGCACGAAGACCATTTTCCGTATCGTTCTTGTTATGGTATCCCCTATGGCAGATTCCCAAGAAGAATCGAGGATCGACTTTCTGGATGATTTCTTCTTTTTTCATGTCAATCCTCCTGGTCAAAGGCTTCCAATCCTTTGGCGATTTTTACTTTCTCTGTTTTGACGTTTTTGACGAAGGCAAAGATGACGATGGCGAAGAAAAGACAGATGGAGGCATAGGCTGGGAGGAAACCGAAGTTGAGGTTCGGGTTCAGAAGCAAAGTGCCTAAGGCGATTGGAGTGATGGTTTGGGCCATCATGCTGCTTGCATAATAGTATCCGGTGAATGTGCCAATTTTCTTAGAGGAACATAATTCGACAACCATCGGGAAGGAGTTGACATGGACTAAGGACATTCCGATGCCCTTAAAGAACCAGATGAAGTAGATGATGATAGGGAAGCTTCCCGAGCCGGCGGCTCCCTTTAGGAAGGTGAAAGAGGCAATCATCCAGAAGATATAACTTAAAAAAGCTAAGAGAAGACCAGAGAAGACCGTCCATTTTCTTCCGATTTTTTCAGCGATCATGCCACCGAGGGCGAATCCGATGACGGAACCAAGTCCACCGACGATCGTGTTGATCATATTCGAGCTCGAGGATGCTTCGAGATAGTATATGGTGTAGTTTCCCATGAAGGTGCCGATGCCATTGTCGGCCATGAACCAGAAGAATTCCGCGCCGAGAATCAAAAAGAGCATGGTTCTGTTCTTCTTGCTCATCGGCTTGTCATCTTCGATTTTGCTTTCGACAGCTGCGAGTTCCTCGCCTCTTAAGAGTTCATCTTTGATTTCTTCCTTGATTTTGTTTTCATTGATGTTCAGAATGAGAACAACGGCAGAGATGACCATCAAAACGGATGCGATGAGGAATGGGGCTTCGATTGTCCAGATATTTCCCGTTTGCCAGTTGCTGGTTCCTTTGGTACCGAGATAGTTGGATAAGACAAAGACGATTCCGACGACGGTGGCAAAGGCGCCGCCGATATAGCCCATGATGTTGATGATGCCATTGGCTTTCGATCTAAGCGGCTTTGGAGTGAGATCGGGCATGAGGGCGACAGCTGGATTTCGATACATCATCATGAAGCAGACGACAATCGCCATCATGGCAAGGCATCCGACCATGTTGTTGTAGTGGAAGAAGACGGGGATGAAGGGGAAGGAAATCGCACAGACAAGGGTTCCGACGATGATATAGGGCATTCTTTTTCCGATTTTCGTATTTGTCTTATCGGAAAGATGTCCGAAGACCGGCAAGAGAATGAGGGCGGCAAGGTTGTCCATGGCCATCATGATGCCGACAAGATACTGGACTTCCTCCGTCTTGGATCCGGGAATGGCTTTCTTGAAGAGTTCGGTTAGGAAGGTCGGACACCAGGAATCATAGACCTGCCATAAAAGCAGAATTCCAAAAAAGGCGAAACCGATGATGAAGGTCCTCTTCATGTTCAGTTTCAGAGGCTTTTCAGGATTTTGATTGTTCATAAGCATTTCTCCTTAGGTTATGATATTTTTATTTTAATACTTTGTAAGGGGTTTTCTTCTAATAAAATGAAGAAGTTTACAATTCTTGACAATGAATTGAACGTCTTTGCATTCATTGAAATCCTCTGTTTTCTTTTCGGGCACAAGAAAAGGGGCTTTTGACATCTAGTGTCATTGACCGGAGATGTCTTCTTGCCCCGTCTTTTATTTTCTGGAAAAGAGTTCTTCTGCTTTTTTGGGAAGTTCATCAAGGGAAGCAATCTTCTCGACTTCCTCCTCAATCCGGTTTTTAGGATTTAACACTTCAAAGTTTTGGAACCACCTGGATATTTGAGAACTCTATTATTTATTTTATAAATAATAGCCCTTGAATATCTTTTTTTGGGTTGGTATAATATATGAAGTGTT
>CAVKZJ010000037.1:0-15364 GCA_963660905.1 bacterium | reverse complement strand
TCCATGACGGAGACATAGGTGATGATGGCAATCATGACCGTCGAAACGACAAGGCTTAAGGCAGTGAAGGCAATTAAGGAGACGGAGACGATATCGATGATCGTGTTGATGATGGAGATGACGACAGCAAGATTATCCGTATATTTGATTTCCTCTCTCTGATCCGGACTGACGTCCTTTCCAGAGATGGTTAAGGTCGTATCCTTATTGTTCCATTTGTCGAGGTAGTCGGTGACGAGATATTTGTCATTGAACGAATTCGGATAGAAGGAGATGGATCGTGGAAGATTCAGTCCACCCATGGCTCTCAAAGATAAGGAAGCACTTGTCACATTGGTGGACGAAGAGGAATCGCCTCCTCCCATATACTGGTTGAAGAGAGACATCAGTCCCTGCATGGAAGAAGTCGAACCGACCAAGGCTCTTCCTTTCATGCTTTCGCCATCGACGTTGTAGTCAAAGTCATAATAGATACCCGTGGTGATCGACACGCCGCCTGTGACGAGGGTTGTCGAGGAATAGGAAGGATTGTTTTCATCTTCTTTTGCTGTCGAGCGGATGAAGGATGTGACTTCAGAATCCGTATTGTCCTTCATATACTTTTGGGTGAAGGCAGGCGTGTAGTAGAATCCGGAGGAAAGGGTCGAATACTGTCTTCCTTCCTTTGGCTTGAGGATGCCAGCGACTTTCAGTTTCATTCCTTTGTTTTCATTTTTCCAGGCGTCCTGCTCGCTATAGCTATAGTAGAAAGGACGTCCCTTGTCAGCATTGAGGGCAAGCTGAGTCATGCTGGCGCTTGAATCATAGTTTTCGTTCTTGGTGAACACGACATCGTTCGGATAGTAAGTAAAGCTCTTGTTGACTAAATCCTCGATGGCAAACTGCTTCGTCTTCTGATAGAGGGCGTCATCATATTTGCTGTCTGGATTTCCATTCTCATCGGTGTTGAACTTGTAGATGATGTTCATGAATTCATCCTGAGAGAAATAGCCTAAGAGTGTCAGCATGAAGTCGGTGAGTTCCTCATTGGAAGAAAGGACGATATTGATTTCATCTTCCTTCGTGGCGACATGGCCATTGACAAGGTCGTATTGCTCAAGAAGGTAGCCTTCATTGTTGATGGACTGGGAGAAGGTCGAGGAATAGCTCTTGATGGTCGAGGCATAGGCTTCATATCCGTTGTCTGCCAATTTCTTTTCGAGGACGGCGGATGCAATCGCAGTGATTCCAGAAAGAGAGAAAACATTGTTTTCATTTCCGTTGATGTCATCATCGGTATAGATGTTGTTGGACGGATCGATTCCGTAGCGATAGACGACGTCCTTGTAGTATTCCTTTGGCATCGCTTCGATATAGTCGATATATTCTTTCGTGATATTGTTCTCAATCATCGTCTTTCCCATGGATTTCGCAGATTCGATCAGCCTCTGGGTCAGAAAGTCGACGTTGATGTAGCCATCCTCTGTGGCTTCCTTTATAGCGCCCGCCTGGGAGGAATTGGTCATCTCGTTGGCGATGGTGGACAAGTCGAAGGTGGATTCGGAGACCTGAATCGGGTTGCCAGAGAGCATCTCATCCTGCATGTCGACGATATAGTTGGTCACACCGCTTCTTATCGATAAGACAGCCGAGACGCCGACGATGCCGATGGAGGCGGCGATGATGGTCAATACGGTTCTTTTGCTTTTCGAGATGAGGTTCTTGGCCGAGAGCTTGAAGGCGGTCCACCAGCTCATCTTGGCCTTTTCTTTTTCCTTTTTGGCTCTTTCCTTTTCGGATAGGGAGTCACTTTTCTCCCTTTCCTTTGCTTCCTCTTCGATGGAATAGGGATTGGAATCATCGACGAGTTCACCATCGAGAAGCTTGACGATTCTTGTGGAATACTGATAGGCCAGATCTGGGTTGTGGGTGACCATGATGACGAGCTTGTCCTTGCTGATCTCCTTGATGAGTTCCATGATCTGGACGGAGGTCTGGCTATCTAGGGCGCCGGTCGGCTCATCGGCTAGAAGAATGTCTGGCTCATTGACCAAAGCTCGGGCGATTGCGACTCTCTGGCACTGTCCGCCGGAGAGCTGATTCGGCATCTTCTTATAGAGACCTTTGAGTCCGACCTTGTCGAGGGCATCTTTCGCTTTTTGGGCTCTTTCTTCTTTTCCGATGCCGGAAATCGTCAAGGCCAGTTCGACATTCTCCTGGATATTTTCATGGGGAATCAGATTGTAGGACTGGAAGATGAAGCCGATACGATGGTTTCGATAGATATCCCAGTCATGATCGAGGAAATCCTTGGTCGATCTTCCTTCGATGACAAGATCGCCGGATGTATAGTGGTCGAGTCCTCCGAGGATGTTCAAGAGCGTCGTCTTTCCGCATCCGGATGGACCGAGGATCGAAACGAATTCATTCTTTCTGAAGTTGAGATTGATTCCCTTGAGTGCATGGACCGCACTGTCTTTCATCAGATAGTCTTTTTTGATGTTTTCTAGTCTGAGCATAGATGAGCCTCCTTTTCGATTTCACAGATTTTTTTCAGCGTGGATTTGAATTGCTCCATTTCCGCAACACCGATCTTTTCATAGGCCTTTTCGATTTTCTTCAGGAAACAGGTCAGTCCTTTCTGGCAGATTTCTTCTCCTTCTTGAGTAAGAGAAACGTAGATGATTCTCTTATCCTCCTTGGAGGGTGTTCTCTTGATCTGCTTCTTTTCTTCGAGTGCGTTGAGCAGAGCTGCGGTTCTCGATGTCTTCATCTGGAGCTTCTTGGTGATTTCACCGCTGGTGAGACTTTTATAGTGGGAAAGAAGACCGAGAAGCGCGAGTTCCGAACAGTTCTTCGGCATCATTTTTGCGGAAAGATCGAGGCATTGGAGATTGAAGAGATCCTGTAAGAATTGTTTGGATAAATCGGAAATGTCATTCATATTTTTTTCTTCCTGTTTCTTATTTCATATCAGTATTATCTAATACTGTGAGAATTATAGGTACCATCGATTTCATTGTCAATCAAAACGATGGAATGAATTCACTTTTTCTAGGAAAAAGAGTAAACTATTCCTAGCTTATGAATAAAGACTATTTCGGCATTGATTTAGGAAGCGAAAATACCTGCATCTATTCTTCATCGAGTGAAAGCACGATCTATTCGGAACCGACCTGCATCGCGGTGGACCGCTTTAGCAGGGAAGTTTTCAAGATCGGCTTTTTGGCAAGCCGAATCGATGGAAAGACACCCTACAATTATGAAATCATCCATCCTGTCAGAAACGGTGTCATCGTGGATGATGAGGCTTGTTTTCTTTTTCTATCCTCTGTTCTGAAGTCGTTGAATATTGAAAAGAGAAGAAAGATGCCAGCTTTCGTTTTTTCTGTGCCTTCGAATTGCTCGAAGGTCAACAGGAAAGTCCTCATCGATATCGCGACGAAGCTCGGTGCCAAGGAAATCTATATCGAATCCCAGGCTCGATTGGCTGCACTCGGCGCGGGAAAGAATGTCTTTTCTCCTACAGCGACTTTGATTTGCCATATCGGAAGCGGAATCTCGGATATCGCCTGTCTTTCTCTAGGCGAGGTGGTCGCCAGTGCGACCTCCTATGTTGCCGGAGATGCGTTCAATGAAGCAATCAGAAGATACATGATCCAGAACCAGCATGTGGCTATTGGACTACAGAGTGCGGAATATCTGAAGATGAAAATCGGAAGCCTAGGAACGATTCCAGAGAATCGTTTGGCGGAGGTCAAGGGAAGAGATACCATCACTTCTCTTCCGACCGGCAGTGTCGTCTCCTCTGGAGAAATCAAAAACTGTCTTCTTCCGCTTGCCAACATCATCGGATTGAAAATCACGGATGTCATCGCCTCTCTTCCACCCGAACTAGCTGCTGATCTTTCCAAGAACGGCATGCACTTATCCGGAGGAGGTTCTCTTCTTGCCGGATGCAAGGACTATTTCCAGCATCTTCTTTCGATTCCTGTCCGTGTGGTGGAAAATCCACTCGAGATCATCAATGAAGGGTTCAAGGCGTATAAGAATATCATCGATAAAAAATAGGAGGTCATGAATATATGGTTACATTATTGGATTTGAAGAAGGCAAAGATGAATGCCCTGAAGAACAAGGATGTGAATGCACAATCTGTCCTTGGCGTCGCAATCGGATACTATCAGAAGATGGAATCCGATAAGAGAGCCAAGAATCAGGAAATGACGGACGCAGATATGGCATTCATTCTCAGCAAGGTCGTCAAGGAATTGGAAGAAGAGAAGGCAATGTATGCTTCTGCCAACAAGGAAGAGGAAGCCAAGGCTTCTGAAGCTCAGATCGAAATCATCAAGGCCTATCTTCCCAAGATGATGAGTGAAGCGGAAATCCGTGAAGTCATTTCTTCCTTGGAAGACAAGTCAATGAAAAATGTCATGATGACATTCAAGAAAGACTATGCCGGCAAGGCTGATATGTCTCTTGTTTCCAAGATTGCCAAAGAAATTCACTGATATTCCTTCATTCGGTTTGACAAGTGGGTATGAAAAATCGTAAACTATTACACGCTTGTCACCACTGGGGAAATAGTTAAGTGGTATAACTACGGTCTCCAAAACCGTTGTCGAGAGTTCGATTCTTTCTTTCCCCGCCAGTAAGAAACAATAGGATTGATACCAAAAGTATCGGTCCTTTTTTCAATTTTTAGGGCTATATTTCTGATTTTAGGCATATATTGCTTATTTTATGTTTAGCGACAGTAAATTGCTATAGTAGATATCACTTTCATCAAAGCTTGTTGATACGGAAACAAAAATAGAATATACTTGTTTACAAGGAAACAAGTTAAGAGGTGATATTGTGAATACGGAACTTATGAATTTATTTGTTAAGTATATGGAGAAGCAGGAAATGCTCTCCAAACTTACAGAAGATGAAAAACTGCATGGATATAATTATTCTGAAATCCATACGATTGCTGCCATTGGTGATTTGGAAGAGCCTAATGTAACCAACATAGCAAATCATATGAATGTCACAAGAGGAGCCATAAGTAAGATCACAAAGAAACTTTTGGCACAAAATCTGATAGAGGCTTATCAGCTGGATGGAAATAAGCAAAAGATTTTTTTTCGCATAACTGAGTCAGGTAAGTTTTTATATGTCGAGCACGAAAAAAGACACAATCTATGGCTGAAACGAGACGATGCTTTCATAAAGCAATTTGATGAAAAGACCTTAAAACGGGTTGAAGAGTTTATGCGGGCATATAATGATTATCTTGAAGTGCAAATATCTGAATTGGGAGGAAATGCGAATGAAGATTGATATCACATTAAAAATTACACCTAAGATGGCGAAAGATGCTCAGGGCAATGAAAAAAAAGCATTGGTTGGCCATTTGGGTACACATTTTGATGTCATGAATAAAGAGTTTCCGCTTGAGTATACAGAAAGAAAAGGCATCCTGTTCGATGTCAGCGGAGTCAAGGACAGAGATATTGATATTACCGATATTGATTTGAATAAGGTTGATTCAAATATGTTTGTCGCTTTTTACACTGGATTTATCGAAGAAGAGGGCTATGGCACAAGAAAATATTTTACAGAACATCCTCAACTTTCAAATGAATTGATTGAATCATTGTTAAAGAAAAAGATTTCTATCATCGGAGTTGATTTTGCAGGTGTACGAAGGGGAAAAGAGCATACACCTATGGATCAGCATTGCGCAGACCATGGAGTGTTTATTATCGAGAATCTATGTAACTTGAAAACTTTACATCAAAATGGTGATATATTTATGGCAAATACTTATCCGATGAACTATGCAGATATGACAGGGTTGCCTTGCCGAGTTGTAGCAGAAATGTAAAAACGAGGGTTAATCCAGAATCCTATCCGATTTCATTCGTATCGTGGAAAACACAAAAGCTCCTGCTGATAAAAACAGCAGGAGCCAGTCTTTTTTACTATGCATCCATGGCATACTGCACGATCATGGGATCATCATATTCCGCCCACATAGATCTCTTCTCATCTCGTGTTATGAGCCATTCCATATCATCGGCAGTCAGTTCAAAATCAAAGATATCCAGATTTTCCATCATGTGTTCTTTGTGTGCTCTTCGGGATTTCTGAATCGTTTCGTGCTCTCAAGCACTAAGCTATTCACTTGAGCAAAATTATAAATGTCAATATAAAAGTTGCATTTTTGTCAATTTGCAAAGACTGTATCCAAGAACGCCAACACTCTCGTCATATTATCTTGTGCGCAGGGGCTGTCTTTCGTGGACTCAAAGCCGTGAGCCAAAACCTCTGTTGACTGTGGATAAAGAGTCAGTTGGTTCTTGACGCCAAGCTCATCGAGCCTTGCGTGAAGGGCTTCGGCCTGCGAATAAAAGGTTCCGCTGTTGCCGTCGGAGATATAGCAAGGGCAATAGTTTGCATCAACCCAAGCGGTGATGTTCGTTTTGTGGGCGATATCATTTCCTTGTAGGAATCCGCAGTTGAAGGCCGTTCTTCCGCATTGCATGAAAAGCCAATCCAATACTGGACTATGGGTGATGCCGAATTCCTCGTTGTTGATGAGTGCAGAAACGAATATGCATGCCTTGACGTTTGAAGCAGGCAGATATGCGGTTGTACTAAGGCTTGTTGCGACTGTTGGGTTCGTATAGATCAACGCGAGCATTCCTGCGAGATTGCCGCCTGCAGAGCCTCCTCCGAAGATGACTTCATCCATGTTTATTCCCAGGGTCAAAACATTATCCATGCAGTATTTCACGCATTCATTCAATTGAAGCAGTGAAGTCGGGTATAAATAGTCTGGCGCAAATACATAATTTGGGGATACGACGTTGTAGCCTTTCTCGAGGAAGGACCCTATGTACCATTCTAATCCGCTGTCCTTGGTGTTTGGGTCGCCGCCAATTTTATCTCCCCAAACGTATCCCCCACCGTGTATGTAGAAATAAGTGGGCGCATCTTCTGAGTTTGTGACTTTGTTTGTCTTGTAGACATCGAAATAACTGTTTTCCAGTTTCTTTCCATTTAAAACCGCGGTGTATGGAAGGTCGTTTGTATAAGTGCCTATCACCTCTCCGTCACTGTTCATGAATTCGACTGTCTCGGTTTGCCGATTGGCATCATAAGTGTTTATCGCCTTATACATGCTTTGAAGTGGGGATATCATCGCATTTGGATTCATCGCGACCATTGATAGGAAAGATCCTCCGATGAACAAAACGCTCGTCAGTCCACATAGAATGATTCCGCCGGCGATTCTTAAGGCTTTTACTTTTGTCTTTCCTTTGAATAGAAGCACGGCACCTTTGATCAAGAGGTAAGTTTCCAATAAAAGGTTTAGGATCATCGACGTGCAATATAAGCCATAGGATGTCGTGATGACCCATAAGAGATTAAGCAATATGATTACAAAAAAGATCGATTTTTCGATGATTGCGAATTTGTATTTGGCCTTTATCCTTGTCGCGTCCAATAATATTATTGAGAGGTCCAAAACCATTATGACGATCGATAATGGCTTCAGACTGTTGACTAGGAATAGAGCCAATATCGTCATCAATAGGGCAATGCCGGCAAAGCAGGTTTCTAAAATCTGACTTATCATTCGTTTTTCGCTTTTCATTTTATATTCTCCCTTAGTCGCATGATGGCGGAATATGTGTTACACTAAACGCAACCCAAGTTGCGTTCACGCTTATTAATCTATTGATATTGGGCAAAAAGTCAATGTGTATTCGGGCTTTTTCCTCGATAAAAGCTCTAAAATGGACAAATAGGAGGATGAGTTGCGTTATGAGAACAAACAACTTTTCAAGGAAATGCTTCTTCAACGCTTTACTGAAATTAAGCAAGCGAAAACAATATGATGAAATACAGATAAAGGATATCTGCGAGGAGGCGGGATATAATAAAAGCACTTTCTACCGCATATATACTTCGAAGGAAGATCTGTTGGTTGATGGGTTTAAAACAATTTTAGCTCAGGAATATTACGCCACCGCAAAATCGGGTGTTGGAGAAGTCTACATCGACAATGTTCGATTGTTATTTTCGTATATACGAAAAAACAAAGAGATTTTTTTGATGATGCATGATGCCCGATTGGATTATAAACTCTATGAATTGATGTGTTCCGTGTTTCCTCTGCCAACGGAATATAAAGAGGGGCGCAAATATTACCTCGCCTATCAGGCAAGCGGGTATTTATTTGTCATAATCGAATGGCTATTAGGCGGCATGAACGAAAGTGATGAATATATGGCTGACTTAATTGCAGAAATCATCGAGAAATCGTCTATTTACAAAAAGTGAAAGAATCGTCATTTCACAAAACAGAAAAAGAGAACTAGCCAATATTTGTTGAGCCGCAATTTTTCTTATACTTTTCGAAGCAGATTCCAATGATGCCGATGAAACCTGATTTAAAGCTTGAAAGAACTTACACATCTTTTGCAACATTCTTGCATCAGGTTCTTTTTTGTTGATCGTCCTGTTGATAAGTGGTTTTCACTAGGTAAGCCAGCACATCTGATATTCGACTCAGGCAAAGGCTATAAATCTATCGAGTCGAGGAATTCAGCATTTCTTGAAGTTCTTGTCTTTGGATCAATCCCGTTGGCATAGCTTACGGAAAGCTAAGAAAGCATGAACTTCCTACCATATAGAGAAAGATATCGTGATGACAGTCGATTTACCATCCGATAACGAGGATGGTTTTCTATGATCGGCAATTCAGCAAAAGAAAACAGATTTATTTTGATTGATGTGCTGTTTTTTCGCATGGCAGCGATTCATCATTGTCAGCATGAAAATGAATGCTTTCTGTTCCTGCCTCAATTGCGGTTTCATAATACCAGACCTTGTGATCTATAAATTCCAAAGTTTTTTCCAATTCTTTTATTTCTTCTTCAACAGCCTTCTTTCTTTCTAAGAACATTTGGTAACGTTCCTGAAGTGAAGCGTCCCCTTTTTCAACCCACTTCGAAAACTGCTTGATTTCATTGATGGACATTCCGCTTTTCTTCAGGCATTCAATCACTTTCAGCATCTTGATATCATTGTCTGAAAACAATCTATAGCCCGATTCTTTTCTTTTTACAAAAGGAAGCAATCCCATTGAATCGTAATATCGTAACGTGGATTGCGGAACACCGATGATCTTTGCTGTTTCCTTAATTGTATAAGTCATAAAAATATCTCCTTATTCAGTATTGACTTTAAAGTTTACTTTAATGTTAACATGAAAATGACCGGAAGTCAAAAAACGGCAACAGAGAGGAGAATAAGAGAATGAGTTATATATGGAATCTGCCAACGAAGGTATTATTCGGACCTGGGATGGTCAAAAATTTAGATAAGGAAAATTTACCAGGCAAGAAGGCATTATTGTTGATATCGAACGGAAAATCAGTGAAGGAAAACGGAGCTTTGGATTCTGTTATCGATGGTCTTAGGAAAGCAAAATGCGAATATGCCATCTTTGATAAGATTCAATCAAATCCATTGGAATCCACTTTGATGGAAGGAACTATTTTTGGTAGGGCTCATCATTGTGATTTTGTCATTGGATTGGGCGGAGGATCCGTTTTGGATGCAGCAACGATCATTTCAGCCATCATCCCTCAGAAGGAAGGGAGAGTTTGGGATTATGTTCAAGGAGGAAGCGGTGGAGGATTGCCCTTAATTGAGAAACCATTGCCCTATATCGAAATTACCACAAGCGCTGGAACTGGCAGTGAAGTTGATTCCTGGGGTGTGGTAACAAATGAAAAGACGCATGAGAAGATAGGATTTAAAGGCAGCTATCCTACATTGGCAATCGTCGATCCAACGTTCATGCTGACTGTTCCTCCTAAATTCACGGCTTATCAAGGCTTCGATGCCTTATTTCATAGTGTCGAAGGCTATTTATCGAGATTTTGCAATGAAATGGCTGAAGTTGTCGAACTTGCCGCAATAAAGAATATCAGCCAATATTTGCCGATTGCAGTCAAGGATGGTCATGATTTAGAGGCTAGAACAAGAGTTGCTTTTGCTAACACGATGAGTGGTTATTCAATGGAAGTCTGCTCTTGCATAAGCCAGCACGCAATGGAACACGCTTTATCAGGACACCATCAAAACCTTCCTCACGGAGCCGGACTCATCATGATTTCCAAAGCGTATTTTACGCGTTGGATTGATGAACATGTCTGTGATGATCGATTTATTGAACTTGCAAAAGCCTTAGGAAAAAAAGATTCAGTCACCCCTTATGATTTTGTCATAGCTTTAAATAGCCTCATTGAGGAATGCGGTGTTTCGGATATAAAAATGAGCGATTATGAAATCGATCCTTCTGAATTCGTACTATTGGCAAAAGAGTCAAGAAAGACGATGGGTGGTCTATTTTCCTGTGATCGATTTGAATTGACAGATGAGGATGTCATCGATATTTACCGGAAATCATATCGTTGATGGAGGGAAAATAACATGAAAAAACGTGCATTCATTTTAGGAAAATTCTTATTTTTTCTTTCTTTTGTTGTGGGATGTGCCAATTCAAGCGATTTTGGTTCGAATGAATCAAAATCAAGCTCCAACGAAACAGCCAATTCCTCTTTGGCCATAGACGATACTCATCAAAGCGATGGCAAGATGAAAAACAAAGAACTGACAGCAGTTCCTAATGGCTATTATTCTCCATCAGCTCATCAGGGAAGCCTAGAATCATTCACATATGAGACGAAAAATTATCTTGGCAATGGAAATACAATTTCCAAGCAAGCGACTGTCTATCTTCCTTATGGGTATAATCAAAATAACGAAAATACAAGATACAACATCTTATATCTTCAGCATGGCGCTTATGGAAATCAAAACACCTGGATGTATGAATATGGAAACAATTTCAAAAATATGATCGATAGAATGATTGATGATAAGCTGATTCCGCCTCTTATCATCGTCATGCCGTATCTCACCTCAGGTAGTCAGTGGTACCACGATACTGTGCCGATTTTCTATGGAAATGAAATCAAGAATGATTTGATGCCAGCTATTGAAAGTCATTTTCATACCTTTGCCAATGACGTAACGGATTTGGGGTTCGAAGAATCAAGATCACATCGAGCTTTTGGCGGTTTTTCAGCTGGCAGCACGACTGCCTGGAATGTCTTCAATGAAGGCATTGATCGATTTGAATATTTCATGCCCTTAAGCGGTGGCTTAACCCTCGGAGGAGATGGTGCAACAAGCCAAGAAGACGCAAAACGCCTCGCCGATACGGCCCTTGCCTCAGGATATAAGAAAAATGAATACTATATCTTTTCTGCTACGGGCACAAGGGATGTCGCATATCAGGGCTTGACTGCTCAAATAGAATCGATGAAGGCTTTGACGGATGCTTTCGATTATACTCAAACAGGATTTGAAGACGGGAATTTGATGTATTACACGGTTGAAGGCAACCGTCATGATTATCAATACACATATGAATATGTTTTCAATGGATTGCAATGTCTATTTTCTTGGTATTAAGAATAAGATGAAAGAGTGAAATGATGAGGGGGAATAAAATCATGAAGAAATTTTCAGTATTGCCATTCACCATATTTGCAATATTTGCTTTCGCTGGGTGTAGAAACGATTCCATAGATCATCTTTCTTCTTCTGGCTTTTCACAATCAGAAGAGAGTGATTCAAATGAAGAAGGAACCTCAAGCCTTACTTATGAAAGAAATGAAGAAGGATACACGGTTACAGGCGTGTCAGAAAATGTGGAAAATATCATTATTCCATCAAAATATGAAGGACTTCCTGTAACGGCTATAGGAGATAGCGCTTTTGCCTACTCAAGGCACACGGATCCGATTTTGTCCATCACCCTACCTGATTCTATTACGAGAATCGGACGAAACGCCTTTTACAACCGAAACGAAATGACGACGGTGACCATTGGACAGAAGAGTCAACTGAAAGAAATCGATAGAAACGCGTTTTCAGGAAATCATGCTTTGACTAATATTCATATTCCGGCAACTCTATCTCTCATTGGAGATAGCGCATTTAATAACGATGGATCGATCAATTTTGACGTAGATGAGGCAAATGAAGTTTATTCCGGGGAAAACGGCCATCTCATTGAAAAAGAAACCAAAACCCTTGTGCGAGGTGGACAAAGTCCAACGATACCTGAAGGGGTTCTACAGATTGCCGAGGCTTCTTTCAGAAAAAGCAACCTGACTGAAATTAGTATTCCCTTGAGCGTGGGAGTGATTGAAAATTACGTTCTTGCCGATAGTTCCGTCTCTGTTTTAAATTACGAAGGAAATGAAGAAGAATGGAACGCAATCGAAAAAGCGAAATCATGGAATTATAGAAAAAAGGATATCGAAGTAAAATTTGCAAACAACGCTTCGTCAATCAATCCATAATGGAGAATCACTTACCATCTAAGGACCATCAGATGTAATTTCCTGGCTCAAGAAAAGGGGCTGTTGACAGTCATTCAATATTTATTCTCTAAACATTGAATACTTTAACAGCCCCCATCTCAAGGTTGGAAGGCAATGCTTATACGACAACAAATTTCCCATTTCGCATCATCCTTCCCTTGGACAAGGAATGCCTATTGATCATTCCATAAATAGTCCAAGTCCTTTAAATAAAGAAAGTTATAAAAACCGGGATTGGATTAACAAATTAAGATTGCTGCTCCTGCATATCTGAACACGAGTCATAAAAAGAAATTATTTTCAAAGAATTAAAGATATTATCAGTAATATTGTTTAAATAATTATTAAGAATATATGGCTTATTATTTTTGTTTGAAGGATATCTGAATATGTTTTCATCTTTATAAAATGGTACTAATCGTTTTATTTGATTTTTAACAAAGTTATCAAATATTTTTTCTTCATCTTTTCGGTTGCCATTTAAATCAAGGACAATTTCATTTGCTTTCTCGAATAATTTTTTTAGGTTGTGGTTTTCTAATTCCTTTTTTAAACTTTTATCTTTCGAATATTGGTTATAAATAATAGTTTTTAATACAAGCTCCAATGCCTGTCTCAAAACGAAAAGCATAGGTAAAGCTTTTTCTTCAAGTGAAATTTCATCGTTTACGATATAGAAAAAAGCTTTATTGTAAGCTCTGAAATATGGATGGAAATCATATCCAAAAGCCTTTCCATGTTTAAATCTGATTTGATAGCCATTATTGTCATCAACAATCGAAACGAGATACTTTGGATTATCATTTTCTATATTGAATGCTGCATCTTCTTCACCAGCAACCTTTCTTATGAGTTTGGCGGCCGTTTCGATATAAGCAATTGTTTTTTCTAAATTTAGCACAAATGGTTTGCCATAAAATTCTCCATCTTCTTTTTTGATTTCTGCTAGTTCCAGTTCATCAAGATGAAACGGGTATCTGAAAAAATCAGATTGCTCATCAATTTGAGAAGAGGCTATAAAATAATTTTCTAGAAATGATATTTCTAAGTTATTCAAGGAATCCTTATTCACTAAATTGAACAAAGAAGTTAAGTCATGATTCATTTGAGGTGCAACCATAGATTTCAAATATAATTCCATAGTATGTCTTAAGAGGTATAATCCGACTAAGACGACCTCTTCTTTGAATTGAAAATCCTCATCTTCATCCTTGACTTTTTTCAATATATGCTGGCCACATAAATAATAGCTATTTGCAAGTCGCTTAAAATTCTTTTCATTATTTTGATTCCATTCACTTGAGAAATCAAAATTGATTTTTCCTTCGTTTTTAGCTTTTTTATTAGGCCAATAAAATTCATTTTCATCTAAAATAATTTTCATATTTTTTTCTTTTCTTATGTTTGATTAACCAAATAAATAAGGATCCATAGGATTGGACTTTCCTATGGATCCCCAAATTGTTTCAAAGGTTAAATTCTGAAATTCGTAAGATTATCGATTAAGCAGTCTTGATGTTTCTGGAATAGAACTTCAAAGAAGCAGTGACTTTGGACATAGTGCTACTGGTGATGACCGAAGAATCTTCGCCTTCAAACCAAGCGACAGCAGTCACAGTAACTTTATTGGAAGTGAAAGTCCCGAGATAGCCAGTATGTGCCTTTAAAGTGCTCTCAACAGCGTCTGTTGCCTTAGCCAATGTATCTCCATACTTGAAGTAGTGAGTTTCATTTGTTTTGTTGAAACTGTCAACAAAATTGGCCGAATCGCTTGTGTTAGTCGTTTTTTCATCACTGTTTGTAGAGGTTTGATAATTGATGGAACCAGATTTTATTACATGCTTTTCAGTTTCAGTGCCATTGGTGGCAAGACCACCGACAACAACATAATTTTCAGTTGTCATGAGAGCGATTCTAAGACCTTGCATGGTCTTGGTGCCAGAGTCGGTACTCGTATCTGTGAATGTTGTAGAAGAAGGATCAAAGAACAATGCGCTGTTTTCAGCCAATGTGCTTGTATTGGTGACTTCGAATTCCATGGACCAAGCGACTGCATACCATACGTTATTTGCTGCAGTAGAATCATAACTTGCAAGCCACGAGCTTAACTTCTCACTGGTTGGTGCTGTGCCGTTTGTTTCAGCATTTTTTTCGGTTCCCTTGTCATCATAAGATTCGACATATGGATTAGATGAATCATCACCATTCACGCGGGCAACATAGAGATTGCCTTCGGAATGCGTTTGCTTCTTTTGTGCGTTGTAAGAGCCGTGAGTGAGTTTGCCATTGACGGTAATTGAAGCTGTTTCTGCAGCTGTCGTTGTTGCATTATTGGTACCCACCAATGCTGATGTTTTGACTTTCATGCTGCTGTTCAAAGTTTGGGATTCAAAGACGGAAGAAGTCACGGTGGCGACTCTGCTGGCTGTGAACCAAGCGACAGTTCCAGTGACACTAGCGACTGTCGTAGCAGTGATTAAGGCCAAAGCTGGGACGATAATCTTAGATTTCTTCAATTTGTTTTTCATACTTGTTTTCTTCTCCTTTCTTTATTTATTTTTAGAGAAAACAAAAACAAGAAACCTTTGAGATAGTAAAAAGAACGATCCCAAAAAAGTATTCTTGGGACAATAAGGAAGATAAATTGTTTTTTCAGGAACTGGGGAGTCCCTAAAAGCATGTTCATCTCTAGAAACAATTTATTACAAAAAAAAAATGCAAGTGCTTCGCACTTGTTCTCACTCATAATTGGATAATAGGATAAGATTTTTTGTAAAAGTTGCTATATCTAAAAACTTTTCATTTTATTTTGAAAGCAAGAAGGGATTCTTCAGTGAGAAATCAGCCTTTTTGAATAAAAAGCTAAGATTGCATTTATGAAAGAGATTATTTGAATTTGTTGACGTTTTCTTCAACAAATA
>CAVKZJ010000036.1:0-15523 GCA_963660905.1 bacterium | reverse complement strand
GAAGCGGTAAGCAAGGAGAAAAAGCAAAAGATACTCAAGAATCTATAAACATATCATAGATAAATATCATGACTATCCAAAAACCAGCCGATTCTTGAAAATTGAAGTTTGCGATTTTCATGTTGCATCATTATAATAGAATAGAAAACTGGCAATAATGCCACATTTCTATTGTATGGACGTGATGAGAATGGAAATTAAACGTGATTTTTATCTTAAACAATTGATTGATAGAAAAGGGAATGGTTTGATTAAAATCATAACGGGCATTCGCCGTTGTGGAAAATCATATTTATTGAATCATCTTTTTTATTCTCATCTGATTCAGTCTGGAATTGATGAAGATCATATTATACGATTTGCTTTTGATTCAATGAGTGATTTGAATTTGATTGGTGATACTTTGATTGATATCAAGGCAAAAGAGCAAAAAGTTGATCCAAATAAGTTTATTCAATACATTCAAGGCAAAATGAAAGATAACAAGATGTATTATCTTCTTTTCGATGAAGTACAGTTGTTAGGCTGCTTTGAATATGTTTTGAATAGTTATCTTCATAAAGAGAACGTTGATGTCTATGTTACAGGGAGCAATGCTAAATTTTTATCGAAAGATATCATAACTGAATTTGCAGGTCGGGGTGATGAAATCCATATGCAGCCTTTAAGTTTCATGGAATTCATGTCTGTTTATCAAGGAGACAAATATGAAGGATTGACAGAATATATGTTATATGGTGGCATACCGATGGTTGTCTTAAGACAAGGCAATGCAGACAAAATGCTGATGCTGAAACATTTGTTCGATGAAATCTACATAAAGGATATTAAAACACGAAATAAAGTGAATGATAAAGAAAATCTTGATGATTTACTTAACATCTTATCTTCCTCTATTGGCTCACTTACAAATCCTGAAAAATTAAAAAACACTTTTCATACAGTAAAGAAATCCAGCATCACTTCGGCGACAATAAAAAAATATCTTGATTACTTTTCTGATAGTTTCTTATTAGAATCCGCAACACGATATGATATTAAAGGGAAATCATACATAAGCACACCCTTAAAATATTATTTTTCTGATCTCGGTCTTCGAAATGCGAGAATTAATTTTCGACAATTCGAAAAAACGCATTCCATGGAAAATGTCATATATAATGAGTTGCGTCTTCGTGGCTTTTCTGTGGATGTTGGTGTAGTCAACACTAGAGAAGAAAATAAACGAAAACAGTTGGAAATCGACTTTGTATGCAATTTAGGTTCAAAAAGATATTATATTCAATCCGCCAACTCCGTTTCCGAGGATGAAAAAATAAAACAAGAAATAAGACCATTTTGTATGATTGATGACTCTTTCAAAAAAATAGTCATCACTTATGACTTGCTGCCTACCCATTATAATGAGGAAGGAATTTTATTCATGAATATCTATGATTTCCTGCTAGAACAGGATAGTCTATCCTTTTAGTTATAAGTTATGTAATAGAAAACTGGCAAAACTGCCATTTTTCTGTTACGATACGTAAAATTCAAGAAATTTGTCTCTACAGAGTAGAAAGGTTCCTGGATTCTGCCTTTAGCACTATATTCCTGAGAGACGAACTGTAAAAGATGGGTAAGAAAGAGAAACAGGAATCATTGTGTCATATAAGTCAATACAGATTTATGGAATCATGGATCTCCGTTTTTTTAATGACTTCGTAAGTTGTGTCATTGATGATTGATTTGAAGTCAGGTTTCCTGCAAATGAAATTTTATGTGCCTTCACTACAAAAAAATATAATTTTTTTCTTATTAAGCCATTTGAATTGTGCACCAAGTGCAGTATTGTTCGGTTATCTCTTTTTAAAATTCTTTCTTTTGGAAAAGAGCGGAAGCATTCATCAAATGGTCATTGATTTTTCCGGAAAGGACTCCGTTGTAATGACAGATGAAAACGCCGGCAATCAGTATCATCATATACTCACTGTCGCTGTCCTTTGCTTTATCTCCGAAAACGTTTTTCAGGCATTCCGTCATCAATGATTTCCAAGCGGCGAATTCTTCTTTGATCATCTTTTCTACATCAGCATCATATTTGGCGAGGACGTATGTCTGAACGGTGGCTATCGGTCTTTTTTCGCCATCTTTGCCATCGGCCACATATTTCATGAAGGAATTCATATATTCAATCTTATCAGCGTAATCGGAAGGCTTGTTTTCTTCAAACCACTTTTTGCAATGCTCCGACATGAAACTTTTGATATGATCGCAATAGGACAGCACTAAATCATCTTTGCTTTCAAAATAATTCAACAGTTTTGGGTGTGTCATGTTTGCCTTTTTGGCAATATCGCGCAAGGATATGGAAAATACAGGCTTTTCCATAAGGCACAATTCAAATGCTTCCAATATTTTTTTCTTCTCACATTCTTTATCGACAATAAGTGGCATAAGGACCTCCGCAATTAAGAGTTATTATACGAAAATGGAAATCAAAACAAAACAATAGCAGTTGACAGAGACAAAACAATCGTGTGATAATAAATTACCAAGTGGTAAATAAAAGGAGAATCCGTCATGAGTGAGAAAAAGATTGTCAAATTGCTGAGTGTCCAATTGGATAAGCATTCGAAGAAAGTGCTCTATGTCTGTTCCTTCGTCATTCTTGCATCCATCCTGATGCATGATGGCGATCATTTAAGACAGGCTTTCAACTGGGGGTATAAGATATCCTTTGCATTGCTGGTTCTGAACTTGGTTGTTTATATTCTGCCAGTGGTTTCCTTATTCTTGATCAAATCGAACCGAATGAGTTCCTCGTTGGTGACGTGCTTTACAGGAATATTCACAACGGCGGGTTTCCTGATTATCCATTTATGTGGAGCGTTCTCTGGGCTTTGGGGCGTATGGAATTATTCCTATTTTGATTTGATAAAGGGCGTTACTTACGATGGTGTGTTTTATCAGGGAGTGGATGCATGGAGCTGGGTTTTCTTATTCGAAGTTCCTGCATTGTGCTTGCCATCCTCTGTGATTTCATGTGTCACGTTTTTTAAAATGAAAAAGAATGCTTCAATCAAAGATGAGGAAAAATGAAATTAAAGTTAAAAGTATATGGGATGGATTGCATAGCATGCTCTAAGCAAGTGGTTTCGATTTTGAGAAAGATAGGCGGCATCGCATCTGCAAAAGTGAATTTTGCCTCTTCCACCATAGAAATCGAGTGTTCATCCTATCCCGATTTCAGATTGGTAGAACAAAAGCTTTTCCGTTTCGGATACTCCCTTCCAAAGGAAAAAGTCACTTTGAAGACAGATCAGGATGCCTTTGAGGCAAATAAAGAGAGCATCGTTCATGATATTCCTTCGTTTTGCTCTTATGAAAAGACGAAGAATGGAATCCTGCTTTTTCTCTATCCGATTTCTTCCCGAGGGAGTGATATCCTTACGGCTTTCAGAAATGCGAATCTCGATGCGGAAATCGTGAAATGGGATCGTGGCAGTCAGGACGCCATTGAAAAAGAACAGGTCTATCTGCTCAGGAATCTCGTGGCATCGGTTCTGTTATCCACCCCGATTTTATGGAATCCGAGTCCCTATGTCCAATTTGCCTTGGCCACTTTGATTCTGCTCATTCCTGGAAGAGTGTTTTTCAAAGGAGTCATTCGCGCATTGCACGGTGGCTTGAATATGGACCTTCTTATTCTTCTTTCCAGTTGTCTTGTCTATGGATACAGTTCTTATTTGGCTTTCACTGTCCATGAGGATATCAAGCTGTATTTTTTATGCGAAGGAGTGTTGATCTCCTTAGTCCTTTTTGGAAGATATCTTGAGATTCTGGCAAAGGGAAATACGGAAAAATCCATCAGAGGGTTTGTTAGCCTTCTCCCTCATAAAGCCAGAATCCTCGATGGAAAAAAGGAAAGGTTCATCGATATTGATGAAGTGAAAATAAATGATTGCATTCTGGTAAAAACTGGTGAAAGAATTCCAAATGATGGTGTTGTTTCTCAGGGGGAAGGAATTATAGACGAGTCGTTATTGACTGGAGAAAGCCTTCCGGTAAAAAAGGCCGTAGGTGATTGCATAACAGGCGGAACCCTATTGCGTCAGGGTGAAATCATGATATCGGTCACTAGAATCGGGAAAGACACATCATTGGAGCAGATGATAGAGATTGTCTCTCAGGCACAGCTTTCTTCCTCACCGATCAGAAAACTGGCAGATAAGATTGTTTCCGTATTCATCCCGTTTGTCATATGTTGTGCGATTCTTGTCTTTTTCCTTTGGTTTTATTTCATCGACAAAGGAAATCTTCAACAGGCAATCCTATGTTCTGCTGGTGTCTTGGTTGTCTCATGTCCATGTGCTTTAGGGCTTGCACTGCCAACGAGCATAATGGTCGGAAACGGGAAGAGCACACAGATGGGAATTCTCTTTAAAAATCCGACGGCGATAGAAAAGATGAGAAAAATCAAAGTCATCGCTTTTGATAAGACAGGAACTCTGACATTCGGAGGCGAAGACAGCTCTAGAAATCTTTTGCGAGACAATGTCAAGGAAACCATCGAAGAACTTTCTAAAAAATATAAAGTGGCAATGATCAGTGGCGACAAAGAAGAAATAGCAAAAGATGTTGCATCCAAAGCCGGCATCGATACCGTCTATTACGAGGTAAAGCCAGAGGAAAAGGCAAAGATCATCGATGAACTGAAAAAAGAAGGCATGGTTATGATGATTGGAGATGGTGTCAATGATGCACCTGCTCTTGCAAAAAGCGACCTCTCCGTGTCGATTCAGAACGGAACGGATATAGCAAGAGATGCCGCAGAAATCATTATCCTTGGTGATGATGTCTCTAAAATTCCGCTCGCTTTTTCTATTTCCAAGAAAATTATGATGAATATCTATGAGAATCTGCTTTGGGCTACTCTTTACAATGCCATCTGCATTCCACTTGCTGCCATAGGTCTTATCAATCCATCCATTGCAAGTGCGGCGATGTCTTTTTCGTCGATTGCTGTTTTGATGAATGCGTTGCGCTTAAATGGAATGAAAGGAAAAGACAAGAATGGAAAAAATATATGAGAGCGGCGTCAGCGGACTGATCTGCTCACAATGCGAAGACATTCTTGTAAATGACATGCTCTATGTTCGCGGGGTCGTCTCTGTGAAATGCTCGTATTTCAAAGGAAAGGTCAAAATAGAATATGATCCGGATATCCTATCTGAGGAACAAATCAAGGAAAAACTGATTGCATCAGGCTTTGCGCCATCTGAAAAAAACGGGAAAGGAATGATTCTGGATATCCTATCGGTCATTTTCATAATCGGTCTGTTCTTATTTATCCGATTTGTGAATCTTCCAAACATTCCAAAGGCGGATAATGACACCTCCTATCTGATGCTATTCATGATTGGACTTGTCACAGGGACGCACTGCGTGATCATGTGCGGAGGTATCATGCTGTCTCAGACATGCGAGAGAAGCATCAAAAGCAAGAAACCGACGAAAAAGAAAGTGCTATCCGTTATCATTTACAATCTTGCAAGAGTCATCACGGCAAGTGTTCTTGGCATTCTCTTTGGAGCCGTTGGGAAATACATCGTTTTTTCCCTGAAAACCAAGAGTATCCTATATACGATGACGGGAATTTACATCGCATTTGTTTCCCTCTCCATGTGGGGTGTTCCCTTTTTAAGAAGAATACAGGCTGGAATACCATCACTATGTGAAGTGAAAAAGAAAAACAGATTTTTCAAACACATCGGTCCATTTTTCGCAGGTGTATTTACTGCCCTTCTTCCTTGTGCCTCATCAAATAGCATGTGGATGATTTCTGTTTCCTCTGGAGACTGGATAAAAGGCATGTTGTCTATGCTTTCCTGGTCATTGGGCACACTGCCTTGCATGATTGCTTTTGGATTGTTGTCCTCTTTCTTTGTGGGGAAAAAGCAGGGGTGGATGATTCGAATCAATATCATATTGATGATGACCTTAGGACTGAATCTTATATATAACGGAATATCAATCATGCTGAAGTAAGAACTCTCACTTGGATTCATAGGTGTTGTGATAAGGTTATGGAATGATTATGTTCTTATAAAAAAAGGAAATGAATGGATATCCATTTTTCATAGAAGCAATAGGTTCTTCTATGAATGAATCCATTGTATAATGGAAGCAATGGAGGGAAATAGAAATGATGATAACATCGGCGATGGCCAATAAGCTGCTTCTAAAACTGAAGGCGGAAAAGCAGATGTATCTGCAGAGAGAGGAAGATTCCGCATCCTATGTCGTTGCCCAGGGAGAAGAGGCATTGATTCCTGAATTCGACTTTTCGAAGAACAATCAGGCAATCAAGGAAATCGATGACAGGATTGCCAAAATCAAGCATGCCATCAATGTTTCCAATGCGATGGCAAAGATCGATGTGGACGGCGTCATCTATTCCGTGGATGAAATCCTAGTTCGGATGGCTCAGCTCAATGCGAGACTCTCTGTCTACGATGGATTGAGAAGAAAGCTTCCGAAGGAAAGACTCGACAACCGTCGCTATTCATCAGCGAATCATAGCGTCATTGAATTCTCCTATATCAATTATGATTTAGAGGAAGCAAAAAGGGAATTCGAGAAGACGCAGCACATCATCATGATGATGCAGTTGGCTCTCGATAAATACAATCAGACGGTGGAATTCGAAGTCGACGTCGATTTCTGATTCTTTTTTCCTCCAAAGCCAACTGAACGAAAAAGAAATGTGTCATGGTTCAAAGTGATTGATTATCTCTTATTCAGTTATTTATCAAAGTCAGGGTTGAATGTCATTTCATTGAAATTATTTTTATCCGACTTTGGGAAAACTACCTCTGTTTCATCTTTGGTGGAATGGAGGAGATATCGAAGTATCAGGTTATCGGTATCACTTCATAGGAAAGGAACTGAAAATATGCATAAAGATGAAGCGAGCCGTGGTTTTTCCATTCTGTCCGATCCGAATAGAGTGAAGATATGCAAATTCTTATATACGAAAGGAAATCTCTCCTACTCTGACCTTCTTCTCATCACTGGGGAAGAGGAGGAGAAACTAAACGAATCCTTAGCGATCATGGAAGATGGTTTCCTGATTGCAAAGGAAGGGGATCTTTATTCCATCAATAAGGAATATGTCGATGCCCTTTTGGATTTCATCCGTACGCCCTGTGGATGCTGCCATCACTAATCAATCAAAAAACACGAAGAAGGCGACCTCTGAACTTTTCTTCATTGGCTGCCTTTTTCTTTTTCCTGCAAGAACAAGAAAGAAAAACGACATCAAAAAAGAGTTCTGCATGAGGCAAAACTCTTTTTTGTGAATCAAAGTGAATGAATCTTATTCGCTGACTTCTTCGACTCCGTCGAGAATTCCAGCTTCCTTATACTTCTTGGAAAGAACAAGGACACGGACAAGGACCCAAGCGGTTCCTAAGGCAACGAAGGCACCTAAGACACAGTCGATGATGGTGAACATGATTCTCCAGCCAGAGGTCTTATAGGTGATGATGGTTCCCGGAACGACATCCTGCATCGCATTGGAGTTGGCGATGGTGTAGAAGACATTGTGATAGGCTTTTCTGATAGCCTGTCTTGCAGTTGCAGACTTGGTATCCGAGAAGTCTCCTTTGCTTCTCTGCCATGTCAATTGCATATCCGTACCGGCTCTCATACCCTGATCGGAGTACATATATTCATACAGGTTGAAGTCGGAAAGGGCAAAGCCTCTGAATCCCCATTCATCGCGAAGGACATTGGTCATCAAGGCAGTGCTTCCACCGGCCCATGTCGTACCGATTCGATTGAAGGAGGACATGACGGCAGTGCATGCATTGATTTCCTTCTTGGAATGCGTGCCGTTTTCATCGCTGATGTAGTCGATTTCCGTCTTGGCTTCCTTGACGACGATTTCGAATGGCTTGAGATAGACTTCACGGATGGTCTGCTCATCTGCCCATGTGCATAAGGCTTCGGTTCTCCATGTTTCCTGATCGTTGAGGGCGAAGTGCTTGATGTAGGCATAAAGACCCTTGTCGGCAGCACCGGAGACGACCTGAGCGGCAATCTTGCCGGCTAAGACGCCATCTTCGGAATAGTATTCGAAGTTTCTTCCGGCGAATGGACTTCTATGGGTGTTCATGGCAGGGCCATACCATCCATTGAAGGTGATATTCATTGCCAGGGATTCCTCACCGATGGCAGTGCCCATCTCCTTGCCTAAGTCCTTGTTGAAGGTGGCAGCCAAGAGCGGTTCAGACATATAGGCGCAGACATTTTCGTACTTGCCCATCAAAGAAGAGAATCCTTGCGGACCATCATGGTCTTCCGTGGCTGGCTTGCCGACAGATTCCATGGCTGGCGTATTGTAGGCACCATTGACAAGGTACTGGGCGGCATTGGTGTAATCATCCTCGGTCAGCTGATTGAGAATCTTCTCATAGGCTTCATCATCATAGTCTTTGCCTCTGAGGTCGATCAGGCTTAGGCCATTTGCTTCGCCCATGGTCGGCATCTTGTCCTCGGAGTTGTTGCTGACAGTGTAGGGCTTGAGTAAGTCGGCGACGGTCTTGTCTCCGATCTTGATTGTCAAGGCACTGGCATCGCTGGCAGTCGGAGCGGTCGGATAGGTTCCTGCGAAATCGCTGCGGCTCATCAAAAAGCCATAGCCATCGGTCTTTGTGGACTTGAAGATGGCAGAGACGTCATCGAACTGGTTCACGACGTCGCTCTTATCGGAATCCCTCTTGGTGATTTTCTGTGTGGTGCTGATGTTGAAGGTATAGGCAAGATCTTTTCCATCGCTGTCTTTGCTGACGGTGTGGCTATCTTCCTTGATTTCAATCTTGTATTCCCCTGCTTCGAGTTCATAGCCCTTGAAGCCATTGTTGTTCTTGTCATTATAGTCATAAGAAGCCATGTCTTCCTTGTCGATGGTGAGAGTGACCGTGTCCTTCTCGCCGGCATTGAGAAGCTTTGTCTTGGCAAAGTCGCCCAAGACTGTGGAGGCTTTTTCGATTCCGCCTGCCGTATAAGGTGTCGTATAGTAGGCCTGGACAGTCTCCTTTCCTGCGACAGAGCCGGTATTGGTGACTTCGACTGTCAATGTGATCTTGTTTCCATCGGTCTTGGTATTGACAAGCTTCTTGGAGAAGGTGGTATAGCTTAAGCCATAGCCGAATGGATAGGCAACCTGAGCATTGTATGCCGTCTCATCTGCGCCATAGCGGGTCTCATAATAGCGATAGCCGACATAGATGCCTTCTTCATACTGGACGAAGTGGGCTTTTGTCGATTGGCCGTTTCCTTTTCCGATGTCAGATGTTCCGGTGTATTCATTGATGCCGTTGGTGGCGAAGTTGACATAGGTCGGATCCTTGGTGAAATCTCTCGAATAGAGGTCGGGTGTCTTTCCGGAAGGATTGACAGCGCCAGAGAGGATTTCGCCTAAGGCATTGAAGCCGCTCGAACCGGGAGAGCCGGCCCAGATGATGCCATCGATGCCTTCATCGTCTTTCAGATCGCCGACTTCCATGGTCGTGGAGTTGTTCAAGACGATGACCACTTTGGAATAGTTGGCCTTGGCAAAGCTGATCATTTCCTTTTCTTCTTGGGACAGCTCTAGCTCATGCTGATCATCCGAGTAGTTGCTGACTTCATCCTGGGCATTCTTTGCGATTTCATCGCCCTTCTCGAGAATCGTCTTGGAGCCTGTGGTGGTGGCATCTTTCTTCATGTTTCTCGAAAGATCAAGACCTTCGCCGCCGCATCTGGAAATGAAGACGACAGCCGCCTCATCCGCTTTCGGCGTGAACGTATAGGTGCTCGGCTTGATTTCGCCAATGAAGAAGGTGGAAGTGTCATAGCTGTCCATCTTGATATTTTGGCGGGCATATTTGTCCTTCTCGGTGTTGAAGAAGTTATAGACATCCTCATCAATCGTATATCCAGCATTTTCTAGACCGGATTTCGGGGTGGCGCATTTCGTCGTATCGACGTTTCCAGAACCGCTTCCGCCATAGACCGGGTCGACTGCTCCTCTGCCGAGCAGGGCAATCTTGGTTGTCTTGGCAATCGGAAGAGCTTTATCCTTGTTTTTCAATAAGACCATGCCTTCTTCGCAGATCTTCTGTGTGACGTTCTCGGCATTTTGCTTGGCATCTGCGCTTCCAGCACCTGTCGCGGTTGCCTTTGTGTAGGTCTGGCCATAATATTTCGAATTCCAGTTTTCGGTGCCTTTGGCAGGCGTCTTGATGATGTCACCTTTTCCCAATGGGGCCCAGATGGTGCCTGCATAGGTGTCAAGCATGGTGGCGAAGCTTGGAAGAGTGCATTCGATGGCGATGACGGCGGCGCCGGCAACGGCAAGGAATGGAACCCAAAGCGCGAGGAACTTCGAATTTTTCATCTTCTTCTTGTTGGACATAGTGTTACCTCCTTTTTGTCCACGATTCTTCGAAAGGAATGAATCGGGTAGCATGTAAGGGCTACCGAGGAAAATATACAAAATAAAAAAGCCCTTTCAAAGCGAAAGGGCGTGATTTTTCAGTTTTTAGTCGTGTTTTTCCTATTGGGTGAGGAAGGTCATTTTGAGGCGGAAAATATCCTTTTCGAGGGAATAAGAGAGGACTCCATTGTATTTTTCGACGATGTTTTTGATGGATTTGCTTCCGTATCCATGATGGTTTCTGTCTTTTTTTGTCGTCTCGATCTTTCCGTTTGACATCTTCATCTGTCCTTCTTCGAAAAAGTTCTCGATGTCGATGTAGAGAATGTTTCCTTTTCTTTTCATGACCATGGAAATATGTCTTTTTTCTTTGTTGGTGAGTTTGCAGGTGGCTTCGATGGCATTCGTGATGATGTTTCCGAACAGCGTATAAATATCATAGTCTTCCATGAAGGAGATGGCTTTCCCATCGCATATGGAGGTGAATTTGATCTCATTGTTCTGTGCTCTCAGGGAATACTGACTCAGGACGACATCGAGAGCCTTGTTTCCCGTCTTGATTATGGAATCATAGATGCTGAGTCCTTCATAGATATCCCTGAAATCTTCCTTAGTCGCCTCAGAACTCTTATTGGAGAGAAGTTCGAGACGATATTTCAGATCATGGAACTTGATGTTGAGGGATTCGATGTTCTCCTTGGAGAGTTCATACTGTTTCTTAGATTCATTGAGCATTCTCTTTTCGATGTCGAGTTCCTGCTGAAGACGGTTGTGCCTGAGAAAGACGAAGAAGAAGGTGAGAAGAAGAATGCAGCTGAGGAAATTGGAAATCAGTCCGACAAAATAGAGGGCATCTGGAAGATTCCGATGATAGAAGACTCTCACGGCGCTCGAGAGAAGAATCGTGAAGGTGACGACAACCAGTGAGAAGAAATTGAGCTGCTTGTTGTTGAAAACCAATTGGAGGTTTTCCTTTCTTTGCGAATAGTAGTAGCGGAAGAAGACAAGATAGGCAAGAAGAAGAACCAGCAGATTGATATTCCATTTGATGATGGATAATCCAGGGTCCGTCAGTCCGGAATAGTATGTGATCGGATCGGTGATCAGAGAGGCAAAGATATTGTTTGTATGATGAATCAGATAGCTTGCCATCGAAAGAAGAAGGGCATTGATGAAATCCATGTCATAGGAAATCATCAACACAGGAACAGGGAAGAAAAGGAGGGTAGTGTACATGAAGAACCAATAGAGAAGCATGAGATAGGCATTATCCGGCGAGACGATAGGAAAGAAATAGCCAAGGCTGATCATCAATACGGAAGGAAGAATCCATCGGAGGATGAATCTGTTTCTTTTCTTATAAATCGGATGGGCCAAGAAGAAGCTGGCGAGAAGCGTCTCGACGACGAGCTGGAGGTTGATGAAATTCATTTCCTGGAAGAACATTATCTGAGATCTCCTGATAGGTAGTTTCCCAAGTCAGCAAGAAACTCTTTCTTTCGGCTTTTGGCAATCTTCAGCTTTTCTCCATTCTGCATCACGACCTGGTCTTTTTCGATTCTCTCGACGTATTTCAGGTTGATGAGATAGCAGGAATTGCATAGACGGAAGGGAAGCCCTGCCATCTTCTGCATGACGGCCTTCATCGAGGAACGATGGGAATATTCTCCTTCCTTGGTATGGAAGAAGATGTCGTGATTGGAGACTTCGACATAATAGATGTCATTCGCCAATATCTTCTTATTTCCGTTGTCAACAGAGAGGAGAATATTTTTGAGCTGACTTTTCGAGAGCAGAATACGAAACGCCTTTTCCATTTTCATGCGAAATGGTTCGTATTGTATCGGCTTGACGATGAAGTCCATGGCTTCGACGGAATATCCTTCGACAGCGAATTGTGCGAGATTGGTCACGAAGATCAAAAGAACATCGACATCGATTTCTCTCAGCTTCTTTGAGATTTCCATTCCGTTGAGGTGGTTATTTCCCAATTCGATATCCATAAAGATCAGGTTTGATTGGCCTTTTTTATATTCGGAAAGGAAACTTTCCCCATTCGCATAGACTTCTATATCAATAGGAAATCTTTTTTCCACAAAAAAACGTGAGAGAAAATCTCTCAACTTTGTCTGCTGCTCAATTTCATCTTCGATTATCGTTATTTGCATTTCTTCGATTATACGTTTTCTTCTCTTTTTGTTCAAGTATAAGAAAAAAGCAGTCGAATAGACCGCTTTCTTTTCGTTTTGATAGAAATTTGAGACTTATCAATGAATGATTTCTATATTTATAGATCAGATAATGCGGATTCCATGCTGTGAGATTATTTCTTTAACTTTTCCTTTATGAATGGCTTTATTGAATTTAGGATTATGGCTGTGCAGCGTTTCATCTGCTTTTCGCTTGGTTCTCTTTTGTTGAACATATCCAATAAAAACTGGTAATCGAAATATGGGTTGAAATGATTGTATTCTGTCGCCTTGAATGCTCCTTCATCATATAATTTTTTTAATAGCTTTCTTGAAAACAATCCATTTTTCAGATTGATGAATTGATTGTTGCTGATTGCGTTGTATAACTTGAATTCCTGTTCCCATAATGTTGCTTCGATGTATAAATCATCGACGCCGAATTTTTTGATGCATGAACTTCCGATTGGATATAATTTATGTTTGTTTATTACGTTTCGAATGGTGAAGAGATATCGGAGTCCTTCTTTTCCGCAGACACATCGAGTAGAACAGCTCTCATCTTCTCTGCAGTCATAAACTTCCCATTCCTTGACTGCTTCTTCCCATATTTTGGATTCTGATTTTTCAAGGACGGCTTCCACTAAATTATCATAATTGACGAACATAAGATTCACTCCTACTTTTAAAGATGGTG
This sequence comes from bacterium, assembly GCA_963660905.1. Taxonomy (GTDB): domain Bacteria; phylum Bacillota_I; class Bacilli_A; order RFN20; family CAG-288; genus Enterosoma. The sequence goes on along the minus strand of CAVKZJ010000036.1, from coordinate 2,172 downwards.
AAGATCAGAATTTCGACAGTATCTATGGATTTTCATCAATAATTCCATAAACATATTTTATCATATCGACTTCTTTGCAGTCGTGCTTTCACAAACTGCTCTAAAATTACCTGATAGCAGTTTTTGAAACCGACCTAATGATGAATCCAGCATTCACAGGCATGTAAGATGAACGTTGGATAGTTCGAATGCTAAGATTTCAAGTTTTCGTAAACCATTTTCTTGAAAATTAGGACTTATCTTAAATCTTGTTCCTCATTTTTTATCAAAAAAATCCTTCAATGCTGAAATAGTCAAAATATCTATTGATCAGGATTTTCAATGTCAATTGACCAACTTTTCAAAGAAAAACTGATCAACATTTTGATCTTGTACTGACCGCTTTTTACATTGGTATTCATCGTCTGCTAGATATCGATGAGATGTTTAATTTTTGCTTATAGGAATGTTTGTACTATTGAAATAAGATTCTTCGAGAAAGGATTTCAGATTCATATCAGCATCCTCTTGTTTACAATTGTATTTTTTAACTTTCAAGGTCAAAGAAATTTGGGCTAAAGCCATTGATTTGACCTTTTTCTGGGTGAAAGCATCTAGGTTTTCGCTTTTATGGATGCATTCATGGTTATTCTCGCAGGGCTTGTTGGAATCGGCAAAAAAGACGATATGAAAACTTCCCATAACCGCGATGGCTATAGGAAGTTAATTTCACGATGTAGATAGAATTTTTAGGAATGAATGCTGATTAAGCAGCATCCGTAGAGGAGTATGTTCCTTTGACTCTATTACCTTTATCGTCTGTGCTGGTATTTCCGCCATAGGCACCGACATTTACGTGAGTCAGAGAATTGCCGTTCACACTGTCTGCTGTACCTTCATCCAAACCGAAATATACGTTCGTTAAGGTAAGTTTCCTGGATCCATCGGCTTTATAATCACCACGGATGGCTGCAGAATTGCCATCTTTATCTTTCTTCTCAGTCGTGCTGTAATATTTACCGCTATTGATACCCCAGGAATTGATCTTCGTATTTTGGATCGTGATCTCTCCTGTATAACCATATAATTGAATCGCATTACCGCGAACACCGGATATTTCACAATTATCGATCAACACAGTCTTAAGAGTTCCACCATAAGTACCATCTCCACCAGATCCAGCTATGGCATCTAATGCGATGGCATGTCCACGTTTTTTGAATGCGTCGGCAACAGTGCCATCAGGGTTATATTTATTTCCGTATACTGTCAATTCTTTATTGTTTTCACCGATGAATTTACAATCCTTAAGAACATAGCTTACGTTTTTAGCACTCATCTTTTCCAGATTCAAACACATGCCAGCACCGCTGTTTGTCAAGGAGTTGCTTGTTGTATAGGTCAATTTGGACTGATCACAGGCATAGAAAGTACAGCCTTCCAAAGTGACAGTCACACCATCTTTCCTCATTCCGAATACAGCACCATTCAAGAAAGTCACATTCTTGATTGTCGTATCGGCAGTGATGTACCCGTCAATCCATTTATTGATATAGGTACGTCCTTTGCCATCTAAGGATAATTCACTTGTATTTGAACTATTGTAGCTAAATGTTCCTGCCGTCAAATTGAATGCGTCTTCCAATGTATCGGCATATACATCATCATACACAAGAGCATTTCCCTGAACTGCCTCAATTCCTAATGTGATCTTCGCATTATCGACACCTTTCGTTGCCGTAGAAGGAATTTCAATGATGACTTCATAGGAAGAGATTTTTCCTTCTGCACTGAGTTCAGTCCATTTTTTGACCATTCCTATTCCAGCTGTGACAGAAAGACTTTCATTGCCACCTGTGAGCTTATATGTTTCACGATATTTGATCTTCACATTGCTCTTATTTGTCGGAGTGATGGTCAAGGTGAGTTTATCACCTGGAACCATGTTCGTGACCGTGACGTCATTCCCATCAATGGCAGCCTGGAAGTCTGTCTCTGCATCATAAGCATCCGTAGGATTACTGATCGTCCCATCTGTATTGATTAAAGTGGGCCTATAGCATTCCTTGACTTCTACTTTTTGCTCGACATTCACTTTGCCAGTGGAAACAGAGACGGTTGTTTCCGCAGTGCTTGTGAAGAGTGCATAAGTCGTGCCTGCTGCGATTCCACCAAAAGCCAGAGCGGATAATG
>CAVKZJ010000035.1:0-15651 GCA_963660905.1 bacterium | reverse complement strand
CGGTTGAAAAAAGTGAATCTTTGATAGATAATGATAATGATTTCATTTTATATGTAATGGGACTTTATTCATGAAGAAATATAGAAAAAGAATAGTCGATGACATTTTAAGAAGAAAATTGGAAGGCAAAGGTGCCGTTTTGATTGATGGTCCAAAGTGGTGTGGAAAAACGACAACTGCTGAACAATTTGCTACAAGTATCTTATACATGGATGACCCGGAGAAAATAACACAGAATCTCTCTTTGGCAGAAATAAATCCAAAATTGCTTTTAAAGGGAAAGACGCCTAGATTGATTGATGAATGGCAGCTTGCACCAAAGCTTTGGGATGCAATTCGATTTGAGGTTGATCATCGAGATGAACTCGGTCAATTTATTCTTACTGGTTCATCCGTTCCAGCCGACACTTCAGAAATCTCTCATTCAGGGACTGGCAGAGTAACCTGGCTTACAATGAAGCCTATGAGTTTATTTGAATCTGGTGATTCTACAGGTGAAATCAGTTTAGAGGATTTATTCGATGGCAAAAAGGATCTTTATGGTGTATCAAATTTGAAACTTGAACGACTCGCCTTTTTATTATGCAGAGGTGGATGGCCAAAAGCCATAGATATGAAAGACGATATCGCTTTAGATCAAGCGATTGATTATTATGAAGGAGTTGTTCGCTCAGATATCAATCGAGCAGATAATATAATCAAAAACGAAGAAAAAGTAAGAAGACTGATGAAATCCTACGCTCGGAATCAAGGAAGCCAAGTGCCCAATACTTTTCTTGCACAAGATGTTATAAATAACGATGACTCCGGCTTGAATGAAGAGACTGTAGCATCTTATATAGATGCTTTAAAGAAAATTTTTGTCATCGAAGAAATGCCGGCTTGGAATCCAAATCTGCGTTCTAAAACTTCCATTCGTTCAGCTAACACTCGATATTATGTCGATCCATCGATTGCGACTGCTGCACTTGGAATCGGACCATCCGATTTATTGAATGATCTAAAAACATTTGGATTTCTATTTGAAACTCTTTGCATAAGAGATTTACGAGTGTTCGCTACTTTTTTAGGAGGCAATGTTTATCATTATCGAGATAAATCCGGTCAGGAATGTGATGCAGTAGTGCATTTGAAAAATGGTAAATACGGTTTGATTGAAATCAAACTTGGAGGGGCGAAACTCATTGAAGAAGGTGCAGCGAATTTAATCAAAATGAAAAATAAAATAGATACAGATAAAATGAATGCTCCCTCTTTCCTTATGGTCTTGACTGGAACAGGCGATTATGCTTACAAAAGAAAAGATGACATCTATGTCGTTCCAATCGGCTGTTTGAAAAATTGAGATATTTATCAAATTTAAAAGCCAAACCCGCACATGGGTGGTAACCTGACAGCGTATAAGATCAGGGGCTATGACGAAACGAACATTCTGAATCACTCGAAGGCAAATTTCCAAAGTCCCTTTTTTCATCCTCATTTCCTTCACTTCAGGATGTATAATCAAGAAAGAACATAGAGAGGTCATGAATGTATAGCACGGACAGACAGATCGGCAGGAACATAAAAGCCATCCGAAACGCAAACGGAATGAATATCATCGACTTTGCATCCTATATAAAGACAGAAGACAAAGAAGAAGGAATCTCGGATAGTCTATTAGAGAAAATAGAGAATGGAAGAAGACATGCCACAGATGAAATCATAAGAAGCATTGCCAGGCATACCGGATTTTCTTTTTCAGAGATCAAATATGGTGATTTATCCTATCTGAAAAAGGATGAAAGAGTCCTTCCTGAGAAAATTCACTTCCTGGAATTCTTTCATGAGAAGGAGGATATCGAATCCTATATAGAATGCCTTAGGCATTTCCTCCAGATAGCCGAAGAAAAAGAAGCGATGCAATCAGAAGACTTCCAAAAAGGAATGAAGATCCTAAAGGAAAAGATTCAGCCTCTTTGTTTCACAATCGAGGAATGCCTAAATGCCATCGATTCCTTTGAGAAATCCATATCGGATGGAGTGGATGGAACTGCATCGATCAATATCCTATCCTGTTCTCTTTATCTGTATCTGAAAATGATCGGCGAATCCCTCGACGAAGAAAAGATATCCGTGCAATCCGATTCCAATGTCGGATGTGATATCGATCTCTTCTCTCAGATTCAGGATGAAATGAAGGGTTCTTCCTATGAACTTATAAGAAGACAATTCATTCAGGAATACGATTCTCTTTTCACTCGACACATGAGACGGTTGGCTCTCGATAAGGAGAATTCTGATTTTGCCTATTATTTTCTCTTCATAAGATATGAGCTTGGGCTCTTCGATGAAAAAGATATCCAAATGAATAATGAAGAGATGAAAATATTCAGCGCTTCCTTTTTCGACTCCCTCTATAAGATGGAAAACAAATACGCTCTCCTTCTCCATGATTATCTAGAAAGCCTGAAAAGCATCTGATTTCCGCACAGAATGTGCATGGAAATATGATTTTCTCCTTGCTATATTTTTCCTATCCATAAAGGAGAATCTCATTATGAAGAAAGTATTTCTTATCCTTCCCTTACTTATCGGCATGCTCACGTCCTGCAACAAGAATTCCGTCATTTCGAATACTAGCAGTCCTTCCTCTACAACGGAACCGATTTCTGATTCTGAATCGACTTCAACGCCGACCACGACTGAACCAGAGGTCATCGTCTCAACTCTCGATGAGATGTGTAGTTATCTGGAAGAAAAAGGAGTCGTTCATGGTGAAAGAACCACAAAATACGCCTCCATGCTCAGTGCGATCGATGGCATAGGATACAAAGAAAATCATGTGGAAATCTATCTGTATGAAGAGGAAGCCCCGAAAACCTTCACAGTCATGGGAATCGAAGGCGAGTTCAATGCGACCAATGGAAAATTCGGACTGCTCTTCTCTCTTGGATATGAAATCGATAATGACATCATCGCCTGCTTCAAGGCCGTAAAGACAAAATAATCAAGAATCATCCTTTCTCAGGCCTCTACATAACTGGTACAGAAATCTTCTTTTCTATGCACAAAATCATGAATACAGTGATTTCCTGCATCCTCGATTTTTCTCTTAACTAAGCTGTTTTTTGCCATCCAAGCTTGAAATGCCGAATTTCTCGGAAATACGTGAAACGAGGGAGATTATCTTTTAAAAAGCAGTATATATATTTTCTAATAAATAAGATTTTCAGCATCTTCTAATGCCAGTCATGACTTTTGCAGACCCATTATTTCTTACTTTGATCAGTTTATTCAAATAAGAATCTCTTTTTACTATTTCTAATCTCAATTTTCGTAGAATTCTACGTTTTTTGATTGAATTATATAATTAATTGTAAGATTATCAATGTGAAAATTAAAAATCGTGTAAAAAGATAAGAAAAGACTGAAATTCGGTTATTTTTCCAGCATGACGCCATATTCCCGAAATAAAGTGCTGAAAACTTTTTCTGAGCGAAAGGCAAATTTATATTTTGAGGTCCTTTATTTGAGCATTCTTCCCTCGCAGAAAAAACAAGTCCCTTGATGGAAACATCAGGAGGTCCTTATCAGATGAAAACAGAACAGAAGATGATCATTGCCTTTATTGCCACCAATAGTAAAGCAGCCACCATCCAGGCATACGCCAACATGAAAAGAATGAAAAAGAGAAGAAACAGATATGAATCCAGAAGAAAGAGAAAAGGATGATTTTATAGGAAAAAGATGTCTATATTGTCTATTGAAAGGGGATTTGTTCTACTGAACACTTTTCCAATCGAAAGCAAAAGTGTTCAGTTGTCGTTGCATGCTTTCGTGATTCTGTCATTTTCTTTCTATCAATCATGAGAATTCGCATGCCAGCCAAATCTTGTTTACAAACTTTTTTACAATCTTTTCGATGTTTTACAGCCTGATTCCTTCTTCCTATCCTAAAATGGAAGCGAGGAAAAAACATGAAAACGAAAAAACTATTTTTAGGATTCGCACTGCTCTCTATGTCATTGGCAGGATGCAAGACTGGCTCTTCCACATCTTCAAATGGCAGCACAGACAGCACAGGAGGATCAAATCAGAACTCTGAAAAGACGGACACAGGAAAGAAGACAGTAAATGTCTATATGCCCTCCCCTGCCGGATTGCAGACCGACCTGGAAGCCGGCTTCGAAAAAGCCTACAGCGACATCGATATGGTTGTCACCTCTGGAACCACTGGTGAATTGCTGGCAAAAATCGAAGCTGAGAAGACAAATCCTGTCTGCGATGTTCTCATTTTGGCTTCCTGGAGCGATGGCATCTCTTCCTTATCCAATCTTAGCCTTATGGCCTATACTCCAGAAGGAAGCGATAAATTGGCGAGCGAATTTAAGCACGAAAGCAATAAAATCTGGGGAACAAGCGCCTCGGCTGTCGGCGTATTGTACAATACCGAGTTTGTCGATAAAGAGAAAATCGAAAAACTCGATTGGGAAGATTTCGGAGACCAGAGCAAGGTCAATGGAGTGTTAAAAGAATCCGGAGAAGCCAAGATGTCCATCCCTGATCCGACCAAGTCGGGAGCCTGCAAGGATTTTTTGGCCGGCTACGTCTCCTCAAAAGGAGAAGAAGCTGCCTATAAGGACTTCAACAGCTGGGCAGACAACGGATTGAAAAACGGTGGCGGAAATAAGACGGCTTTAGCGGATGTGGAGTCTGGAAAAGTCGACATTCTTGTCGGTGGAGTGGACTACAATGCCTATTCCGATAAGAAAAAAGGAAAGACCATCGATATCTACTACCCGAAAGGCGGCACGGTCATCAATGCAAGACCAGCGATGATCATGAATAGTTCCTCCCATGTCGATGAGGCAAAGAAGGTGATGGATTATCTTTGCACGACTGCTGCTCAGGAACTCGTTGCCAAAGCCTATCTTCTTCCTGGAAGAACGGATGTCAGTGCCTCCAGCGAGAGACTTGGCTCTTCACAGATCGATCAGCTTGAGAATCTGAACTGGAACGATATGGCGGCAAACGGCACAAAGATCGCCACGGACTTCGTAGCACTCCTGAAGAAATAAAATGTCCTCCCTTTCTTCTTTTTTCAAAGATAGACGCAAACTGGAATACCTGACTGCAGGTATTCTTCTTTGTGTTGTATCCGTCTTTTTCATCCTCATGCCGATTCTCTCGATTTTCCGTCAGTCCTTTCTCGATTCGAATGATCAATTCACATTCCTGAATTATCAGAATATGTTTTCCATCGAGGAAATCGGATCCGCGATTCTCAATTCCCTATATCTCGGTCTTTCCGTCACGCTTCTTTCGTCCGTGATTGGCATCGTCGAAGCCTATATCCTATCCAAGACGAGACTGAAGAAGATATGGTGGCTCGACCTTCTCTTGATGATTCCTTTCATGGTCCCGCCCTACATCAATTCCATGGGATGGATGCTCTTCATGCAAAGAAACGGCATCCTCTATCGGAACATTCCATTCCTTCGTCCCTTAGCCAAATCCTTCTATTCTTTCTTCGGCATGGTCTGGATCATGTCGATGCACACTTCTCCCTTCTTAATGACCATGCTCAAAGGAGCATTTTCTTCCTTTCCGAAGAGTCTTGATGACGCGAACGATGTCTACGTGAAAAACAGGTTCAGTCGATTCATGAAGGTCTATGCTCCAATTCTTCTTCCGAATTTTGCAATCGGTGCCTTTCTTGTCTTCGTAAAAGCCTTAAGTGAATATGGAACACCGGCCACCTTCGGAGTGGAAATCAATGTCTATGTCTTTACCACCCTCATCACGAACAAAATGCAGGTGGCACCGATCGACTTTTCCATGGCGTCCTCTCTCGCTTCCCTTCTTGTCTCCATCTGTATGCTTCTCTGGGTGGTTCAGATTGTCATCACCAACAAGAAAAGCCTTGCTTTGAAAGAAGAGGGCGAAGGAAAAATCGATAACAGAATTCTTCCTTCTGTCCTAGGTTCGATTTTCCTTCTTCTCATCTTCTTCTTTTCTTGTGTCATTCCCTTATTCACCATTCTCGTTTCTTCCTTCAAGAATACGCTATATAAGAATTTCTCCTCGGAAGGAAACTTCACATGGGATAATTACAGAATTGCCTTCATGGGAGAAGAAGGATTCTCAAGCGGATTTGATGCCATCAGGAATTCCTTCTTCATAGGGCTTGTCTTTGGCATCTATATCTATCGTAACAAGAGAAGAAAGCTTGGAAAGGGCGTGGAATTTCTCTCGATGTTTCCCCAGATGATTCCGAATATCGTCACGGGTATCGGCATGATTATGTTCTTCAATGCCATCTATAAGGCTTTCCCTGTCTATCGAACAAAATGGATGCTTGTCATCGGCTATAGCGTCATCTTCCTGCCCGGCATGCTCTCTTACATCAAAAACAGCCTCATCCAGATGCCTGCCTCCATGATCGAGGCAGGCGAAATCTATTCGAAGAATCAGGCAAGAATCGATTTCTTCATCATTCTTCCGAAAGCCATGAAAGGCGCCTTCTATGGCTTTGCCATGACCTTCATCATCACCTTGAGGGAACTTGTCACTGCCAAGCTTCTTCAGCCACCGAGCTATTACACCATCTCCTTATATATCGACCGGCAATTCGAGCAGGGAAACCAGCAGGCCGCCATGGCCCTGGCCGTTGTCTCTGTCTTCTTGACCTTGGCACTCTTATTGCCTATAGAATTCTTCCAGGCAAGAAAGGAAAAGAAAAAAGCATGAACCTCTCCATACAGAATATATCCAAAACGTTCGATAAAAAGACAAAGGTGCTCGAAAGCCTGAGCCTGGAAATCGAAAGCGGAAGTCTGACGACGCTTCTCGGCCTCTCCGGCTGTGGGAAGACAACTCTTTTGAGAATCATTGCCGGACTCGAGAAATCCGACACGGGAAAGATTCTTCTCGGTGACAGCATCGTCTTTGATCAGAAGATGAATATCGACGTCGAGCCCTTCAAAAGAAACATCGCCTTCGTGTTTCAGGATTTTGCCCTGTGGCCAAATATGACAGTCCTGGAAAATGTGCGCTATGCGTATTCCAACAGAAGAAAGATAGGAATGAAAAACTATCTGAAGAACCATAAGGAATATAAGAAGGAAAGCGAAGAAAAAGCAATGGAAGCACTTCGTCTGGTCAAGATGGACTCCTTTGCCAAGCGGATGCCCGATGAGCTCTCCGGCGGGCAGAAGCAGAGGGTCGCCATCGCCAGAGCCATCGTCATATCCCCGGATATCATCCTCTTTGATGAACCACTATCCGCTCTTGACGCACTCTTACGGGAAGAGATGCGAATCGAAATCCGAAGCCTCGTGAAGAAGCTTGGCACGACAAGCATCTTTGTCACCCATGACCAGGAAGAAGCGATGTCTATTTCCGATTCGATCATCATCATGAATCAGGGAAAGATCATCGAAAAAGGAAGTCCTGAGCAGATCTATTGGAAACCAAAGAGTCGATTTGTCGCCAACTTCATCGGAAAAGCCTCGTTTTTGGATGAACACCATTTCATAAGACCGGAAGACATCTCTCTTTCCGAGGAAAAAGAATGCAAAGTCGCAATTCAAATTCTCCAATCCCAATATCTGGGAGGAAGATATCATATTGTCGGAAAGGATGAAAAGGACCGACTCTTCTATTTCTATTCAGAAAAAGAGATTCCACTTTCATCCAATAGGGAAATCTATTATTCTCCAGAGTATATTCGAGAGGTAGACTGATCCATGGAATATATTGCTCTTGGCGGAATCGGCGAGCATGGAAGAAATTGTTTTCTGATTCAGAATGAAAAATATAAAGTTCTTCTCGATTGTGGAAGAGGAAAAGAGAATCAATGCCCGGATTTTTCGAAAACCGATGTAAAAAAAATTGACTATCTTTTTCTCTCCCATTCCCATCTTGACCATACAGGAGCTATCGACGAACTCTTAAAAAGAGGATTCCATGGAACACTCCTCTGTTCAAGGGAAACCTACCATCTATTGAAAAAGAAAATCGAAAATGTCATCATTCTCAATCCGAATACTCCACTCAGACTAAACGACGATCTATTCATCATTCCACGAAGAAGCGGACACTGCTTCGGAAGTCTTTCCATAGAGATACATCTTCAGGATAAAACGATTCTCTATACAGGAGACTATCTCGAAGAAAGCGTGTTCGCCGTGGATAAGCTTCGAGACATCAAAGCCGATCTTGCCCTTATCGATTCGGCTTATAAGAAAGAAAACTCCTATGAAGAAAATAAGAAATTGTTTCTTTCTGAAATAAGTCAGATACATAATGAAATCATCCTTCCTCTTCCAAGGAATGGACGAAACATGGATATCATTTCCTTCTTGAACGAAAAAGGAATTCCTTATCGGATGGAAAATGCGGATTTCTTTGTCGAGGAAAAGGAAGTCTATCTGAAAAAGGATATCGAGATAACGGAAAGAATGGATGCATCCATTCTCCTCATTCAGGATCCGCAACTGGAAAACAGGAGATCCAGAGAGATTGTCGACCATAAGAAAGAGGCGGCCATTCTTTTTACAGGCACGATCGATCCAGGAAGCTATTCTGATTATCTATTCAAAAACAGAAAGAATGTCTTCTTTTCCAGGGTGAATGTTCATCAAAGCAAAAAGGAAGCCGATCTTCTCGTATCCGAGAATCAGTTCAGACATGTTGTCTTTTTCCATAGTAAGGACATCCTAGACAAGAAGTCTCTCCTCTTCTAGAAAGAGAATGTGATCCTTCATTCCTCTATTTCACGAAAAAAGGCTACCAGGAAAAAAGTATTTTTACTCTTCCGAATAGCCTTTCTTTTCTTATTCGTTCTGATCGTTTCCGAAATCGTCGTTGTCGTCCTCCTCATCCGCGTGATGATTCTCAGTTACCTGCTCACGGATGCCGGACAAGGCTTCATAGACTTCCTTGGTGCTCGCATCGGGATGTTCCTTGATATATTCGTCGAACTGCGAGATGATGTCTCCCATATAGGGTTCATCATAGTTCTCCTCTTCATGACCCTCATCCTCATCATCATGATCGTGATCGTGATTGTCGGCTTTCACCGTATTGGATTCCGACATGTATTTCGGATACGTGTCATCAACTTTGATGTATTCATGTTCCGGATCATAATAGCGGAAGACCACGCGAAGATGAATCGCCGTATCCTTCAGGGCATCGAAGAGGATGTCCTTGACTTCCTCTTCCTTATCCTCGTCATCATAAGGTGCTTCGACCTGGATGTTCAATCGGAAGGAAGTCTGCTCGAATCCATCATGAATGATGAAGGATTCCGGAGCGAAGAACTCGAGTTCGTCGTCCCGAATGCCATAGGCTTCGACAAGCTTTTTATGAAGTAATTTTGTTTTGGCGATGGCCTCATAATAATCCATGCCAAGAATCGAGACTGTGACCATGATTATCTCCTTATTTTTATGCCGTATTATTGTAACAAAATCAAGAGGAATTGTCGCTAAAGATTCTCACTTCCCGGATCGACATTGATGAGAATCTCGGCTTCCTTATTGGCGATGCGAAGGGCCTTGATTCCACGGAGTATCTCTCTTGCCTCTTCCTGTGACTTATATTTCAGAAGGATATTCCGAGAATACCTTCCATTCACATAGGGGATATAGGGAATCGAAGGGCCATAGACATTGAACTTCTTGTTTCCAATCGAAGAGAGAAGATACTGTTTCACCTTGAAGGCGACATCATCGCAGTATTTCTGATCAAGTGCCTTGATCGTGATGGCGGTTAAGAAAGTATAGGGTGGATAAAGATATTTCTTCCTTTCTTCCATCTCATATTCATAGAACGAGGAATAATCCTGCCTGGATGCCAGGTCGATGACCTTATTTTCCATGCTGTAGGTCTGAAGGACAACCATTCCCTTCTTGTCTCCCCTTCCCGCTCTTCCGACAAACTGGCTAATGAGATCAAAGCTATCCTCATTTGCCATATAGGTCGGAAGAGAAAGGGAGGCATCACAATCCAGCATGCAGGCCAGAGTGACATTTTTGAAGTTATGGCCTTTGGCGATGAGCTGGGTTCCGACGACGATGTCGCTCTCGCCTTCGGCAAAGGACTGCAGCACCTCATGGCGTGTCTCATAGGAAGAGACATCGCTATCCAGGCGATAGATCTTCGCAAAGGGAAAAAGCATTCGCAATTCCTCATAGGCACGCTCCGTTCCATAGCCGAGGGTAAGAAAATCCTTGCTTTTGCATTCACAGGAATAATCATAGGCCGAGACCTGATACCCGCAATGATGGCATTTGAGGAGGTTGTTCTTCTTATGGAAATTGAGAGGGATATTGCAATTGGGACACTTGACCGTCTTGTGGCAGTTTCGGCAGATGAAGATAGGGGCATAGCCTCTTCGATTGAGAAGCACCATGACCTGTTCTTTTCTTTCCAAAGTCTTTTGGATTTCCTTCTGAAGAGGAAGAGAAATCATCGAGGACGATTTCGGATCGAGATTTTCCGATTTGTTCATATCGACAAAAAGGATATCCTTTTCTTGATTCTTGCTATAGCGGTGCATCATGAAAAGCGGTGTATAGACATTCTTCATCGCTCTTGCCTTATCAATGATCCGTGGCGTGGCACTGGCAAGAAGAAGCCTGCATCTATTTTTCTCTGCACGCATCAGAGCCACTGTTCTTGCGTCATAATATGGATTGGTGTCCTGCTTATAGGAAGAAGAATGTTCTTCGTCGATGATGATGAGACCGAGATTCTGAACCGGTGCGAAAATCGCACTTCTCGTTCCTAAGACAATCTTAGATTCTCCAGAGAGGATTCTTTTGTATTCATCATATTTTCGGCTATCCGACAGAGAAGAATTCAGAATCGAAAGGGTATCGGGAAAATGACTGGCAAACAGAATCGACATCTGATCAGTCAAGACGATTTCCGGAATCAGGACAAGGACGCCTTTTCCTTCCTTGAGAAATGACTCCGCCAGTTTGAGATAGACTTCCGTCTTTCCGGATCCCGTCACACCTTCAAGAAGAAAGACTTCCTTTTCCTTCCCGCAGAGGACTCTCTGATAGACCTCTTCCTGTTCACGAGTCAGGGAGACGGGAAGAAGCTTCTTGATCTCAAGTTCTGGAATTCGGCTGACAGGAATCTCTTCCTTGCGGATGAAATCCTTCTCGAGGAGTTTCTCTAGGCTTTTCTTTGCTGTGACTCTGCTCAGGCGGATTCCATCCTCCTCCTTGAATATTTTCTCATAAAGATCTTTTTCATTCCTTGTCAGGCTTGTGAGTTCCTCATCGCTTTTCTTGTTTGCAAAGACATAGGTGATGAACTTCCCCTGTGGCTTCTTCAAGGCAGAATCCTTCGGCTTCAAAGAAGGAGGAAGCATGGTATTGAGTACGCGGATCAGATCGGACTGATAATAGTCCGACATCTCCTTTGCCAAGGAAAGGAGAGATTCATCCAAAAGAGGCTCTTCATCAATCTTGCGAATGATCTTCGATAGCTTGATTCCTTCCTTTTCCTGATATTCCTCAATCGTCATATCGAACTTCTTAGGAACCTCTAGGACAAATCCCGTGGTCTCCTTGCTTGAGCCGAAACTGACGAGCACACGCATTCCCTGTGTGATCGTCTCATCCAGAGTGTAATAGGAAAAAGGACGGTCCAATGCGACAATCGATCTTCCGATGAGAACTTTGACTAGATAAAACATCGCGTGCCTTCCTCCTTGAGATATTTCCTGAAAGCATTCCTGAGATTCTGCTTTGCATTCCTTTGAATCGACGAGAAGTCTTTGGACTGGTCTTTTTCGACGGATACATAGTCGGTGATTCCGATGTCATATAAAGAAGGAATGATTTCCGGCTCGATATATCCCGAGACAAGCAAGACCTTCTTGTTCTTCTTTCTTGCATGCGAAGCCAAAACCGAAATACATTTTCCATTCAGGGACGAAGAATCCGTCTTTCCTTCCCCGGTGATGAGAAGATCCACTTCATCGAGAAGAGAATCGATCTGATAGAGAGAAAGAATCTCTTCCGCACCCGAAGAGAGATGAAAATCGAAAAACTGAGAGATGCCAAAAGGAATTCCACCCGCTGCACCCATCCCAGGAAGATTCCTTGTCTTTTTCTGTGTCATATTCTCCAATAGGGAAGCATAATGAGACATGTTCTTCTCAAGAGTCTCTCTTTCTTCTTCCTTTATGGCACCCTTCTGATAGGAGAACACATGGCTTGCCCCGTCTTTCCCGAGAAGTGGATTCGTGCAATCAGAAAGAAGCGTGAAATGACAGTCTAGGAATCTTTTATCGAGATGGCTTATATCGATTTTTTCTATATTGCCAAGTCTCCCTCCTGTCGGAAGAATAGGATTTCCAACCACATCCAGAAATCTGAATCCGATAGCAGAAAGCAACCCGCATCCGCCATCATTCGTGCAGGTCCCTCCCAAAGTCAGGATGATGGAATATATGCCATGATCCACCACAGAAAGAAGAACTTCCCCTAAAGGAGAACTCGAGGTCTGGAAGGGATTCTTTTCTTCTGTCTGCATGAGTCCGATGGCCTTTGCAGATTCGATGATGGCTGTATCCTGATAAATCAGATACGAAACCTTCTGTCTTCTTTCTAGGTCCGGAGAAGAGGTCTCCACTCTGATTTCTTTTACCCCTTTCAAGATTGCTTTATAGCAGTCGAGAGCATTTTCTCCCCCATCAGAAAAGGGAAAGGAATACACCATGGCATCCACGAATTCTTCATGAAGAACCCCCTGAAGAACGTCGATGACCTCTCTAGAAGAAAGAGTTCCCTTGAAGGAATCTGGCAAAAGCAATATTTTCATAAATTTTTCTTTATTTTATCACAAAAAAGGGATATATTATCTAGGCTTTTAGGAGGGATGAATCATGAAAAATAAAAGTATGTTGCTCCAAGGAATCCTTTTCTTGGTCTTAGGTATTCTGCTCTGCGTCGGCATCAGCGGAAACGATGTGTTGGGTTGGCTGTTGTCGATTTCCATGCTGGTCAGCGGTGCTGCGCTTGTCACTGTCGGTGCCATCATAGAGAAGACACTGGTCGGAAACAATGGCTATAGCGGTGCGATCCTGATCACTCTGGGACTCGCCTTGATGCCTGTGGGAGGTCTTTGTCTCTTTTCATACTATTTCCAGCTGATTTCCTTATTGATGATCGTCATCGGCGCTCTTTATCTCGTTGACGCTCTCTGCGGCTTCATCGGAAAGAGAAACCTTGTCGGAAACATCTTCATGCTCGTCTTGGGCGCTCTTCTTCTCACCTTCGGCTTCTTGCTCTGGTTCAATGTCGGCGGAATGATGCAGTATGCCAGCTTGATTTTGGGTATCGCCTTCATCATCTACGCTGTTCTTCTTCTCGTCAGCGCATTGTCCAACAAAAACGTCCTTGTCATCAAATTGAAGAAGTAATCCACCTTGCCTGGCAATTTTGCCAGGCATTTTCTATTATGGAATATAATCATGTCACGCACGAGAGCCTGAAACCTTTTCTTCCGGATGGGGCAAAGATTCTGATTCTCGGCTCTCTTCCATCCATCGCCACAAGGAAAGCCTGCTTCTATTACGCTCACAAGACAAATCGGTTCTATAAGATTCTCTCCGGGGTATTCAAGGAAGAGGAACCTCTTTCGATTGAGGAAAGAAAAGATTTCCTTTCCCGGCATCATATCGCATTATATGATTCCATCTATGAATGCGATATCCGTGCCTCGAGCGATGCAAGCATCCGCAATGTCATCTCCTCAAAGGAAATCATCGAGAAAATCAGGAGAGACTATCCGATCAGAGCTGTTTTCAACACAGGAAAAGTCAGTTATGACGTGTATCAGAAATATATCGGGAAGGATTCCTTTCCTCTTCCAAGCCCAAGCGCAGCCAATGCCGCCCTCTCAATAGAGGATCTGATCGAAAAATATCGCATCATTTTGTCATTCATAGATTGATATAATGATTATTTTTTTATATAATTGATGGGCTTTGGGGCTGTAGCTCAGTTGGGAGAGCGTCTCGTTCGCAACGAGAAGGTCGCCGGTTCGATCCCGGTCAGCTCCACCATTATGGATAACAGTCGAACCGGTCTATTAGAGATATATCTCTATAATGGCACATTCGGCTTAAGGTTCGATGCAAGAGATATTCTTAAGCAATAACCATATAGGGTGAATTCAAAAGAGTTCACCTTTTTCTTTTTTAAATAATAAACTTTAAAATCACCAACAATTCGTCGAAAATTTCTTTTAGATGGAAACCATCTCAATTATTGAAATATCATGAAACAACCAAACTAAAACATATATTGCTGTCTGCAAAGTATGAGACCATAACAAGTAATTGAAAGGAGAAATCCTCTTATATACGAATAACAGATTGCTCATCCATCAGATTTGATTTAAAATTTCTTAATTCACAGTAATCTAGTTGTCATAAGATAATCATAGTCCTATAAGTTTTGATGATTTATGAAATCAGTTCTGGATAGCTGTCACTATATATAAACTTTATTAAGCTTCTATCAATATTTAATATAAAACTAATATTTAACATAACTCAAATAGACTGGCTGAAATTTTACTTCATCATTTTTTATGTCGATTTTTATTGAAATTTTTGGCGCGCCACTTGCATTTTTTTTTTTTTTTGTAAAATTGGTTCTAGAGATAGACATGCTTTTAGGGACCACCCTGTTCCTGGAAACACAATTTATCTTTCTTATTGTCCCAAGATACATTTTGGGATCGTTCTTTTTACTATCTCAAAGGTTTCTTGTTTTTGTTTTCTCTAAAAATAAATAAAGAAAGGAGAAGAAAACAAGTATGAAAAACAAATTTAAGAAATCCAAGATTATCGTCCCAGCTTTGGCCTTAATCACGGCTACGACAGTTGCTTCCGTCACTGGAACCGTCGCATGGTTCACTGCAACAAGACAAGTTCAAGTCAATGCAAGTAAATTCATTACTACTTCCGCTGATGGAAATCTTACTGTCACAGCTATAGCTGGAAATGGAACTACACAAAAAACAGGTTCAACTGACACTATTGAAGTTACTGCTACAGGCATGTTAGATGCTTCTTTTGATGGCACTAATGTTTGGACAGATGTTCCAGACACAACAGACCATTATCAAAAAATCACTTCAATAGATTTCAAGCTAGGTACTACCTCAAAGTATTATGCAATTACATGGCAATATACTTTCGATGTTGCTGTTGATTCTGGTGTTACTTCCACTTATGCAATCTTCCTCGATCCAAAGGAATGTCAGGTTACTGATTCCGCATCTGGTACAACAATGCCTGGTTTGAGAATTTCGTTCCATGATGCAGCTGATTCAACAACTAATAGACGTTTGGTTTTGGCTCCTAATAGAGCGACAACAAACGCAGATAAGTATGTTAATGGAGAAAATTCAACTGGAACATACAGTACTACTCCGGTTACTACTGGAGCAAGTAGTGATGTCGTCTATGTCTTTGGCCAGGAATATACAAAGTCCGGTTCAACTACATGGGATCGTGCCACAGGTAAAGTCACTACTCCAAATGGGAGATCCGATTATATCGGAACAACAGCAGCACCATCTTCTAACAAAGCTTCTTTAACTGTCAATGTTACAGCTTGGTTTGAAGGT
>CAVKZJ010000034.1:0-17575 GCA_963660905.1 bacterium | reverse complement strand
ATTTTTTGAGCAATGTCTGTGATTTCATAGAAATCCACTTTCAATTGAAAAAGGGCCGTTGTCAGTCATCCAATGTTTATTTTCTAAACATCGAATACTTTAACAGCCCCTATGCATGAGGGTTTTGTTTTTATCCAGTTGAATGTTTCGATTGATGGTTGGATAAATGAGAAAAGAAGAGAATGACCAAGTCGGCATGATACGGAATGATATCATTCCAAGATGATCAAGGAATGCGGTGAGAGCTTGATTTTTCCTTTTTCCTTGTCGATGGAGGCTTCTCCGATGGAGAAAAGGGAATTTCCATGGAAGCCGGCTTCATAGGTGATGTTGTACTTCTTGCTGGATGGATTGATGGCGATGAGAAGTTTTTCTTTATATTTGTGTCGGACATAGACAAGGGGAGAATAGCCGCTTGTCTTGACAAGTTCGAAGTCGGCATCGTTATCCAAGGCGACATGCTCCTTCTTGAAGGAGAGCAAGGTCTTCAAAAAGGAATAGAGGGAATCCATGTCTTCTTTTTCTTCCATGACGGAGATTCCTTTTCGGGAGGAATCGAGTGGGAGATAGAGTTTCTTGGCGGTGGAGAATCCGGCATTCTTGGTTTTGTCCCATTGCATCGGTGTGCGGCTTCCTGTTCTCTGATATCCACCTTCGACAGAGGCGAGGCCTTCGACATGTTTCATTCCGATTTCATCGCCGTAGTAGAGGAAGGGAACATTGGGCATGGTGAACTGGAAGGTGTAATAGAATTTGAGTTCTTCCTTGGTGAGGAACGATGCGATTCTTTTCGTATCATGATTTCCGGAGATGATGGAGACGAATTTGTTGTTTTCAAGGGCAGTCATATAGACATCTTTGAAGTGTTCAAAGAAGATTTTCGCATCTTTCTTTTCTTCATTGAACTGGAAATATGGATGCTCCGTTCTGGCGAGCAAGGAATTGTATGGGTTAAATTCATCCTGAAGAAGGAAATCCATGTCAAAACCGGCACGAAGGGACTGGGATGGATTGTTCCATTCGCTGACAAAGGCGGACTCTGGATATTCCTGTTTGACATCGTTGATGATCTGCTGCCAGACAAGGACGCTTCCTTCCTGGTCTGGATCGTTTTTCACCAGCCATCCAGCCATATCGCAGCGGAATCCATCGCATCCTTTTTCTAACCAAAACTTGATGATTTCAATCATGGCCTTGATGGTTTTCTGTGGGCCATCATCCTGTATGGCCTGTTCATAGCTTTCATGCGGTTCATAGAAACCATAGTTGAGAGCGGGCTGGATCGAGAAGAAATTGGTCACGACAGCGCCATCTCTTTCTGAGATTCCTCTCAGGACAGGAAGGTTCTTTGGCGTTGTCCAGACTTTGTCTGTCCAGATGTAGCGATCCGAGAATTCATTCTTTTTTGCCTGGCAGGATTTTTTGAACCAGGGGTGCGCAATCGAGGTGTGTCCAGGGACCAAATCGAGAAGGATATGCATATTTCTTTTATGCACTTCCTTGAACAGCCGGTAAAGGTCCTGATTTGTTCCATAGCGCTTGTCGACCTTCAGAAAATCACTGACATCATATCCGGCGTCGAGAAAGGGGGAAACATAGATCGGATTGATCCAGAGGGCGTCAAATCCGAGGTCCTGGATGTAATCGAGCTTCTTGATGATTCCGTTGATATCGCCGATTCCATCATTGTTGCTATCAAAGAAGGATTGCGGGTAAATTTCATAAAAGCAGGCGGTGTCGAGCCATTTTGGGTGTTGATTCATGTCGGTGATCTCCTTTATGGCAACAGGTTTCCTGTTGATGTGTATAAGTCGTACCAGTCTTCTTTCGTAAGGACAAGGGATGCTCCGAGAAGGGTTTCCTTTATGTGGGCAAGATTTGTGCTTCCTGTGATGATCTCCACATCCTTTGTGAGCATGGCAAGAAAGGCAGTGGCAATCATGCAGGGTGTCGCATTATATTTTCCGGCAAGTTCCTCGAGTTTTTCGTTGAGCTTCGGAAGCCTTTCCTTATTGAAGATGGATCCTTCGAAGAATCCGACTTGGTAAGGTGACCAGCATTGGAGTTTGATTTTTTTCCTTTTCAGATAGAAGAAGAGTCCGCTTGAAAGGTTTGGCTTCTGCTGAGGGAAATTCACATTGAAGGCTTCGCTCAATAGGGAAAGCTGACCGAGCGAGACCTGAAGCTGATCGACTTCGAAGGGAAGAGGGAATTCTTCCTGAAGATATTCGATCATCTCACAATCCATATTGGAAACGCCGAAGTGATGGACCTTTCCTTCCTTGTGGAGTCTTTTGAGTGCTCTTGCGATTTCCACATTGTCCATGAAGATATCCACACGGTGCAAAAGCAGGGAATCGACATAGGAAAGATTCATTCTCGTTAGGGAAGCATTCACAGCCTCAATGATATGGTCATAGGAAAGATCCATCGTTGTCTTTCCAGGCGTATCGCGGATGATTCCGCATTTTGTCTGGATGAACATCTCTTCTCTTAGCTCCGGATGGGAAAGAAGGACCTCTCCGAGCTTCGTTTCAGCTTCATGGTTGAGATAGATGTCGGAGATGTCAAAGGAGTGGATGTTCATTTCGATGCATCCTAAGATGAGATGATAGAGTTCGTCCTCAGTGAGCTTGTCGATTCTCATCAGTCCGAGAATCACTTTTGATTTTTGGTATTCTTCTTTCATTGCTTCACTCCATTTCTGTGATATCGGCAAAGATGGCATTCGTGGCTTTCTGCAAATCGAGAGGAGAGATTTCGATCTGCAGCCCTCGTTTTCCTCCACTGACAAAAATATGTTCGAACAATTGAGCTGTTTCGTCAATATAGGTCTGGAAAGCCTTTTTCATGCCAAGCGGGGAACATCCGCCATGGATGTATCCCGTCAGGGGGAGAAGTTCCTTTTGGGGAATCATCTCGATGAATTTCTCATCTGTGATTCTGCTTGCCTTCTTTAAGTCGAGCGTTCCTTCTCCTGGAACGACAAAAACATAGTGTTCCTTGCTTTTCGATGTGGTGACCAGTGTCTTGAAGACGGTTTCGACATCCTGAGACAGGATGCTGGCGACTTCCTTGCAGGAAACGGCTTTGTCTGGATCGTATTCATGAATCTGATAGGGTATCCCCATCTGGTCGAGAAGGCGCATTGCATTCGTTTTTTCTATTTTTTCTTTTTTCGACATTATTCCAAAATTGCTCCTTGGAAGTCTTTGATGCCGTTGTTGAAGTCGCTTGCGGACATCATCTTCTTTCCAGGTCTCTGCAAAAGATCGATGTTGACCTGTCCATCCTTCAGCTGGAGGATGATCTGCTTTTTATGGGAAAGGAGAATTTCTCCTTCCTTTCCTTCGATATGATCATTGAGTCTCGTCACGTGGAAGATCTTGATGATTTCATTCTTATAGCGGACATGCCCACCGGGTGTCAAAGAGAGCATTCTCACCTGGTTGATGAAGGAGAAGGTATCCTGATGCACATCGAGATGTTCGTCTTCCTTTGTGATCATATGGGTGAAGGTCACTTCTTCCTTGTTCTGTGGAACAGGCTTCAGTTCGCCTTTGAAATATTTCGGCAAGGCTTCCAAAGCGAGGGCAGTGGCACATTTGGATATCTTGTCGCAGAGGCTTGTATAGTTATCCTCGATGGTCAAAGGGAAATTTTTGACAGCATAAACATCTCCCGCATCCATCTCATGCACCATCTCCATAAGAGAAACGCCGGTGATTTCATCGCCATTTCTCAGGGCGTATTGCATGGGTGCGGCTCCTCGATATTTCGGAAGAAGGGATCCATGAAGGTTGAGTGGCTTATATTTTCCCATGGTGAGAATTTCATCATTGATATACTGGCCATAGGCGAAGGTCAGAAGGAGATCGAAATCAAGTTCATGAAGAAAATCATGTTCGAGATTCAGCTTGTGAGGCTTGAAGACAGGAATCATGAGCTTCTTTGCCATTTTGGCGACTTCTGATTCCTCGACCTGGTTATGTCTTCCACGTATTTTGTCTTCCTTCGTTATGACGGCAACGATATTCAATCCACCCTGCACGAGGCCCTCAAGACAATCAGCGGCCAGCTTGGGTGTTCCTAAAAAAACAATTCTTTCATTCATAATGCATTCACTTTACTTTTACCTCAATATATTATCATATCTTTTGATTCAATGCTTGATTTTCTCTAGGGAGCAAGAGAAGGAAATACTCCATTTTCATTGAGGAAAAAGTGAAAAGATAGATTTCTTTTTCTTCTTGTCTTATACTTATTTCATCAGCAAGGAGAAGAAAATGGATATTGTGTCACTGACGGAGGAATTATCCTCTTCGACGCCTGTCAAAACACTCTTGATCATCTTGGCCCTTTTTCTGTTCGGCTCGGTGATTGGTTATGTGATTGAGGTTTTCTATAGACGCTATTTTTCGGTCAAGAAATGGGTAAATCCTGGATTTATGAAAGGCCCCTGGCTTCCGATGTATGGATTTGGTGTCGTATTCATGTTTCTTTTCTGCTATCTTTTCTATTCCTGCATGCCGGAGAATGTCATCTTCTATAATCCATGGGGAAATCTATTCGAAAGAAATCAGCAGTCGCTTGCCACTGTCTGGGATCTTCTTCCCATCTGCAGCATGGCTTTGATGATGGTTGGACTGGAATTTCTTGCCGGTGTCATCTTCGTCAAGGGATTCAAGGTTCGTCTATGGGATTATACGAATATGAAAGGCAATGTCTTGGGCGTCATCTGTCCGATCTTCAATGTGATCTGGTTTGGGGTTGCCGTTCTTTATTATTATGGTGTCAATCCCTTTATGTATGCCGGGTTTTCGGCATTCTATAATTATCTGTTCGGAACGTACAGTGGTGGGGTCGTGGCTGCCCATTTCGGAACAATCTTCCTCCTGGGCATGGCCTATGGTGTTTTCCTCATCGACTTAATCAAATCGATCGATCTCTTTGGCAAGGTGGAAGTCATCGCCAAGAAGAATGGCGTGATCCAGAGATATGAAAAGATCCGAGAGGAAGTCCGTCTTTCCCAGGAGGGGGCAAAGAAGAAATTCTTCGATCTGCTTCCTGAGTTCATCAAGAAGAATCGGAATCGGGAGAAGAAGAATTACATCACAGAGAAAATCTATGAGGAAGCCAGAAAGGCAGTTTTGATTGATCCGGAAAAGAGAGGAACAGAAGAAAATTACGATAGAAACGGTCGCCCAATCCATGAGGATGAGTTGAAATAAAGCGAATGCAGGAAGCCTCCTTTGAC
Source organism: bacterium (assembly GCA_963660905.1). Lineage (GTDB taxonomy): Bacteria > Bacillota_I > Bacilli_A > RFN20 > CAG-288 > Enterosoma. Next base: position 12,318 of record CAVKZJ010000034.1, on the reverse strand, counting down.
TTGAATCTTAAAATGTTTTAAGACAAGCATGAGGCTTCTTTTTCTTTGACCGGTCTTCTGTAATCGCTTCCATCATTTTGCATTACAGCTGAAAATAAGTGTAGAGAAATAAAATATTTTTATCATAATCAAAAAATGATTTTTGATTTCTCTCTTTTTTTATTGAAAAAATGGAAAAAAGAAACAAAGATTCGACTTGTCCTCCGTTCTCAATTCGATTGCTTCTTTTTTTTTCTTTCTTTTATATTCATTCCAATAATTAGGAGGCACAAATTATGAAAAAATCGAAATTCGCTGTTCTACCATTGATTCTCTTGGCGATGACGGCATGTACGGGAAGAAATAATGATTCGAGTCTATCCTCTTCGTCTGAGAGCCCAATTACAGAGACGTCGACGTCGACGTCATCTTCAAGTGCTCTCCCATCTTCTTCGACGCCTGTCAGTTCCTCATCGAGTGCAAGTGAGTCTTCTCCTTCTTCTTCGAGCGTTGATATTTATACGACGACGCTTTGGAAGAAGGCGATTGTGGATTTGATGATCAAATACATGGATTCCAACATCATCCCCTATGTCGATATGGGAAAAGTGGATGGAACATGGGTGGATGCCACGACGAAGTCGGGAACCTATCTTTCCGTTTCGGGCATGAATGAATTTGATTCGAGCAAGCTGGCTGGAATTCAGAAGGACTATGAAGATGCCGGCTATACGGTCACGGCTTCTTCCTCTTCTTTGACTTGCGTCAAGGATGCCATCAAGGTTGTCGTCGGAAAGGATTCTTCCGGATACTGGGATCTCAAGGCCTATTATGATTGCCCATATGATAAAACGAAGGCACCGACTGCTTGGGATACGGAAACGGCCAATGAAATTGCGGCGGATATCGACGGAATCACGCTTCCCTATGTTTATCTTGGAAGTCCGGTCTGCTATCCGAAATTCGCATCCTCTTCGAAGACTTTGACGATTTATGGATATAAATTCGATGCACAGATTTTAACAGATGCCCAGGCCGCCTATCAGGCCGATGGCTGGACAGTCACCAATGTGAATGGCACCGTGACGGCCGTCAAGGACTTCGCTGACAAGGGTGACACCGTGACGGTCAAATGGACGACTCCGTCTTCGACGGCAACAACTCGCTACTATATGACGGTCAGCCTTGCCGAAGTCTATGATCCAGCAGGCATCACGGACTGGCCGACGGATGTTCAGAATACGATGAAGGCAGATATGGATAACCATGTGGCGACGTTCTTCTACCTTGGGACCAAATCGCCGACGTTCTCCTCTTTCAACACGACCTATAGCCGTTATACCATCACCGGCGGAACCTATGATTCGAGAATCATCCCCGCTGCAAAGGCGACTTTGTCGGCGGCAGGCTGGACATGCGAAGATACATCGTGTACCTATGGCACGGGCTTAAAGGCGACCTATGAGGAAGCCGATGGCTGTGAATTGGTTGTCACAATCGATCCGCCTTCTTCGGAAACATCGAAGATTACTGCTTATCTCTACTTCTACTATAAACTCGACATCCCAGCAGGAGCGACGGATTGGGACAGCGATACGTTGGGCGAAATCAACACCCAGTTGGGTGGAAATAAGATTCCGTATGCCTATTTGGGCGATACAGATACCACGGCCACTTTTAGCAACTCCTACGCTCGACTGACCATCACGACAGCGACATCGGCTACTTTCGTGACGCCGAAGATTGTCACCAATGCGGAGAAGGTCTTTGCTGCGGATGGCTGGACTGTCACGGTGGCAAACGGAACCTATGGCGACAATATGACGGCTGAAAAGACTTTCTCGAACGGCGATAAGATCATTGCGACATTGAATTCGACCACGCCGACAAGCAAGGCCTATCTCTACCTTCAGTACATCGAAGCGTTCGATGCCACGCATACCGGCACATGGTATGATGATGTTTCTCCGGATGACACATCCGCTGATAAGACGACATCTACGGGATATTCAATGAAGACTAACAATGATGGCCATCTTCCTCCGTATATCTATTTAGGTGCCAAGAATCATAATTCCAGTTCGACCAATGGTGTCACAACCATCTATGGCGGACCTTGGAATACGCAGATCATTCCTCTCGCTGAAGCACAGTTTGCCGCGGATACTCCCGAGGCTGAAGGCGATTCGACATGGACGATCGAAGACAATGCCGTGAAGGATTCGGATGGAAACATCACCTCCGCTGCGACGGAAATGACGGCGACAAGAGACTATGCCGATGGCTGCAAACTGATTTGCAAGATCACCAAGCCGAGTGATGGAACGGCTTCCTATCCTGTCTATGCCACGAAGATGACGGTCACCTATCGAAGCCCATGGAACCCACAGGCAACGGAATGGAGCAGTGCAGTTCAGACGAACTTCACGGCTGCCGGATTCCCAAGCCAGGTCGTCTCCCAGATTCCGTATTGCTATCTTGGAACGGATACGCCAGATTCCACAAAGACAACCTCTTCGTATGGACATTATGTTCAGATCAAGGGCAAGACGTTCGATGAACGAGTCTTGACTGAATTCAGAACAGCCTATGCTTCCTGGGATATCATCGATGGCGGAACCCGCTATGGAAAAGATTCTCTCTTCGCCACAAAGGAAGTGACGTATACAGATGATGCCGGAGAAACAAAGACAGGTTATATCCGTGCGAGCGTCTATCGCTGGAGCAATTCCGATAGTGCGGTTGCCGCTATGCGTATCTTCTATGATGAGAAGGTTGAAGCCCCATCGACTTCCACGGCCTGGGCCGCAAGCGATGCGACAACGATTTCCAACTACATCGGAAACAACACGCTTCCATATTTCTATATCGGCGACAAGGTTGCTTTAACGACATCGACCTCAAATGGTGGCTATCTCCAAATCAAGACGAATGGAACTTTGACACACAACCATTACTATACGATGGCCAATGCGAAGATTTTCGAAAATGACGGATTCACGGTCGACTACAAGACATTCCTTTCCACTGGCGATCCGACATACTATGGAAAATTCACGGCCACGAAGAAGTTTGCCGATGGCTCGAGCGTGAATATCGATTACACGCCAACGACGACATCGGTCACTGTCAAGGTCTACTACAATGAAGCGTTCTCTGCTCCGACTGGAACAGCCGCTGCTTGGGACAGTGCAACCGTGACATCGATGGAAGACAAGCTCAATGACTATGTTCTCCCCTACTTCTATATGGGCTCGAAGACGCCGACTCTGACGACCTCTACCGCAACGACGACATCCAGCAAGGTCCTTTCTCTGAAAGGCTCGACCTGGGATGATGTAATCATCAGCAATGTCACGACGGCATTGACTGGCGATACAGCAGCGACCTGGACCTTTGGCTATGATTATTCGACCTATCTCCAGTATGGAGCCGTCTATGTTGCCAATGGCGTTAGAACCTATCAGAAACCGGCTGTCATGGATGAGGATGGAACGACCGTCATCACCCCTGCTGTCAATATGAAGGATATCATCACATTGAGAGTCTATCATGACACAGAGGCAAACGGCACTCGTCCGATTGTCGATATCTACATCGTCAGCATGAAGGCATAAAAACAAAAGATTGTTTAGGGAAATCCCTAGGCAATCTTTTTTTCTAGGCAAGAAAAAGGCTATCGATGCCGATAGCCTGATAGCGATTAGAGAATATTGGAGAGATCGGAGATGAAGTTGTTGATGCTGCTCAATTTTTCTTTTGCGTTTTCCTGATCGATCTTGTCGATGATCATCTTCTTCTGGCAGGCCAAGGAGAGACGGGAAAGAGAAGAGAGAATGCTGTAGGTATCCTTTTTGAGGTCATCGCCATTCATGGATGATTTGAGAACATGGAGAAGATAGGCCCGGATAGCCAAAGAAGCCTGGATGTTGGCTTTGTCGAGTTCGAAGAAGGCATTTTCCCCTTCTTCATCTTTCGAAAATTCAATTCCGTCTTTTCCCATGAGCATGAGGGAAGTCATCGTGATAGCCGATTTCTTGTCTTCTTCATTGAGGGAGAAATCGCTGAGAATGCATTTGGAAAGATCATAGCTGTATCCTTTCTTCTTTTTATCGGCAAGCAATGCGAGGTATCCTTCGAGTGCGGCAAGAAGGGCATCGCTCTTCTTCAGGGAGTTCAATAAAGTTCCGGAAACCTTGTTGTAGTGGGAATTAAGTTCCTTTCTGATGGCGGAAAGCTTGTCCTTGTCATCCTGAAGGAGAATGGAAATTTCTTCTTCGGTGGCTATTTCATCGCGATATTCATGGCTGTCGGAAAGAAAATACAAAATGGAGAAGATATATTTCCCATCCAAGGAAGCGAATTTGGATTCGATTTCGTTTTTGATGATAGGAGAATCAGAAAGGACATTCGGGAAATCGGTCTTGAGCTTATTGATTTCGTCTTCATCCTGCTTCTTGTCTTTTTCCAAGCCTTCGGATTTGTTCTTCTTGATGGAATTGGAAACATTCTTTCCGAATTTCTTGAAGATATTGTCCTTCTCCGTCTTTTCTTCCTGGACATTCTCTTCCAATCCTTTTTGGATGAGTTCCAAATCCTTTTCGAGTCGAATCAGTCTGATGCTGTTGATTAATTCTTTTGTTGTCATATTTCTTTTGTGCCTCTTGGCAAATTTTAGCACAAAAAAGAGACGGGAGAGCAAAAAATCCCTTTTTTGATGAAAAGAAAACAAAAAAAGTGTACAATCAATCGGATATGGATAACGAACTCAATTCTTTGGACACGGATAATTTGGCAACGTCTTTCGAAAATAGTCCGAACAACCTTGTGACAAGCGATGAGCTGCAGGCGAGCGAGAATTATGTCACGAAGCAGGGAACAGCCTATTCGATTGCAAAAGGCGTTTCAAGAGCACTGGCCGTTACGGGCATCACCATCAGTGTATCCGCAGGCGGATACATGCTCTTGTCGAATAGCATGGTGTCCAATCCACCGACTCTAGCCGAGACGTCCTTTGTGGTTTCTTCTTCTTTCGATTCCCTTTCTTTTTCTTTCACCATCACGAATGACAAGGAATACAAGACGACGTTCGAAATTCTCGAGAAGAAGGAAATCCTTTTTTCTCTGGATGTCACCAAGGCGGATACTTATACGGGAACGGCTGAGAATCTAGGGTATGGAAAAGAACTTGCCTATCAGATTACCTATGTAGCCAATGACTATATAGGGACCCTTCTGAAGGTGAATTTCACAACGACGACAAAATAGGAGAATGTATTTTATGGAAAAAAAGCTGAACTGGTTTACGAAGAAAACGAAATCACAGAAGGTCTCCTTCATTCTATCGGTGACCTTGTTTATGGCTTCTTTAGTCATTCTGATCCTCGGAATGAATCTGAGGCCGATTCTCGGCGATGAAGTGGCCGATAACATATATGGAGAGGGAGTCGCTAACGGATGGATTGCCTTAGGAAAAGTCCTCTCTTCTTCTGGATTGAGCTGGCTATTGACCATCATGGTAATCGCTGTCAGCTTCGTGCTGATGTTCGTCATCAATTTCTTCACGAGGCTTTTCTCCGGAAATGGAAGAAAAGGAAAGACGATCGGTGCTTTGATCCGTTCCCTAGCCAAATACGTGTTCATCATCGTCGATATCGCATTGATTCTTTCCTTCTGGGGAGTCAATGTCGCCTCCATCCTCGCAGGTGTCGGAATTGTCACGCTCATCATCGGTCTTGGATGTCAGACCTTGATTCAGGATGTCATTGCCGGTCTCTTCATTGTCTTTGATGATTATTTTGCTGTCGGAGATATCTGCATCATCGATGGCTTCCGTGGAACGATTGTCGATATCGGCTTGAAGACGACGAAGCTTAAGGATGCTGGCGGAAACATCAAGTCTATCAACAATTCCTCCATCAATACGGTTGTCGATCTTTCGAGAGAAGATTCACTTGTTACAGCGGAATTGACGGCTGGCTATAATGAGGATCCGGTGCGTGTGGAAGGAATTCTTCTTTCAGCGCTTCCTGAAATCAAAAAGAAGTTGCCTCAGATTACCAGCGATATCATGTATAAGGGCATCAGCAGTGTGAATGATAGCGATATTTCCTATCTTGTTGCCTGCCGCTGCCAGGAGAAAGATCGTTTCCAGGTGAGTCGAGACCTCAATCGTGAACTTCTTCTTCTCTGTCTAAGAAATGATATCCAGTTTGTCTATCCTCAGGTTGTGGTCAATCCTCCGGATCCGGAAAATCGTCCGAAGACAACTAAGGAAGAAATCAGGATTTCAGAGCAGACTATGAAGGAAATCCGCAAGAATGAGGAGGAAAATGAAAGTAAGAAATTCTCCTTCTTCCACAAGGCAAAAGAAAGCTTTGACGAAACAGCCAAGGGCTTCGAAAAAGAATTGAAGAAATAAAACTGGATGAAGAATTGATGAATAAAGAAGGATGGCACCCGAAAGGGTGTCATTTTCTTCTTTCAGAAGAATCGACATACGAGTTCTTTTGAGTCTGTCGATTCTGATGTGGCATCATTCGGTATATTCCTCAAGGTTTTTAATGATTGTTTTCATTGTTCTCATGAAGATGAGAGCATCTTCATCATTGATTTCTTTTCTGGCTTCAAGAAGGACTTCATGGGACTGGGAAATGATTTCCTTTCCGATGGTTTCTCCTTTATCCGTCAGGGTGATTTTTTCATTATAACTGTTTTGCGAATAGAGGATGATCTCCTTTTCCTTCAATGTCTTGAGTGCCTTGGATATGGCAGCCTTGTCTTCCAAGGTGGATTTGACAAGTTCCTTGAAGGTCATAGGTCCCTTATAGGTCAGATAGAAGAGAATGATGACGTGGATGTTCTTTAGACCCGAATTTTTGATTGTCTTATTTTTGATGCGGAAGACAAGCTTCGATAGAAGATGGGTATACGTCAGAAAATCATCCAATCGAAGTGTTTCATTCATGCCGTCCATTTTTAATCCTCCGTTCTAAAGAAACTGAGAACGATGGTACCAGGTCCGCAATGGGTTCCGATGGCAGCTCCGATCTGATAGATTGGCATATAGTTTATATTATCCTGATAAAGTTCCTTGTTCGATTCGAGGTATTTCTCCAGGAGTTCTTTTGACTGTCCGGAATATCCGACAGAGACGGGCAAGGAAAAATCGATTTTTCCATATTTCTCCAATGTCTTGGTGAGAAGATTGTGTGCATTTTTATATCCTCTTGCCTTTCCAATCAGCTTGATGGATCCGTTTTTGAGTTCGATGACGGGCTTGATGGAAAACATGGTTCCCAAAAATGCAGCTGTCTTGGAGATTCTTCCGCCTTTTTCGAGATATTCCAATGTATCTAGGGCAGCGATCGTGACGGAATATTTCTTCTTTTCTTCCATAAAAGAAACTGTCTCTTCGAGATTCATTCCTTTCTCAAGACAGGATAAAGCAAGATAGACAAGATTTCTTTCTCCGACAGAACCGCTGCAGCTATCGAAGACATGAATCTTACCTTTCTCGAAATTGCTGCTGGCCAGCATGGCTGATTGGTAACAGCCGGATAATTTCGAACCCAAAGTGATGCAGAGGACTTCGTTTCCAGAGGCGATTTCCTTTTCAAAGGCTTTCATATAGGAGGCAGGATTGACCTGGGTTGTCTTTGGAAATTCCTTTTTTTCGGCAAGGAGCTTATAAAATTCGTCATGGGAGATGCTGACGCCATCGAGATATTCCTGGTCGGAAAAAAGAGTTGTGATCGGAATGACTTCAATATTTATTTTTTTTGCTTCTTCTTGTGATATGTCGGATCCGGAATCGGTAATGATTTTGATCATATGGGTTCTCCTTTTCGAATAAGGAGAATTATACGCTTCTTTGTTGATTTGTCAACAAAATAACGGAAAGATTTATAATGTGCTTCCCTTTGCTTTCTGTCATTTGACTTTTTTCTTCGGCATGGACAAAGAGATTGAGGCATCTTAAAAACCAGTGGTCAAATTCGTTTAACCGATTTGTTTCAAGATATAAAATTTCATCTATCTGTATAAGATTGTTTTATTAAAACAATATATTCCAAAGAATGTTTTTCACTATTTTAAATATTAGATAAATCGACTTTATATATCATATCCTTCAATTCATCTTTTTCAAAAAACATAATCATATATATTGGCAAATAGATTTTCTTATCTTTGACGGATATATTTTCGTTCGATAATATGTAAGATTTTCTTATATTATATTCTTTCTTATCCAAACAATTGTTTAACGCACTATGTTTTTGATAGTCTTTTCCAGACTTGATTTCCAAAGGGATGACTTCGCCTTTGTTTTCAATCAGAAAATCCAATTCTCCTAATTTATTATTCTTAAAATAATATAAATCAAATCCTTTTGAGACCAATTCCTCTGCGACTGCATTTTCATATATGGAACCAAAATTAATATCTTTTTCTTTGTTCAATATTTTAATTTGTAGATTATTATCCATATACTGAGAAGCGAGCAAACCGACATCGCAGCAGTATAATTTAAATAGATTTCTTGATTTGCTTAAGATAAGAGGAGACTTTGGTTCATCTGCACAATAGCAAGGAAAAGCGACACCAGCATCCTTAAGCCAAATAAAACTATTTTCATATCTTGAGAACTTGACATTTTCATTTAAGTTTTTCATGATGAAACGCTTGTTTTGATTGTTCAGTTCACTTGGAATCAAATCGAATATCTCTTTAATATACAATCTGTTCTTGATATCGTATTTGGAAATGTCTTGTCTATATAAATTACATATGGATTCCTGTTCGATCACGACATCCTTTAAATTGTTTGATCCTAAGTATTTCATGACCACGGAGGGCATACCACCTACAATCAAATACAAATGGAACATATCGATTAACTTATCATGAACGATATCATCGACTTTGGTTAATGTATCAAAATTAGTTTTGAGTTTATCGAATACATTGCTATTCAATCCATTCGCAATCAAAAATTCCTCAAAATCCAAAGGAAACATCTGAAGTATTTCCATGTAGCCTACTGGAATCGATTTAATATCTTTTAATTCAGTGCCAAGCAGTGAACCACTTAATATATATTTATAAGATCCTTCTTCAACTAAAAACTTAATGGCAGTGATCAAATTCGCTGAACATTGTACTTCATCGAAAAATAGAACTGTCTTGCCTTTGACAAATTTCTTATCTGACAATGCAGATAACCGAAACAATAAATCCCGACTCGTTTTAGAATTCTCGATGGTTTCTTTTGCTTTTTCATGTTCAAGTAAATTAAATTCGACATAAGATTCTTCATCAACATTTTCTTTTAAAAATTCTCTGATGATATATGTCTTGCCGACTTGTCTAGCACCGGTAATCATTATTGCTTTCTTGCTCTCTAGAAACCAGTTTTTTAATTTTTCCAATATTTTTCTATACATGGCATTACCTATCACAATATCATCATAATTTAAATTGTCCGTTTTTACAATATGATTTGAATCATATTTGTCCGTTTATACAACATTTTTTATAGAGCTTTTGTCCGTTTTTATAACTTTTTATACTTTTGATATTTTTAAGGCATACCATTTTAAGTCGTTTTGTAGTGAACCTGGTGAGTTTGTTTTTCGATAAGCCACGTGCGTGTCTTTTTTAGGTTGATGATTTCGTTTCTTTAAAAATAACTATCTCCGACATCGTAAAATATACTTACATCTGCTTCATGTAAGTCAGTATATAATCTTAATATCTCCTCTATAGGCGATGAATTATTTATCTTATCGAAAGAAAATCCTATTTTATGTTTGTTTTGTACCTCAATCCGACCAGCCAATAATATAGTTTTCTTTCTTTTTCAAGGCAAAAATAGATGATTGGTAAAAAAGTATGGAAAACAAAAAAGCCTGACACATTTGCATCAGACTTGTCATTCGATGATGGTGGAGCTGAAGAGGCTCGAACTCTCTACCTCCTGCTTGCAAAGCAGGCGCTCTCCCAGGTGAGCTACAGCCCCACGTCAAAGGCCTATTTATTATAGAAGCCTTTGCCTTCAAATGCAATCAAATTTTTACTTTCACGAATTTTCCTGTGAGGTTTTCCTCGGAATGGATGGCGACACGCAGATAATTTTCCGAATAGCCTTCATAGAGTCCATTCTTGTTCTTTCCTTCAACAAGGACGGTGACTTCCTTTCCAGTTAATTCTTTTCGGAATTCCTGATCATTTTCTTCACTTAAGGCAATCAGCTTCTTGGTGCGGTCCATGCGGATTCGCATCGGGATAGGATCTTTGAGCTTGGCTGCCATGGTGAAGGGTCTTTCGCTATACGGGAAGGCATGGATTCTCATGAAGCCGATTTTCTTGCAGAAATCGTAGGTTTCCTGGAATTCCATATCGCTTTCTGCAGGGAATCCGGTGATGACATCCGTCGAAAAAGCGACATTGGGAATTTCTTTTTTGATCTTGAGGGTCAGATCATAGAAATCTGAGAGGTGATATTTGCGGTTCATTCTCTTGAGCACGGTCTCGCTTCCGGATTGGAGCGGAAGATGGAAATGAGGACAGAGTCTATCAGGATTCTCCTTGAAGAGCTGAATATAGCCATCATCGACCTGGCTGGCCTCGATGGAGGAGACACGGATTCGATAGTCTTCATCCTGTAAATGAAGCAGATCTGTCAAAAGCTGGGTCAAACGATAATTCGGATCCTTCGGGTCCTTATAGGAACCGGTATCGATTCCTCCTATGATGAGTTCTTTTGTTCCATGTTCGAGAAGCGAAATGCATTCCCTGATGATGGATTCATGGCTTCTAGAACGTGAATTTCCCCTGGTGAAAGGAACGACGCAATAGGAACAGAAATTGTCACATCCGTCCTGGACTTTGATATATCCACGCACATTTTTCTCTCCGGTATCTGTTGGGGTATCCTGATAGGTAAAATGACGGCTATCCTCTTCCACGCGGTCGACAATGCTGTTGCAGCCTTGGTCGAAAAGGGTTTCGATGATATTCTTGTTTGTAGAGCCAACCAATCCTTTTACACCCGGAATGTTTTTATAATATTCCTTGTGAATCTGGGAAGAACAGCCCATGACATAAATTGGCTTGTCAGGATGATTTCTTGATATCGATCGGACTTTCTGCAGATCTTTTCTTTCCGCTTCATTCGTGACGGCACAGGTGTTGACAAAATAGAGATCGGCCTCATCATCGCTTGCTTCCTCATATCCGTTCTTGATGAGACGCTCCTTAAGGGCCTGGGATTCATAGGCATTGACCTTGCAACCGAAAGTATAAATCTTAAAGCGCATGTTTCTTGTGTATCCTCTTCTGATATTTTTCTTCCTCTTCCATGCATTCTTCATATAAGGAAGAAGAGATGAATTTCTTTTCTTTTAGGTCTTTGAACAATCTTTCCGTATCGTATGTGAAATAGTCATTGGCGATTTTGTTTAAGTCATCAAAAAGATTCAGATTGAATTCTCTTTTGGCTTTTTCATCAAAGAGAGGCAATTCCGCCTCCAAAGTGAGATCTTCCTTTATAAAGAAGAGAGTTTCGAAATCGATATGATAATAGACTTTCAGTCTGTCATTTTCGCTATCCAATTTGACGAGCCTACAGAAGGAAGAGGAAAATAGCTGATATCCATAGGTCAAAAAAGGATTGATGATGCCGATATTCTCATCTTTCATGTATTCCTGATAGGCTGGTTCTTTTAATAGATAGGGGTTTGTCGAATAGATCTCATTGATTTCCTTCGAATAGGTCGGAATATAGATTCTCACCTCTCCGTCCATGAAATAGGGAAGCTGTTCAAGAAGGGCAGACTGGATTTCTTTTCTTTTCAGTTCTTCTTTTGGGAACTGGGCAAAACTCTGATTCAGTTTCTTTCGGCTATCCAATCCCTGAAGTATGATTGTAGACTTGATGACATCGATCAAGGAACGATTCTCGTTGTATTGGGATGTCTTTATATTGAACAGAAAAGCATGCTCATCGTAATATCTCTGCTCAAAGGAATTGGCGATGGATTTTGGATTTGCCCAAGACAAATATTCTATGGCTGTTTTTCTCATAACAAAAATATTATAGTGTTTTCCTTATTCTTTTGAAACGATTTTGAAAAGAGAAAAGAAAAAACTCAGGTAAACCTGAGCATGTTTCTATCGATGGAGCAAGTGACGGGAATCGAACCCGCGTGTCAACCTTGGCAAGGTTGCGTTCTACCATTGAACTACACCTGCAATGAATGGCGGATCCTACGGGATTTGAACCCGTGATCTTCTCCGTGACAGGGAGACGTGATAGGCCTCTACACTAAGGATCCA
>CAVKZJ010000033.1:0-18347 GCA_963660905.1 bacterium | reverse complement strand
GAATTATTTACCGAAAGAGTAGAAATCGAACAATTTTGGTATAAAATAGTGTGAAAGCACAACAAATATTTCACATGGAACCTTATTTCAGAAATAAATATGATGTCATCATCATCGGCTCGGGGCTTGCCGGCATGGCCTGTGCCTTGGAGCTGAAGAAAAAAGGCATCAAGGATATTCTCGTTCTTGAGCAGCATAATCTTCCGGGCGGATTGGCAACCTCATATCTCCGTCATGGAATCGAGATGGAAGCCACACTGCATGAGATGATGTCGATTGGAAAGAACAACTGTCTTTCGATTGGGAAATTCTTCCAGGACATGGGAATCGACATCTCCTGGATTCGCGTTCCGGAAGCCTATCGCTATGTGGATCAGGAAGTGAATATCCTGATCCATGCCGGAGAGGACGGAGACTATATTCTTCCATCCAGGGAGATTGCCGAGGCTGTCGGGGAAGACAAAGAGGATTGCTATCAGAAGGTTCTTTCCTTTCTGAACTTCTGTAAGAAAATCTATATCGCCATGAGCGATCCGAATCTTGACAAGGGGAATCCCTTTTCTCTTTTGCGGAAATATCCTGAATTCGTAAGAACGATTGGTCATTCTGCGAAGATTGTCATGGATCATTTCTCCCTTCCGGAGAAAGCACAGAGGATTCTTTCCGCCTATTGGATCTATCTGGGGAATTCCGTCTATGATCTTCCCGCTTCCATTTTCTGCTATCTCTTGGCGGATTATCTTGGCTATGGCTCCTATATCCCGGAAAAGTGTTCTCATGAGATGTCTCTCAAGATGAGCGAGAAATGCTATGAGATGGGTATAGAGACGGAATTTGGCATGCACGTCGATGAGATACTTCTTTCTCAGGGAAAGGCAATCGGCGTGAAAGTCCATGGCCAGGAAATCCATTCTCGCTATGTTGTTTCGGGAGCCTATCCTGATAAGATGTATCCTGGCATGAAGTCTCTTCCTCTCATTCAAAGGAAAAAGATCCGCAAGATGATCAACTCAAAGGTTCTTGGCATGTCCTGTTTTTCCTTGAATCTCATTCTGGATCGGTCTCCAAACGAACTCCATATTCAGGATTATTCGACCTTCTATGCACCGGATGGGCTCGATTTTGATAAAATCAATAAGGATTACCACTCCCAGGGACACTATGCCTACGTTACATCCATCTGCATGAATATGGCAAAGCCGGATTGTGTTAAGAAAGGATATACCCTTTATTCCATCACGGCGCTTCCTTATCCAGATGGATGGCTTGATGTGACTGAGGAGAACTACAGTTCCCTCAAGGAAAAGAACGCACGTTATCTTTTGGAGATGGAAAGCAAAAGACTCGGGGTCAATCTTTATGACCATATCGTGGAATGCATCATCGAGTCTCCAGTTACGATTGCCCATTATACGGGAGCATATCGCGGTTCGGTCTATGGATATCAGCATTCCATGGATGACCATATCATCGCACGAAGGCTTCTTCATGGCTATGACCATTTCATTCCTGGACTCTATTTTGCCGGAGCGCATTCGGATTTGGGAGATGGTATGGGTCCGGCGATTGCAAACGGTCGCTTGGCGGCCGATGATATTCTTCAGGACAAGGAAAGGAAGGAATCGAAAAAATGAAAATCAAATCGTTTTTCCAGGACGTGCTTGGATCCACCAAGGTGACCAAAAGAAGAAAAGAGGCCATCAAAAGAGCCAGTCCCATGGCCAATGACAATGATCCCATCAATGAAGTTGCCCATCTTCTCCATCCAGGCAGGATTCCAGTTCATATCAGCAAGATCAGGGATTCCTCTTTGTCATCCAAGACGATCACCTTTGAAAGCGATGATGCCCATTTTCCATATTTCAAGGCGGGACAGTATCTCACCCTCACGATGAAAATCGGTTCCTCTGTTGTCAGCCGTCCTTATACCATCTCCTCGGCTCCCTTCCAGACAAGAGGCAAGAAACCGATTGTGGAGATTACCGTCAAGAAAAAGCCCAAGGATGGCTTTGTCTCCGATTTTCTTCTCTCCAGCCAGGTGGGAGACTCTTTCCTGGCAGAAGTCGGCCTAGGCCAATTTTTCTATGAACCTCTGCGTGATTCGAAGAATGTCGTCTGCATCGCCGGTGGGAGTGGCATCACGCCTTTTGCTTCCATGGCCAAGGAAGTGAAGTATGGCTGTCTGGATATCCATCTTGTCATTCTCTATGGCTCGGTGGATGAAAAGGATATCGTCCTGAAGGACGAACTCAAGGATTTTGAATGCCCTCAGGTGAAAATCGTCCATGTCCTATCAGGAAACAATCCAGAATATAAAGGTCTAAAGGGTTATATCACATCAGACATCATCAAGGAATATGCTCCTCAGGACAGCACCTATTTTGTCTGTGGACCCAATAAAATGTATGAGGCAATCCGTGAAGAACTTAGGAAGCTCAATGTTCCAGAAAGAAGAATCCGCTTAGAAGTGGCAGGTCCGATTGATGATGTAAGAAAACTTCCCAATTATCCGATTCTGAAAAAGGATGAATCCTATCATATCACCGTCAGAAGAGGCATCTTAGAGGATGTGATTGTCGCCAACGCGAATGAATCCATCCTTGTAGCCTTGGAAAGGGCAGGCATAAAGACACATAGCGGATGTCGCAGCGGAGAATGCGGTTTCTGCAGGATCAAGGTCGAAAAAGGAGACTTCTATCTCAATGAGCAGGCCGATTATCGAAGAGCAGCGGATAAGGACTTCAATTATGTCCATGCCTGTTCGACCTATCCTCTAAGCGATCTGACCATCCGAATCAATATTGATTGATTTTTACTGGCTTTGGAAATAACATAGAATTATGGCAAATCGATTTTATAAACCGAATTATGACTGCATCATCATCGGAGGCGCACTCGCTGGCATGGCAGCGGCCTTGAAACTGACTAAACACGGATTCAAGAATATCCTCATCCTGGAAAGACAGAATCGACCTGGTGGGGTGACCACATCTTTTGTCCGTTCTGGTTTTGAGTTTGAAGCCTCTCTTCATGAGATGTCTTCCGTCAGCGACAAGGAACATCCATTGGAAGTGAGAAAGTTTTTCGATGAATTCGGAATCAAGGTGGATTGGATCCGCATCGATGAAGCCTACAAATATGTCGAACCGGGTTTCTCTTGCGTGGTTCATGCCGGAAAGGGCGGAGATTTTTCCATTCCTGCCCATGATATCGCCTCAGCCATCGGAGACAGCGATGGTTCCTTATATGAGAAACTGATGCTCTTCTTCAATGATTGCGGCAATGTCTTCAACAGCATCAATTCCTTATCCGATGGAAGCTTCTTCGATCTGAATCTATTGAATTCCCATGTCGATCTTTTGCGTTCTCTATCCTATTCGACAAGCGAAGTCATCGATGTCTATGGTCTTCCGGATATCGCAAAAAGGATCCTCTTGGCCTATTGGGTCTATCTTGGAAATGTTCCCGATGACCTTCCCTATATTCTCTATACGTATCTGATTACGGTCTATTTGGGATATGGGCCCTATACCTGTTCGAAAACAAGCCATGAAATTTCCTTGAAGATGTTGGAGGCCTGCTACGAAAGAAATATCCAGGTGGAGTTCTCTCAGGAAGTTGAGCACATTCTTGTCGAAAAAGGACATGTTGTAGGCGTGAGGCTGAAGAATGGAGAAGAGATTTATTCCAATTATGTCATTTCCGGAGCCTATCCTAACACGGTCTATGGCTCGATGATCTATCCAAAGGAAGCTTTGAAGGATAAAGCGATTCGCTTCGTCAATTCAAAAGAAATCTCCATGACGGCTTTCTCGGTCATGATGGTTCTTGACCAGGACTATCGATCCCTCGGACTCAATGATTACATGACTTTCTATGCACCCGATGGATTGGATTTTTCTCTGATCAGTGAAAAGTATCATGGAAATCATGATTACAAGTACATGATGAATGTCTGCTTCAATGCCCTGCGTCCGGATTTCAGCCGAAGGGGAACCTGTGTCTACTCTATTACGGCTCTGCCCTATTGTGATGGATGGAAAGGCGTCAATGAAGATAATTATGATGAATGGAAACATCGAACTGCCAAAGAACTTCTCGACTTGGAAAGCAAACGCCTTGGCTTTGATTTATCTGATCATATTCTCGAAATCGAATTCATCACCCCGGTTTCCATCGCCCATTATTCGAAATCCTATCTTGGATGCATCTATGGCTATTTGCCTTCGATGGATGACAATGTGGCCGCCAGAGCCATGAATCACAACAACGAATTCTTCATTCCCGGACTTGCCTTTGCCGGAGCCCATCAGATGGCTGGCGATGGCATGGGAACCCAGATCATCAACGGAAACCAGGCAGCGGAGGATATCTACTTCCAGTTCAAGAACGAAGTGCCTTCTCCCTTGCAGGAAATCATGATTCCGACAAAGAAGAAAAAGAAGAAATAAGAAAATGCCGCCTTTTCCTTAATGGGATTGAGGCGGCTGTTTTTGTTTGGCTTGACAGGGGATTCTTCCGACATCGATTCGATTGATGGCCTTTAAAATCGGCAAGGCAAGGATGCCGACAAGAATGCATGTCAGAAAGCTTGATAGGAAGCGGAAGCATGTCTCTAGAAGAGTGTAGCTTGCAGGATAATTCATCAAAATGCCATCCAGAATGATGATTCCGGTGTTGGCACCGGTTGTGACAAGTCCGGCAAAGATGATTGTAGTGAAATACATGACGGGATGATTCTCAAGATACGTGTTCTTTTTTCGATAGAGGAGAGCGACAAGAGAGAGGATTAAGGCACGGAGCATGCCTGGAATCAGCCAGAGGACGGTGGTCGGACCAGGACCATATTTTGCCATCTGATTGATGGTCTCACCGACCAGGGCGACAAACAAGGCATCGCCCGGGGAATAAAGAAGGGAGACGATGACAACGCAGATGCTTGCGGGTGTCAGGGTGATGTTTCCAAACCGGATGGAAAAGTAGGCAAGAACAAAGTAGAGACTGGCCATCATGGAATCGATGGCAAGGCGATAGGTCGTATCTTTTCTCATGAAACCTCATTTCTGGGAGAAGCTGAAAAAGAAAATAATCAATGCGGATGCGAATTGATACCGCGGCTAAAGCCTTCGTACATCCGCAACTCCCATCGGATGTCACTTGACGCATCAATCCTACTCATCGATTTCCTTTAGTGTACCAAAAAAAAGAAAGCAGGAAGACAATAAAGCGTTCCCATGAATAAAATTCGATAAAAAGAAAATCAACCCGTTCCTGAAATGAACCAGGCTAAACGGATTGATTTGAAAATCCCTAAAGGGATTTGATTTCGACGATTGGATAATCAATCTCGAGATAGACGTAATGATAAATCTTCACCTGGAGAGTCGTGTTGTCTTCATAGGTTCTTTTTGCAATCAGAGCCTTCGTGTCATCCGTGGATGAATATTCATAACTCCAGAGGCAATTGTTAGAAGCATCTTTTTCTTTTTCGAAAGCGTTGATTGCGTTTAAGAAGATTTTGTCATCCCATGTCTGCCCGATGATGGATAGAGCATTAGAGGACTCCTTCTGTACCTTCGGCGTCTCTGTTCCAATATAGAAATAGGGGATGGTGTGAGAGAATTTTGTCTGCATCTTGGTCTCGATTTCATTGCCCCATAAGGTGAGCGTGCTTTCCTCATTGAATGGCGGATGGTAGAAGATGGAGCAGGTCGCACTCGAATCATTCTCTAAGACCAATTTGATATTCGCCTTGTTGGAGAGTTCCTTTTCTCCTTTCACAAGAAGGGAATCATCCTTCAGACTGAAGGAGAGATTATAGCCATCATTCTTCAGTTTGGTCATAAGGACACAGGCTCTTTCGAAAGAGAAAAGTCCATTTCCGGCTAAATAGGCATAATTGCTCGACTCATGGAAGGACATGCTGCTTCCGAGATTTAAGTAGGGCATCGTGAAATTTTCATCTCCGATATATCCGTTGACCTGAGAAAGAAGCGAGGAATCATAGCTTCCTGTGTTCAGTATATTTTCCAGTGTGCAGCGATAGAAGGAAAGACATGGATGTCCTTCACTCTTTTCAAGGAAGGCAAAGAGGAAATGATTGCCCGTGCTGAGTTTTTTATAGGCGATGAGGCTTTTTGCTTCTTCTCCCTGTCCTTCTAGAATCGTATAGCCGTCATTACTAAAGGCAGTGGAGGCTTTGAGGATGATTTCATCATTCCAGCCGCTTCCCTGGATAAAGAGGCGATCAAGATAATTATCTCCTTCTTCTCCTGAAAGGTGATAGGAATAAGGCTTCTTGCTTCCTAAATAGATGTAAGGAAGGCTGACGCCGGTGATGTTGTCAATCTCCGTCTGAGTTTCACTGTCCCAGGATGTCGAGGCATCGTTGATGTCGTAGGCTTCTGTCAGGGTGACAAGAAGCTGTGCCTTTTTTGAATAGGTAGAGACAGTACCCAAGGTGACATCCATCACGCAGTCATCCGAGAAGGTTTTCCTCACATGAATAAAGGAGGCGGTTCTTGTGGTCGCTTCTTTCTTCTCGATGAGAGTCCATCCATTCTCAGCGGTGTATTTGGTAAGGAAATCATTCATCATCTCTTCATCATATTCATTTCCTGTGAGACGAAGGGTTTTATTGAGCGGAGAGTAGTCGATGTTCGGCTTCTTCATTCGAAGGAAGATGTAGGGAATCAGATGGCTATCCATATGATCATCAAATGCGTTTATGACATCCTCATCCCAGGTTGCATCCGCATCCGGCGTCACATATTTCGGAACAAAGGTGATTGTCAGGACAGCCTTTCCGTTTTTTTCTTTCAATGTCGCCTTGTAGATATCGCCATCATAGTTTCCCGTCATGGTCAGAGATCCAGAGGAGACATCGACATCGATATCCCAGGCGTTCTCGTCGGACGAATTCTTTTCCTGGGAATAGATGGTCTGGATATAGTCTCCGATGGAGGAGAGGTAATCACCGCCGGTGATGGTCATTTTCGATTGGCTGTTGTCATAGACGGCGACTTCCTCCTCACAGTTGAGATAGACATAAGGAAGAACCATGCTGAAGTTTTCCTGCATGAGGGATTTCGTGTTTTCAGACCAAGAAGTGGAGCCTTCTGGAACAATCAAGGCTTCCGAGAAATAGCATTCGATGATGATTCCATAGGTCGAATCCTCCATGACATTGCATTTGAGGATATGATTGTCGGAATAGTTCTTCCGATAGGAGATCTTCTTGCAATAGAGATCTGCGGACTCATCCTTGATGATCTCCCATCCATCATTTTGGAATACCTGCTTGGAAGACGATAGAATATCATTCAGTTCATCCTCTGTGATATTGTTGGCGCCTTGAATGTCGAGTTCGAAAAGGGAAGATGTGTATTGAGCAGTGACAAGCCTAGTTCCCAAATAGAGGTAGGGGATTGTATGCCCATCGAGATAATTGGTGAACTCCTGGCTGATGCGCGTTGGCCAGGATGTGATTCTTGTCGCATCATATTTTTCGATGAGCTTGACTTCCATAATCGTCTTTTTTGTCTCGTCATCGCTTTGTGAGATCGTGATGGAGAAAAGATCTTCACCTGAGGAAGAGACTTTTCCTGACGCAGAAAGGGTATTGGAATCGATTTTCGCAGTGTATCCCTTTTGTTCCAGGATTGTTTTGTTATCCTCTAAGACACGTGAATCGAATTTTCCTCCATAGAGCGTGATGCTCTTCTGCTTTTTATCGAAAGTGGCAATGGGATATTTTTCACCAAGATAGAGGAAAGGCGGAAGAGAATCGAAATATTCATTGAAGATATTTTTTGTTTCCTCGTCATAGTCTTTGATCGAGGAAGGGTCATAGTCTTCCTCATAGTACGCCTGGATTGTCAATGTAAGGTCGACTTTTTCTTCTTGAGTGGATTTGGGGCCGATGACAACATAGACTTTTCCCTTGTTGGCCTGGAAAGAGTCGGTTGTATTGTTTGTGATTGTCCATCCATCCTCTTCAGAAAAGGCGGATGTCAGAAGGACTGGTGTCTTTTCTTCATCCCATTCCTTGATTCCGGAGATTTCCAAAAGGCCATAATCATTCCCATATGTTTTCCATTCGCAGTCGACCTGGTTTGTCTTTCCGAGGTTGATGAAAGGCAAGACCGTGCTGTTGAGGTATTTGAGCATCTTGTCGGTGACAGACTTTGACCATCCGACAGAATAGGGATCAAAGGTCGAAGTCGAAGTGGAGGAATCCTCTTTTGACGAAATAGGACTGGATGAAGTGGAAGTGGAGCTGGTTTGGCTCGATTGTGTCGAACTATTTTCACCAGAAGAAGAAATCGAGGAGGGATTCTTGCTGCAGCCAAACAGCAGGGCAGCGGTTGCCAGAAAGACCAATTGTTTCTTTTTTCTCATGATGAATTCCTCCTCGGTAAATCTATATTTCTTCATTATATTCTTATCTTCTCGGATTTAGAACTTTTCCGACTCTTTTCTTACTTCTTTTTTATGGAAAGTCTTTTTTATGGAAAGATAGAAAAGGCTGTGATTTCTCACAGCCATATAAGAGGATGATAAGGGAATAATTATCTGCAATAAACTTCAACCTTTGGATATTCTGTGGAATTGTAGGTGTAGTGGATGACTTTGACGGTCATGTGTTTGCCGTCAGCGAATTCCCTGGTTGCGACAAGGATCGGATATTCGTCATCCGAATAGTCATACATGTAAGTCCATGCGGATTTTGTCGAATCAGCGAGATCCTTTTCGGACTCAAATGCGGCGATGGCGTTGTCATAGATGGCATCATTCCAAGTCTGACCTTCGAGTGTGACGCAGTTATAGTAGGAAGAATAGGTGGCAGTCGGAGAGTCGGCACCGATATAGAAGTACGGAAGCGTATGGCCGAAGTTGGTATTCAAGAGGGCTGTGACCTGCGTCGACCAGCTATCGACACCTGCTGGAGCGACAAACGGAGGATTGTAATAGAGATAGCACTTGGCAGTCGACCAGTTGTCGATCTCGAGGGAAATCTTTGCGCCGCTTTCAATCGTCTTGCTGGCGGTGACCTTCAAATCGCTTGCAGAATCCCTGATATAGAGATCATCCCATCCATCAGCCAAAAGCTGTTCGTAGATGACCCAAGCTCTTTCATGGGTCAATTTCTTGGTGCTGGTCAGTGTGGCATGTTCCGTATCCGTGGAATAGGTGATATCACTTGAAGCATCGCCAAGGCTCAGATAAGGAAGCATATAGGTCGTATCGGAAATGTAGGTCTGGACACCGGTCTTCACGGCTTCGTCCCAGGTTCCGGTTGTCGAAATGGCTGGAGAAGCGATGGCTGTCTCGAAAACATACAATTCAGCTTTTCCAGAGTAGTTCTTGAAAATCTGCGCGGCCAAGAAGGTGGTGCTGTTTACCTTCTTGTATCCGGAAATACAAGCACCATAGCTGCTCTTGGATAAATAGCAGGTGAATCCACCATTCTCAAGAGATGCTTTGCCACTGGCAAGAATCAGATCGTTCCAGTTTCCGCCGGTGATATCGACTCTATTGATATAACTCGAATAGCCTGTGGTGACGGAAGCGCTCGGATTCTTCGAAGCGAGGTAGACATAAGGGATCGTATAGCTCAGTGTGGAGAGTTTTCCTGCTGTCGTGGCATCCCAGGCTGTCGGCATATTGGTTGCAGAATAGTATTCTTCGACATAGACCATCATCTCTGCAATCGTGGTATAAGCAGAATAGCGAGTCAATTGGACAGTGAACTGGAACCCATCGCCAAAGTCCTTGCTGACCTTGTAGGTGCCTGCAGATGTTCCAGCGGCAGGAGTGTCAGTGATGATTGTCCAGCCATTGGCTTCGTTATAGCTCTTCTTCATTTCGGTAATCATCTCTTCATCCCATTCACCGCCCTTGATCTGGAGATAGTTGGAATAGGTTGACCAATAGGTGGATGGCGTCTTGGTTCTCAAATAGACATAAGGGAGATCATGTCCATCGAAATGCTCTGTGGCAGCCGTTTTGACTTCGGTTCCTGCCCAGGATGTGCAATCGGCGGGAACGGCATATTTCGGCGTGTATTTGATGATCATGACGGCATCGCCGGAACTGTATTCCTTCTTGACGGTGATGTTGAATCTTGCATCGCCGATTTTTGCGGACATTTCCACACTGCCATCGTAGTCGCTGACTTCGATGGTCCAGACATTGTTTCCTTCGCTGTTCTTTACCTTGGAATAGACGTCATTGACATGGTCACCGATCGATTTCAGCCAGGCACCACCGGTGATGGTCAGATTCGGATCATCCCAAGAGGCGGACTCTGTGGCTGTATTCAGATAGACATAAGGAAGCACAGTGCCGCCAAGATTGGTTGTCATGAGAGTTTGGGTGGCTGCCTGCCATGCTGTCGAGGTAGACGGGATGTCCAAGCCTTCGGTCAGATAACATTCAATGATGACGCCAAAACTGCTGCTTTGCATGACGACGCATTTGATGATGCAGTTATCGCTGAATGTCTTCTGATAGGTAATCTTCTTTGTACTGGTGCTTGAGGATTCATCTGACTTCATAATCCAGCCATCAGCTTCTGTGAAGGCCGTCTTGGAGTTGGCAAGAATTGTATCGACCTGGGCATCGGTGATTTTGTTCGAACCACGGATATCGAGTTCAACGCTCGATGTCCAGTAATAGGTGGTCGGATTCTTTGTTCCCAAATAGAGGTAGGGGATTTCATGTCCATCGAGATTGGTTGTCATTTCGGATTTCACACTGGCTGTCCAGTCCGTCTGGCTGGATGGGTCGAAGTTTTCGGTCATTTCGACGACCATGGAAATCTTCTGCACACTGTATCCAGTAGACTGGATGACAATCTTGAATTCATCCTGGCTGGTGGCACTGATTTTGCCAGTGGCGGTCAAGACCTGACTGGTGATGGAAACAGAATAGCCGGCAGCAGTCAATGTCGTCATGGCATCAGTCAAAACCGTAGCATCCCATTTTCCACCTATGATGGTCAGCTGGCCATAATAGTCGCTATAAGTGGCAGAGGGGTAGACTGTTCCGAGATAAACAAACGGAGCAACGACACCAAAGCTATCCTGGAAGACCTGGGTTGTTTCACTGTCCCAGGCTGTCATGGCTGTCTTGTCATATTCTTCATCGTAGGTGGCTTTGATCGTCAATGTCGGATCAGCACTATAACTGGATGTGGAAGCAGGGCCGATGGCGACATGGACTTTGCCTGTGGCATCCGTGGCCGTGAAACTATTGGCTGTTCCTGTTCCGATTGTCCATCCGGCACCCGAATAAAGAGTCGTTAAGGTGGCAGGCGTCGAGGTGGAATCCCACTCGGCGGTACCCATGATTGTCAAAACGCCGAAGTCACTCGAGCCAATCGCCCACTCGGCATCGACAAGCGAGGACTTTCCAAGGCTGATATAGGGAAGGACCGTGTTGCCAAGGTATTTGAGCATCATATCTGTGACACTCTTCGACCAGCCGACAGAATAGGGGTCGAATGAGGACGAGGATTCTAAAGAAGATGCTTCCTCACTGGAATCTTCAAGAGATGATAATGGGGCAGAAGAAGACGTCAATGGCGAACTCGACGAAACGTCTGGGGTTGCTGTTGAAGTTTCTCCAATAGGGGCCTCGCTCGTGCTCGCTCCAGTTGAGGATGTATCATTTCTCGTACATCCGATCAGCGATAGGGCAATCAAAGGCAAAATAAGCAAATTGACTTTTTTCATAAATAATTTTTTCTCCTCTCGATTTCTTGAAAAAATTAAAAACGAGAACGAAAGAGAAATGCAATTGTTTTTTTAGACTATTTAATAAGGAAAAAAGATGAAAAATGCCTACGGCCTATTTTTAAAAATAAAAATATATGTTTTATAGAAACTAGCAATTAAGAAATAATAAATACATATAAAAACCAAAGAAAAGAGATTTTCGTTTTTGGAATCGCTTACAAGAAATTTATAAAGTTTAAAAGAATCTTAAAAACTTCTTTTATTTCTTAAAAAAGATTAAAAAATCATGATTGTTTCTTCTTTCTGATGAAAAAACCTCATTTCCATTCTGAGGAAATGAGGCGAGTCTTATTTTCCGCGAATCTGATTGATCCGATCCTGGAGAAGAGGAATGATCTTGTCATAGATTTCATCTTTGATCAGGCAAAGAGGAACAATCTGACCTTGGACTCCGAATCCAAGAATCAGCATATCCTTGTATTCCTTGACCTTGAAGATGTCCTTGTAGAGCATGAAGAAATCGTTTCGGATTTCCTGTCCCTGAATATTCATGGAGAGCTGATATCTGAGCCGATCGGAATAGAAGGAAATACGATAATTCTCCACGTCGTATTTCTTTGAGGCGGAGATGGTTTTCAGTGGGCTGATAATCAGATAGTAAAAGAGATAGAAGATGTCCAATCCGATGAAGAGGAAGTTTAAGAAGAAATAGGTGTCAACCTTCGAATCGACTAGGTAGGTGATGAGGAAGGATGCGACGACGAAGACGAGAAAGATGCTTCCGGAGATGAGTGGCCAAGGATTGATAAAAAGATTCCTTCGCAATGTCTGGGAATAATTCAGAAGCGTGATTGTATTTTTTTCGACAATCGCCGTCTCATTGAAATTCTCCATTGCCTGATTCTGATTCGCATTCGAAAAAGTCACCGGCTTGTTCGGATTTATTTCCTCATTGTTGAGCGATGCTCCGCATTTTTCACAAAAGTTAGAGGTCCCTTTGTTGCCATGTCCACAATGTGGACAGAATTTGATTTCTTCCATAGGCATGGATTATACCATATTTTTTTTCATGCAAGATGATTTTGCTGTTGAAAAGTCAAAAAAGGTGCGAACCATCTGGAGAGTCTTCTTGGATTTATCGGAATTCCTTCATAGTTCATAGCAGGAATTCAGTTTATCTGATTCCATGGATTTCAATGAAGAGAACTTAAAAACAGTTAAATGAGAAAAACTTGCTCAAAGACGTTGAGAAATCGAAAAGCAGAATCGATGGCGTTTTACTATCACTGATATGAATAGGGATGCACAGAAAAGTGACGACAAGGTGTCGTTACCAATGAGTTAGCTTACACCAGAACCTTCACTTTCACCTTTGAGTTCTAGATGAACGCCTGGGCTATCGAACTGATTTCGGTAGGAGTCGTCGCCTTCATCGTCATGGAAAGGAAGAAGGTGTTCAAAAAATAAGCGAAAAGAAAAGAGGCTGTTAAAGTATTCAATGTTTAGAGAATAAATATTGAACGGCTGTCAACAGCCCCTTTACATTTAGATGGCTTCTTTTTGATGCAGTTCCTTGCATGAAATCTTCTTGTCGAGGAATTGAGCAAGAAGAAGGAGAAGACAAAGCAAGATGATGACGAAGAACAATCCGAAGGACACATCGCTCAAGAAGTGGGCTCCGCATTGAATTCTATAGAATGCGACCAAAAGAACATAGGCAAGACTTAAAGAGAAAAGGACGGCTTTTCCATTTTTGATAGGATACTTGAGGAAATCGGAAATCAGAGGCAGGAGAAGCAGGACGCTCACCGTGGCGGTATGTCCACTCGGCCAGGATTTATGGTAATCATTGTTTTCGCTGAAGGGCTTGAATTCCCACCAGGAACGGAAGGATTCCTTACTCACGTTGAGGTCGTCATTGATGAGATAGCGATATCTTGGCCGGCAGTTGAGATTTTTCATTCCGTTGATGAACAATGTCTGCAAGACAATCGAGAGAAGGAAGAGGCTTCCGATTAAAATCATCGTCTTTCTGTCTCCTTCCTTGATGAAATAGAAGAAGAATGCGAAGAAACTTCCCATGAGAAGGATGCTAAAGAGATAAGCCATCCATGCGTCAAAGGAGAGGGTGACATTGTTGTCGCTTTTCATCAGGTAGTGAGCAGAATAATATACGCTGGCCAAGAAGGATGCGATAAGAAGAACGTATCCGATGATTTTATATATTTTCTTTTCGAATTGTTTCAGTCCCTTGAACAGGAAGATGCCTCCGACATCGAGGATGAAGAAGGCGATGGATAAGCCGAAACTTTCGACGATGGATCCCATCAGAGAGGAAGTATTGACGATACAAGAGGAAAGAGAAAAATCGAAGAAAGAACCACATAGGATGCCAAGAAGACTGATCAGAAGACTGATGCATAGAAAGAGAACGGGATAATGATAAATTTCTTTTTTCATGGAAAACTCCTTGTTGAGCCGATAAAAGTATTGTACTGATTTCCGATTGATTTACAATATTCGAAATGAAAATGTGTCTTTTTAATCAGAAAGGCTATAATGAAACCACTTTTGAAAGAAAAAATGGTCTTATTCTTTTAATTTATCACCTAAAGATATATCATATTAACTAATTGTTCATCTATAAACTGTAAATTCATTCATGAAAGGGGAATAAGTTATGGCGAAACTTGATAAGAGAAAGAAATTGCCGATTCAGAAAATCGATTATACCAATGTGGAAGATGGAATCTATCTTGATGATGTGAGCTATGGCGAAATTCATCTGATGAAGAAGATTTTCTCAGAGGAATCCTGTGTGGATGAGTATGTCTATGAAGGCAAACTTCATCACGGTGAAATCAAATTCATCGCCGGAGAGAAATTAGCCTATCAGATTCCAACGATGGCTGGATACAATCACGGCTATACCTTGGAAGGATTGGCTCAGAAGATATTTAAGGTCGAGAATGCCCTGGATATCTATTCGAATGGCGAGAATCGTATCTTCAATTATACAAAGGAAGACTCCAGCCTTGTCTTTGTCGGAGACAAGAAGAAGGAATACGTCATTTTTGTCCGTTTCTATGATAACTGCTATGGTGATATAAACAATCGCTGGGCTGTCCTCTTTGCCGAAGAAAAGTAATCTGTTGAGGGGTAAAAAAATTCCCCTCTTTTTCTTAAATTCTTTTAAGAATCAGACAATTTTCTTGCCATTCGAAGAAAAGACGGATTTTTCTATCCGATGAGAATAAGACAAATGACAACGATTTCTTGTTTGTCTTCGATTGTTTCATTTCATCAGGCTTGAAAAACTGGAATCTTTTCTAGTTCAATATTTTAGATTCTATGATATTTTGTATAATATTCAAATAAGAAAAGGAGACTTATTACAACCATGAAAAAAATCAATTTACTCCTATTGCCACTTGTGGCTTTGTCGATGATCGGATGTACGGGAAGAGAAGCATCTTCCTCGACGTCATCATCTTCATCCTCTTCGACTGGAGAAACCTCTTCGGCGAAGGAAAGCACAGCTTTGCCTTCTTCAGTCATCAGCTCGACAGAGGCGTCTTCCTCTGCTTCCTCCTCGAGTTCCTCTTCCTCATCTGCGGAACCGGACTATTATGCGGGATGGTCTCAGAAAGCCATTGCTGCCATGCAGAAATATTTGGGCGGAAATCTTCTTCCGTTCCTGAGTTTGGGCAAATCGAGCGAAGTCGACACGGAATGGAATGTCACGGATTCTGATTATGGCGTTCTTTCCATTTCGGGAAGCAAGACATGGGAAGAGACGACTTCCTCTTCTGCTGCTGATATCTATACAAAGGCTGGCTGGACCATTCTGACCAACAGCGAGAATTCCTTCACTGCGAAGGATGCCACTGGCAAGATCAATGTGAAGATTCAGCCGAAAAGCACGAATGTCACGGCTTTGGATGAAACGATCGTCATTTATGCAACCTATGACGAAGACTATGACAAAACCGCTGCGACGGCTTGGGAAAGCGATGTCACGAAGGTCTTCAATCAGAATTTCTATTCTGTGGTTCCTTTTGTGTATTTAGGAACCAAGAATCCTTTCGCTTCCTATTCCGATGTCGACAAGACGATCACTGTGGCCGGCGGAAAATGGAATGCGAATGTCATTGATGACGCTCTTCTTTCCTTGTCTGATGCTGGATATACCGTTAAGAAGGAAGGCAATGAGAAGCTTACGGCAACCGGAACAGCCGGAACAAGCCAGGATGTCTTCGAAATCGAGATTTCGAAATTCGGTGCTTCCTTAGCGAAGATTGTCATGAAGGTGAGCTTCAAGGAAGGATTCGATCCGACTGCTCAGACAGCATGGCCGAGCTCTGTCAGCATGGATTTGGCATCCTATTTGGACAATCACACGATTCCTTATCTCTATTTGGGCACAAGAAATGTCACCTCCATAGGCGATCAGAATCAAAACTTTGTTGAAGTCCGTGGAAATAAGGATCTGACGAAAGATCAGATCGGTCAGGTCTTGACCAACTCCAAGGCTGCTTTTTTGGAGAGCGATGGCTGGAACACCATTGTCGATGAATCGGCAGCGGAAGCTTCTCCTTACATAACCTATGAAAAAGAGTTCTCCGATAAATGCAAAATCAAGGCCATCGTCAAGGAAAGCGCGACCTATGGCGTTGTCATCGAATGCTATCTGACCGAAGGCCTTGTCATTCCTTCTACAGCGACAGCCTGGTCGACAGCCACGCAGACTCTCATGACGACGAATTTCGGTTATGTTCTTCCTTATGTCTATCTCAATACGGCAACGGAAACTGCGGCCTATTCCGACTCTACAATGACCATCACCGGTGGAAAATGGATTTCTGCCATCATGGAACATGTTCAGACGACCTATTCGAACATCACAATCGATGGAGAGAAAGTCTGGACTGTCACTGATGCCACCAGCGCCATCATCATGGAAGCCAAGATTGACGGAAATAAATATAAGATCAGAGTTCAGTCCAACAGTGCCGGCAATGCGGAAATGGTCATTTCCTTCGTCAAGAAATATGAAGCTCCGGCGACGGCAACTGCTTGGAATACGGATCTTTTGACTTATATGGATGAGAATTTGGATAACCATGCCTCGGAAATCCAATACGTCTATCTTCGCAAGGATAGCATTGACGACTATTATTACTACGGCAAGGTCGAAGAACCTCATTTGGAGATTAATGGTGGCGAATTCGATCCGGAGATGATCACGGAAGCCAAGAAAGTCTATACATCTGCAAATGGATGGTCGACGCTTTCTGAATCGACCGATAGTCTGAAAGTCGAGAAATTCTTAGAAGATGGCTGCCAGCTCACAGTGACGCTGGGTCAGTACAGTGAAACAGACAATCACGCTCTTCTCTGCGTCTATTATGAAGAACATTTCAACTTGGAGCATGCGCCGACAGACTGGAATTCTGCAACCAAGACGAAACTCAATAAGTTCAAGGGTTTAAATCTCCCCTACATCTATTTGGGAACGAAGAATGAAACGAAGCCTTATTATGCTGCTGGAAAATCTCAGCACAATTTCACGGATGTCTTCTATGTCACCGGTGGCAAATGGGATGATCGAATCCTGACCAATGCAAAGACGGTTTTGGAAACGAATAGCTATACAACCTATTATTCCAAGAATGACTATGGAAAATGCCTGATGGCAAAATCCGTGGATGTTTCCAACGATACGATGGTTTCCATTTTCATCGGAAAGATCACCGCTTCCTCGAACGTCATGCTTTACTGCTGGAGGTCGAGTCTGAAGCCGATTACGAAGACCGGAACGGAAGACTGGGATAGCACGATCAAGAGCGAAGTGCAGTCCTATATCCATTCGACAACTTATATGCTTCCTTATTTCACTCTCGGTGCCAACCAAAGCTTCGTCGATGGCGACGACTATGCAATGCTGATCTCTCCTGAAAGATTCACTCATGAAAAAGCATGGTTAGTCTATGATGAATTGACAGCTGCCGGCTATGAAACCTACATCACGAAATCCGGAAATGACTTGATGGTCAATGCGACCAAGACATTGGATGACAATAGCAAAATCAAGCTCAAGGTCAATCAGGATAACTCGAGCCAATCCGTCTGCAACATCTACTACTATCCAGCCTTCAAGGCGCCGGAGGGTGTCACCGATTGGGAACCGAGAGTCAAAGCCTATATGACCAATACGCTTCTTCATGATGTTCCCTACTTCTATATCGGTGCTGATTCCCCGACCTGTGTCGCTACGGATTCCGGTTCGCTCCGTTTGGAAGGACTTGTCTGGGATGATCTTGTCTTCGACAATGCCATCGCCGCGTTTGAAAACGATATCGATGCCTTGACAGGCAAGAGTGCATGGTCATACATCT
The DNA here is from genome assembly GCA_963660905.1 of bacterium. Taxonomy (GTDB): domain Bacteria; phylum Bacillota_I; class Bacilli_A; order RFN20; family CAG-288; genus Enterosoma. The sequence continues at coordinate 208 of CAVKZJ010000033.1, read as the reverse complement.
ATGACTATGTCGAGAGCGACAAACAGCTCGTCGCGACCAAAGAATTCTCGGATGGCTGCCATATGACGATCCGTCTCCGCAAGGAAACGGACAACAACCGTGAATATGCTGTCATGGAAGTCGGATGCCATAACGATTCCCAGGAAGCTCACTCACATAACGACTGATTTCTGAAAAAAGAAAAGCAGGAAGAAAAAACGAGATAAAA
>CAVKZJ010000032.1:0-19173 GCA_963660905.1 bacterium | reverse complement strand
AAAAATAATTTTTCTTCTTTTTTAGTGGAAACGCTTACACTTTCCTATTATATAAGGAAAGCCTAAGCCTTCATCAATTCCTCGACCACTTTGACCATATCTTCCATTTCATTGTAGTCGACATATTCATATCGTCCATGCATGTTGTAGTCTCCCGTTCCCAGATTCGGACAGGGCAATCCCATGAAGGAAAGCTGACTTCCGGTGGTTCCGCCACGGATGGCTTCATATTCATAGGACATGCCAAGCTTGGAATAGACACTCTCCATCTCTTTCTGGATTTCCGGATACTGATCCATGACTCTCTTCATGTTGTGATACTGCTCATGGATATGGACCTTGATGGCCTCATAGCCGAGTTTCTCATTGAGTCTCTTGGCAGTGAAGTTAGCCAAGGAAATCATCTCCTGCATCTGATTCTCATCAAAGGAACGGATGATATATTCACCCTTGGCTGCATCCTCATTTCCGCTCATCGAGCAGAGATGATAGAACGGTTCCTTATCGGTGGTTTCCTCCGGTCTTAAACAATCCGGAAGACAGGAATGGAATTTCATCAATACATTGCTGGCATTGACCATCTTATCCTTGGCAGATCCTGGATGGATGGACTTTCCATTGACTTCCACTTCCATGGCATAGGCCGTAAAGGATTCGATGGCGAGATATCTTTCGTCTCCGCCATCGATGGTATAGCCGTATTTGCTGATGACATTCTCCATCGAGATATGTTCGGCATCCGCGCCGATTTCCTCATCGGTCGTGAAAATGATTTCAAGTGTTCGATGATTGATGTTTCCTTTAAGCAGATTCGTCAAGGCGGTCATGATGATGGCAATGCCGGCTTTGTCATCTCCGCCTAAAAGAGTATCTCCGCTTGTGGTGATGATAGTATGTCCGATGGAATGATCAAGCGATGGGAATTCCTTTCTCGAAAGAGTCAATTCATCATTCAGACGGATATCCTTTCCATCATAGTTCGTGATGATCTGTGGCTTGACATCCTTTCCACTTGCCTGATTGGAAGTGTCCATATGGGCCAATAAGGCGATGGCAGGCTTGTTTTCATCGCCATAGAACTTCGCATCGACCACACCGAACTGATTCATGCTGATTTCATCCGGATTGAGTTCCTGGAGTTCCTTCATCATCTCTTTGGACAGCTCGTAGATCTTGTCATTGCTCGCCTTGTCTTTTCTTTCGACAGTGGCCGTCGTCTCGAATGAGACATATTTCAGAAAACGTTCCATTAAAGTCATATTCTTGTTTCTCCTTCTACGATTTCACGTGAAATCTATTCTTGTGTCTCTTCTTCTTTGTGTGTCAGGGAATAGATGAAGTTATAGATTTTGAACTCCTTGTCAAAGCGATACATCTTGGCAAAATTCCCCTGTCCGATATTGCTCGGCTTGAGCATGTTCTGATCCAGCGGAAGCTTATCGAGGATTCTTGGACCGATATGAATCGTTCTCTTGATGGTCGAATTGATGACGGCCAAATTGAATTCATAGCGGAGGGTTCTCAGTTCATCATCCTTCGTCTCATTGAGAAGGGCATCATAGTCAAGATGACGCTTCGAGAATTCGACATCGACTTCATTTAGGACGATGACGGCATTGAGTTTCTCGCGGCTGCGGTATTCTCTTCGATAGGAGTTCAAAAGGACAGCATAATCGAGGACTTCCCGATAGGCATCTTTTCCATTGGAGGAAAAGGTCACGAAGGCATAGCATCCATTTCCAAGCACCGTCTTCATTTCGACAAAGGATGTCGGGCAGATTCTCTTGACCGTGCAATCCATCAGATCGAAGAATTCCATCAGTGCTTCCTTTTCCGGCTGTGCCTGGCTGACACCGAGAACCTTGACGAAGAGATAGATGAGCGGAGACTTCTTCTCCTGGTTCTTCTTCGTGACTCTCAAAGCCTGGGAGAAGTCATACGGATCAGAGATATAGTCTGAAGAAAGAATCTTGTTTCTCTCTCCGATTTTCTTGACGATGAATTCATTTCCGTTGGTTTTGAATGGTATATCGAAATGATAATCGGCAATCGATTTGAGATTGGCAATGGCGATATTGTCATTCTTTTCTTCTCCATGCGGATCAAGAAGGAAGAAATCCCATCCGTAATCACTGTTTTTGTTCTGATAGTCTGTCATGCGGATGAAGCGTCCCGCAAAATCAGAGACTTCATTCTTCTCCATGGAGAAAATCTGATCGTAGTAGTTGAGGGCTCTCTTCTTTCTCTCCTGGTCTTCCTTGGCATAGGAAACCTCTTCTTCCAAGACAAGAGAGGATTCGCCCTGAATCGTTTCGATATCCTCAAGGAATTCCTTCTTCCATTCCGGATGTTCCTTGAAAGAAGAAAGGATATTTTCTTCATCGAAAGGAAGCAATCGGCTAAGAAGCTCATTTTTCATGGAAAGGAAACCCTCTTCCTTTCCATTCAAGGATAAATAAAGCACCTTATCCTGAAGGAGCGTCTTTTCATTCTTCAGATCCTCGAGTTCATTTTTATAGCCATCGATTTCGCTTTGAAGCATCGAAAGGGAATCCGCATTCTTCTTCTGGGAAATTTCCAGATTGGACTTCATCTGATCGATTGTCGCGTTGAGAAGCGTCTTATCCGCAGATAACTGCATCTTTTCATTCTTGATGAATTCCAATTCCGAATTCAAGGAGAGCATTCTCTCTTTCGTTTCATTCATCTGTCTAAGGAGAGAATCCTTCTCGAAAAGAACATCCTGATTTTTCTTGTTTGCTTCCTCAATCTGCGTGTTCAATTCCTTGATCTGATTCGATAGATTCTTATTTTCATCATTCACGGAGGCCATCTGATCCGAAGAGAGTTCGGATTGGGCATTGAGCTGATCATATTCCGCCACAAGATTCTGATGCTTCAGAAGAAGTTCGTCATAATTCTTCTTCGACTCCTCTTCTTTTCCCTTTTCTTCCTGAAGAGAACTTTCCAAAGCATCCTTCTGTGCAGTCATCTCTTCTTTCTCTTTCACAAGAGAAGCGATGACGTTTTCCTTTTCCTGAAGTTCAGCCTTCATTTGATTCATTTCCGAAAGAATCTGATTGTTCTTATCCGAATCGATGCGATTTTGCTGTTCTTCCTGATTCTTGATTTCCTCAAGAGCGGAATTCATGGAAAGAATCTTTTCTTCCAATTCAGCTTTTTCTTTTTCCAGGGATGAAAGAGACATCATGGAAGCATTCTCTTTTTCCTGAAGCTCATTGATTTGACCGGAAAGAAGAACATTGCTCTCCTTGGAAAGAGAAAGTTCATTCTCCAATTGTTCTTTCTCCTGTCTGAGGTTCTCATAAGAAGCCTTTTTCTCTTCTGTCTGAGTCGAAAGTTCCCTGATTTCATTCTTCAGTGCCTCATTGGCAGAGAGAATCTCCTGAATCTGTTTCTGATTCTCTATGATTTCTTTTCTGATACTTTCGTTCTCTTCCCTGATTTGATCATTTTTATCCGATAAGGAGTTTTTCTCCTGCTCGATAGAATTATTGCTTTCCTTCAAGGAAGCAATCTCTTTTTCATTCTGTTCGATTCTCTTCTTCAGATCCTCGATGATGAAAGAGACATCCTTTTCCTCTTCGACATGGGTCTGTTCGAGAGAAGGAACTTCCTCTTGCGTCTCATCATAGGATTCATCTTCCAAAAGAGGATGCTCTTCGATAATAGAAGAAGCATTTTCCTCCTGATCAGGATCTTCTGTAATCGAAGGAGCTTCTTCCTGTTCTACTGTCATCTCCTCTGCTTTTTCTTCCATGACAGGCTCATTCTTCGCTTCTTCAGAAATAGGCTCTTCCTGAACCTCTTCCGTTTTGACTTCTTCGGCTTCCTGTGAAGCATTCTGTTCTTCTAAAGCAGGACTCTCCTCTACCTTTTCTTCCGGAACAGGTTCTCCGACATTCGGAAGAATCTCTTCCTTGGTCTCTTCTTTTTCATCCTCAAAGAAGAAATCATCCTGAACGGCGATTTTTTCATTGATGACATTGTCCTGGATGGACTTCAGGGAAGGAATATGGAATCCCGAAGCGATATTGTTTCTGGAGACTGCGATTTCATGAAATCTTTTTCGATTGTATTCCGGATTTTGATTCTCAACTGTCGGATCCATATTGATGGGATTGTTTCTTTCGGTGATGTCGTAGATGGAAAAGGTTCCGTATTGTCTTCCTTTTCGCACCTCAAAAAGATGATTTCCGACCTTGAAGGAGGATTTTCCCTGGCGGAAGCCCATCGTGTTCAATGAACAGGGCAAAAGATTGCTTTTCTGAGCAAGGAACGGCTTTTTCTCATCGATATCCCATCCATAATGGGATTCCTTGTTCTGAAAATCAGCCTTTCTCATCGGATGGGAAGCAAAATCATAGGCCACATCCACATCGCCAAACAGATCAGTCCATATTTCGTATGCGCGTTCTTTTTCCATATTCTCACCTCGCAGAATCTATTTATTTCGTCACATTGTTCAACTCGGAATAGAGTTCCTCATTTATTTTACAAAGAATTTCACTATTTATCTTACAAACCTTTCGATCATAGGTCAAAATGCCGTTATATTCCGTCTCACAATCGGCCAATTCCGTATAGATAGCCATGTTGAGGCCGTCCTTGATCTGCGGCATGATCTTCTTCTCATAGAGAGAAACATATTTCTTTTCGAGTTCTTCTTTGCTCTTCACCTTTCCATGGCCAAAGCATCCCTCATAAAGGGAATGGCCTTCGACCTTATAAGACATTCCGCCCATCTCAGAAATGATGAAACAGCGTCTTTTCTTATCTTTTCTCTTCATTCCCGGAAGCGTATAGGTATGAATCGAATAGAAATCGCTCTCCGCATCATACCATCCCGAGGCGGTATCGAAGAGTTTCGTCTTTTCCTTCTTTTTCAGATCATGATAGATTTCACTTGGAGAGAATTCACCCCATCCTTCATTGAAAATCGAATAGATGATGACACTCGGATGGTTATGATAATATTTCAGGTATTCATCGCATTCCTTTCGGAATTCCTCTTTTCCCTCAAGAGAGGTTCTTGCCATTCTCTTGTCCGTCAGATTTTTTTCATTCAAGGACGGAATGAGGCGAGGGATGACACACCAGAAGAAGGAATATTTATCGCCACCGCACGGGAAATCCTGAATGAGGAGCATGCCTTCCTTATCACAGAAATAGTAGAAAGGATCGAGTTCCGTCTTGATATGCTTTCTTAGGCAGTTGAAGCCCATCTCCTTGGCTTTTCTGATGTCATGAAGATATTCGTCATAACTTCTTGGCGTATAGTTTCCAATCGGATAATAGCCCTGATCGAGAAGACCGCTTAGGAATATCGGCTTTCCATTGAGAAGGATTCTCTTCTGCTGATTGATTTCCCTGATTTCGATTTTTCTTATGGCGAAATAGGTCGAGACGACATCCTTTCCATAACGGATCGTCGCATCATAAAGATACGGGTCCTTATTGTCCCATGGATGGAAATCATCCCGAAGGGAAATCTCATTTTCCCTGTTGACCTCGACTTCATAGTCCTTTCCATGGAAAGAGAGAATCGCCATTCCATCCCCAGAGGCAAGGATGTTCACCTTGATTTTCTGATTGTCGTAGTCTGGTGTGAAAATAACGTCCTTGACATATTCTTCCTCAACCGATTCCATCCAGACTGGCTTATAGACACCGCTGGAGGAAGAATAGAAATACCCGGTGACATCCAAGACCTGCTTTCCTCTTGTATGATAAGAGGCATCCGTCTTGTCCTTCACCTTGAGCGTCAGGGAGAAGGTATCGCCTATTTCCTCTGGCAGGATGACTTCAAAGGAAGTGAATCCGCCGATATGCCTTAAGACAAGACGCTGGTCAATGAAGACTTCACATTCCTGATCGACGCCTTCGAAATGAAGAATCGTCTTCTTCTTTTTAAATCCGACAGGAAGGTTTATCATCTTGTGATAATAGAGAATATCATCGATTTCCATGAGGTGATTGACCAAGGAATAAGGTGATTCGATGGCAAAAGGAACCATGACATGGTCGACATACTGCTTCGGAAGGTTCTCATCCTTGGAAAGGCAGAAATCCCATAATCCGTCGAGATTGAGATAGGAGTCTCTTCTCAGGGATGGACGAGGATAGTCCGAAAGAGGAACTTCATCCAGATTCATCTTCACATCGACCTTGTCCTTCAGAAGATAGCCATAGTTCTTCATGTCCTTCTTTTCCATTCTCAGATAGATGAAGATGGGAATAAGAGAAAGAAGAAGGATGCCAAGTCCAACTAAATACCCATATTGGCTTGGAACGACGCTGATGTCGCCAAAGGAATTCTGATATGTCTTTCCGAAAGAGGCATTCAAGGCATCCCCGATGAAGGGACCGATGCACATCGGAAGGGCGACGACGAAAAGCATTCTCACGCCCATGAATGTGCCTTCCTCTCCGACTGGGATATTTTCTCTTACCAAGGCGTTGATGACAGTCGGAATGCCGACATATCCTAGAATCATGATGGTTCCGCTGATGGCGGCATAGACCGTCTTCGAAGAGACATTCTGAATCGAAGGAATGAAGAACATCATCAAGACACCGACAGCAAAAAGGAAGAAAATCGGAAGAATCATCTTATTCTTTCCAAACAGATCCGAAGCAAAGCCGATCAGCACGCTCAAAAGCGAGCCGACAAGAAGGGCGATAGCCATGACGATGGCAAAGGACGTCAAGCCATTTCCCGTATTCGGAATCTGACAGGTTTTCTCAAGATAGACCATCAGATAGGGGAAGAAGACCTGGGTTGCCACCGCATAGATGAAATAAATCATGAAGAGAATATAAAGTTTCCTGTTCTTCTTGACTGTCTTGGCCTTGAATCCTTCCGTCAGCTGTCCGATATAGCTCTTGCGGCTGATGTCCTCCTGTTCCTTTGGAATCAAAAAGAAGGAGAAAACACCCATCAGAACGACAAATCCGCCGATGAGATAGAAGAAAAGATCCCATCTTGCATCATGGATTCCTTCAGCGCTGTCTGTTGTCAATCCATTGAGACAGACAAAGATGACAAGCATGGCAATCAAAGGAAGAATCTGAAGAACGCCTTCCACTCTTCCTTTCTGCTTCTTAGGTATGTTTTTGGTGATATAGGAATTGAAAGCCGCATCATTGGAGGTGGAGCCAAAGAACGTCATGACGCAATCAATGAGGATGACAAAGATGGCTGCCAAGGAACTCGTCATCGCCAAAGGAAGGAGTTCATTGGTCGAATTGACATTGAAAAGACCGAACGTCGCCGTGGCGACACCCCAAAGCATATAGCCGATGGAGATGAAATATTTCTTGTGTCCGACCTTATCCGTCAAGGCACCCATGAAAATCGTCGTCAATGTCGCGACTATGGCACTTGCCGCCGTCGTGAGTGCAATGTAGAACGAATAATCAAACTGACCTCCGGCCGGTGAAGAGAAATTGAGATAGGTGATATACGTATTGAGATACATATTCTCAATCGCCCAGGCCATCTGACCGGCAAAGCCGATCAGGATGACAAAGAGCCACATCCTCAGACCGATTCTATTCTTTTCTTTGCTCATATTCTTTTTTTCCTTTTCATCCATACCACGAAAAAGACCTACCTTGCAGCGGTAGATCTTATTTTTTTAGTAAGTCGACATACGGATCGGCGTAATAATCTGAATGTTTTCCGAATTCTCATTCTGAACCATGAACATTCTTGTCGGAGAGGCAAAGACGAAAGTGACCTTGTCGCTCTTGAGTGCCTTCACGGCATCGACAGCAAAATCGATATTGAATCCGATTTCGAAGATATTGACTTCATCCGGAAGAATCAGCTGAGCCTTTCTGAGAACTTCGTTCGAATTTCCGAAATTCGTCGAACGGGCCGATAAGGCGACGCCTGTATCCTTGCTGATGGTGAAGCGGACCTGGGAATTCCTGTCTTCTGCTGAGGAGATGATCTTTACACGGTCTGCTGCGGAAAGGAATTCGGCTGTATCGACCCTGACGCTATAAGGGAAGGAAGGAGGAATCAGTCGATCGATTGATGGGAAGTCACCGCGGAGGAGTCTTGAGGACAGAGTGACATTTCCCGAGACAAAGAGAGCTCTCTGCTCATCGAAATAGATCGTGACTTTTCCGTTCTCATCGATTCTCGTCACCATATCGAGCGCCTTCACCGGGCAGGTGAAGACAAAGGAGGTATCCTGATTTTCCGCCGGGATGCTCAAAGAAGCCATACGATAGGAATCTGTCGTCAAGAAGGTCAGTTTTCCATTCTCGGCACGGACGTTTATTCCGTAATAGAGATCTTTCGGCCCTTTTGTAGCGACAGCATAGCTCGTCGTATCGAAAAGAAGCTTCAGATCTGAAAGCATCACTTCGAATCCTTTGGCATCGGCGGGAACATTCAAGTCGACATCCGGATATTCCTCTCCGGCTCTGGTGACCAGATTGAAGTTCGTCGTCTCATCCGAAAGATTCAGCAGATTCGAATCGACCATGGTGAGAGTGATGATTTCTCCGCCCATCTTGGAAATACAATCCAAGAAGAGCTTCGCCTGCGTCTGAATCATTCCGCTTTCGGAATTGAATATGATGTCATTTCCTTTGTCATCCTTGGCTTTCTGGGTGACTTTCGTCGATAGATCGCCATTCGAGGCGATGACATCGACGCTATCATCCTTGACGTCGATCAGGTAATTCAAAAACTGCATTTCAGCATTTTTCGAAGGAATCGCCTGGGCGGCGTAATTGAGCATTTTCAAAAAATCGATACGTTTGATGGTCAGTTTCATATATGCGTGTTAAATCTCCGTTTTTAATATATATATTATAATTTAAATATATAGTAGTTAAAAGGAAAATGAGCGGATTTTTCATTCATGGACGATTCTCTTTTTTCTTTTTAGTCTTATAAGAAAAAGAATAAAGATAATAAGTCCGGTGGATAGAGTGGATAAGTCGACAACTTCCAAAAAAGGAAAAATGGAATAAAGAAGAAAATCCCCATGAAATGCGGTGTTTTTCTTTCTGTAATGGAAGAATGATCTTTTTGACATTGAATGTGGAAAGAAGAAAATCCGTGTGGCTTCCTCGTGGACAAAAGAAGAGAATTGTGAATAAGTGGAAAAAAGAACACTTCATCACTTAGAGGAAAGAGGAACTTTTAGAGAAAAAAGGAATAAGAAAATGACTGCTTCTCACATTCTTTTGAATGCTGAAACAGTCATTTGTCCTTAGGCTTTGATTTTGTTTGTCAATTCATTGATGGCTTTCTTCAAGGCGGCGTCATGGGCCATATTGGACTGAATCTTGTTGACGTTGGCTAAAACGGTCGTGTGATCCTTGCCGAATTGTCTTCCGATTTCCTGATAGGGCGTATTCAGTATCTGCCTGGAAAGATACATGGCGATCTGTCTGGCGAGGGCGATCTGGGAAGTCCTGACCTTGCTTTTGAGCTGGGCTTCGGTCATGTTGTAGTATTCGGCAACCACCCGGATGATGGTGGGAACATCCACCTTTCCGACTTTGGCTCTTCTTTTTTCATCGGCCTCGAAGACTTCTTTGGCGAAATCAAGGGAAATCGTTCCCATCGGCTTTCTTGTGGTGATGGCAAAGAGGAGATTGTTGTAGCTTCCTTCGAGTTCACGGACATTTCTTCCGTAATTGTTGGCTAGGTATTCCAAGACTTCTGGTTCGAAGGTATCGACACTGAGAGAGGAATTCTTGATTTTCATTTTCAGGATTTCGACGAGGGTATCCTTGTTCGGATTGGAAATCGAGATGGAAAGTCCGCCTGAGAAACGCGAGACGAGTCGATCGGGAAGATCTTTGAGTTCACTTGGAGAGCGATCGCTGGTCAGGACGATCTGCTTGGAATGGCTGACAAGAAGGTTGAAGACATTGAAGAACATGGCTTGGCTTCCTTCCTTCTTGGCCAAGAACTGAATATCATCGACCAAAAGAAGATCGATGCCGGCAAAGAAATCCTTCAGACTTTCGGATTCCTTGTTTCCCAAAGAGAACTTGACGAATTCTGTGATGAAGTCATCGCTGGTGATATAGAGAACCTTGTAGGAAGGATATTTCATCTTGTAGGCATTGCCGATGGCCTGAAGAAGGTGCGTCTTTCCCAATCCGGATTTGGAATAGAGGAAGATCGGATTGCTTCGGGCTGGATTCTCGACAGCGAAAATACTGGCAAGATAGGCATCGCGGTTATTGGGACCGACGACGAAGTTTTCGAAGAGGAACTGCTTCTGAAGATAAGAATTTTGGAAGAAGGAAGAGGAGGCCTGTTCGACTAATTTCGAACGCTTGTTATAGCTTCTGCGATCGGTGATATCGATGCTGGCGTTGCACTCCAAAATATCCGACATATGCTTTGTCAGGACAGGGAGAAGGGTCGATTTGATGAGGGTGGCTGTCGAGGTCGTATCGGTGACGAAGGTCACCTTGTTGTCTTCGATGGATTTCAATTCGAAATCATCCGTGGACGTGAAAAGCGTGTCGAACAGATTGGATGGAATATCTTTCTGGAGTCGCTCCATTAAGGTCTGATATATGTTGTTGATCTGACGATCCTTGTTTGTTTCTTTCATAGACGGCTCCTTTGGTGTAGGTACATTATAGAGATTCGATAGGAATAAAGAAAGAAAAAAATAAAGCAAAAAAAAGTTATCAACAAGAAATAGAAGCAAGATGCATATCCTATTTTATATTCAGGGCAAAGTTATCCACTGACCTTGTCTTGTGGATAACCTGTGTATAAATCCACTGTGGATAACTCGATTGTGGATAAGTGGATAACTATCCACAATCCACAAAGATATCCACAATGGAATATGTCGATGAAATCGAGGCTTTTTGCACTTATTAACATGGTTAAAAACAGTTATCAACCGCCAGTGGATAAGCCACTTTTCTGGTGGATAATTGGTGGATAAGCAAAAAAATTGATGGTGACTCTCTTCTTTTCATGTTGATTTATTTTGAGGCTTATCAACTCGAATTTTTCTACTTTGAATAGATGAATTTTCGATTTTGGACCCGAAAAAGAAATGTGTGGATAACTTATGCAAAATACCATTTTTGTAAGGAAGAAAGAATCGAATAGGATTGACAGATGATTTTTCTGTTCTATAATGAATGCGCATCAAGAGATCATGGAGAGTGCATAGCTCGATGAAATGACGCCAACCTGCGATTAGAAAAGGTGGCAAATATGCAAGATGCGGGAGCCATCCAAACTAATCATGAATCGAAAAAAATTGTCTGGCTCCACGTTGCTGGAGTTTTTTTTATTCGATTTTCTTTGGAAAATCAGAAAGGATGAACAATGAAAAAAAAGAACATCGAGACCCTATCTGATCCGAATCATCTTCTCTCCTATTGGAGGAAGGAATGGCGTGTCTTTCTTCTGATTGCCATATGTGGTCTTCTTTATAATCTCGGCATGCTTTTCAATCCCTATTTCGAAGGCATTCTGATCGATTTCTTTTTGGAGGAGAAACAGAGCACAGCCACGATCTTTCCCTTGCTGCTGATTTTTCTTGTCGGCATTCTTCTCATTCAGTTCTTCCGCATGTCCAAAAGATATCTCGTCCGCAAATTCGCCAATGAAGTCACCTGCATGATGAGGAAGAATTTATTCAATAATCTTCTTCATGAATCCTATGAGGAGATTTCCCATGAGGACATGGGAACCCTGCTCAATCGACTTCAGTCGGACTGCAATGAGAGCGTGGAAGGAATGCGAAAACTGACGACGGAGATCTTCGATACCGTCTTCCTCTTCCTTTTCTATATCACGTATATCTTCTTCTATGATGTGAAGATGAGTCTTCTTGCATTGATTCCTGTTGCCGTCTCGATTTTCCTCTCCTTCCTGATGAGAAAGGTCATCTTCAAGTATTCCTCCATGAGCAAGAAAAGCAATGCAGTCCTTGCGAAGACGACCTATGAGATGATGGACCATGCCTGGATGTACCGTCTTTATTCTCTGGATATAAAGAACGAAAAGAAATACGATGCTTCCTTAAAGGACTATGAAAGGAAGATGGTGAAATCGGAGGTCTTGACGGATATCACGCTTCCAATCTGCAATGTCATTTCCCTAGTCGGTCTTGTTCCGATTCTTTATCTGGGAATCGGCTATGTCACTTCTTCGGCTTCCTTTTCCTATTCGCTTCCCTATCTGATGAATGAAAGCTGGACCATCGGTGCCTTCTCGACCTACATTACGACATTTGTCCTTCTTTCCTCGAAGGCGAGCCATACGGCAAAACTCTTTTCGAGCATCGAAAAAGGTCTCTCCTCCTGGAAGAGAATCAAGCCGTATATAAAGCCTTATGAAGAATTCCCTAAAGCTGAAAAAAGAGAAGGCGATCTTCTTCAGATGAAGGATTTTTCGATTTCCTTTGATTCGAAAAAACTCTTCGATCCTTTCAGCTTGGAAGCCAAGAAGGGTGAAATTATCGCCCTGACGGGTCCTGTCGCCTGTGGAAAGACGGCGATCGGAAAAGCTTTTCTGAAGGATGTTTCCTATAGCGGAAGCCTTCTTCTTTTCGGAAAGGAAATCAGAGAATACAGTCTCGAGGAAAGAAATGGAAATATTTCCTATATGGGGCATCAGAACAACCTTTTCACGGAAAGCATAAAAAACAATATTGCCTATGGAGACGAAAAGAGCGTGATGGAATATCTTTCGATGGTTTCCTTTTCGAAGGATATGGAGAATATGCCTATGAAGGAAGAAACGGTTGTCGGAAATGAAGGAATCCGTCTTTCGGGCGGCCAGCAGGAGAGAATCGCCTTGGCAAGGACGTTCTATCACAAGAAAGGCATGATCATCTTGGATGATCCTTTCAGCAATGTGGATGTCAAAACGGAACATGAAATCATGATGCGGCTGAAGAAGGAAGCACGTGATTCGATTCTTCTTCTCATCTCCCATCGTCTTTCTTATTTCCCGTATTGTGACAAGGTCATCTGCATCCATAAGAATGGAAGCGTGGCCTGTCAGACACATGATGAGCTGATGAAAGAGGATCGGGAATACGCGGATTTGTTCTTGATGCAGAAATCGGAGGTGGAACATGAATAGATTCACATCGAAGAGATTTGTCTTTTCTTTTCTGAAGGAGAATATTCTTCTGACGATTCTTCTTTTTCTTTCCATTCTTTTCTGCGCGCTTTCCGGACTTCTTCCTCCTTTTCTTCTCCGCTATCTGATCGATAACTATATTCCAGGCATCATCAACGGAAACACAGATTCCGTTTCCCTATCCCTTTTTTCCATTCTCTATTTCCTTTCCTACTTTTTGGTCGGATTTTTCGAGGTCATCGAGAATTATCTCATCACCCTCTTTGGTCAGAAGATGATTCATTCTCTCCGCTACGAGATGATCAAAAAGACGCATCGGATGAAGGCATGCTATTTCACATCCCATGGAACGGGAGAAATCCAGTCGAGAATCATGGATGATGTCTATTCGATTGAGACCCTTTTCGCCTCGGGCATCGTCTCTCTTCTGGTTTCGTTTGTGAAGATCATCGGCATTCTTGTATCGATTTTCACGTTCTCCTGGATGCTAGGCGTGATTCTCTTCCTTCTGATTCCTCTGATCTATCTGCTGACAAGAAAAATCAGCAAGATCATGTTCCAGGCCAATATCATGAACAAGAAATCGACCAATCGTCAGGCAAACCTCATTTCGGAGACGATAAACAATATGGAAACGGTACAGCTCCTGAATAAGGAAAATTATCGACAGGATATCTATGAAGAGGAAGTCAAGAAATCCTATGAATACAAGGACAAGACCGCCTGGCTGGATGCTCTTTTTTCTCCCGTGGTGGAACTGATCAAGGCACTTCTGATTTCACTTGTTTCCCTTCTGGTCTATCTTTCCTTGAAGAATGACAATACGGTTCTATCCTTTGGCATCTCGGCGGGTACTTTTGCTGCCTCTCTGACTCTGATCAGCAATCTTTTTTCTCCTTTGCAGAATATCGGAAAAGAAATCCAGACGATGCAGGATGGCATCTCCGGCGTTCATCGCGTGGAGGAATTCATGAATGAAAAAGAAATCAACAAAAAGGATTCCTCCTTGACCTATGAGAAGATTTTCTCAAAGGAAAAAGAGAGTTTCCTATCTTTTGACCATCTTTCTTTTCGATATGACGATGGGAATGAAAATGTCTTTTCGGATCTGCATTTCGAAATCAAGGAAAAAGAGAAAGTGATCTTTGTCGGCCGTACCGGTGCTGGAAAAACGACGCTCTTCAAACTGATTCTCGGACTTGAAAATCCAACGGAAGGAAGAATTCTTCTCAATGGATATGATGTCTCCTTGATCAAGGATGGCGAGAAGAGAAGGATTTTTGGCTATGTCGAACAGGGTTTTGCCTCCATCGATGGGACAATCATGGAACAGATCACCCTGAAGGATGAGCAATATTCCTTAGAGGATGTCCGCAAGGTGATGAAGATCGTTTCTCTAGATGATTATGTTCTTCATCATATCCCCTCTGGATATGATGCGAGATTCTCAATGGATGATTTTTCACGAGGACAGCTGCAGCTTCTTTCTCTTGCAAGAGCTCTTCTTTCCGATCCGAAGATTCTTCTTCTGGATGAGATTTCAGCGAACCTCGACTCGAGAATGGAGATGGAAATCATCGATGCGATATCCAGATGCATGAAGGATCGTACCGTCATCTCCATTTCACACCGTCTTTCCGATCAGCTCGGATTTGAGAGGACAATCGAAATTTTTTAGACAAATAAGGCATATTGGAAGTATAATGTGTTTGACTAAGAAAGAGAAAAAGCATATGAACACGATTGTTGTCAAAGCCTTGGCGAAAATAAACCTTGCCATTGACGTCTTATCCAAGAGGGAAGATGGTTATCATGAAATCGACATGGTGACGATTCCTCTCAAGCTGCATGATTCGGTCGAAATCACTCCCTTCCCGATGAATTCGAGAATGGAGACCTATCTTTACTGTGATGATCCGACCATCATCTGCGATGAATCGAATCTTGCCTACAAAGCACTCAACGCCATGCGTGATTCCTTCCGCGTGAACGGTCATTTCTGCATCAGCATTCATAAGAGAATTCCGGTTCAGGCCGGACTTGGCGGTGGCAGTGCCGATGCGGCAGCTGTCATCAAGGCCTTGGATAATTACATGCATGATTCCAAGGAGGATAAGAAGAAAATCGAAGAGGCGATGGCATTGTCTATCGGCAGCGATGTCCCATTTTGTCTTTATGACAAGCCTTCGAGAGTCAGGGGAAGAGGAGAGATTCTTGAGGAAATCAAGGTTGCTTCTCCTTATTCTGTCCTGATTGTGAAACCGGATGTCGGCCTTTCGACAAAATCAGTCTATGAAGCTTATGATTCCTATGTGGATGAAGTGAAGCATCCAGATATTCCATCCCTGATTGAAGGCCTGAAAAATGGGAATGAGGAGATGATCGAGAAAAATCTCGTCAATGTTCTCTCTGTCCCGGCCATCAAGGCTCTTCCTCTCATTCAGGATCTTCTCGACAGGATGAGCATGATGGGACTGAAACTCAATGGCATGTCGGGAACAGGTTCTGCCTGTTTTGCACTCCACAAGGACAAAAAGATTCTTGAACGTGCCTGCTCGATCTTCCAAAAGGAAGGATTCGAGTGTTATCTGACGGAATTCGCATTATAAAGAAAGAGAATACCATGCCGGGGAATGAATGATCTCCGGCATTTTCTTTGGTTCCGTTTTCTTTTTATGAAACTGCTTAAATGTAAAGCAATTTCAAATTCAAAGTAGTAGAATAGACACGTTACTTTGGAGGACATATATGAAGATCGAAGCGAATGCCGTCGTTTACGCCTTGTCTGCCAATGTCGAATTGGCAAAAGCCGTCTGTGATTGTTTAGGTACGAAGCTTGGTGACGTCTATCTGAACCGTTTCCCATCCAAGGAAGTCTTGGCCTGCCCGAATGAGACTGTCCGCGGAAAACAAATTTTCATCATTCAGTCCACCTGCCCACCGGTCAACGACAATCTCATGGAAATCCTTGTGTTCATTGATTCCTTGAGAAGAGCCAGTGCGGGAGAAATCAATGTCATCATCCCTTATTTCGGATATGCAAGACAGGATCGAAAGTCCAAACCACGTGAACCGATTACGGCCAAATTGGTTGCTGATTTATTGGCAACAGCCGGCGCTGACAGAGTCATCACGTTCGATTTGCACGCTTCCCAGGAACAGGGATTCTTCTCCTGCGTGGAAGATGACCTTTCGGCCATTCCGCTTTTGGGACATGTCTTGTACAATGATCCATTCATCAACAAGGAGAACACGGTTGTCGTTTCGCCAGATCATGGCGGAGTCAACAGAGCAAGAAAGGTTGCCGAGAAACTCAATGCTCCTCTTGCCATCATCGATAAGAGAAGAAACAACAAATATCAGCCGGAAGTCATGAACATCATCGGCGAAGTCAAAGGCAAGGATTGCTTAATCATCGACGACATGATGGATACCGCTGGCAGTGCCGTTGCAGCAGCCAATGCTCTGAAAGCCAATGGCGGACAGAGAATCATCATGGCTGTCACACATCCGGTCTTATCGGATCCTGCCTATGACAGACTGACCAGTGCGAAGGTCTTCGATCGTCTTTATGTCACCGATTCCATTCCGCTTGATCATCGCTTTGTCAACAATAAGGAAATCCCTGTTCAGGTCGTTTCCTTGGCTGACCAGATTGCGGCTGTCATCGAATCTATCAACCACAACAATTCCATTTCTATCACAACAGGAATGTACAAAGACTAAAAATACATATAAGGACTGTTTCCATTCTATCTGAGTGGTGATGGTCCTTTTTTTCGTTTGACAATATTATTCTTAGTTCAGTACATGGAAATAGGCTGATGTCTTCATTTCCTTCTAAAAGCAGAAATGAAAAGTCAGTCTCTTTTCTTGCCTTTTAAAAAGAAGAAAAGTAAACTTAGAGTATGGAAAAAAAGACATCGAACATTCTATTCACCTTTCTTTATCTTCTGTCTTTTTATTTGGCAATCAAGTTGGTTCCTTTTGAAAAATTAAATTTTGTTTCTTTTCTCCCATCTCTTCTTCGGATTATATGCTTTTGTCTTATTATTTTTTTAATGGCCTATGAAATAAAGAAGAATCAGATTTCCCATAGAAGGAATCCATCTCATCTGAATGACCTTCTTTTGATTCCTTTTCTTCTTGTGTGTTCCTCAAATCTTCTGTATTGTCTCTTTTTTCAGGAAAGACAGACGGTTTCTTTTGTAGCTGAATCCTTTGTGCTAGAGACAATCGAAACAATCTTCTCTGTCATGATTGAGGAAATTCTTTTCCGAATTTTCTTTATCGAATTCCTCTATTCTTTCTTGAAGGAGGGAAGGTGGAAGAATCTATTCGTGATTCTTTTTTCATCCTTGGCTTTTTCTTTCATGCATGTCATGAATTTCTTTGGGAATGCTCCTCTTGCTGTTCTTCTTCAGATTGGATATACCTTCTATATTGGCTTGATCATGGGTGTGATGGCTCTTTTCTTTGAGTCACCTTTTCTTCCGATTCTCTTTCATTTTCTCTTCAATTTCCTGAATACGAATCTATTTACATGTCTTTACGATATCGAAATCACATCAGGATATGTTCTTTTTTCCTTTTTCATTGGATTTTTCCTTTTGATTTATCTTTTTGTGGTCTATGATTTAGCAAGGAGAAAAAATAATCATGTCACTCGCTAGCAATTTCACCATCGATCCGTATCCGATTCTGATTGGAACAGGCGTTCTTCTTGCCTTATTGTCCTTGGATGTTTTCTTTAAGAAAAATCATCTGAAGAAAGGAATGTCGACGGATTATGAGATTGTCCTTGTCATCGCGAGTGCTATTGGCATTGTCTGTGCCATTCTTTTTCAGAATCTTTATGATTTCATCGAGAATCCATCGACCTATCAGTGGAATTGGGGAATGACATTCCTCGGTGGCCTG
Source organism: bacterium (assembly GCA_963660905.1). Taxonomy (GTDB): domain Bacteria; phylum Bacillota_I; class Bacilli_A; order RFN20; family CAG-288; genus Enterosoma. The sequence continues at coordinate 1,127 of CAVKZJ010000032.1, read as the reverse complement.
ATCGGAGGAATAGTGACTTTCTTCGTTGGGTGGTTCTTCTTTCTCAGAAAAAAATATCCGCATTCGATTTATGCTGTCGCAGTGATCGAAGGAGCTGGGATTCCCTTTGCGCATGGATTTGGTCGCATCGGATGCACATTGGATGGCTGCTGCTATGGCGTTGCCATACCGAGTGATTCTCCTTTCTACTGGATGGGGATGACCTTTCCAGAAACGAATGGCGTCAAGGTTTATCCGACGCAGCTACTAGAAGCAATTTTTCTTTTTATCTTGGCATTTGTTCTTTTCTATTTAGCCTTTAAGAAGAAATCGACTCTAACCTTTCCAATCTATTTCATTTCTTATGGAATCTTTCGATTCTTGATTGAATTCCTTCGAGGGGATCATCGAGGAAGTTTCCTTCCTGGAATCAGTCCTTCTCAGTTTTGGTCATTGGTTCTTTTTGTGATCGGTGTCGCGAGTCTCGTTGTTCTGATTGTTCGAAAGAAGACCTGTTTGGATGTCATCAATTTACAGAGAGATGAATCAAAATCATAAACATATATTTTATTTGTATGGACATTTTTATTGAACCAGCATTAAAAGATTAGACGTTATCTTTTTGCTGAATAATAACTAATCCTCTATCTTTTATTTTAACTTTAATTTTAAACAAAGTGCGGCATCATATACTGGATGGTTATACGAATGAAAATCGTCATATACATGCACTACATTGATGGCTTTTTAATATGGTATCTTATTCATCCTCGTCGCTGTAAAAATCATCTGCATCTGGTTCAATTGGATCAGAGTTCGGTTCTAAATCATCAAAATCAGCCCCACAATTCCAGCAATGATAAATATACTCAGCGTCGAGCTCCTCTACCGCAAATTCGTCACAATACGGGCAAAAAGCTATAAATATACCAGGCTCTCTTTTCATACGTTTAATCTCCTTTATGCAGATTATACTGCATTCAAGAAACATTAGCATAACATTTAAGAGCAAGACTAGGTCAATCGCAAGAATCCAAAACGGGGCTGTTAAAGTATTCGATGTTTAGAAAATAAACATTGGATGGCTGATAATAGCCCTTTTTCAATTGAAAGTGGATTTCTATGAAATCACAGACATTGCTCAAAAA
>CAVKZJ010000031.1:18754-20505 GCA_963660905.1 bacterium | reverse complement strand
GATTGCATTTATGAAAGAGATTATTTGAATTTGTTGACGTTTTCTTCAACAAATATCGAACTTTCCAGAAAAGATATTACATTCCTGGCGGGAAGGATATCTTCTTTCGTCCATTGACAAAGGATGAAATTGGAGATGAATAGGATTTTTATCATTTTCTTCATCCTTTTGTTTTTTCTCTTTCTCTTGAATTCTTTCGAATAATCGCTAAACTAAAATCATGAATCTTATTGAAACGAAACATACATTTGCACTGATTAAGAGAATCGAATCCGATTTGAATAAAATCGGATATATTCTGACGATAATAATCCAGGTCTGTCTTTTCTTCTATTATTCCTTTGCTATTTATTCCCATTGGGGGAATTGGATCTATATCGTTCTTTATTTTTGTCTTCTTATGATTTCTATCCTTGTCTTTCTGGAAGCCATATTCTATGAAAGAAAATATCGAAGAAAGGAACATAAGGCAATCAAGGAAAAGCATAAAAGACTGAATCGTATCTTCAAGATCGTCGGCATTGTGAATAAGCTCGCCCTTCTTGTTTTATCCCTTATTCCGATTATCCAGGGAAAGGCGAGTGACTTTGAAAAAGTCATCGCCGTGGCCTTGGCTATCCTGATTCTTATCCAGATTGCCTATCTCTTCTTTACCTATCTTCTGAATAAATATCTATCTCTCCTCTTGGTTGCTGTCCAGCTGGATATGAATGAATCCTTGCCCTCGAAGCTCGCAAAGAAGGTATCCATTAAGGAATATATCCATAATTGGGCTGGAAAATTCGAAGAACAGCCTTCCGATTCCTTGAAGGATGATTTCGAAGAGAAATTCCAGGATGAGCTCTCCCAGGTCGCACAGGATAAGGAAATGAAGGCTCAGAATAAAAAGGAAAAGAAAGAACAGGAAAAACAGAAGAAAAATCAGCGATTCCAACATGATCTCGATGTACTGAAGAATCAGTTCCAGAATAGGAAGATCGAGAAGAAGATGTCTGAAAAGAAACTCGATGCCCTTCTGAAGAAGTACGATAACAAGGCAGGAAAGCTTCTTGAGGATGAAAAGAAATACAATGCTCTTCTTCTTGACTGTGAAGAAGAAATCAAGAAGGAACCTCTCAAGAAAGAACTCGATTATATCGAATACTTCCTTTCCTTATTGGAGGAAAAGAAAGAAGACTTATCTGAGAGAGAAAGGAAAGCGATTCTCATCAACCTTCTTTATTTCCTCTCTCCGATCGTACCCAACAATGAAAATGTAAAAGACAACCTTCTCGTCCTCGAGAGAACCTTTGACGACCTCAAGGAGATCCTGCAGGCGATAAATGAATGATTTCTCTATTTCTTTTTTCTTGGAATGATTATAATTGTTCCAGAAAAGAGAAAAGCATCATGATTCATGGCAAATTTATAGTTCCATCGTACTACAAGGACTTCCGATGCAAAGGAAAAGATTGTCGAAACTGCTGCTGTCAGGGATGGAAGATCACTCTGACTCAGAAAGAATACTTCCAGCTTCTGGATGTGGACTGTTCTGCTTTGCTCAAAGAGAAGATCCTTGCCTATGTCGGCATTCTTCCCCATCCGAATGAAATGGAATATGCCAGGATCAATTTTAACTACCAAGGAGAATGTCCCCTTCGACTGGATAACGGCTATTGCGGACTCCAGGTCGAATGTGGAGAAGAGAAGATTCCCAGTGTCTGCCGGTATTACCCAAGAGCACCTCATCTCTATCCGAAGAAGGAATGCTC
>CAVKZJ010000031.1:14039-18498 GCA_963660905.1 bacterium | reverse complement strand
GAACTGAAAAAGACGTTCTCTCATTCGGCAAGCCTGATGTTCCTATTGGAAAACTGTGTCGATAGGAATATCTCCCTTGCGATAGAAGAGGAAGAATGGATAAAGAAGATTCTCGTGAATCATCTTTTCTATATGCGGTTTCCGTATCTCAGAAAGATCGAGAATCCAGGCATCTGTCTTTTTTATGTGGTCCTGTTCTGGAAATGGATTCTTTCGTGCAATAAAAAAACCGGCACGAAGGAAGAATTTGTCGATCTCAGCGCAACCTTCTTCCGTGTCGGAGAACATTCGAATCTCTATGAAGTCATCGACTTCCTGGTGAAGAGAAATCAGTTCTGAAGCGTCTGCTTTTCGAGCATGGAGGAGATTTCCTTTGCGGAAGGAATGCTTTCCAGTGCTCCTTTCTTTGTGGTGGCCAAAGCGCCGGCGATATTGCTGAATTTCAGATTCGATTCCATCAGGGAGGGAATGAACATCATCTCATGAAGGCCGAGCGAATCGACATTCGAAAGGAAGGCGCCACAGAAAGCATCTCCGGCACCGGTGGTGTCGACACTCTTTACCTTAATGGATTTCGCTTTGATGATTCTCTTATTGCAGTAGGCAAATGAGCCATCCTTCCCGAGGGTGACAAGAATGAGCTTAGGTCCTTTCTTAAGCTTCTCGACGGCCTTATAGGGATCATCGATTTTGGTGAAGAGCGTGAGTTCCTCCTTGGAGAATTTCACGATATCGAACTGAGGATAGATTTCCTCATAGATCTGGATTGCCTCTTCTTCGCTTTGGAAGATATCCTCTCTGTAGTTGATATCGAAGGAGAGGATTTTCTTTTGGCTTTTCCCATAGGTGAGAATCTGCTGAAGGAAGTCTCTTCCTTCCTTAGTGGAGAGCATGAGGGATCCGACATGGATGACATCGCCCTGGCTGATAAGATCGAGGTTTTCATCGGAAAAGAGAGCATCCGTATTGTCTTCTCTTTGGAAGGTGAAGCTTCTTTCTCCGGATGGGGAAAGCTCCACTGAGGAGATTGTCGTCTTCTTATCCTTGAGGATATGAAGATAGGATGAATCGAGATCATTGTCAGAAAAGAATTTCAGGATTGTCTTTCCTTCTTCGTCTTTTCCGATGTTTCCGACAAAGAGAACCTGGTTTCCGATTTTCTTTGCCTGGTAGGCGACATTGAAGGGAGCCCCTCCGACAAAGGATGTGACCTTCCTATTTGTTTTGTTGACGAACGTATCTAAGAGTATTTCTCCGTAGCAGACAATCATGTTTTTTCCTCTCTATGGTTGAATATGCTTTTTATTGTAATGCGAATGAAGAGGAAAACAAAAGAAAAAGGCACTCTTTCATGAAAAAGAATGCCTCACATCATCAGTTGAAGAAATAGGACATATCGACCCAGGGGTGTGTTCCTGGATCCTGAACAGTGACATCGTTCTGATATTTGAAGGAGAATGTGGAACTGGCTTTGATGGATAAGGAATCATAGTGTGTCTTGTCTGTCGAAGAGGACTCGACATCGAAGTTCGATCCGGATAGATCAAGATCGAAAGAGAAAGACTTGATTCCGGATGTGGTATACCCCAAGGAGAATTCTCCTTTGTTGACTGCAAGATTATTCGTATATTGTTTGGCAATCTTGATTTTGTCTTCGATTTCCTTCTTCTGTGACTCGTAGTCCTCGCTTTCTGAGTCAAGATTTCCTTCGAGATAATCCTTCACGAGATCCGGAAGGGCACGCATGACAATGGTGCTGAGAGTGAAATCCATATAGGTGTAATCTTCTTCGTTGCGGAAGGTGAAAAGACCCTGAGTGGAATCATTGAGGCTGGAAAGAGTATTCACAAGGGAAAGGACATCGCTTTCCTGAAGATTATTGAGCGGGAATGTTCCCTCATCGAATGTGACGTTGGATAAAGAGTATTTATAGTACTTTCCAGAGAGCATGATGCCCATTCCACCGATTGTGGAATTATCTGTCGATCCCTTGAGGATGCTCTGCAGAGCTTCGTTGTCGAGATTCAGATAGGCATAATTGTCCTTCACATAGGCCTTCAGGCCGACATCCTCTTTGGATAAAGTATAGGTGGAGGCATCCTCCCCGCTTCCGGTGGTATTATTGACACTTAAATCCGTATTGACGACAAGAGACGCATTGATCTTGCTTGCCGTGGTCTCTTTCAGGCCCTTGCAGGCAAGATCGAGAGAAAGATTGCTCGCATTGAGAGTCGAATCAAATTCGGTCTCTGTTGTCGATGTGCTTTCCTCACTGCTGCTCGATGAAGAGGAATCGCCCTCTTCAGTGGACGTGTCTGTCTTCGTCTCTGTCTCTTTTCCTTTGGCCTTCAGATTTAAAGAGCCATTGGCAGTCGAGACTTCCATCTTGTCCTGACGGCTGACATAGGTCAGAGCGGACTTCAGCTTTGTGAATTCCGCCTTCTCCTGAGAAGTGCTCGAGGATGTCTTCTTGGATGAACTGGCCGAAGAAGAGGAACTGGAGGAAGAGACGCTGGAAGGATATCTCGATGAAATGTTTTCACTGTTGCCGGATGTTCTCTCACAGGAAAAGAGGAGAACTGGCAAAGAGAACAAAAGAATCCATTTTTTCTTTTTCATGATTGGTAAACCTCACTTGAAATTATAGCATAGAATGAAGATCCTATGCCTGCGATAGAAAAAAGATGATTTCATTTTCGGCAAAAAAAGAAAATGAAAGAGGATACATTCTTCTCATGATATGAAATATCCTTTCTCTTCTGATTCTCGGCTATCTTCCATATGGCATCGATATGTAAAGCAACCTGGATTCAGTCTAGGTGAATCTCTTTTCGGATGAAAACTCCCCACAGTCATGACCTGTGGGGAGAGAGGAATCTTTTCGGTTGGTTATTTCGCAACAGCATTTGCTGTCTTCTCTTCTGTTTCCTCAGGAAGAGATTTCTTCGTGAAGAAATGAGGGAATGGGGAAACGACATGCATGCGGTCGGCGCCGAACTTGACGCCATAGACGATGCCGGTTCCGACGATGGAATTCACAAGGAATTCGACAACGAAGTTTACGCCGATGATGGCAAAGACGAAGACGAATGGGTTGGCATAGGTGCCGATATGGGAGATGACGGGTGTGCCATAGAAGAAGAGACAGAAGGAAGTCATGAAGAAGATGGTGTTGAGCAAAGCGGTGCAGGCACAGCTGACAAAGGTGGCAAGGATTCCCTTCTTGTCCTTGATCTTGATGGCATCATAGATGACACCGGTCAGGAATCCGACAAGAATACGGCTGATGACAGCCATGACGATGAGACCGGAGAGGAATCTTCCGAAGCTGATTTCGCCATTGGCGACACAGCTCTGAAGAATGTTTGCCGTGGCATCCACGCCGGTGAAAGCCTGGATGACGGAGATGATTCCCCAAAGAAGGCCGGCAAGGGCGCCCATGATAGGGCCGAATACGACAGCCATGATGCTGACAGGAATGCCCATCAGGGTGATCGTCAGACCGAGCGTCTGGATTGTGCCGATCGGTGTGAATCCAAAGATAAACATGATGGCGACCATAATAGCGGATACGGAGAGGGCATAGACATTGTTGAATCTTCTCTTGTTCATAGTTTTTCCTCGTTTCTCTGATAAATTTCATATAAGCCATCCATCAGAAGGTGGCTGCAGAAGGTGAAATTATGGGGCATATAGTCTTTCAGGATATTGGCATCGGGACCAGTGAGAATTCTCTTCAAAGGCTTTCCATATTCCTTCTCCATCTCATCGCACATCGATTGGATGAGAAGCATGTATCCTCTGACGACACCGGAATTGATGCATGCGGATGTGGATTTGGCAATGAGCTTTCCTGGTCTTGCCAAGTCGATTTCCATCAGCTGTGCACTGTGCTCACACATGTTGGATACGGATTCCCGCATTCCCGGAAAGAGATTTCCTCCCAGGAACTGACGATCTTTGCTCACCAGAGTGAAGGAAAGACAGGTCGACAGACAGATGATAAGACAATCTGTGTCATAGTCCTTTAGGGCTCCGACCCCAGCAGCGATGAGGTTGGCACCCACTTCATTCGGATTGTCCATCCTTAAGGCCAAAGAGGTCTTCAGCTTCTTGGATAGGACCATGCACTTCTTCTTGAGAACGACAGAGAGAGCTTTTTCGATTCTTTTTGTGAGAGAGGGAACGACACTCGAAAGGATGCATCCCTGAATCTCTTCGGGAGCATGATTTTCCAAACGCAAAAACTGTCGGAGTGTCTCAGAATATTCATCGGCACTCTTGAACTTATCGGCAAGCGTCTTGAAAGATGCGATTTCTTTCCCTTCTTCATATAGGGAAAGAGAGAGGGAACGGTTCCCTAGGTCTGCACATAGAATCATTTTCATTCTCCTTCTACAGTCTTTCAGCAAGGAAAGTACCATGCGAGCAATGATCGTTCAGGCAACATTTCAATAAA
>CAVKZJ010000031.1:0-13736 GCA_963660905.1 bacterium | reverse complement strand
CATTCGAAATTATGAACCACGTCCTGCGAGCGAAACTGAATTATCTTCTCATCTTCGGAGGCATCTATGCCTTATTGAATTTCATTCCGTTTCGGATGTTCATGTCGACGTTTCCTTATCTTTATTTTCGACTGACAAGCTATCTCGTGCTGACTTTCCTTGTCTTGTTTTTTAAATACTCTATGAAAATCGAAGTCGAGAAGCCACATCACCAGCTTTCCCTTCTTCTGCTTCTTCCTTTTATCATTCCCTGTTTTGCCGATCTTCTCTATGCGATCATCTTCGATATGGAATTCCATCCGGAATTCTCATGGAAGGTTCTTATCCTGGAGACTTTCATCGATCTGGCCGATTCCGTTGTGGAGGATGTCATCTTTGTCGATGTGATGATTTCCTTTCTTTTCGATTGCATGCCGAATCAGAAGAAAAGAAATCTCTATTCGATGCTCATAGCTGCAGGAATCTTCACGCTTGTCAGATGTTATGTTTTCATTTCGAAGGATTTTGATGATGCCATATTTAATCTCTTTGTCACATTCGTGACCGTCTTTGCCTGTGGATATTTAGCCATATATTATGATTCTGAATATATTCCCATCACTTTCCATTTTCTCTTCAATGTTCCGAATTTTGTCATCGCTCCACTGATGTTTACCTATGAGACGGAATTGGAATACTATCTTTTTGTTTCCCTGTTCGTTGTGCCGTTAGCTCTTTATAGCGCATTCATGTATCTTCTTTCTGAAAAGCATCTCAGGAATGAACATTGCGCAGTGGAGAAGAGATAATGGAAGAAAAGAATATTCTAAAAGGAAGAATTCATGATCTTTCTTCCAAGGCGGGAAAAGACTGCTATCTGACCCATACTTCTTTTCTCTCCTTATCAGAGCAGGCATTGGTCTATCAGATTCTCAAGGAAGAGCATGTCTCCCTGTCAGAGAGAAAATATGCCGGATGTGAATATTTCTTCTATGGCGGAAAGGAGGATGAGGATCGCAAGGTTCTTTTCTTCTTGCCTTACTATCTCTCGAAGGAAGAAGCCTTGGAGAACATTCGGGAAGGGGAAATCATCTCATGCATTCATATCTTCCCGAAGAATGTGAAATTTGCGGAAACCTTGACCAATCGGGATTTTCTTGGTGCCTTGATGCACCTTGGGGTGAAAAGAGAGATGTATGGGGATATTCTCACGGATGGCAAGCAAGCCTATCTTTTTGTGATGAATGGCGTCTGCAGTCTCATTTTAGAGGAACTGAGGAAGGTCCGCCATACCTATGTCTCCTGTGAGATGGTCAAGCCGAAGGACTGCCCTTTCGAAATGAACTTTTCCATCGAGGAGATCAACGTCTCCTCTTTGAGAATCGATGCGATTCTTTCAGAGGTCTATCATCTTTCGAGAAGAGAAGGGCAGGTTTTGATTGCCTCGGAATGTGTTTTTCTCAACGGCATGACGATGAAGGACAATTCCCATATTCTCAAGGAAGGAGACCGTGTTTCCATAAAAGGAAAAGGCAAATTCATTTTTCTGAACGAGAAAGGCGTATCCAAAAAAGGAAGACTGTTTGTGAGAATAAAAAAGTATGCATGATTTCTTAAAAAGATTTCAATAAAACTTTTTTCTTAAAAAAACAAGTGAAGAATCATTCGAAGGTAAAGGGCTTACATACCGAACATGAATTTTGGAATATTCCGATGAAATCGGGATTTTTCAGGATTTCACAACCAGAAAAGAAGATTTTTTTTTGTATAAATAGAGGATAAAAGATTTTTAATATTTTGGTTAACGTGAGGATTTATAGAACATGAGAAAAAAGTTAAGTTTGGTTTTCCTGTCATTGGCCTTCTTAGGAACCGCCGTCGGATGCAACAGGACAAGTGATGCGACCTCTTCTTCCACCGAGAGTGGAACAAGCGAGACATCATCGACGAATGATGGCGATGCCATTTCCTCGAATAAGGCATCGAGCGGAAGCAGTTCTTCGTCGAGCACCGTTTCGACCTATATTCCGACCTTGGATGAATTCTTAGGTCATTTCAAGGACTACAATCTGTCCATCGAGAACACCTATTATAAGATTGACTACTATGGAGAAAATGCCTTAGTCTATAAGCATAAACATTCCAAGTTTGCCGATCTCATGGATGATACAGGCTATGTCCGTACGACCACATCCGGTGGAAAGTGGACCTGGGACAAGGATGCCAATGGCGCCTTCGAATTAGGCTTCATGGATGATACGAATGATTTCTATACGTCCATGGCGGATGAATATCAGACTTTCTATTCTGCCTTGGATTCTCTTTCCTATTCTGCGGAAAGCTGGACAGCCAACACAAAGAAGAGCGGTGTCTACACAGCCTCGGATGATGATGAGACTGACCTTCTTCCCGCATTGGCCAACCTGGCTTCCTACTATGTCGGAGAAAAACATGCTGTCTTGGGAAATGTCACGAGCGTTTCTGCCTGTGATATTCAGTTGACCATCACCAATCAGTTCACAGCGACTTTATCCTATAAGCCGATCATCAACGGCAAAAAGACAACCAGTGCATTGAGCATCAAGTTGACCAATGCCGGTGCCAATATCGCGACGGGCTTGGATGAATTCGTTCAGAATTCGGAAAGCGACTTGGTCGCGACAGACTTCGCCGATGATGCAAAGGATGCCATGAATGAAATCATGAATTCTTCTCTTTCCTTCACTTCTGCGGAATGGTCGAGAGGTTATCAGTACAGCATCGGAACCGATGCCTATACCAAGAAACAGACTACATTGACCTATTTGGATCTTCTCTCTGGCGATCAGACCACGGCCTTTGGATCTTCCTTGACGGCGGATGGCTGGACTGCAGGAACAACGCAGACCTCTACTTATGGCTATAACATCTATTCTTATTCCAAGACAGTTGCCCAGGAAACCGATACGGCGGGAGCCAAGGTTGCGACGATTCGCTACTATTATGTCTCCAAGGATAAATTCTCCACGGCTGCCCAGGCCAACTACAAGAATGGTGTCATGGCCTTCTATCTCAGCTATGGATATGATGCGATGTATGGCCTTGATAAAGTCAATGGCCTTCTTGCCAAGACTCCATTGAAGAATGATGGCACAGCCGCTGTTCCGCAGCTCAGCCTCGATTCCTATGAAATTGCGGATACGAACATCGCAATCGCCAACTTTGCCATCGAGTACAACGCAGAGAATGAATCCGAGGATGGATTTGTCGCTGTTCAGGCATATTATCAGATTATCATCAAGTTCGAAGATGAGGCAACCTCTCTTTCTGCGATGAATGCCTATGTGACGACCTTGAAGAGCAATAGTTTCCGTGTCAGTGGCACAAGCACATTGGCAACAGATGGTAATGCAGCCTTCACTCTCCAGGACCGTGCCTTCAAGAACAAACTCAATCTCGGTATCTATTTGACCAATTCGACGGATTCGACATCCACTGAAGCCGATGGCACTGTCGTCATTCAGTTCTATTTCTAAAGAAAAGAGAATAACAATGAAAAAGAATCTTAAGCTTTTATTCGCAACGGTCTTATCCGTTGCTGCTCTTGTCGGATGTGATCGGACATCCGCAGAGACCTCGACTGCTCAGCCAAGCGCTGATCAGGTTTCTTCGACATCTTCCTCGACAGCTGCCGCCACCACACCAGCAGTATCTTCCTCTTCTTCCTCAAGTTCGGCATCTTCTTCTTCCACACCTGTGGATACAGGCGCTTATTATGAACCCTATGAGTTCAATATCGCTTTGGCCAATTATGAAGTCACCGTCCGTACTTCTTCTTCGACATTGAATCTCTATGGAAAGAATGCCTGCTATGTCTCTTCGACAGGCGATAGCTATGGCTACATGAAGATCGATAGCAAGAAGAGCGTCTGGGAATATGAATTGGATAATCAGAATCAGGTTTCTCTGACGGAATGCCTTTATGGAAGTGTCGATGATACCATCGATCTTTCCACTCTGATGACCTACTATTCGGCAATCGAAGTCCTTGCCGAAGATACTACAGGCGACAATTGGACGGAAGGAAAGAAGGAACATACCTACACCACGACAGATGCCGATACGATTTCTGCTCTTTTGGTCTTGGCTGGCATCAGTTCTTCCTCTTCTCCGGCAACAGCCACTTCCCTGACTCTCACCTCTGTCAAGGATGGCACCTTGAAGCTTACAGGAACAGCGACTGTCACCACAACATCATATTTCAGTTCCTCGACATCCACGGAAGCAGTCAATGTCGTCTTCTCCAATTTCGGAGACAATGAGAATGCAGCAATCACCTCTTTCCTTGCCAATCCAGTCATTCCTGCCTACAATGATTTCGATAGCGATCTGAAGACAGCCATGACGACTTATTCTGGAGCTGTTCTTCCGTTTGATTCCAAGTTCACTGCCTATTCCGGCTATTCTGTTTCCTCGACCTCAGGTTACTACGCCTATCAGGATATGAAATGCGGAAACCTGGTCAGTGAATATTCCACGCTCCTCACTCAGGCTGGCTTCACAAAGAAGACAAGCGATGATGATTCTACAGATAGCACTTCTGCGACCTTCTATAAGGTCAAGACAGCGGCAAGCGACACTGAAGCTGAATCGGACTATGTTGTCCAGATTGCCTATATGTCGAAAGAAGATATTGTCTCCCAGTATCAGAGTTCAATCTATGGTTCTCTCTATCAGGATGGCGTCTTCATCATTCAGGGATCGGTTTCGGAAGGAACTCTTTCCTTTGACAACATCACATCCATCAACACCTTCTTCAGCAAGAAGTTCCTCAAGGCGGACAATACGGCGCTTCTTCCGAAGATGAACATCACACCAGCTTCCATCGCTTTTGTCGATGTGACAGATTATTACAACCAATATAGTTCCTACTTCGGAATCACATTCAAGGGAGCTTATATGATTGAGGGTTCCTTCGATGTGGCCAATGATGCTTTGACTGCAATGAAGACTTATGAGACAGCCTTGACGACGGCTGGCTATTCTCTGGCTTCTTATTCGTCTGTCTCCTATGAGGCTTTGAGTGCAAGCAATCATTCGACAGTCTATCAATATAACGATTCGACTTATGAGGTTGAAATCGATATTGAATTAGATGAAGTTTCCTCTTCCTCTTCTTCTGGAGATGATGCCACGACTCTTGATGATGGCGATTCCTCTTCCACAGAAGAAACTGTAGCTGCATTGGATGGCAGCTTCTCTGTCACTATCTTCGTTTATTAGTCTAAATGCTGCCATACTACCTGATATTGGTTGGTATGGCAGTTTTTCTTTTGAAGAAATCTGGATTGAAGATAAAAAATGCTTTTTCATTCTCTTTTTCGCGCTTTTGCAGGTTAAACGCTTTCAAAAAAATAATCGTTACATAACTTTTTCTTTTTTGTGATAATTTCTATCGTTCAATCGCTGACACTAACTGTCGTTTCTCCACTGTCTGACGGAGAAACAAGGGGAGTGTCTTTTTTTTTGGAGGTATCTATGACAAACGAAAACTATTTGGGCGAAGAAAAACTCGGGAAATAGATCTTCAAATTCTCAATCCCCTGTGTTCTTTCCTTGCTGATCAGTGCTTTATATAACATTGTCGATCAGATCTTCATCGGAAATTCATCCGAGGGTGCCTTAGGAAACACGGCAACCACCATCGTCTTTCCCTTGACGGTCATCGCATTGGCATTCGGACTCATGATCGGAGATGGAGCGGCAGCCTATATGTCCTTGTGTCTTGGCAAGGGCGAAAAAGAGAAATTGGGAAAGACCGTTGGCACGAGTCTTCTTATTTCCTTCCTCATCTCGATGGCCTTCTATGCGATCTGCTTCCCGCTTCTTTCCTCGATTCTTTCTCTTTTCGGAGCAAAAACAGAGGAATCATTGAGGAAAGCCTGTGAATATGGCTTTATCATCGTCATAGGATTCCCTTTCTACATCATGATGAACAGCATGAATTCCATCGTCCGTGCTGATGGTTCGCCAAAGATAGCCATGATCTCCATGGTCAGCGGTGCCATCACCAATATCATCCTGGATGCTCTCATGATTCTTGTCTGGAATATGGGACTGAAAGGAGCAGCCTTGGCAACGATCGTCGGTCAGATTGTCTCTTTCCTGATTTCCTTCATTTATTTCTTCAAGACGAAGACATTCCGTCTGAAACTCAAGGACTTCTGTCCGGATTGGGCATGTCTTGGTGAAACGCTCAAGCTTGGCTTTTCCTCCTTCCTTACCCAGATATCGATCGTCATCATCAGTGTCGTGAGCATGAATACGCTTGCCCGATATGGAAAGGACTCCAAATACGGAATCAATGACCCGCAGGCCATTGTCGGTGTCGTCATGAAGGTCTTCTCCATCGTTGTGAACATCGTGGTCGGCATCGCCGCCGGTGCCCAGCCGGTTGTCGGCTATAACTATGGCGCAAAAATGTACGACCGCGTCAAGAAAAGCTATTGGATCATCATCATTTCCACGATGATCGTCGGAATCATTGCCACTGTTCTCTTCCAAAGCATTCCAAGACAGATTGTCGGCATCTTTGGAGCAAATACTTCGAATAAGGATCTCTACTTCGAATTCGGTGAAAAGACAATCCGCATCTATCTCATGCTGGTTCTCTTTACCTGCGTTCAGAAAGTCTCTTCGATCTTTCTTCAGTCGATTTCCTCTCCTTTGAAAGCGACTCTGTTGTCCTTGTCTCGTGATGTCATCTGCTTTGTTCCATTGACTCTTCTTCTTCCCTTGGGATTGGGAATTGAGGGTGTCTTATGGGCAGCTCCGATATCCGATGGAATCAGTTTTGTATTGACTGTCATCCTGATTTTCTTCGAGATGAAGAAAATGGATCCACCTACGAATAAAAAAGCTGCATAGTAAAATAAACCCTTCGATTGGTGAAGGAGTAGGATAAATGACATCCTGCTCTAGCTGCCATCGAAGGGTTTTTGTATAGAATCTTTCTTCAATTATCTCAGATTCAGAAGAACATAGGATTATCGTCAATGAAATTACATAATGATGGCAATAAAATGCTTCTCTGAAAAAATGAATTCCAGTTTGCTATTCCGAATGTCATAGAAAATAAGGTCTCTTTCCTTCGCTCGGTTATTTCTGACTCGGAACATCATAATCTTCGTAATATTCTTCCTCGACTTTATTTTCGAGTATCACATCGAAAAGAAGTGTCGGCTTTGATTCATTGCTGCTTTCTCGCATATTCTCGAAATGCCCGGTTCCGAAACAGGTATAGGGAAGCATCACTCCGTGTTCTGCCTTCATCTTTCGGATGAAGAGGTGGACTGTTTTGATCATTTGAAGTTTTCTTCCTGTGGCATTGTCCTTCGTTGTGTCGTTTTCACTTTCCCATTGAAAAATATTCTCTGAGATGAATTTGTCTTTGTAGTTGAGATTTTCAGTCGCTTGCTTATCCTTGTTCAGGTTGACGAAGAGATATGCTTCCTTCCTTTCGAGATCGAATTTTGTTCCCTTCATATAATTCTGTGTGTTTTCTTCAAGAAGAATCATCATGACTTGCTCTTTATAGTAATTGGCCATGAGCTTGAAGTCTCCATCATAGGATGGGAATTCGATTTCATATCGCCCGATTCCATAATTGAGAAGATCGAGAAGATATTCCCTGAACGCATCTTTTTCACATAGGATGGAAAGATGGTTTTCATCCTGGATGAGATTCTTCTTTTTCAGAAGCGAAAGGGCGTGATGCAATGTTCTTGCCGTGACTTTTTCATTGAAGCCGATCATTTCTTCGATACTGATAGAGGATTTCATGAGAATCTCTTTCAGGATGAGAAATTCATCGACTCTGACTAAGGGAAGAAAATCGGAGACGTTGTTGATGAATTCGATTTCATCTTCACTGAAAATAGGAAGAGAATCCTCGTTGATTTTCTTTAGGAACATATAGTAGGAACAGTTCTTCTGACCATTCATGGAGGTTTTCATGAATTTGATGAGATCCGGAGCGATGTCGTTGTTTAGATAATCCATATGGGAAGGGTAGGTCTCAGTGCGGATATATTTCTTGAAGTTGAGATAATCCTTCTTTAGGAAATCTGCTCGGTAGAAATTCGCATCATCCAAATAGGCGATGATTTCCTTTTTGGAGAGATCATCAAAAAGAATGGAAAGGTTCTCGATTCCCAATGAGGCGAAGTTGGTCCGTATCATGCTTTTCAGCGTGTATTTTTCGATATAGGGAGATTTGGATAAGGTTCCCAAGGCAAAGGCGATCTGAATGGATCTCTTGTAGTTATTCCCGATGAAATCCAGAACGATGCAGGAATCCTTGTTCTCCGCTTTTCTTAGACCTCTTCCGAGCTGCTGAAGGAAGATAGTTGACGATTCGGTCGGACGCAAGAAGAGAAGCATGTTGATTCTCGGAATATCGACACCTTCATTGAGGATGTCCACACAGCATATGATTTCCAATGGACATTCCTCATCCTGCAAGTCATGGAAGGCTTTGATTCTTTGTCCGGTATCATTCTTTCCTGTCAGGGAGAGAGCATTGTACCCTGCGTTCTCGAAAGCCTCTTTCATGCTGAAGGCATGGCTGATGGAAGTGCAGAAGGCAATCGCCTTGAGCTTCTCGTTCGGCATTCGATATTTCTCAATCTGCTTTGTGATGAATTCGATATTTTCATCCGATGCGATTTCCTTGGCAATGATGGAATTGTTCGAACTGGAATAATCGATATGCTCATCCCGGATTCCATAATAGTGGAAGGGAACAACAAGATGATTTGCCAATGCATCTTTAAGTCTCATTTCGAAAGAAACATTGTCATCGAAAATGGAAAAGACATCTTGATTGTCCATTCTTTCCGGTGTGGCAGTCAATCCGAGAAGGAAATCCGGTTTGAAGTATTCAAAGATTTTCTTTCCGCATTCCGTGACGATATGATGGACTTCATCGAAGATGATATAGTCAAACTCATTTTCACTGAATTCCTCGAGATGGCGTGAAAGCATGGAAGAACTCGCAAAAAGAAAATCCACATTCGTTTCCTGTTTGCATCCCGTATAGAGGCCATAGCTTCTTCTTGCCTTGAAAATCGTTGCGAAAGTCTTCATCGCATCTTCCAGAATCGATTCCCTATGGACGATGTAAAGAAGGTGCTTTGCATCGAAATTTCGGGCGTCAAAAGCCGAAAGATAAGTCTTTCCGGAACCGGTGGCGGCGATGATGAGGGATTTAGAGATTCCTAGATCTCGATTTCTTTTCAGTTCCCGGAGGGCTCTTTTCTGCATGAGGTTGGGCAGTATGAATTTTTCATCATCGAGATAATAGTCCATGTCCCATTTCACTATGGCATAGGCCATCGAATTTTTGTATCTTTCGATCAAGGAAGAATCCAGCGGCAATGTCTTCTCCCAAAGAAGATCGAATTCTTTCTTGGCCTGTCTTATGGAATCACAGGTTTTCTCATTCGAAAGAAGAATGTTCCATTCGACGTTGTAGAGAAGGGCAAACCGAGTCAGATTGCTTGATCCGACAAAGAAGGAGGAACCATTCTTTTTTTCAAAAAGATATCCTTTGGAATGGAATCCGGAAGAAAAGCATTCATAATCGAGATGAACATGAAAATTCGGATATTCCTTCGACCAGCGAAGAAACTCTCTCAGTGAAGGAATGTCAGTGAAGTTCTGATATGTCGATGTGATCAGATAGCCTTCGACTCCTTTTTTCAGAGCGAAAAGAAGGTCGTCCTCAATCAACTTCAATCCAGCATATTTGATAAAACTTACGGAAAAATAGAATCTCTTGCAGTCCTTGATTTCTTCCTTTAGACGTTCGATGAATTTTCTTTCGCTCTGGTTGGAAAGAAAGAGGCTTTCTTGATTTTCCATACTGATCAACAGTGTAACAGATCAGATATGAAATGTGTATTAAAAGGCACAAAAGAAATAGAAAGTTTGTAGAGATGTCATCCTATGCTTATACATTCAAAATATAGAAGATACAGTAAAAAATATCTTACTTGGAAACAATAAGATATTCCTTTTTTTACGTGACCCATTAAATTCAATATATTAAGCAATTTTATATGTGTTATTTGAGTTGTTTGCTTATTGCTCGGTGCATATAGATTTCATATCATCCATGAATTTTAATAGGCCATCAATGGGTCATGATGACTTAGGTTAGGAATGGGGCTGATAAATAAATACGCAAATCGATGAATTGTTCTTTCTAACATAATCGTTGATAATTTTCTTGAATAATAATAAAATAAGAAAGATAGAGTAAAGGAAAGGTAAATTTATGATAAGGAAAAATATTACAGTCATTTTGTTCACATTGGCAACATTATCGGGTTGCTCACGTACTGAAGGGAATTCGACTTCAGCCAGTTCATCGACAAGCAGCTCAAATAGCAGTGATACGAGTCATACTGATACGACAGTGGAAGAAAAGATTGACCAAGAGACAATCGATAAGGAGAATGGGATTATTCCGGTAATCAATAAGGTGGATAAAACAATCACGTATGGTCTTTATCCTCAGACCCGTGTCAGCAGTTCCAGTCTTCTCAAGCAACTAAATAAAATCACGGATATAGAAGAGAATGGTTTTTGTCTTTACGAAAACTCTTATTATTACAAATATAAAGCTGAACCATTTGGTTCGGACTATACATTCTCTGATGGCAAGACGATTGTCGATGGCACTTCGTATTGGTTCAAATGTGAAAAAATCACTTGGAATATTCTCTCTAGTTCAAACGAAGAATACCTTCTTGTATCCGAAACGCTTTTAGATGCACACAAATATAATGACTACTATGAAGGTGTTGATGAAAATGGATATTATGCCAACAATTATGAAAATTCATCGATTCGAAAATGGTTGAAGGATACATTCTTTAAAACAGCGTTTTCTTTGAATGACAGCTATGTCATGACAACCAAAGTCGATAATAGTGCCTCAACAACGGATGGTGAAGAGAATACGTATGTCTGCGACGATACTTTTGATAAGGTATTCCTTTTAAGCTATAAAGATTACCAGAACGAAGACTATGGTTTTAAAAGCAATAACAGAAGGAAATGCAAGACAACAGATTTTTCGAAAGCGACTGGGGCATTGTCAGATACTCAATCTGGCAACATGGATATGGGCTATTATGTCACAAGATCACCCTCTACTGCGAATCCGAATTGTGTGGCAAGCATTCGAAACACAGGATCCATTTCTCAGGATCGCTGGGTCAGCAATGATTTATTTGGTGTTCGACCAGCCATCACATTGAAATTATCTGACTGAGTCAAAACACCAATCCTTAGATAATATGTAGTGAATTCAGAAGAATGAATCCAAATGATCTCTTATAGAACGTCGGACTTGACACTCCAGATTCTGGTTCACTACAGAAAGACTGAAAATGCAGGTTCAACTTGTCTTTTTTGTGATACTGTCACAAATTGTATCGTGCTTTGGCTATCTTTTTCTTGATTTCATTTTTGAGGAAATGAAATCGACGATTTCTTTTGTGATCTTCTCATCGTCATCTGCGGCATTGATGTATAGATCATAATTTTTCTTCTCTCCCCAGACGCGGTTTGCGACCAAGGAATAATAACGGCTTCTTGCCTTGTCGGATTTTTTCATATGTTCGATTGCTTCTTTTTTTTCATCGCCATACATTTCCATGATCTTACTGATTTTGAATTCTTCGTCTGCATATAGGAATACCGTGAAAAGATTTTTATGGTTTCTCAGGATATAGTCAGCACATCTTCCGACGATGACGAAGGATTTTTCACTGGCCAGCTCTCGGATGATTTCATTTTGAGCGATGATGGCTTCCTTATTCGCATCCAAGGAGAGATAGATTTGATAATCATCCTCTTCCTTACTTTCTTCTCTTGCATATTTTTTATCATATCCTCTTTTCTTTGCCTCTATAAGAGCAAGCTCTTTGTCAAAGAAAGTGATTCCGAGTTCTTCTGCGACCATCTGACCGATTTTCTTTCCCCTCGTCCCATGCTCTCTTGAAATCGTGATGATGAGATTTCCTTCATCATCCATCTTTTCTTCGATGGAATCGATTTTCTTCTTGATTTCACTCTTCAGGATAAAAAAGGAAACAATGGCAGTCAGGAATTCAGAGATTGGGAATGTCCACCAGACGATGTCTGTCACATTCTCAGAAAGTGTGAATAAATAGGCGATTGGGAAAACAAAGACGACAAGTCTGAGTGAGGCTGTAAACAGAGGCTTGAAGGAAGAACGCAAGGCCTGCAATATTCCTTGTGTGGCAACGCTGAACCCCATGAAGACAAATCCGATAGAAGCGATTCTGGTTGCTTTTTCGCAGACTGTCATCAGTTCGCCTGTTGATCCGCCTGAAAGAGAAAAGAGTTTTGAGAGAGGATTCGCAATGATCTCAAAAAGAACTGTTATGATTGCTGAGACGATGAGGGTATCGATGATGCCGTATCTAATGCAGTCTTTTGATCGTTCCTTGTCTTTCATGCCATAGTTGAAGGAAAGAATCGTTATGATCGTGTTGGAAAGGCCAAAGCAGGAGAATAAGGCGATCTGCTGAATCTTATAGTAGATTCCGAATGAGCCGACGAGGATTGTCGAATCTGCATTGGCGGAGGAGAGAATGATATTCATTCCGGCCATCATGATGGAAAGCAAGGCCTGCATGATGGCAGCAGAGATTCCGATCGAATAGATGCCTTTTATGATGTCCTTATTTGGTCTTATGTATTTTGGATTCCCGTTTATTTCCCTATTTTTCAGGTAATGTAGGAACATGGCGATGAAAAGGGAGACGAATTGTCCAAAGACGGTCGCCCAGGCTGCCCCTGCAACACCCATGTTCAGCGGAAAAATAAAGACGTAGTCGAAGATGATATTGATCACTGCACCAGAGATCTGAGCGATTGTGGAATACATTGTCTTTCCCGTCGCCTGCAAAAACCTTTCATAGATTGCATATCCAATCGAGCCAAGCGAGAGACTGCTGCAGATCATCAGATAGTCTTTGCCCATACGGATGACTTCTTCATTCTTCGTGAAAAGAGAGATGAACCATTCAGATCCGAATAATCCGAACAGCAGAAAGACGAGATAGATGACAATAGCCAAGAAGATTCCGTTACCCGCCACTTTGTTCACTTTTTCCTGATCTCTTTCCCCAAGACTTTTCGAAAGCAATGCGTTTAATCCGACCCCAGTTCCGACGCTGATTGCGATGATGAGAATCTGAATCGGAAAGGCATAGGTCAATGCCTCATTGGCAAGAGCGCCTTTATCTTGGATGTTGGCAACGAAAATGCTGTCGATGACATTGTATAGTGCCTGCAAGACCATCGATACGATCATGGGAAGTCCCATCTTCCAGAATAGCTTTCTCAATGGCTCGACGGCCATCTTATTTTGTTTTTCCATACAAGCTCCTTTTCCTTGCACAAAATAAAAAGTGCAAGCCCATCAATCAACTGGACTTACACATTTCTGCTACTCGTTGATGAAATCATTATAATCAAAAATCAAAAAAAATCCAGGATTTTCGTTACATTTGAGTCTTATCAAAACATGAAATCATTCCTTTCTTATTCAATATGATGCGTAATTGCTAGCAATGGTATTTTACACATTTGTGCTGTTTTTGTTTACACATTTGTCGCTTAAGCAGAAATCAAATTACATAAATCGTTTATTTTCATACAATAAAAAATAGCAGATT
>CAVKZJ010000030.1:0-20977 GCA_963660905.1 bacterium | reverse complement strand
TACCAACCGGAATAATCCGACTCGTATCCATAAAGAGTGATGGTTCCTTTTTGGATATCCATATTCTCTAAGTCATAGCAGGAGAGGACTTCCTTTGTTCCTGAGAGGATCGATGTCGGAACAATGTAATATTCATATCGATTGTTTCCGATGGAAGTGATCACGATATCGAAATCAGCCAATTTCTCGCCATTGACGAATCTATTGCATGAAATATATGTACCTTTTTTTGCTTTGATCAGATTCTTCAGATAGGAAGGAATATCGTCGATGGATTTTCCCTTCATGTTCACTTTGAAGCTATTGCATCTTATGGATGCTTTCTTCTTTCGGATTGTCAGCTTCGCTGTCGAAGCATTCTTCAGTTGAATCGAACTGAAATCGTCCTTGGTCATGGTCATTCCATCGACCGTCTCAACAGTGAGAGAAGTGATATCGTCAACGGTGAAATCCGTAAAGGAATATTCGCCGGCAAGAGAATAGTCCTTTGTCGTCACGATGGTTTGGTCACGAATATCCACGCCCAAGTCGTTATCGTTATGATCCAGCAGGGCAGCCTCAGAGAAGACCGGATTGATTCGACTGCTGCCATTATAGTCGACTGTCCGGCTCGAAAGAGAAAGAACCAGTTTCGGTTTGGAGATTTCGACATTCAGACTTTCATCGGTGAATGTGATCTCGTAGTTTTCGCTCACATCCTTGCGATCAGAGGAATAAACCTTCACATTCTCTTTGATCTTCTCAATATCGATCACATGATTTCCGACAGAAGAATCCTCAAGATCATATCTGCTGAAGGAAATGGAATCGCCGATACGAAGATTGCCCGTTTCCTCTATTTTCAGATCGGCTCCTGTAAGAGACACGCTTGTCGTCCATGGATAGATGACTTTATCGATAGCGGTGTTCTGAAGGGAAAGAGAAATCTTTCTCTTCTTGACGTTATAGTAGGTAAACTGCTTCTGATTCTCCAGTTCCATCTGGGAGGTATCATTCTGTTTCCATGTCAGTTTTATTTCTTCGGATCCCGTGGAATAGGTATAGGTGATCGACTCGATTTCAGGAACGGCGATGTTGTCCTTGACTGTCGTCAAGGAACACGTCTGATTCCCGACATACAAGATAGAGACATTATCGTCGAAATTCGAAGGATGAACATCCGTGGATGTTGTGCTTCTATCTGCGATATACGTGAAAGATGGCGTAATCGTATCCTTATTATCCTGACACCAGTCATAATTTTCATCGACTTGCATCGTAAATTTGAAACGAATTTTCTTGATTTCGAATGACAAGTCATCAAAATCCGCTTCTTCCTTGAATTGATAGTTTTCTGTCACATCAAGCGGATCCTGTCCATCTCCCAAATCCCTGAGAATCTCATAATCATAATAGTCAGACCATAAATATGGCTCATCGCTTGCCGTAGTCGGCAAAGCGGTTGTCTTCTGCTTGAGAACAAAGGTCTCACCATCCAAAAGTCCCGTAACGGTGGCTTTGAGATAATGAATATCATCAGAGGTCTTATCTGACTCATTGATATAGAGTCCCCACTTCTTTCCATCCTCATAGGCATTAGTGGTATTGCTGGTGCCTTCTGAGCCATCATAGTTCAACGTCGGAACATCGATATGGATAGCCAAATCGTTCTTTCGATTGATTCTGACAGTTGGGAACTTATTCTCGATGAACTTGACTTTCAGAGGATTCACTTCATCCGTAGTGGACATCGTATATCCTGCTATCGTGATGTTGACATACTCAAGGTCAGACTCATAAAGCGGATAGGTTCCTGCGATTGCTTTCAAGGATTCATTCTTGAACTGAAGGGATAATTCTGCACCCTTAGGATAATCCACCCCTTCGATATCCTCATCAGCCAACTCAAAGGCCTCATTCGCAGCCAAGGCAGGAGTTCCATCATATTCTTTTGTGATGGAATCCTTTGTGCATTTTAAGGCAATGACAGGAATCTTATATTCCAATTGGGCAGTGTCATACCATTGAGTATCATTGTGAACCAGGGTATTCCCCTCTTCATCCTGATAGCATCCAGTCACATCATCGCCTTTCGAATTGACAATCTTCCATTCGAGATAATCAGCAAGATAATACGTTCCTTCCTTCAGTTCCGGCTTTTTATCTTCCTTCCAGGAGAAAACGACCTTATCCCCACTCTCCGTGCCATCGTTTACCAAACCTTTTCCATCATCACGGCTTAAAGAAGAATTATATTTGACCTTCTTCTTATAGATAGCATATGGGTCATATGTCGCCGCTGTCGTCTCTTCGGATTCACTTTCTGTGCTCGGTTCTATATACTCAGAAATCTTTGCCGGATTGAATTCATTATCTCCGCCTAAATAGAATTTTGTAGACTCTAGGGAAAACTCGAATGTTCTCTGTTTAATCGTCACGGAAGAGAATTTCTTATCCGTGAAACGGAAATCGATCTTATCCAGCGTGATATCCTTATAATCAGCAGATGCATCCTTCTTCACGAGATTATAATTCTGAGCAGAGATGGACAATGTTTCTCCGACAGTCGCCGTCGGGTCTGCAGCACCGGTAAAGCTGAAGTTTTTATCCATTTCATATCGATTTGCCAATACATTGTCTGCATCATTCGGATTGAAATCCGAGTCTTCGGCATATTTGAAAAGGGTGAAGGGATTGCTGACAGAAGTATTTTCAAGCTGGCCATAGTAAGAGTAAATCGAATCGCTCGTATAATCCGAATTCGACTCCATGACGAGCTGCACTCTTCGGATCGTCAGGGTTCCGAAATTCGCCGTGATGTCATAGCAATCCGTCACGTCATTGCCGTTCTTTTCGACTTTCACCTCGAAGTAGTCATTCATATCATAGGATTGGGAAATCTTCCCTTCCGTCGGAGAGGAAAGAACATCGTTTCCATTCAGCGGATGACTCGCGTCTTTATAGACCACCTTGATTTCATCATCTGTGGCAAGGCCTTCCACGCTGCCATCTCTTGGCTGTATTTCGTCTGTGCTGACATTCTCTCCGTCATAGTAATGTATGACGTCAGAAAATTCGACGCTGAGGCTTCTCTTGCTCAGGGATAGGGAATCATTCTCCTGATCCTGATAGGTGATGTCATAGTTGTGCGTCACAGACTTCCCATTCGCATCATAGATTTCAGCCTTCAGGGAATGAGTCAGAGCCGTGGTATCATCTTTTTGGCTTCCAAAGGTGATCTCTCCGGCCTTAGACAGAGTGATGGACAGAGAATATTGTCCTGTCAGATCCGGTGTATTATTTTTCGTCGTGCCATAAATCTTGCCCGTCGATTCTTCCTCTATCTGAATATAGTGTCCGTCCACAAGGCCCTTGTCTTCAGCATTTTTCGTGAAGCGGAACTTTGCGACCAATTCATTGTTTCCATATTCACCCGAGTCGCCTCGGAAGGAGATGGTGATGGGTCTTCTATTGATCGTATAGGATGGCTTCTTGACCGTGAGATTGTAGTAGTCTGTCACATCCGCTCCCGTCCCCGTCATTTCGAGATGGGTTTCCAGATTGGAGAGTTCCGTTTTTTCCGTCGCATCGACAATCTCATCGAATGCCGTATGCTTCACTTCGACATCACTATCAAGATTTCCTGAGATCGTCGGCTCTAAAAACGCAATCGCGGTTCCATCATAGACTTCCTCAATGTCTTGATAGGTCACAGTGATTTCCTTCTTCTTGAACTGCACTTTGGAATAATCCACCTCGACGAATTCATAGCACTGAGTCACATCTTCTTCCACATCCGATGTCTTATGAATGATTTTGATGGAACTGTTATCCTCATCGACAGAGAACTGTGCCTTCTCCTTTTTGAGAATGGCTTTCGTCGAAAAAGAGTCTCCGTCTCCGAGCTTGTCTTTCAGGTCGGATTGGGTTTCCTGAGCACGCAACGTATACTCAAGATTCGTAATCTCACTATGGCCGTCTCGGAAATCCGATGCGAAAAGACTATCTCCCTGCCAGGAGACATCCACGATGATTTTTCTCTTCGTGATGGACCAAGTCGATCCGAGATTCGTGATATCGTAATTTTTTGTCTTGTCTTCTGAGGTGTTCTTATCCTTGATGACGACAGAATAAGAATACGTTCCGCTATCGACCTTATAACCGAATGATGCCAGAGCATTTTCAAAGATGAGTTCATCCGTGGATGCCAAAGAGGTCGAAGGATCGATGGTCGGCTCTTCTGGAAGCAGTTCTTTTCCATCATAGACCTTAGTGAGTGCTTTGTAATTGAGGATCAAAGGTCTTTTCTCAATGGCGAATGTACCGTTTGTGACTCTCAGCTCATAATAGATTGTGACATCTTCATTCTTTTGATTCACAATCTTCATGTTTCCATTGTCTATGACCGTGTTGGAATAATTTCCGACAGCAATCGCCTGAATCTCTTCTTCCGTCTTGGTATCGGGAAGAGTCACAAAGTTCGTCGGGTATTTGACAATCGTATCCCCATTAAGAAGAGGCGTATCCGTCGATAGTTCACCTGAGGTTTCCTGACCATCGATCAGTGCATAGCCATCATAGATCTTCGAATAGGAATGCATCGTCATGACGATCGGCTTCTTTTTGATGGTGACGTTCTTCGCTTCGGAGGCAAAACTATAGCAGTCTGTTCGATCCTCGCCGCTCGTCGATTCGACTTTCACGCTCGAAAGATCGACACTCACCTCCGGAGTCAATGTCTTTCCATATCCTTCATAGGAGAAATCATAATCGACGATGCTATCCCCATTGATCAGGCCTTCGGATGTGATCTCCGGTTTACTGCCATACTGGATCGAGTCGGATTGGATTGTAATGCTCGCTGCCTTGGGGGTGATGGTGAAGGTATGGATATTCCCATAGGTCTTCTTCATGTAGTTATTATAGCTATAGGCGCGATATTTGTAGGTTCCTGGATGAATCGGCTGTTCACTTGACCATTCATCGAGATCCGCCTTGGAGAATTCATAATGGACATTCTTATCGGAGACGAGGAATGCATCCGCACTGTATTCGAAGACTTCACCATATTCGATGCTGTTTCTCTCCATCGTCTTTTCCGTGGTGATGATTCCTTTCGTGTTGAAAAGCGTGACGGAAACAGACGCGATGATGGCAAAGAATCCGAGAATCAGAAAGCGGAAGCGAAAGGCAACCGTCTTCGCTTTCTTCACCTTCAGAATCCTATCTTTGTATGCATCGTATTTCATAGGCTTTCCTCCACATTCAGGATGATGGTGATATCCTTCACATCAAGAATTTCAAAATTGGATGTGCAGTCATTGCCCGTGCTATCCATAATGACAATATCCGGTGTAAAGGTATAGGAATATTGTCCATCCTGGTAACTGAAATCCTCCCTTGTCAGGCTCTCTGACATAGAGATGGAGGCACGATAGCCAGTTGGCGCACCCGACATGGAAACCGAGATGGAAGGAGTGTATGGAAGCAGTGATGCATTGATTGTCAATTCTGACTGATAAGAGATAGTGACCTGACATTCCTGAACACTCATGATCAATTCCGTCTTATAGGAAGAAAGCATATTTTCTTCACTGTCTTCGAAGGTCAGTCCATATCGCTTGGTCACATCCTTATAGTTCATATCATGGATATAGAAATTCGAACAGATAAATGGATAATCGTTCACATCGCTTCGGACTTTGTCTTGATACTTAAATATCGCATAGGCTGTATCTCCCGCAGAGAAATTCGCCAGGAATGTCGAAAGCCTGACATCCTTGAATCCATTCATGATATCGGTATCATTCGCATACTCAGACTGATATTCTTCCTTCAGCGTATAGCTCTTCAGAACGAAGACATCATCGATATCCATATTCTTTGCAGTTCCATCATACGTCTTCAGATATTCTTCCTTGAAGGCAATCACGCCGGATCCATATTCGATATCTTCCTCTATATCATCAGACGAGGAATCGGAAGAATCAGTCGAATCGCTCGAAATAAAAGAATCCGAAGAAGCAGTGGAATCCATCGAAGAAGAATCCATCGAAGAGGAAATCCGATCCGTATTGTCATATTCTCCATCGAGATCACTGCGAGAAGAGGTATTGTCGACTCTCTTCCATCCAGAGCCATCGATATAGACTTCATTCCAGGCATGGCACTGTTTCAGCTTCACGGAATAGAAATAGGTTCCATCTCCATTGTCGATAGGATTCATCACGAGATATCCGCAGACGATTCTTGTCGGAATCCCTAAGGCACGATAAAGATAATAGCTCGCCGAAGCGAAATTGTTGCAGATTCCATGGTCGGATTGTTCAAGCATATAAAGAGCATAATTCTCATTCTTCGGAATCGAAGGCTCATCGTAGTAGTAGTTCTTATGAAAAAAAACGGTGATATCCTCCACCAATGTCGGACTCTCCGGATCGATTCCTTTTTTCTTTGCAAAAGAAACAAGCCTTTCTTTCAAGGCTTCCCTCTCCGAGGAATCCCCAGGAAGGAGGGTATACTTCTGATGAACATATTTTCGATATTCCTCTTCTTCCTGCTTCAGGGTCTCATCAAATTCGATCTCATTGATCTTTTCTTCATCGATCTTCGGAAAGAATGTGCCGGAGGATGTCTTCTGAAAAGGTTTGCAGGCGACATCCGTGGATCTTTCATTGTCGATGCCATCGACAGAATAATCCGGTTTCAAAAGATATTGACCAAACCCACCCGTCTTCACATCGAGCGTGTAGGTGTATTCTTCAGCATCAGTCATCTGGGCTTTCTTCGTATAGTAGCCCAAGGGATTGTACGTTGTCTTTCCGGTATATTTTTCTCCGCTCTTGAATCCGGTGCAGAGGGAATCGCTTGGCTCACCCCAGCTATCGCTTCTCAGATAGAAGCTTCCCTTATAGTTGCTCGTCAGAGTCATGATTTCCACATCCTTCTTTTCGAGAAGATAATTCAATCCATTCGTTCCATTGGCAATCGAGCGGGAGATGGTGTTGAGGTTATCCAGATTGTCCATGATATTCCAGGCCATCAAAAAGATGCCGGCAATGGCAAACAGAATCAATAAGATGCAAAGGATGTTTCGATAGAAATGTTTCATAATTATCCGTTCTCCGCAATCTTCTTCACGGCACTGACGCACTCGATATCGTTCTCGCTTCCGAAAAGGGAATTCAGAAGGTCGATCAGTTCACCGCTTTTTGCCTTCACCATGACCGGATTGCAGCTCGAAAGCTTTCTGAGGACCTTCTTCGAGAGGATGACGTCAAGCGCCTCATCCGACTTTCCGCCGCAGGCGACATAGACGGGCACAAAGACCTTGATCTGCCTCATGATACGGTTTCCGAAGCTGACCTGGAAGTTCTCCCTCAGATACTTGTCCAGGGAGGAGATCTTCACGAGTTCCCTCTTTGTCAGGCCGTATCTTCTCTGCGCCTCGGCATTGAGGCGGTTGAGCCTCTGGATGGTGATGTTCTTCTTCTCGTATCCGCCCTCGCTCTCGAACGGGGCCGCACGGGTGTCCAGATCGAGGATGCTGGCACGGTCATAGACCTTGTCGGAGATGGAGAAGGTGGAGTCGTCGTTGTTGGCCGTTCCGATGAACCAGACGTTCTCCGGAAGAAGCAGGGCGCCGTTGATCATCCTCTCGGGATCGTTCTCCATGCCGCTCGAGGCGACCTGAAGGATTCTCGAGTTCTGGTCGGGAAGCTCCAATAGGGAGAGGAATTCCGCAAAGTAATATTCCACTCGGGCGATGTTGACCTCATCGAGGACGATGAAGCGGATCGAATCGCTCGTCCCGGCACGGTAGAGGGACGTCAGAAGAGGCGTCTCGCTGAACTTTCCGGTGAATTCGTTGTAGTAGCCCAAAAGGTCGCTTCTCTCCTTCCAGGTCGGCTGGACGGGGACGACGCTCGTCGGACAGGAGATGAATTTTCCGAATGCGACGGGAAGGGAGGTCTTTCCCGTTCCGGACATACCCTGAAGCAGGATGATTCTCGAGCAGGCCAGGGATGCCACAAAGGAGCGGATGTCCCTCTTCGTATAGTAGAGATGAAGCTCGCCTGCGGCATAAAGGCGGAAGTTGTCCACGATGGACTCCAGGCTGAGAGCGGAATCGCAGACGACATGCTTTGCCACCGGGTTTGTCTTGTCGATGAAGCTCAGCGTCGGGAAGCGGCTATCGCTTTCCTCGCCATTCATGACTTCATCAGGTATCGAAACAGACTCTTTTCCTTCTTTTTTCTCTTCCATCGAAAAACTTGGAGCAGCAGTCCCGTTTTTCCTGATCTCCGTCAATTCGATCGTTTCATCCTTGATTTCATCAATCGAATCATTGTAGGCAACCTGATAAATGAAAAGTTTGAAGAGAAGAAGAAGCATAATAAGACTCATCAAGAGAATGACAATCGTATAGAGATTGTTGGTAAACATCGTGATGATTTCATCTTCACCTTGGAAGTAATTGCGGATGATGGCCATGAAGAAAAGGGTCACCAAAACACCGCCACCGAAAACACCTGTCATCAAAAGGGTATACTTGATGATGAGCTTTCGACGCTGGGATGGATCTGAGACTAGGTTATCTTTTTTATCTTTCATACTCATTCTTTGTTCTTTTCATTGGTTTCATCAGTCTTCTCTTCTTGTTTTCCGTCTTTCTTATTCTTTTCTTCCTTGGCAGTCCTTCTTGCTTCTCGCTTCTGAGTCTTTTCCATCTTCTTCTGCTCTGCGTCTTTCTTGATTTGGTCTTTGTCGAGCTTCAGATTCTCCTTTCGGATTCTCTTCTTCGTGTCTTTCCAGGTCTTATCGAAATAGCGGTCGAAGGCCATCTTTTCCTTCTCGAGTTCGTTGAAGAATTCTTCTTCGGTGAAGTCTTTTAGAGGCTCTTGCTTGTTCATGGCACGGAGATTATGAATCTGACCTTCCAAAAGAACCTGATTCTCTTTTAGAGCCTTGATTTCCTCTTGGGCCTTGGTTAGTTCCTGATTGGATTTATCGATCTGCTGCTGAAGCTGTTTTTCATTTTTCGCATTCTGAGACTGAAGGTCGGACATCTTCTTCTTGTAATCGCCATCGAGGCGATACATATCCTGATTGATCTTGCTGATCTCAGTCAGCTTGTCCTGATTGATTTTATTGATCTCAGTCAGCTTGTCCTGATTCGTCTTCTCCATGGTGATCTGCATCTGCTTCATCTTCTCCGTATATTCCTTGACCTTGATCAAGCTGTTTAAAGACAATTCATTGACTCTCTCTTCGATTGTCTTCTCCATCTTAGCCTTTTCTTCTTTAAATTCCTCTTGGAAATCCAAAGTCAGCTGCTTCACTTTTTCCGAAACAGACTGCTTTGTCTCATTGACTTCTTCTTCCTTATCCGAAAGCTGCTTCTCGAGAATCTGCGTTCCTTTCTGAAGCATCATGACATATTCTTCTGGGGAAAGGGAAGATTCCTTGATGTTCTTGGCAATACGTTTGAGGTCAGCAAGGAATTTCTTATTTTCCGCTTCTTTCCTTCTCTTCTCCTCTTCGAGGTAGTTCTTCTTCAATGAATCCTCGATCTTATTTCCATACACATAGGTCATGTATCCCGTAAGATAGACAAGGATTGCAAAATTCTCCGACATCTTGTTCGGAAATGGGGAAATCTTGGTCGTCACCTGTTCGACAGTGAATCCTTTCTTGTCATAGGACTGAAGGAAATTGTATAAGGCCAAGGATTCCTTGAAATTGTGATCGAAGCGGAAAACATTTGTCTTGACGATAGGAGGATGAACCATCGCTGCCTTGCTGACTTCCTTCATGAGCGGCGTCATCAAAAGCGATTTTGCCTGATTCAGACAGGTTTTGATGGTCTTGATCGCTTCTTCGGAACTGCTTCTCTTGGATGCGAAAGGATCATTGAGATGGACATCTTCGAAGTTCAGTTCGAAGCTGAGTTTTCTTAGCGGAGTCGACAAGGTCTTTTTGATCTTCGTCTTGGCTTCGTATTGTCCGGTAATCTTGATGATTTCATTGAGACGGATTTCGATGAATTGGGAAAGGTAGATGAGAAGAGAATACAGAAAACGGTTCTCATAGATGGCAAAATCATTGTCCTTCTGCGGCATCATGAGCTTATCGGGAATGATTCTCCCATTGGTGGAAGCCGGATCACGGGTGATATAGTTGGAATGCTTCGAAAGATCGACAACCGTATCCTTACCCACGGTTCTCACTTTTTCGATCGGAACGACTTCCCCATCGGAACGGACGAATTGACGATTCTCCATCACCGCATCGATGACAAAGGGAAGGCCACGCGAAATCTCATCGACCCAGTCTCTGTCGATTTTGCAGATTGATGAAGAGCATTCCAAAGATTCATCCCTGTTGTTCTCATTATGCATTTCCTCAAGAAACGCCTTGATTTCCTCAACAGAGTTCGTCTTATCCTGATATTCTTTCAATGCTCCATAGGTGATATCAAATTCATCCATAATGTATTATCTTTCTTTATCCGTTCTCCGCAATCTTCTTCACGGCACTGACGCACTCGATATCGTTCTCGCTTCCGAAAAGGGAATTCAGAAGGTCGATCAGTTCACCGCTTTTTGCCTTCACCATGACCGGATTGCAGCTCGAAAGCTTTCTGAGGACCTTCTTCGAGAGGATGACGTCAAGCGCCTCATCCGACTTTCCGCCGCAGGCGACATAGACGGGCACAAAGACCTTGATCTGCCTCATGATACGGTTTCCGAAGCTGACCTGGAAGTTCTCCCTCAGATACTTGTCCAGGGAGGAGATCTTCACGAGTTCCCTCTTTGTCAGGCCGTATCTTCTCTGCGCCTCGGCATTGAGGCGGTTGAGCCTCTGGATGGTGATGTTCTTCTTCTCGTATCCGCCCTCGCTCTCGAACGGGGCCGCACGGGTGTCCAGATCGAGGATGCTGGCACGGTCATAGACCTTGTCGGAGATGGAGAAGGTGGAGTCGTCGTTGTTGGCCGTTCCGATGAACCAGACGTTCTCCGGAAGAAGCAGGGCGCCGTTGATCATCCTCTCGGGATCGTTCTCCATGCCGCTCGAGGCGACCTGAAGGATTCTCGAGTTCTGGTCGGGAAGCTCCAATAGGGAGAGGAATTCCGCAAAGTAATATTCCACTCGGGCGATGTTGACCTCATCGAGGACGATGAAGCGGATCGAATCGCTCGTCCCGGCACGGTAGAGGGACGTCAGAAGAGGCGTCTCGCTGAACTTTCCGGTGAATTCGTTGTAGTAGCCCAAAAGGTCGCTTCTCTCCTTCCAGGTCGGCTGGACGGGGACGACGCTCGTCGGACAGGAGATGAATTTTCCGAATGCGACGGGAAGGGAGGTCTTTCCCGTTCCGGACATACCCTGAAGCAGGATGATTCTCGAGCAGGCCAGGGATGCCACAAAGGAGCGGATGTCCCTCTTCGTATAGTAGAGATGAAGCTCGCCTGCGGCATAAAGGCGGAAGTTGTCCACGATGGACTCCAGGCTGAGAGCGGAATCGCAGACGACATGCTTTGCCACCGGGTTTGTCTTGTCGATGAAGCTCAGCGTCGGGAAGCGGCTATCGCTTTCCTCGCTCTCCAGATTCTCCTTCTTTGGCGAAATTGCAGGATGGGAAGTCTGATTCCCTGCCGGAAATGAGTTCGTGGTAGACGTCGCAGGAGAAAGTGTCGCATCCTCATCCTGAATGATTTTTCGATTGATGAGCGTCGTCTTCTTTCTTCGGTTGGAGGAAATCATGATGGCCACAGCCACCGCGATGATCAAGGAACAGAAAATGATGAAATAGATTCGAAGGGCTTCGACAGTCGTCAAAGCGTCCAGGATATCTTCAGCAACAGTGAGTGTCATTGTTTTTCCTCCTGCTGAACATCTTGTTCGTCAACGTTTCTCTGTGAGAAGGCTCCTGTCTCAGAAACATCGACAGTCTGATCCTCCATCGGAGGAAGGTTCACTTCTGTTGCCTCGAATGAAGGCGCATCCTCAAAGAAAGTCGTCTCGGAAACATCATCCATCGGAACGCTTGTTTCCGTCGGGGATGGAATCGGCGTGTTCTGAACGTCTTCCTGTGTTCCAAGACTATGTGTCAAGGTATAATTATAGTCACTTAAGAGACTCTCCGTCTTCGGAAGAGAGAATTCACTATAGAGCTGATCGGAGATGAAGTTCTCAAGACTCTCCTCACCAAAGATCTTTTCCTTTGGCAGATAGGTGACAACACTCGGGAGAATGTCGATAGCAAACACAGAATCAAGGACCGCATCGTCATCATGATACAAGGAAGCACTGAAGGCGACTTCCTCCTCGATGAAATTGATGATATCGTTTCCGATTTCATAGGGTTTGATCTTATTGATGAATTTCTCCAATTCGTCGATCTTCTTCCATGTGGATTCCTCAAAGCCATTGTCTTCCTTGAGCTCATTGGCGATATGATGGAAATCAGAAACGGAGATCGGCTGATCTTTGAGTTCTTCCATCTGGCCATTGTAGGTCGAGCAGGTCATCTTGAGAATCGGTGCATAGGTAAGAATATCCTTGTTGGCATAAAGACCGGTATCCTGCGATTCCTTGAGAAGAATGATGAAATAAAGATTCGGAAGCATCTCATATTGTCTCTCGCCATATGGCGTACGGACTTTATGTGGATTGTTCTTGTCGAAAATGGCAAAAAGGAAATCCTTCAGCAGGGAATAGATTTGCGAGGAATTCACGCCATCCAAGAAGAGGAAAGTGAATTCATCCTTCTTCTTTTTGGCTGCCTCAAAGGCATAGTCGAAGTTCGCTTGGCTGATGAGCTGATCTTCATTGCTCATGTGAGCACAATCGATATAGAAGGAACGGCTCTGGAATGTTTTTTCGACAGCCAATGAGAAGTTTCTTCGGCAGAACTTGTTCACGTTTCTCAATAAGAGAATTCGCGAATAAAGAAGATGGGATAGAAAATCGATGGCAACCTTCTTCGGGATATAGACATGGCTATTCTTGCAGGCTGTCTCGAAGCGCTTATAGACCGTCTCGCTGGTGATATCGAAGAAGTCATAATTCTTGACAACCTTGATCTTGTTTTCGCTTGTCGCTTCCGCCTCATCTTCCAAGTCAGCCAAAGGAGAAACGAATTTCTTTTCCTTGACGGCAGAATTCAAGATCGTCTTGGAATCCACAGTGATAGTGTTGTTGCTCTTCTCGATTTCTTTGTTGTAGATGAACTGATCTTTCGAGACGATGATGATTTCCGTCTTCTTTTTCTTTTCGGCTTTCTTTTTTGCTCTTATGGCAAAAAGAAGTCCGCCAAGAAAGACGAGGACACCGATGACAAAGATAATCAGGGATGCGATGAGGATCCATGAATCTTTGGATGAACTCTGATTGATGATGAGAATGACAAAGCCGGCTAGAATGACAATCGCTCCGGAAACAAGAGCAAATGTATACTGAATCGTCGAATTCGCCTGACTGGATGATTGCTTTCCTTTTCGATAGGAAGAAAGTTTTCTGACTTCCTGGAATTCATTCTGGAGAGAATCTTCTTCATCAAGAGAATCTTCATTGATATTGATTTGTTTATTCATAGTTCTCTCCTTATTTTCGAATGATTTCGACGGATTCTGGGAAGGCTTTATAGTCAATTTCACAGGATGAATTCACATAGCAGAATTTCAGATTATAGCAGTCAGAAAAAGCATTCGATTCGATTTGGTTGCACCCCATGATTTCGACATATTCCAATTTGTAACAATTCAAAAAGGACTTTTGTCCGATGCTCTCGACATTCAAGGAGATGTTTCGCAATGAAGTGCAGTTATCAAATGCACCCGTTTGAAGTGATTTCACACTTCCATCAATGGAAGTCAAATTCTGACTATACTGAAACGCATATTCCTGAACGACCAAATCCGAAGACTGGAAACTTACACTTTGAAAAGTCGAATTGGTCAAAGCACTCTTTTGGATTACACTCACAGGATAGCCATTAATTGAGGATTGAACATAAGCATTCGTGTAGGTTTGACCATTCTCTTTTGTGATTTCATAATGATCCCCATAGAAATCATATACAAAATCCGAGGCATAGAATGTGGAAGGCGAATCAAACGAATCAAAGCGGAATACAGCTCGGAAGATCTGATATCCTGCTGTCGATAAGACAGTCAGACCGACGCCCATGAGGCAAACCCATCCCCATTTCCTGAAGGGGTTCTTTTTGACAGGATCGACTCTCTTGGAATTGTCGAATGTATCCATCTGAATGCGGAGGCGTTCTTTCTTGATTTCCTGAGCATTCGGGAAGACGACATCGAAAATCTCATAGTTGAACCCATGAGCATTCTTTGGCATCAGCAAGGGATCCTTGGGCTCAAAATTGTGGAAAGCTCGGAAATCCTTCGGCTTGAGTTCATAGACCGCTTCCGAAATGAAGTCCCTGTTCGCCGTATAGAAGGTGAATTTCACCTTGAAGGACAGAATCGTATATTTCGAATGATTGTAGAATGTCACCATCGCAAAGCGATGCTTTTCATCTTCATAAAGATCATAAAAAGAAATCGGAGCCTTGTCATCCAAAAGCGTATGGTATTCGACTCTTCGAAGGAAGGTTAATGAACTCATACATTGGCCTCCTTTTTCTCACCCAATCGTTCTCTTTCCGTATAACGGATAAGAAAGAATCCGCCGATGGTGAACAAGACAAAAGAAATAAGAATCATGATGAATAAGAAAGGGAAACGCATTTCGAAAATGGAATAGATTGCCCCATTGACCATCCAGACGAATCCGATGCCACAGACAAAGGCACAGCCGGCAGCAAGAATTCCATACAGGACGGAGGCGATGATCAGGTGCATCATATCCAAGACAAGAGGTGTCTTTTTCACAAAGACGGTGTCTTCCAGTTCCATGACCTGGACATAAGCGCCCCTGGCATTGATCGGAGCGAGAATCTCATTGCGGAACTGGGCATCCTCGACAACATATTCCTTGCATTCGATCGGATGAGAAGCATAATCGAAGAAGATGACATAGAATTTCACACGATGGATTTCTTCCTTGAAATCGATCTGAAGAACTTTCTTGGCTGCTTTCTTGTCATAGAAAATACGATAGGAATCGAAGACGTCCTGATTCTCCTTCTCTGAAAGATAATAGGTGAAATCCGAAGATTTCTCGCCTTCCTTGATTCCATCCTGATAGACATAGCGGATCAGGAATTTCGGAAGGACAAAAAACGTAACGGCAAGAAGAAGAATCGTCCCCAAAAGAATGAATAAAAATCCTAGCATAATCAGTTCCCTTTATTCTTCTTTTGCTTCTTCAATTCGACATAAACAGTCTCACCTTCGCTATTCTTTTCTTCCGTCAAAGGAATGAAGTCTGCCTCCTTGGCCTGATTTTCATTCTTGCGATAGGCGATGATGACGGATTCCGCCTTTCCATTTTCCATGAAGAATTTATGGATCGAAAGACGATAGAATCCGAAGAGAAGCGGAATGACGAAAATCGAAACGGCACTGAAGATGCAAGAAAGAATCCAGATAATCCATGGAGCATAAGTCGGATCATTCGGGAAATTCATCGGGATGACGATAGCAACGATGAAAATCGGAACGACGATGATGGCAGCATACGTAAGAATCTCGAGCATGGCAAGAAGATTCACTAAGAAGAGTCTTCCACCGCATTCCTTCAAGGTCGCAAAGGCA
Organism: bacterium; assembly: GCA_963660905.1. Classification (GTDB taxonomy): domain Bacteria; phylum Bacillota_I; class Bacilli_A; order RFN20; family CAG-288; genus Enterosoma. The sequence continues at coordinate 5,276 of CAVKZJ010000030.1, read as the reverse complement.
TTGTAGAGAATATCGGAAAGTCCCATATCCGGATTCTTATAGGCAGCATACACACCCGCTTCCTTCACCAAGAGTGCGATGATGAAATAGATAAGGGCAAAGACGCCAAACGGAATATATAGGAAGTTGATGAATGTCAGCAATGTCGACATATTTCCCTGGAAGGTTCCACTATAGGAATTGTAGTCAATATTGTAGATAAATCTTCCAATCAGGAATCCCAGACCTAAGAAGGCAGCGACACCGGCAAGAGTGAACAGTAGCCATACCAAATCAAACAGGACCAAGCTTCGATAGCCTTTCTTATGGTCCGCCTGATCGAAGGCTTTGGCCATATTGGTCTCTCCGCTGTCATCGATCATCTTGCACATCTGAATGTGGAATTTCTGCATTAAAGGGTCGATGAAGACACATAGTTTTCCAAGCAGGGTGACGATTTCGACTACCCAAAACACGAAAAACTTGCTGAAATGATGGAAGTAGTAAACAAATGCTTCCTTCGTTCCTTCCAAAATATACTTACCTGAGCTCTTTTTCATTTTCTTTCCTCCAAAAGGCTTTCAAAATAGACGATAGACAACAATAAAGGCGTGCGTTATTTCTCAAACACCTTTAAGGTCGGATAAATCTTCGAATTCGAATTCACTTTGCTAACATCCCAGATATCGGTGTCGAAGTGCAATGTATCCGTGAAGAATGCACTGTCGATATCCGCTCTCTTGAGTTTCTGAATATTGTTTCTCTTGTCGCTGGTATCATCATAGAGCTTGAAGAGGTTATAGGTATTCTCCGTCTGTCCTTTCTTCGCATTGTCGAAGGAGTTCGTGCAGCTGCCGATCATGGCAATCTTGGAAGAATAGAATCGATCCGGTCCAAGGTTGACGCTATTGGAAATCTTGGAGGTCGCCGAATCACGATTGAAGCTTCCAACAAAAGCACCGACGTATCCATAAGTAGAAGAAGACGAAAGTTGGACAGATCCAAGATTGTAGCAATAATTCATGCTTCCGGACATTTCGCCGACAAATCCACCGGCGTAGCCATTCTCGGAAGCGACGACGCATTCATTGACGCAGTTATTGATTTCACCGAATGTTCCGAGTTTGCCGACAAATCCGCCAACATAAGATGAATCATAGTATAAGGAACTGGATTCAGTGCCATTTTCGAAATCAATCGAGGAGCGGTTATCTACGGCACAATTGTTCAATATGGCATTATCTGATGTCGCAATGAAGCCACCGACATGACCGATTCGTCTGCTTGTCGTCCCATAATTCTCCAAATCGAGAGCAAAATAGACATTCTCCAGTTTCAGGCTATCGATGATCATGCTTCCGGACTTGAAGAGACCTAAATCCACATCCTGATTCTCGATGGTTGAGGCGAACTTCAGATTCTTGATGGAATAGCCAGCCCCTTCAAAAACACCGTCGAAGGTCTTTCCTGTCTCCGTCAGATTCTTATACTGTGCTGGAACGTCCTTGAAATCGAGATCGTTCTCCAATTTATAGACATAATTGTCCTGCATATTGTAGAAAGCATTCCATGTCGAGACAGATTTCTCGGTCTTGTCATTGACAACAAAGGCTTTCGCATAGACGTTGTCCATAGACATTGTCTTTGTTGTATCGCCTAAATTGTAGGTGAAGCTTGCCATCTGAAGTGCCTTAAAGCCAACAGCTTCTGAGGATGTATCGATACTGAATCGGTATTTGGAATCATCGATTTTCGTGATATCCGATCTTCCGTTGATGGTCTTGATGTCATATTTATATGGATTGTTGAATTCCACGACGACACCAACATTATCTCCTGGCTCGTAATAGTCAATCTTCTCATTCTCCGAATTGACAAAATAAGCTTTTTCCGTTTTGACTCTTCCATAGATTTTTGTCTTGACGGAGTAATTGCCACCGACATAGAAATCATATGTTTTATTTTCTGCTGTGTTATAGACCGTCACTTTTTCGACAGTGAAGGAAGTCATGCCATCTTCCGAAGAAGTATATTTCTCATAACTTTCGAGGTCATCAGCGGAAGTCTTCACCTTGAAGCGAACTTCTCCATCCTCATCTCCTGTGACGAGATAGCTATTGTTTTCCGGACTCAGTGTCGTTCCATTGACGACAATCGAAGAAAGCTGCAAGGATTCCTTATTCGAGACATGCAGCTTCATGGACATATAGACATTCTGTCCAGCCTCAATCGGATTCGTGTTATCCAGCTGCAAATCGCTGAGCGTATAATCAAAGGTCGTGTTTCTGATGACATCTTTTGCCGATCCAGAAATGAGTCCGGTTTCATTCTTGGTATTCAGGCTATAGACATAGGAACATTTCAGCTTATAGGAGTTGTTCGACTTCAGTCCCTGGAAGTTGAAGGATGTTCCAGAGGATTCTTCCTTTAAGGTATATCCTGTCGAATTTCCATCCGCATCGATTTGGTCTTCATAGATTTCGACTTTGATATCCTTGGTGATGTCATAGTCCTGATCGATTTCAACGGTTCCGGAAATGAAATCTTTGCCATATTTATTGGCCTTGATTGTGACACCCGGCACCCGAATCGCCGAAGTCTTCACCGTCTTGGTGATTGTTTTCGTCTGTTCTCCATTTCCATCATTCAAATCATAGCGATAGGTCAAGGAAAGAATATATTCCTGATCGGAATAAAGACCGGCAAAGTCTCCTTCCTTATTGACAATCTCCTCACCTAAGAGATAATCCTTCTCTTCGGTTCCATCATAGAGGGAAACACGATCGACTGTGACATCGATTCCTTCCTCTGCACTGACTTCATACTGGAAGGCGATATTCATTTCGTTTCCTTCGGCCTTGGCAAAGGAGACTGTCGGCTCAAGGGTTTCCTTCAATATGATTGGCTGTGTGATTGTAAAAGCCTGATCGCCTTTTCCATCATTCAGATCGTAATGATATTCCACCTTGATTTCATATGTGGCATTTCTCAAGAGAGATGTCTGTTCACCCGACTGTTCATTCAATTCCGTTTCGGATGTTCCATTGACCAATTTCAGGGAATCAATCACACACACGGAATCGACATCCGTGATGGCTAATTCGTATTTGAAGGAACTCTGGGTGACGTTGCTATATTTGACCAATACAGTCGGGGCCACCTTCGCGATGGTTTTCTTGCTATATTTCTGCGTATAGGCTTTTCCGCTATAGGTATAGGATAAGACGATGTCATAATCATGGTTGGAAAGAAGATCAGTAAAAGTCACCGACTCGCCAATAGTCGTCAGTTTCTTCACTTCCGTATTTCCATCCATGAGGGCGATGCTTGTGATGTTAGCAGAAGAAGAGTCACTCACATTGCTCTTGACCTTGCAGTCGATGGATGTCTGGGTGACAGTGAAGGAATCCAAAAAATAACTCATTTCAGATGTGAAGTTATGCTTAAGAATCCAAGAATAATGAAGTCCTTTTCCATCAAAGAGATCATAGGAAGCGGCGATTCCGAAATAATATTCCTTTCCTGTCTCAAGATTGCCAAAGGAAACAGTGGCATTCTTATCTGCATCGATTGTGAGGACCTTGTTTTCCGAATAATCCTTGCCATCAGAAAGATAGGCAATCACCTGTCCTTTCGACAAGGTCGATTCGATATTGGCAAAGGAAAGACCGAATGTCGCCTTGTCTTCCATAATCACGGAACTGCTGATTTTGGCTGTGATCATGTTTTCATAAGAGACACCTAAGGTCAGCTTATGTTCCTCAGAATAATTTCCGACTACATTCAAGGAATCCGTAAAAGCGATGTCAGTCAAAGTCAAGGTATCATATCCTGATTTGGTATACGCATCCACTTCCACCGTGACACCTTCGAGAGTGGTCATGGAGGCATCCACATCATATTTTTTTCCATTGATGGCTAATGCATCAACCTTGGCCTTATCGAGATTGTGGAACTTGACCAAAAGTTTGACCTTCTGGTTGACGGCCACACAATAGTCAACCGGATTTTCATCCGTGATATCGGGGAATTGGGAGACATAATCGGAGATATCATGACCTAAGGCATTTGCACTGCTTGCACCCGTAAGGGCATTGAGGACGACCATGCCCTGATAAACCGGGCAAACGGCTTTTTCCGGCACACTCGTGGAGGAAGAAGAATCCGATGTCGAGGTCGAATCTTTTTCAGAGGAATAGGTCGAGTCTTTTTCAGACGAAGAAAAAGAAGTCGAGTCTTCTTCATTATCCGATACAGCCGTGTTCACCGAATGGTCTAGTTTGGTTGTCGAGCTGTCTGGCTTGGCATATGCATTTCTTGAACAGCCAACCAGCCCGCCTAAGGTAATTAGAGATATGATTGCAATGAGATTTCTTTTGCTTTTCATAATATAAAATCCTTTCGAGTAAAATAATTATATAACAAAACTTTATTGAATGTGTTCATTTTTTTGGATCACTTGTCAATAATATTTATCCATAAAATCCATAAAAGAACAAAATAGCATCAGCAAATCTAATCCTATTCAAAAAAATAGAGAACATTTTTAGTTATCTTTAGGAAATGGTTAAATTAAGAAACCAGGATGTCATCAAAAATCTTCAGAATTCGATTAAAGAATGATCAATCACGTCATCCTTCGTGATTTTTCGTATCACCTTGCAAGGGACGCCTGCTGCAATAACACCACTCGGAATGTCTTTATTGACCACGCTTCCTGCACCGATAATGCTATTTTTTCCTATGGTCACGCCACCAAGAATCGTCGAATTCGCACCGATCCAGACACGATCCTGAATAACGATCGGCTTGGATGTGCCGATTCCCTGACTTCTTTGGCCTGGGTCGATTGCATGTCCAGAACAGGCCAAGACACAATTTGGAGCGATGAATACCCAATCCCCAATATGAACCGGTGAAGTATCCAGAACAACACAGTCATAGTTGAGGAGACAGAATCCATGGAGATGAATATTGAACCCATAGTCACAATGAAAAGAAGGTTCTATTCCACAAGGATGATACGTTCCAAGCAATTCCTTGAGAATCTCTTCTCTTTTTTGTGTTTCATCCGGCATAGACAGATTATATTTCTGACAGAGAGTTTTCGCTTTTAGCTGATCCTTACTCAAGACAGCACTATAGCCGCTGATATATCCTTTTTCACTTTTGATTCTTTCTTTGATATCCATTTTCTATTTCACTCCTGATTTCATCCTGCCTTTATCTTATCTTTTCTTTCGATGGAATAGAAGTTCTTTTCGATATCGATGAAGCCTCCTATGGCGAGATGGAAA
>CAVKZJ010000029.1:0-21550 GCA_963660905.1 bacterium | reverse complement strand
TTGACTGTTTCTGACGGACACTTCATCGAACAGGATTAATCAATAAAAGGAGAGCTTTATGCCAAACGTCCAAAAAGTCGTCGCCATCGATTGCGGAGGAACCAATCTTCGCGTAGCCGTCGTTGACAAGGATCTGAATGTCCTTTCTGTAAGAAGAGTTCCCTCTATTTCCGGGGATCCGAATGCATTGTATGCAAAAATGAAAGAACTGATTGAAATTGTCACAAAGGAAGCGAACCTGAAGAAAATCCCTTCCATCGGAATGAGCATGTGCGGCTTGGTCGTTCACAATCAGGTGGGAAGAGTCGGAAATCTTGGAATCGAATATGGTTTCGACTTCGAAAGCCTTTTCAAGAAAGATTTCCCAGAAACAAAACTTCTTTTTGCCAATGATGGCAACTGCTCTGCCTTAGTCGAAGCCCAATATGGTGTCAATAAATGGCTGAAGGATTCCGCTTTCGTCACGATTTCAACCGGAATCGGTCTTGGCATCATCCACAATTCAGATATGATCGATCTTCCTTTGGAAGCGGGCAGAATCATGCAGGAATACCAAGGAAAGATTTATGAGGCTGAATATCTTCTTTCGGGAAATGGTATTGTCAATTTAGCCAGACTGAACAATTTTGACATTCCTTCTGCCGCAGATTTTTTTAAGGGTGTCAAGCAGAAGAACGAACAGTGTCTGAAGCTTTATGATATTTGGTCGAAGATGCTCGGTCTTTGGTTTGGCAATCTTCAGCTGATGTTCGACTGTGAACAATATGCCATCTCAGGTGGCGTCGCCAAATCGAAGGACATCTGGATGAAGGATGTCGAAAGAATTGCCAACGCCTCCATCGCTCCCTGGAAACTCAAGAAGATTGTGTTCAAGGAAGCAAAATATGGGCAGGATGTCGGCATCGCAGCCGCCGGTGCCCTTGGCTGGCATGTCTTATCGAAGTAAAGAAAGGTGTAGATTCAATATTTCTATCTACAGAATAGGTTTATCATCATGAGAATTAGTTTGCCGGATGGCAGCATCAAAGAATTATCGGATTCGTCCACTGCACTCGATGCTGCAAAATCCATATCCGAAGGTTTGGCTCAGAAAGCCATCTGTGCCAAAGTGAATGGAGAATTGTTTGACTTGAACGAAAAACTTCCTGGCGATTGCAAATTTGAAGTCGTCACCAAGGACAGCAAGGATGCATTGCATGTTTTGCGTCATTCCGCTGCCCATTTGATGGCTCAGGCCATCTCCCACCTCTATCCAGGCGTTCAGTTCGCCTATGGTCCAGCGACAGAAGATGGTTTCTATTATGATATGAAGCTTCCCTCTCCGATTTCGATTGAGGATTTCCCGAAAATCGAAAAGGAAATGGAAAAACTGGTTTCCCAGAATGAGCCGATTGTCCGTGAAGATCTTTCTGTCGAAGAAGCACTGAAGCGTTTTGAAGGACAGAAATATAAGACAATTCATATCCAGGAGCTCGCCAGCAAAGGCGCTTCTCTCTCCGTCTATAAGCAGGGCGATTATGAAGACTTATGCCTTGGACCTCATGTCAAGTCCACAAAATATATCAAGGCATTCAAATTGATGTCCACATCTGCCTGCTATTTTCAAGGAAACAAAGAGAATGACACGTTGACCCGTGTCTATGGAACAGCCTTCTTCGAGAAGAAGGAATTGGATGAATATCTCAAACTGTTGGAAGAAAGAAAACAGGCTGACCATAAGCGTCTTGGAAAGGAATTGGGGCTTTTCATGTTCTCTGATTTCGGACCTGGACTTCCATTCTGGCTTCCAAACGGAATGATCATCAAACATGCCCTGGAAGGCTTCCTCTGGGAAAAACTCACAGAGGCTGGCTATCATTTCCTTCAGACTCCGCAGATGCTTTCCCGTGAACTTTGGGAGACTTCCGGACATTGGAAGAAATACAAAGAAAACATGTATATCACCAAGGTCGATGGAAAACCTTACGCCATCAAGCCGATGAACTGCCCTGGTGCCATTCTCGTCTATCAGAACGATTTGCATTCGTATCGTGAATTGCCGCTTCGCTATGCAGAATTCGGTTTGGATCATCGTCATGAGGCAAGCGGTGCCTTAAATGGTCTTTTCCGTGTCCGTGCCTTCACCCAAGACGATGCCCATATTCTCTTGGCCTTCGATCAGATCGGTGAGGAAATCCGTAAGCTGCTTAAACTTTTCGGGAGCGTCTATAAGACTTTCGGTCTGACCTATTCAATCGAATTGTCGACAAGACCGGATGTCTATGTCGGAAAACTTGCCACTTGGGATAAAGCGGAAGCAGAACTCAAGGAATGCCTTGACGAAAATGGAATTCCTTATGAAATCAACGAAGGAGATGGTGCCTTCTATGGCCCAAAACTCGACTTCAAGATCAAGGATTCCCTCAACCGCGTCTGGCAGTGCGGAACCATTCAGTTGGATATGCAATTGCCACATCGCTTCCACCTTACCTATACGGATAAGGACGGAAAGCAAAAAGAACCGGTCATGCTCCATCGTGCCATCTTTGGTTCATTTGAAAGATTCCTTGGAATCATCACAGAAAACTTCAAGGGTGCCTTCCCAACATGGATGGCTCCAGAACAGGTCCGTATCCTTCCAATCAACAATGATGAAGCTGTCATGAAATATGCCTCCAGTTTGGAGAAGAAACTCAAGAAGCACACTATCCGCGTCTCCATCGATGATAGAAACGAAAAACTCAACTACAAAATCCGTGAAGCACAGACAAAGAAGGTTCCTTATACACTTGTTGTTGGTGCCAAGGAAGCAGAAAGCAAGAATGTCACCTATCGTCTTTATGGACATATGGAATCCAAGACCGTCACAGAAGCCGAGTTCCTCAAAATCATCAACAAAGACATCGAAGAAAGAAATCCGACTCGTTCCTACTAATCCGATTATATAATTTCTCGCCAGGTGATGAACCTGGCTTTTCTTATGCATTGTTTATTTATTGTCTGATGTCCAGGCTTTTTTTGAACTCGAAACGAAAAATAGAGACTCACATTCTATATTCTTTTCAAAAAAATTCTGGTAGCAAATGTAAAAATCCAATTCTTCAGGCTGAATTCATCTTTTAGAGAACCGACAACCGGAACGATTATATTTTAGATTCACTTTTCCTTAGAAAATGGAGGCGAAAAACTGCACTCGAAGAAAGTGCTCTTTTTGACTGCAGAGAAGATTCTATGGCATGCATCGGATTTTCGGCTCAATTCGATGCTTTTTCTCCACCTTTATGCTTTTATCTCCCACTTCATACCACGGTTATCTCGCATGAATTTTATTAAATTCCATATGATTTTAGTCTAAAACTTGAATATAGCTAGAAGGTTTTTCATTTTTTCTCGATTTTTTAGCCAAATTGATTGCAGTAAATGGGAGGAATGTGTATAATTGTGGGTGAAAGTGGTAACACAACATGTTTTACGGACAGAAAGATTTAGCCATCGACGAAAAAAGCCGTCTCGTCCTGCCTTCATTGTTCCGCAATGAATTCACGGGCGGTCTTTGCTATGTTTCATTAGGCTTAGACAATTGCATCGAACTCTATCCGGAAAGCACGTATCAGGAAATCGCAAAAAAATACATGTCCTTAAGCGATTTCGATCCCAAAGCGAGAAAAGTGAAGCGCACCTTCATTTCCAACACGTTTTCGATTCAGATCGACTCCCATAACCGCATCCTCTTGCCAAAGCCGCTCATCAGTAAAACGAATGTCTCGAAAAAAGTCATCTTGGTTGGCATGTACGACCATCTTGAAATTTGGGATTATGACACTTTCATGAAGAATCAGGAGGAGGCCGAAGCAACATTCTCTGATGATGCATTAAGCCTGAATCTCTAATATGGCCACCAGTTACAACAATCATATACCCGTCATGCTTGAGGAAGTCCTCTCCTTTGTTCCGAAGAACAAAAAGATGACCTATATCGATATGACCTTAGGAAGAGGCGGACATGCCTTCCAGATTCTTAAGAGAATGAGAAGAGGTTCTTCATTTTATGGAGTCGACCGTGATGAAGATGCCTTGAATTATTGCACAGGCTACTTAGCAAGTTTTAAGGACAGAACAGATCTCCATTTCATCCATGCCGAATTCAAAGATGCCACGGATATCATCAAAAATAGCATATCGGGTGCCGATTTCATACTTATGGATATCGGAGTATCTTCACCACAGTTTGATGACCCAAGCAGGGGCTTCTCCTATCGATTTGACGCCCCATTGGATATGCGCATGAATCAGGAGGATTCCCTCACAGCAAAAATCATTCTCAACACATATCCAGAAAAAGAACTCATACGTGTCTTCCGCGATTTAGGAGAATGCGAAGGATATTATCCTGTCGTGAAAAGGATTCTCAAGGAACGTGAGGAAAAACAGATTGAGACGACGTTCCAGCTTGTCGATCTCATTAAGGAATCCCTTCCTTCAAAGCTTCTTAAAAAAGAAGGCCATCCAGCCAAACAATTCTTCCTCGGACTCCGCTATGAGGTCAACGGAGAAATCCAGCAGTTGCAGATCGGATTGAAGAAAGCCATCGAATTCCTCAATCCTGAGGGAAAACTTGTTGTCATCTCCTTCAATTCCGAGGAAGACAAGATCGTCAAAGATGCCTTCAAGCTGTACGCAAATCGTTCCCACAAGGACAAATACAAAAAGGAATCCTCCGATTGCAGATATACAATCCTGACAAAGAAGCCGCTCTTGCCGACAGAAGAAGAACTCGAAAGAAACTCGCGTTCCAAGGCGAGTATCCTCCGTGCTCTAGAAAGGAACTGATGATCATGAAAGACCGAATCCAACGGACCAATCATAAGAAACCATCCCACAAGCTCTTCCACACGATGATTTTCTTCAGTGTCTTTACTGCATGCTTTTCCGTCCTTTTCTCTTTCCTTTTCCTGAATCTGACAAAGGAAAACAATACCCTCAATCAGAAAATCGAAAACTATTCGATCCAGATTGACATGATGAAGAATTCTGAAGAGACCAATTATTACAAAAACCCTGGAAAATAAGCAAAGAAAAAACTATTTCTATCCACGAGGACGGAAATAGTTTTTTTAAGCTCAATCCTGATAATCAATACTGTCAAGAACATCAAACGGCGAAGAAGAAGCCTTCTGATGTTCTTTTTTATATTCCTCTTCCGATAGAATGACATAATTATCCTTCTCAATCCTCGTGAGAGGAACCTTGGAATAATTCTTCGGAATCGCGTCATAGAATAAGGCGAGAATCGACCCTCTAAGGTCGTATATTCCATCCTCATCGGGAAAAAGATCGTTCTCCTCTTCCTTCTCGCTTCCGAGAAGAACGTCCACATTGTCATTCAGTTCATATTCGACAAGAGAACCATCATGGCTGTCAATCAGATGACATTCCCCCTCAATGGAGAGAGTCAGCGTGACAAGATTCCCTGCATTGAGGACATCGGCGAAGATTCTTGTCCTGAAAAGATCGTGAAAATACGGAATATATCTTTTCTCATCCTCCGTGAAGGAGAAGCCTTCAATCTCGAAGGAAGCCTGATTCTTCTTGCAGGCCTCCCTCAGATCAAAGGGAATTCGTTTCTCATCGATCATCATTCACCTCTTAAGGTCAATCCGAGATTGGCCTTTACCGCCTGAATCACAGCATCCAAAGAAGAGGAAATCTCTTTGTCGTTGAGAGTGCCGTCTTCCTTTCCGAGAAGCAGGGAGACACCCAAATAACGTTCATCCGTATTCTTGTCGACGAAGTCATCAAAGTATTCGACCTGCTTGACATAGGTTGACTTGACAGAGAGGATAGTCTTCTTCAAAAGAGCATAACTGACCTTGTCATTGATTTTGAAGGAGAGGTCTCTTCTCACCTCTGGATAGGAAACAAAAGACGCGAATTTCGTCTTGAAACCCTTCATGTCGAAAAGATAGCCGACATCGATCTCGCCAAGAAGCATTTTTTCTTTCTCAAAGGAAGGATGCAGGTAACCGAATGTGCCGATCTTGTCCTTTCCGACAAAGATATCCGCACTCGCCTTTGGATGGAAGCATGGATTCGTCGAATAGGCAAGACGGTATCTGGAGGAATTGAGTCCGACGCGGGCAAAAATCGCTTCGACAATTCCCTTCAGATCGAAGAAATCATAGTCACGGAATCCGTATTTCTCGCAAAGCGGTTGGCCACCGAGAAGTCCCAACGAGAGATAGAGATGATTTCCCTTTGGCGTATCGATATCCGAAATCTCAAATAAGGAGAGATTCTCATTCTGATGGGAAAGATTGTACTTGATGGTAGAAATCATGCTTGGAAGAAGATCGCTACGGACGATTTCATGATCCTTTGTCATCGGATTGACAATGCGATAGGATTCATCCGAAGAGAAGACGCGGATGGACTTGTCTTCCTTTTCGCTGATCAAAGTAAAGGAGAGAATTTCATCAAAGCCACGGCCGACAAGAAGTTCGCGGATTTCCTTTTTCAGTTTCTGTCTATTGTTCAGATAGCCTCCGGTGATGGGAAGATGTTCCAAAGAGGGTTTGATCTTGGACGAGGGATAATAGCGGAAGACTTCCTCATCGATATCGCACTGCTCATTGAGATCAACGCGGTCAATGGGTGGAAGAAGGAGTCCGGAAGAAAGCCTTTTGATTCGATACGCATCCAAAACGGCATCGATTTCTTCCTTGGAATAATCAGATCCAAGGCGGTGATTCAATAGGTCATAGGAGAAAGTGAACGGCTTATTTTCCATCTCTCCCTCATAGAATGAGGAATAGGAAGAAATCGAATAGGAAGAGAAGAATTCATCCAAAAGGGAAAGCAGAACAGCCAATGCCTCTGGAATCATCTTCGGATTTCTTGATTTGCTGAATAACTGGCTGGAAGCCGAAGAAAGGCCCAACCGATTGCAGGTATGACGGATGGAGGCATGATAGAAGCAGGCCGCCTCGATGAAGAGATTCTTGGTGTCATGATCAACACAGGCTTTGTCTCCTGCCATGACGCCCGCGAGGCAAAGCGGTTCGCCCTTATCCGAAAGAATGACCAAATCCCCTTTCTGGAGAGTGATTTCCTTTCCATCGAAACAGGTGAACTTTCCCTCATATTCGTCGCTGGCAACATATTCCTTCGTATCGGCCTTGTCCTGGTCATACATATTGAAAGGCTCTCCCGTCAAAAGCATGGCATAATTTCCCAAATCGACAATCGGGGAAATCGCACGGATATTGTTTGCCATCAAGGTTCTCTTGATTTCAAGCGGTGTCTCTTCCTTCTCTTTTAGATTTTCAAGAAGGATGCCATCAAATCGGGAGCAATTCCTGCTTATGCTCTTGACAGTGATCTTCTTTTCGAAATGATTCTCGAACGACGGAATCTTTTTCATGGGAAGATTCAAAAGGGAAGAGATTTCCCTTGCCATTCCGATATAGGAAAGACAGTCCGGACGATTCGGAAGGACGTTGATATCCAAAATCGTATCATCTAGGGAAAGATATTTGAGAACCTCTCTTTCGCCGACAGGAGCATCGAAGGGAAGCTCCTCAATCCCGTTGAGAGAAGGCGAATTTTCATCCAAGGATTCCTTTTTGACACCGAGTTCCAATAAGGAACAGCACATGCCGTTGGATTCTTTCCCACGGATATTTCCCTTCTTGATCGTTTCATTCAGGAAAGGAAGATTGCATCCGACTAAGGCAACAATGACCTTGATGCCTTTTCTGGCATTCGGAGCACCACAGACAATGTCCAGAATTCCTTCCTTGCCACAATCGACAGTCAAGACATGAAGATGATCGCTGTCGGGATGTTTTTCGCAGGTCAGGATTTCTCCGATGACAAGCTTATCGGCAGCCGCCAAAGAGGACACGCCTTCCACTTCGAATCCGGAAAACGTCAGTCTTTCCACAAGGCTATGAACGTCAAGGGAGGTTAAATCCACCCATTTTGATAATTCATTGATTGAGAACTGCATACGGATTACTCCTTTCTGAACTGAGAAATGAATTCGACATCATTCGTATAGAAACGCTTGATGTCGTCGATGCCATATTTGAGCATCGCCACACGGTCGATGCCGATGCCGAAGGCAAATCCCTGATAGACCTTGTCATCAAAGCCATTCAGGCGGAGAACATTGGGGTTGACCATGCCCGAGCCAAGGATTTCGATCCAGCCTGTGTGCTTGCACAGATTGCACCCTTTTCCATTGCATTCGAAGCAGGAAATGTCCGCTTCGACAGATGGCTCGGTGAATGGGAAGTAGGAAGGACGGAATCGAACCTCTCTCTTTTCTCCAAAGAGATGGCGCAAAAGCAGCGTCAGCGTCTCCAAAAGATTGGAGAAAGTGCAGTCCTTTGAAATGACGAGGCCTTCAATCTGGCCAAACTGATGGGAATGGGTCGCGTCGTTGTCTCTTCGATAGACTTTTCCAGGGCAGATGACCTTGATCGGCCCTTGTCCTTTGCTTGCCTTCATGACGCGGGCCTGGACGCAGGAAGTGTGGCTGCGAAGAATAGTATTGGGATTTATGGAGAAGGAATCCTGCATATCTCTTGCGGGATGGTCCTTCGGGATATTCATCAATTCGAAATTATTCTCATCAGATTCGACTTCCGGTCCATCGGCAACGGTATAGCCCATGCCTAAGAAGAAATCGACAATGTCATCCACCACGGCATAGAAAGGATGCTTGCTTCCCAAGACATTCTGATAGCCTGGGAGGGTGATATCGACCTTTTCTTTCTCGAGTCTCTGATTCAGTTTCGCCTGTTTTAGGGCCGTTTCCTTTTCATCGAAGAGGGCCTGAAGATGGCTGCGAAGATCATTCAGCGCAATTCCGAAATCCTTCTTTTCATCCTTGGCCACATCCTTCATGGAAGAATAGAAAGAAGTCAGGGCAGATTTCTTTCCTAAGAATTTTCCCTTGAAATCATTCAGGGATGCTTCGTCAAGAACATTGACGATGGCATTCTTGGCCAAAGAAAGCTGTTCTTCGGCTGTGATTTTGAATTCATGTAATGTCATAGTGTACCTCGTTCAATTTTTCGATCGATGACGATGGCATCATCTTCATCGTCATCCGCAACATTCTTCTCTCTTCCGAATGGTGCAAAAGAGGAAGTGAGTTCCTTCTTCTTCATTTCCGCCTCATCCACCTGATTTTTCTTTTTCTGCTCAGGGGTCTCTTCCTCTTCCTTGGCAGAGAAGAAGTCTTTCAGGAAGTCCGGAAGAATGGAATTGTCTTTTTCATCCTCCATCTCCTGAACGACCTTCTTCGGTTCCTCTTCCTTTTCCTCCACAGGCGAAGTCTCTTGCATCACATCCGGGAGATCGGTGTGTGATGGGGAGAGAGTGCGATTGAAGTTGTTTTCCTTCGTCTCGAAGGAAATCCCTTTTTCGAAATCAGTGGCAATGATGGCAATCTTGATTTTGTTTTCATAGGAGTCATCATTTTGGACCCCGAAGATGATATTGACATCATTGTCCTGTCCGCCGGCAGCTTCCGTAATGTAGTTGATGGCATATTGGATATCATCCAATGTCGTATCGTTTCCGACCGTGATGTTGATGATCATGCTTCTCGATCCGCGTATGGAGGCTTCCAAAAGCGGAGAATTGATTGCATTGGTCGCAGCATCGATGGCTTTGTTCTTGCCGGTTCCAAATCCGATGCCGATCAAGGAAAGGCCTTTGTTGGACAATGTCGCCTTGACATCGGCAAAGTCGAGGTTGATGACGCCATGAACCAAGATGAGATCCGTGACGGTCTTCACAGACTGGGCAAGGATTTCATCGCTGGCCGCAAAGGCATTCTTCACGCTGAGGCTTCCGTTGTTGAACATCATCTTATCATTGGAGACGACAATCAAGGCATCGACAAATTTGCGAAGATTGGAAATGCCTTCCAAGGCATGAAGCTTTCTTGCCTTTCCTTCAAAGGTGAATGGTCGAGTGACAATTCCCAAAACCAAGCATCCTTCTTCTTTTGCCGCTTTGGCGACAACCGGTGCAGCACCGGTACCCGTTCCACCGCCTTCGCCACAGGCGATAAAGACCATATCGGCCCCTTTGACGACAAGCTGGATATCGGAATAAGAATCCTCTGCTGCCTTCTGACCCATGGCTGGAATGCCACCGGCGCCAAGGCCGCGGGTGACGTTCTTTCCGAGGATAAGTTTATTGTCGCATGGAGAATTGGCCAAAGCTTGGCTATCCGTGTTGAAGACCCAGTACTGAACCTGGTTGTCTCCGTCGCGGATCATTCCATTGACCGCATTCGATCCACCGCCGCCGACACCGATGACGATGATTTTCGCATTTGTCTTCAAGCCTTCTTCATCGAAGAAAGACTTCAATTCTTCATTTTCCATATGTGATACCTCATTATCCACGGGCAAATCCCGTATTGTTCAGATTCGAATTCATCTCATTGTTTTCCTTCAATGGAGGCATATAGGAGTTCGAAGTGAGCTTGATGCCGCCAAGACAACTTACCAAAGAATCATTTCTCGCCCCAAGGACCTTTGGATAGAAGAGAAGGAGAGCACGGGCAAAATAGTTGGAAAGATTGGCATTCATGCCATCGATTCGATCCGCACTGCCTAAGAAAATGATGGAAAGAGAGCGAGTCGGTTCAAGCTCATCCATCTTTTCCTTAATGAAAGCAAACTGAGTAAACTCATGTAGGAAGGCATCGACGATGTCTTCCAGCGGTTTCTTTTCTTCCGTCAGAATCGGAATCGCCTGTTCGGCCTTAAGGCCGAACGTCGTGATATAGTCTTCTATCTGTTCCTTCGTCATATTCAATTTCTCGGCAGTCTTCTCATAAAGAGACTTCATGCTGACAGGGTATTCCTTAGAGAAGGCAAGGCGTTTGTTCTTGATCAAAGAAAGATACGTTGATTCGCCCTCCACCTGAATGAGATAGAAGGAATCCGGCGACTTGAGCGAAGTCAAAAAGGAGCAGGACCCATAGGTGGAAACGAGAGTCGCATAAGGAAGAATTCCGAGCTTTCGAATAATTTCCATGTAATAGTCATAAGAAACTTTGCTAATCATATGGACATCCGCATTGACGGAGAGATTCTCACTTTGCACATTCAACGGAAAGGTCGTCAGCTGCTCACCATTTTCCGTTGCAAAATACACTGGGGCATCAAAAACGATGGTGCTATTACTGACCTTCACCAACTTTTCAAGCATGGAAATGCAGTTGGCGAAGTCCTTCTGGGCGATCAATTCATTCATCGTGACGCTGGAAGAAGAGGAATTCTTGACAAGGAAGTCATCAGGTGGCAAGAGGAAGATGTAGTTCTTCAAATCACACTTCAAAGTATTCTTTGCTGTTTCGATGAGACTGGCCAAGGTATCTTCGACCTGACGAGAATCCATCAGGCCATTGTTGTCAAGGCTGATAGATTTTCCGACCAACGATTGGAGAACATAGACCTTTCCCTCATAGACATATCCGGAGACAAGCCGAATTCCGGATGCATTCAATTCGATTGCAGTAACAATTTCATTCATTTTCATTTTCCTCATAAGGATACGCACCAAGCGTTCCCTTTTTCTCATTCTTTATGATTCTAAAGGTATAAACGTCATAGGAATCACTTTCTCCAGAAAACGAATAGCACGAAGTGGATAATCCGTTTTTCGAAATGGATGAATCGATATTGGCTAGAATCTCTTCCAAAGAGACGACATTGCCGTAAAAGAAGGCAAAATAATCAACAAGGACATTCCGAAAAAGGTAATATTTCCCATCGTGAGTAAGAAGAAAATCGGCCAAGTTGGAATAATTCGAGTCGCCATTCTTGTTCAGAAACTGAATGCCGACGATTTTCTCAAGAGAATCTTTCTTGAATTCCGAGAGACTCGACATCGTTTCGACAGCATGTTCTTCATCATCCTTCACATTCAAGGGGAGATGAATCTCAGGCAGATGCCGATAAGAGGAATAGGCTTCACGGATGCGATTTTTGCTTTCGCTTGAAAGAATGCTCTCCTCCAATTTCTGCTCTTCGGCAAGGAGGGTTTTTCCGCTGGAGAAATAAACTATGTTCTGATAGACACACGATGGATGGTCTTCTTTCACCTCACAGGAGGAAACGATTCCGTTGTTGGAGAATTCGCAATCCAAAATCATTCCATTGGCAGCCTTTAAGACGTTTTCCTTTGCTTCAGAAGAGGAATAAAAAAGATTGTGTTTTTCAGGGTCGATGCCCGAGAGCAGGAGGATGTCCTCTTTTGAAAAAAAGTCATTTCCATTCAAGGACATTCCGCTCGCACGGAAGCATGGAAGACTAAAAAAAAGTGCAAGAAAAATGCACAAAATCAAAGAAAATGAAAAAAAAACAATTCTTTTCACAATACGAACGAGCAATCTGTTATGCATTTCATTCTCGATGTTCGAGAACGAATCCGTTGTTTTGTTCAAAGAATTGTTTGCGTTGTCCATAGGTTTCCTCTATAAGGTATATTTTAATATATTAAAATAATTTTATAAAGGAGTTTTCTTCTCGTTTTCGTAAATATTTCGTTTCAGATTTGCGAAGAGAGAAAAGTGCTGCAGATGGTACATCGAATCTGTTTTGCACTCATCGATAGACTGATAAAAATGATTGCTGACATAAAGAATTTTCTTGCCAGGGACCTTGCTATAGATGACAAAAGCGTATTTGACCAAACGGCTCTTGCGCTTGACAAGTTTCGAAAAAGGGATGACAAAAGCGTAAACCAACGGACGGTAGGAAACGCCGCAATAACGAATCGTGGCAATATCCATCAATGCCTCCAACGGATCATTGTGCTTATCTAAATATTTTCTGACCAGAATATCGGAACGGGAACGACTGATATTAGTATTTTTCTTCGTCATAAATTGACCTTCCTCGGAAGCATTATAACATAGTAAAGCGCTATCTTTGCGTATTTTTTAAAAAACTATAGACAAACATGGCATTTTATCCAAAATATCTAGAAAATGATATCGGAAACGAGAATTTCAAAATTGTCTTTGCCTTGGAAAGTGGATTTCCGGAAAGTTCCCTTCACATGGATGAATTCCTCTTTGGAGGAAGCAACTTCATCAAGATGCTCAAAGAAGAGAATCCGGCCCGTCTTCGATTCATTATAGGCAAAGCCCATCTTCTTCGAGGGACTGAGATGAAATTCCTCTTTAGGGAAAAAGAGAGAAAATCGAGGTTTTTCAAAGCCTTCCCCAAAAGGCATAAAGGAACAATACGTCTCATAATTCGACGGGTTGATATCTTCAATGGAGATTTCTATGTCATTTTCTTCCTTCTTGAGTTCCATAGACTGCCTTGCCATTTCTGAGACAAACAAGGTGGAAACAATATAATAATCCTTCTTCAGAAGGGTTCCACCGCAGGCCTTTTCATGGCCCCCGAGATTCAAAAAGAAATTTCTTGCCTTCTCAAAGAGGAAAAGAAGCGAAAAGCCTTCCGGAACTCGAAATGAGCAGACAAAGGAATCGCTCTTTTTCTCATCCTGGCAGCAGACAAAGATTGGAACCTCCTTTTCATTGAGAAGACGATTGGCAAGAAGCCCGGAAAGCCCCGATGGCGCCGAGCTTTGGAAACAAAAGGCATGCTCACTCGATAAAGGAAGAATCCTCTCTTCAGAGAATTTCTTCACACAGTCCTTTCTTTCCTGGTTGCATTGAATAAGAAAGGAAGCGTATTTCTTGATTTTCTCCTCATCCTTCAATTCCAAAAGAAATCGGCAGGCCATATTGGTAGAAAGGGAATCCGTCTTGATCCGTCCTGGACTATTCAAGGAAGGAATCAATGCAAAATTAAAATCATCGTATTCACATTCGCTTTTTCCAAGCAGATAGGCAATATTTCGAAATCTTCTTTTTTTAAGGAGAGGAAGCATCATCTTCGAAAAGACGAGATTGTTCCCTTTCAGAGGCATCACGTCAGAAAAGACAGCCATGCCGGCCAAGAAAGCAAAATAATCACTCTCTCTTCCAAGAAGACGCGTTGCGACAAAATAGGAAAGAGAGGCTGCCGAGCAATTATAGTCGAGGAAACCCGATTCTTTAGGATGGAAGAGCCCATCGAACTTTGGAAGTTCTTCTTGCCTTTCGTGATGATCGATGACAAGAATATCCATGCCAAGATTCTTTGCCAGCTCAACGCTTTCAAAAGCGGTGATGCCATTGTCCAAGGCGATAATCAGATGATAGCCTTTCTGATGAAATTCCTTGACGCGGGAAGAAGACAATCCGTACCCTTCCACATAACGGGAAGGGATAAAAAAACCAGGGTTCAGTCCAAGAGCGTCCAATGCCAGTTTCAGGATTGCAACAGAAGTCAGGCCATCCACATCATAATCACCATAGAGAACGGTCTTTTCGTGATTCTCGATCGCCAATCTGATTCGCGCAACCACTTCTTCAAAACCCGTAAGACCATCGGGTCTTTTCAAGCAAAGAAAAGACCCTGATTCCTTTCTGGAATCAAGGTCAGTCACGCTGATTTTGTAATGTTCAAGCAATTGTGACAAGAAAGACATAATTAATCTTCGCTGCGGAAATCATTCAAACCGGGAACAATGGTTTCATGAGGTCCGTTATCGACATAAAGAACACCATCCGGTCCTGCGACTTTTTTGACTTCTTCAATCTTCTGATGCTTCTTTTCAGCTCTTCTGACGCGGCGTTCTTCATTCCACTTGGCAAGTTTCTCAAAAGAGATATGGCAGGAAAGGAAATGATAGAACGGAATCGCGAAGAAGTAGGCGATAACGAAATCAAGAACAAGGAAGACAATCGAAGAGATGGCCAAACCGATCAAGCCGGTATTGACAAAGGCCAAGCCAAACGAATAGACAAGAAGAATGCCTAAGACAGGCAAGACCATCTTCAAAGAAGAGATGCCGCTTTCATTGGCAATATCCTTTCTTTGTTCTTCCGTCGCCTTCTTCTTGAGACCTCTTTCCTTGAGAATTTCACGGTTCTTGCCTAAAATCGGGACAAAGAACATGTTCAAGACAAGGATGGCAATCAACAAGCTGAAGACTGTATAGGAAGAAAACGGAATGCGGGTCAAGCTAAGAACGCCTAAGAACAGACCGGAAGCGAGTGTGCCGCTGGCAAGACCAGCCAAGGAAATGTTCAATCCGAAACGCACAAGGAAGTAGACGAAGGCAAAGCAGGAGACAAGGAAGGTAAGCAGAATGAGATAATTGGTGATATGGGTGACATTCGTCGGAAGAGCTTCATAGGATTCGACTTTCAAAGAATCCTTGACGCCATGCGAATCGCCGCTGAATGGAGCAATCAGATTCTGAGTTCCAACTTCAATTTCATATTCGGTCATCGTCTGCTCAATCGTACTCAAGGCATAGGTATTCTTATCATCCTTGACATCATTGAGATTCTTGCTGACCTGAATAGTATAGTAGACCATATAGTAGACATTCTTTTCCTCATCGGTCTTCTCCACAACATTCACGCTGGCCGTCTTCGGATAATAGACAAAGGAATCGCTCTTTGAGGCTTCATCACCCGTTGCCTTCTCAGAAGAGACAGCATTATAGGAACCGACAGTGCTGCTCTTGCCGATTTCGACAATATAGGATGTAAAGGTATCGGATGTCGACAATTTCTCATAGACTTGAGAGTTGTCTCGGAAGGTGATATTCAACGTATAGGTGGAAGAGAAATCCGAATAGTTTTGGAAGAAGGAATGATGATTTCCGCTTAAGAAGTAGCCTAAGGGCAATCCAACGGCAACCATCAAAGCCGTAACAGCAGGAAGGATGACAAGCATCTTCTTGGAGAAATGTTTCTTTTCTGTCGAGGCAAAGGTCGTCTTCACCTGATCCGTATCCAATCTCTTGACCTTCTTGAAGCCGAAGAAAGGAAGATTAAGTTCAGCATTTCCTTTGACAAGCCAATAAAGCATCCATTTGTTGATGAAATTGGTGACTAGGAAAGTGAAAATCGATCCGACCATGACGACACCAAAGAAGGTCTTATAGGCGCCGACGCCGATCAAGAAGCAGAAGACAGAGCAAATCAATGCAATGGCAGAAACATCAACGCTCATGAGGAAGGATTTATGATATCCTTCCTGATTCGCTTTCACGACATCGCGTCCATGTTTGATTTCAAGTTTGACACGTTCGAAATAATTGACGGAAATCATGACGGAAAGTCCGACAATGACTGCCAATCCACAAAGCGCAGCAACAGAGAATTCAAAGCCCAAAACAGAGAAGAGGAAGAAGGAAAGAAGGACTGAACCCAACAGAGTCAAGGAACCAGTGATGCCGGCGATGCCATAAAACGCAATCAATAAGGTGCAAATGACAAGAAGAACGACGCCGAATATGATGTATGTCAAAGTCAATGCCTGACTGCCGAATGTTGCCGAAAGGGAATTCTGATAGAGGAATTGAATGTTGAATCCATAGTCCGTGCAGTTGAGCATGTTGACAAAGGCACGAGCTGTAGAGATGGTGAATGCTTCGCCATTCGTATCCGTGGTCAAAGAGAGCTGAAGATTTTCGCTATCCCAATTGGAAATATCGATTTCAGCAAGAACCTTAGCCTTTGTTTCTTCCATGACAACCGTCTCATGTGTTCCATAAGCACGGTCATAAGTATCATCCAACTGCTTATTCGTCCAAAGGTAAACCTTTGTCGAGGAGTCTTCACTCGAAGAATCATCGGAGGAATCATCTGCATAGAAACGATGTGCTTCGCTCGTCTTGTTGTCTTTTGCTTCCTCAGCGGCTTTCTTAAGTTTGTCGAAGGTATCGGCATCTTTGACCTTGATGACCGGATAAGGAGTCGTTCCATTGTAGACAAGGGAAGCCAAATCCGAGGAATCATCGAAGAATTCGTCATTGGCCTGGTAATAGACAGTGCTATCGCCTTCCGTGCCGATGGCCAAAGAACCGGTGATGGAAAGAATCTCCTTGACGTTGGAGAGTTCGGTATCGCTCAAAGGGGAAAGATTGATTCTCAGCTGATAGCCTTCCTGGGTATCACTATCGCCTTTGATGATGGTCACATCGGAGTTTCTCACGCCAGCCACATCAAGTCTCTTCATGACGGCGGCTTCGATGTCGATATCATCCAAATTCTTTATGCTCTCTTTGTAGGAGGCATACTTATCCGCATTGTAATCCGTAAAATCACGTTTCGAAATGGAATACACAAGCTGTGTACCCGTGCCATATTCCATGGCATCCACTTTATTTTCCAATACTGCCTGTGTATTGAACAAAATCGCACACAGCATTGTCAGCATCATCGTAACATAGGCTAAGAAGCGACGCATGAGAGAGTCCTCCTACATTTCATTAATTCGCACACATTTATAACTAAAATAATTTATCAAAAACAGTAGAGCAATTCAAGGCAAAGAGTACCAAAAGAGGCCGAAAAAAAGAAAAAAAGAAAGGAAAATGGATTACACTATTTTCCAGGATAGGGAATCTTGAGATGTTCATAGGCTCTTTTTGTGACAACCCTGCCTTTCGGAGTCCGATTGATAAGCCCAAGCTGAACAAGATAGGGTTCATAGACATCGCTGACATTGTCGACGGACGCGCCAATGGCACTCGCAAGAGCATTGATGCCGACGGGTTTTCCATCGTAGCGATAAATCATACATTCAAGAATCTTTCGATCCGTCTCATCAAGACCAAGGTCATCGATGGAAAGAAAACTCATCGCCTCCAAGGCAACATCCTTGTCGATGATATCTTTTCCCTGAAATGTCGCATAATCACGGACTCTTCGAAAAAGTCGATTGGCGATTCTCGGCGTCCCACGGCCTCTTAGGGCAATCTGATAAGAAGCATCCAAGGTCAAAGGAAAATGCAGAGCGACGCTTGTCCGGTTGATGATGGAAAGAAGTTCTTCCGTCGAATAATAGCGCAATTGAAGAAGAATCCCAAAACGATCACGCAAAGGGGCGGACAATCCTCCGGCATCGGTTGTTGCACCGATCAAAGTGAAAGGGGGAAGAGGGATGTTTAGACTCCTTGCATCCGAACCTTTTCCGACGATGATGGACAAGGAAAAATCTTCCATCGCACCATAAAGCACTTCCTGAACCGCAATCGGCATGCGATGGATTTCATCCACAAAAAGAATATCGCCAGGATTCAGGGAAGAAAGAATCGCGGCGAGATCTCCCGTGCGATATAAGGAAGAGCCGTTGGTCAATTTTATGTTGCTTTCCATCTCATGGGCAACGCAATTGGCCAAAGTGGTCTTTCCCAATCCAGGCGGACCATAAAAAAGAATGTGATCTATGGTCTCATTTCTCTTTTTTGCGGCCATGATGGAAATATCCAATGCTTTCTTGATTTCACATTGGCCGATATAATCCGATAATTTCTTCGGTCTGAGTGAAGTGTCGACATCGTCATTGACGCTGTTGAGTTCATTTGCAACCAATTGATTGTTTTCATCCATATTCTATTTGTCATTCAGCAAGATCAGCGCCTGCTTCAGATATTCATCGGCTTTCAAGGAAGGATCCTTGATCTTCGAAAGAGCTTTCGAAATTTCATTTTCCTTGAATCCCAAGGTCTTGAGTCCTTCCTTGGCTGCATCCATCTCCTTGTTCAATGTGGAGGCAGAGGTATCCAATAGAAGGAGTTTTCCCTTCAAATCAAGAATCAGCTGGCCGGCTGATTTCTTTCCGATGCCGGGAAGCCTCATCAGGAAGGCGGAATCCTCTTTTTCAATGGCATTGGCTAAGCGGCCGACGCTCGTCGATGCAAGGCAAGTCAAAGCCGTCTTCGGCCCAATGCCCTTCACGCTGGTCAGGGAAAGATACATTTGCTTTTCTTCCATGGTCTTGAACCCGACAAAATAGGATTCATTTTCATTTTGCACATGTGAAACATAAACAAAGAGAGTCTCGCCGATTGGAAAATCTTCCACGTGGGAAACCATGACATCATATCCGACGCCAGCGCATTCCACAACGATGGAATTCTCGATGTGAAAAGTGATCATGCCATGAAGATAATAATACATTTCAGAGGCCTCCACTTCATTATTGCACCAAAAAAAGAAAAATCACGAAATTATTCGAAATATTCAAATTCGTAATCGTCAAGAACGACCGTATCGCCATTCTTGGCACCCGCATTCTTCAGAGCTTCATCGATTTCAATCGAATTGAGGTAACTCAAAAGCCTGTCAATGCCTTCATCCGTCTTCAGATTGATGAGTCTCTTTGTGCGGACGACTCTTTCGCCGAGAATCTCGAAATAGCCATCCTCTCTCTTGACAACCTGATAGATTGGTTTCTTTCCGTTGTCAAGATTTCTTGCGCTATAGACAACTTCCTCATCGTCCGAAGAGGAAATCTTCTTCTTTTCTTCCTCCTTGGCCTTGTTGACCATGGAATAGAGAGTACGCATCAAGGATTTGAGGCCTTTCTCATCTTTTGCGGAAATGCAGAAAACTTTATGGTCTTTCGATAATTTTTCTTTCAGTTCTCGGATTTTATCCTCATATCCTTTTTCATCGGTCTTGTTAATGGCCACAACCATTGGACGTTCCTTGAGCTTTTCGGAATATTTGTAAAGTTCCTGATTGATGGATAGGAATCCTTGATAGGGGTCCTCCTCTCTGGTGATGTCAATGAGATGAAGAAGGACACGACATCTTTCGATGTGTCGAAGAAAGGTAAAGCCAAGGCCTTTTCCACTCGAGGCACCATCAATCAAGCCAGGAAGATCAGCCAAAACAAAAGACTTGTCCATTTCCACAAAGCAGACACCGAGTTGGGGCTCAAGAGTGGTGAAAGCATAATCCCCGACCTGAGCAGATGCGCGAGTGACTTTGGAAAGCAGGGTCGATTTACCGACATTTGGATAGCCGACGAGTCCGACATCTGCCAATAGCTTCAATACAAAATAAAAAATCTTATCCTCGCCAGGCAGACCATTCTCTGCAATGTTCGGCGTACGGCGAATCGGTGATTTGAATGTCGCATTTCCTCTTCCGCCTCTTCCGCCTTTGACAGCGAGATATCTATCGCCGTGATGGATCAGATCGGCAAGCTGATTTCCGTTTTCATCGGTAATCATCGTACCGCAGGGAACATAAAGAGTGATATCTTTTGCATCCTTGCCATATTGAAGCTTCGTTTTTCCGTTTTCACCCGGTTCAGCCTTGATCACTTTTCCGAAACGATATTCCTGCAATGATTCCACCCCATTATCGCTGACAATGTAAATGGAACCGCCTTTTCCGCCGTTTCCACCATATGGGCCACCTTTTTCAACGCTTTTTTCTCTTCGGAAGGCAATGGCACCATCTCCACCTTTTCCGGAAACAAGTTCCACTTTTACTTTATCGTTCATATATTTCTCCTAGAAAAAAGAAAAGCTTCGGAATTTCCGAAGCCAATCTTTTATTTTTTACTTGCTAACAACTTCAGGCTTCGTCGGATAGACGGAGACTTTGGTTCTTTGACGATCCAATCTCTCATACTTGACATAACCATCGATAGTTGCAAAGAGAGTATCATCGCCAGCTCTTTTCACATTATTGCCAGGATGAATTTTTGTTCCTCTCTGACGATAAATGATGGAACCGGAATGAGCCCACTGACCATCGCAAAGTTTGGCACCTAATCTCTTAGAGTTTGAATCACGACCATTCTTTGTGGAAGTGACACCCTTATGAGAAGCAAAGAGCTGAATGTCTAATGATAAATTCAGTTTCATTGATTACCTTCTTTCCCAGAGACATTGATTTTGACATTTTTCGGAAATTTCTTTTCGATTGTCTTTAACTGCACAATGAGTGTCTCCAGAACAATCTCATCATGCAAAGTGCTGTCTTGAATCCTTTTCAATTCCAGAAATCCGGCACGAATATCAAGCTTGTAATTTTCAGCTTGATCCAAGGCATTCAAGGCACCGATTGAACAGGCCGATACACCTGCACAAATTATGTCTTTTCCATAGTCAAGTCCACCATGTCCCTCAATTTTGAGCGATGCGATTTTCCCAAAGACATAATTCACGTCTACAAAAATCATTTTTTAAAGATTGATAGATTCAACTTTTAAAGCAGTGTAAGGCTGTCTGTGGCCATGGCGAACTCTGAGATTGCTCTTGGCTTTGTAACGAAGGACATGAATTTTCTTTTCACGACCCTGTTTGACAATGCTTGCTTTAACAGTAGCACCTTCAACAAACGGCTTGCCGACAACGATGGAATCGCCTTCGACATAAAGAACTTTGTCGAAAATGACTTCCGCATCTTTCTCGCCTTCGATCTTTTCCGTATAAATCGTCTGACCGATTTCGGCTTTGATCTGTTTGCCGCCAGTTAAGATAATAGCGTACATGTTTTTGCCTCCTTCCTTTAATTTAGTAAAAGACTCGCACGGATGGTACCATTGCTGGATTTGAGACCATTTTATAGCGGTTGTAGGCTAATGGAGGCCATACAACATATAAAATTATATCAAATTCACACTATCGAGTCAAAGGTTTTTTTAATAAAATTTAACCT
>CAVKZJ010000028.1:0-22584 GCA_963660905.1 bacterium | reverse complement strand
TTTTTTGATTATTAAAAGAATACTTTTTATAATAAGAAACGAACATAATGAATGAATAGGAAGAAAAGAATATGAAAAGTCAGATATTGGTTGTCGACATCGGAACGCAGTCTCTTCGGGCAAGCGTCGTTTCGTCTGATGGGAAGATTATCGCGTTTTCAAAAAGAAAATATGATGTTCCATATTATTCTCCCCAAAAGGGGTTTGCCGAACAGGATGTGAATTTCTATATTTCTGAAATGGTCAAGGCGACGAATGACATTTATGATGACCACCCAGAATATCTAAAGCATATCTGTGGAATGGTCGTGGATGTGTTCCGCGATTCGACGGTCATCCTCGATGAAAATAAGCAACCGATCCGCAATGCGATTCTCTGGCTTGACCAGAGAGTGACGAGAATGGAATCCAAGGATTATCTCAAATGGTATGAGAACCTTCTATTCACATTGATAGGCATGAAGGACACAGTCAAGTACAACGCAGAAAGAACACCGACTTATTGGCTGAAACGACATGAAAAAGACAATTGGAAGAAGATGAGATATTATTGCCCATTGGGTGCCTATTTCAATTACAAGATCACCGGAAACCTTGTTCTTTCCAGTGCGGACTGCAACGGTCATTATCCGATCAATTTCAAGAAAGGGAAATGGTATTCCAAGAATCATCCAAAGCAGGATGTTTTCCATATCCCGACAACAGCACTGGTCGACCTTGTTCCCGTCGGGAATGTGATCGGAAAAGTCACCGAGGAATTTTCTCTTCTTTCGAAGATTCCCGCTGGAACGCCTCTTTTTGCCTGCGGCTCTGACAAAGCCTGCGAAACGTTTGGGAATGGCTGCGTCGATAAATATTCCGCGAGCATCTCTTTAGGAACGGCCTGTACGATCGAAGTGGTTGATTCTCACTACATGGAGCCGGAAAAGTTCCTTCCATCTTATTCCGCACCATATAAGGGTGCTTATAACATGGAAGTTCAGATTTATTGCGGATTGTGGATGCTGAAGTGGTTCATCGATAACTTTGCACATGATGATGTCGAAGAAGCGAGAAGACAAAATTGCACCGTCGAACAGATTCTCAATGAAAAGATCAAGAATATTCCCGCTGGAAGCGATGGACTTGTTCTTCAGCCCTATTGGCAGCCAGGACTCAAAAGACCCAATGCCAAGGGTGCCATCGTCGGATTCAGCAATGTTCATACGAAATATCATCTATATAAGGCCATCTATGAAGGCATTGCCTTTGGACTGAGGGAAGGGATGGATGAGATTGTAAGGAAAACGAAAGTCAAGCCATCCTATCTTGTCATCTCCGGCGGAGGAAGCAAATCAAAAGAACTTTGTCAGATTATCAGCGATGTCTTTGGATTGAAATGCTTCATCTCCAATGATGCCGAATCATCGACACTCGGCGGAGCGATGGCTGGTTTTCTTTCGGCCGGTGTTTTCTCTTCTCCTCAGGAAGCGAAACAAAGCATGTTTTCCTTAGGTCAAACCATTTCACCTGATTTATCCAATCATAGGATTTACAATATGCTTTATAAGAAAGTATATCTGAAAATGTATCCTTCTTTGGCTCATGTCTATGAAAACAGCAAGAACTTCTATCTGGATATGGAGTCCATCCTAAAAAAATAGAATCGGTTTCTTCAAAAAAGGCCTTGCCTTCTCCTTCTATGGCGTTTTGTCATAGAATGGAGGGAAAGCAAGGCTTTTCTCGTTTTATTCTCCGAATTTGTTTTCGTCTCTCTGCTTTGCGATATAGTCGTATTCTGGGTCGTTTTCGTTGGTTTCTGCGACTTTTTCCTTCGCCATGATTTTATTGATGTCATCGATGGTGTCTTTCAAATCGGTGAATTCATCCTTGATGGCCAAGTAGTCGCATGCCTGATCATAGAGGCTTGCGCTCTGATCAGGTCCTTCTTTCAGGATGCGTTCATATTCTTTCAGGTTGTCCTTGATTTCTTCGACAAAATCGAGCGTGACCAAGGTGAAGAAGGCGACCTGACTTGCGAAATCATCAGGCGATTCGTTTTTCAGTTTTTGGAAATTATCGGAATATTTCTTTGCGAAATCCTCTGGAAGAGGCTGTCCTTCATGCGTTTTGTCTGTATAGAATTCGGAAATCGTCACAAATTTGGCAACACTGTCCAAAAAGGACAGATAGCCATTTTTCATTTTCTCCAATGCTTCTTCAGGGGTGCCGATATTCGGCAGGTTCAGGTTGTCTGACATGTTTAATCCTCCGTTTTCTTTAGTAATTCCGCAAGTTCCTGCTTTTCTTGGAGCATCTCCTCGCTATCGAAATCGGTCTGGCTGAAATAAAGGGAGAGTTCCTCTTTCAATCCTTGTGCATCCATAGTGGAAATGGAATCGACCACATTGATTTCATCTTCTTCCAATACAGGGACAACGTAGGAATCATAACCATAGTCCTGTATGCCCAGTTCAAGATCGACAAGCCAGGAATAGACGCGGAAGAGGAAGCAGGCCTTGGTATAAAAAGAATGGAGGAAGAGAGAATAGTCTTCCTTGCTTTTTATGAGAAATGGACTTTCTTCACCCGATGGACGAAGTGCCTCTTCCTTGATTTCCACAACGGAAACGATGTCTTCCAAGAGTGGAGTGGGAATGATGGAGGAATCAAGCAATGTTTCTTCTAAGGCATGGGAATTGGATGAGACTTCTTTTAGGAAGGGTTTCAGAAGAGAATAGATCTGATCATGGATTTCCAAAACATCATCGGAGAATCTTTCTTCCTTTGGGATGGAATCCTTGTCCTGCAGGACTCTTCCGAGTGCCAAGACATAGGAAAGCTTATCCATGATGGCATCAGCGAGAATCGATAGATGGCTTGACAAAAGCAGTACGCTTGAGAAATATCTTTTTTTCATACGGCATTATTATAGTGTTTTCTTGCCATGAAAAAAACAAAATAGGAAAACTTGATTTCATTTTTTCAGTTAACGCTAACCGGATTTTAGAGAGTATCATATAGCCATGATACAGATTTTGCTGAAACTTTTCATCAAGGATTATCGGAATGTTGAGAATCAGAATGTCCGAAAGAAGTATGGGCTTTTGGCATCTTTCTACGGATTGATTACGAATTTCATTCTTTTTTGCGTGAAAATCGTATTAGGTATCCTTTTGGGACTATTCTCGATCGTGACGGATTCCATGAACAACCTTTCGGATTTTGGAAATAATTTCATCGCCATCATCGGAGTGGAGGCAAGTTCCAAAAAACCAGATAAGGAACATCCTTATGGCCATCAAAGAGTCGAATATATTCTTTCTTTGATCATCGCCTGCATTATCATCGGCCTTTCGATGGTCATGATGTATCAAGGCGTCTTGGATGCAGTTTCCTTCTTTTCCGCGATTGCCAAGACCGGTTATCCTCCAAAAGGGGAAATTGATTTCGTGATGTATGTTGTTTCTCTTTCGATTCTTTCTTTTGCCATATTGGCGAAGCTTTCTCAGGCAGCTGTCTATTTTTCTTTGGGAAGGAGAATTTCCTCTATGCCCTTAAAGGCGCTAGGAAAGGATGCGAGGAATGATGTCATCACGACTCTTTTTGTCATATTAGGTATTCTCATAACATGGTTTAGCGGATATAGTGTCGATTGTTTCTTTACGCTGTTTGTCGCTTTCTTTGTTGCACTTTCTGGCATCGGCATCATGAAAGAAGCTGTTTCTGCCTTAATCGGTGAAGAACCGAGCAAGGAATTGATTGAGAAATTGATTCATCTGATTCGTTCTCATGAGGGTGTCTTGGGAATCCATGATCTGGCAATCCATTCTTATGGAAGTCTTATCTTCGGTGTCATCCATGTGGAAGTTGATGATCAGGTGGATATCACGAAAAGCCATCAGCTCGTCGATCACATCGAAAGAGAATGCCTAAAGAATCTCAATGTTCATCTCACGATTCATATGGACCCGATCAAAGTGAACGATAAAAAGACAAATGACATGATTGCCTTCCTCCATGAATGCCTGAAGAAATATTCTCCTCAGCGAATCCTCATGCATGATTTTCATTCCTTCTCTGAAAATGGAAAAACAGTCCTGGAATTTGAACTTGTCGTTCCAGATTCACTCGACGATGAAAAAAGCCATGAATCCATTCGCTCTTGCCTAGAGAAAGAATTGGCGGAGAAATACCATCAGAATTATGTTCTCGATATCGGGTTTGACAATCGAGTCCAAGATTTTCTTTATGAAGTGGATGCTGAAGAAAGATGATTACATATTTCCGCAATAGAAACAGGTGGAATAATACAGACAATTGCTCACGTATATTTCATATTTCAATGTAAGCATAGATTTTAACTAATCCTTTTTATGTCCGATCTACCATTTATAACGTATATGATTTGTAAATGCTTTTAAATATTATTTTATGATTTAGAAATACAAATATTCTAAAATTGCATCTAGTTTAAAAAAACTATTTTTATATAATTTACTATACAAAACAGGTTCATCATTATTTACTGCACCTATAAGTTGTTTAAGCAAACGCAAAAGATAATTTCAAAGGACCGATTTTTTTATAATAAAGAAGTTGTTTGTATTTCTTCTGAAAAAGAACTGAAACTGAAATGGGCTCGATGAATCGGGAATCCAAGATTTCTGTTTTTCGGATGGTTTTTTGCTTGATTTCAGGCTTTTCTTTTGATGAAATTCTTTTCTTTCCCGTACACAAACATGGAGTGTTAGGGTATAATATGGCGTAATGATTTAGGGAGTTTTTTTATGGACAATAACCAGAAAAATGAAAAGCCTGTTCAGGATTTGAATGATCAGGAACAGCACAGAAGAGAAAAATTGGAATTATATCGCCAAAAGGGAATTGATCCTTTTGGACAGAAATTTGATGTGGACTCCACGGCAGCTGGGCTGAAAGAGAAATATTCTTCCTTGGAACCAGAACAGGTTGATGAGGAAAATGTTGTTTCCATCGCTGGCAGAATCATCTTGCTTCGAAAGATGGGCAAGGCTTCTTTCTTTACCCTTCAGGACAAAACAGGAAAGATTCAGTGCTATATTCGACAGGATGTTGTCGGTGAGGATAATTATGCCATTTTCAAGATGGCAGACTTAGGTGATATCTGTGGCGTCAAAGGCCATATGATGAAGACAAAGACAGGTGAAGTCACCATCCGTGCCATGGAATACACGCATCTTGTCAAATCGCTTCATCCTCTTCCGGATAAGTTCCATGGATTGACCGATCCTGAAGACCGAAGAAGACACCGCTATGTTGATCTCATCGTCAATGAAGATTCTCGCAAGATTGCCTTCATGAGACCAAAACTCATCCGCGGAATTCGTAATTTCATGGATTCGCTTGGCTATGTCGAGGTAGAAACTCCAATACTCAATCCGATTTTGGGTGGTGCGAATGCGAGACCATTCGTCACGCACTTCAATGCCTTGGATGAAGATTTCTACCTTCGTATCGCGACGGAACTTTCCTTGAAGCGCTGTCTTGTCGGCGGCATGGAGAGAGTCTATGAAATCGGACGTCAATTCCGCAATGAGGGAATTGATACGACCCACAATCCGGAATTCACAACGATGGAAGCCTATCAGGCCTTCGGAAATTTGGATGACATGATGAAGATGACGGAAGACCTCTTCCATTATCTTGCCAAGGAAGTCGGAAAAGAACAGTTCAAGTGGCTCGGCTATGATATCGACTTGTCTCAGCCTTTCAAGAAGGTGAACATGACACAGGCTGTCAAGGATAAGACAGGCGTCGATTTCTATCAGGTCAAGACCCTTGAGGAAGCACAGGAATTGGCAAAGAAATATGATGTCGAGATTCAGCCTCACTATCTTTGGGGCCATATCATCGAAGCCTTCTTTGAGAAATTCTGCGAAGCGGATTTAGTCCAGCCGACTTTCGTTTGTCAGCATCCAGTCGATATTTCTCCTTTGGCGAAGAAGGACCCGAATGATCCTCGCTTCACCCAGAGATTCGAAATGTATATTTCCACGCATGAAATGTGCAATGCCTTCACGGAACTCAATGACCCAATCGATCAGAGAGCCCGTTTTGAGGAGCAGGTCGAAGAAAAGAAGAAGGGGAATGACGAAGCCTGCGAAGTCGATGAGGATTTCTGCGAGGCTTTGGAGTATGGCATGCCTCCGGCAGGCGGCATCGGATATGGAATCGATCGTCTTTGCATGTTCTTTGCAGAGACGGATTCTATCCGTGATGTCCTTTTGTTCCCAACCCTGAAGAGAAAGTAAACAATGGTGCGTGAGGAACTCTTCCTCACCCCATTTTTGGATTTATAATATGCTCAATTTGTTTTCCCGTTTACATGAGGAACAGCAAAAAGTCAGTGATGATATCCTTGTTGTATCCCATCTAGTCAAAAAATATGAAGACTTTACCGCTGTCGATGATATTTCCTTTTCAGTTCGAAAAGGTTCCCTTTTTGCGTTTCTCGGCTTGAATGGCGCTGGAAAGTCGACGACGATCAACATCATCACCGGAATCCTGAAGAAGAATTCAGGTGAAATCACCATTGATGGCATCGACATCGATCACCGTCCAGATTCCATCAAGTCGGAAATCGGCATTGTCTTTCAGAACTCTGTGCTCGATCCGGTCTTGACTCCAAGAGAAAATCTAAGTCTGCGAGCCGGGTTCTACAATATAAAAGGCGAGAAATGGAAAGAAAGACTCAACATCCTCGTGGATATGCTTGATCTTTCCACCTTCCTAGACCGTCCGGTCGGGAAACTTTCCGGTGGTCAGAAAAGAAGAGTGGATATTGCCCGCGCCATGGTTCATGATCCGAAACTCCTGATCTTGGATGAGCCGACAACCGGGTTGGATCCTCAGACAAGACAATCCGTCTGGAATCTTGTCAACTCGTTAAGAAAAAAGACAGGAATGACTGTCTTTTTGACCACGCACTATATGGAAGAAGCTGAAAAAGCCACCTATGTCGTCATCATGGATAAAGGAAAAATCATCGCTTCTGGAACACCTTATGAACTCAAGGAAAAGTATACGTCCGATTATGTCATTCTCTATCGTGAAAAAGAGGATGAGGTTATCTCCATATTGGAGAAAGAAGGACTGAGATATACATATTCCCAGGATGGGAAATGCTTCCGCATCAGTCTGAAAGATGCGACAGAGGTTCTTTCCTTTTTGAATCGGCATCAGGATATTCTGACAGACTTTGAGGTCGAAAAAGGAGATATGGATGATGTGTTTTTGAATGCGACGGGTGTACGCAAACTGATGGAGGAGAATGAGAATGAATAAAAAAGATGAATCTTCCTTGACCCATCAGGGCTATGTTTTCTATTCCTTGACGAAGCGTCATCTGATGGTTTTCTTCAAGAATATTCCGACTGTCATCTTCACATTGATGGTTCCGCTTGCCATCTTTGCCGTCTATATCATCTTCTTAAGGCAATTGGAAACGTCATCCATCAAGGAGGCTTTGGATAAGCTGATTCAATCACAGAATTCTGTTTTAACGAACCAAAGCTACGCAAAGGACTATAATGAAATCCTGAAGAAAGTCTATGGCATCGCCGATTGCTGGATGGTTTCCGGCATTCTCGCTGTCAGCTGCATCACCGTTTCTCTCAATGCCAACTATATTGTCGTGCGTGACAAGGAGAGCGGTGTCACAAGAGATTTCATCTCCTCTCCCATCAATTCGAATGTCATCGTGGCGAGTTATTTTGCCTTCAATGTGATTGTCACCTTCTTAGTGAACTTCATCGTCTATCTCATCTGCCTTCTTGTCTTGGCACTCTATGGCGCCTATATGATCTCACTTCTTGATTTCTTCAGCATTCTTGGCGTTCTTCTTCTTTCGACAATCTCTGCTTCTTTGATTACATTCTTTATCTGTTCCTTCATCAAATCAGAGTCGGTGATGTCGCCTGTTGTCGCCATCTTCTCTGCAGCGGTTGGATTCTTGATCGGGGCTTACCTTCCGAATGGATTCGGACCGAAATATATTGACTATATCACTGCCATCTTCCCTGGAACTTATTCGGTTGGCCTTTTGAGAAACTACTTCATGAAGACGCCTCTTCTCTTATTGAGCAAGAATCTTCAACAATATGGACTGTCTGGATTTGTCGAAGAACTGTATGACCAATTTTCCTTGAATATTGATTTCTTCGGAATCGAGATCACACCTGCATTCATGGTGCTTGTCATCTTTGTCTTTATTGTCATTTTTGCTGTTTTGAACCTTATTTTCAGCAATAAGAATTTCACTCGCTTCGCTTTATCTTTCAAGAAGAAAGGAGGAAAGAAAAAATGAAATTTTCAAGAAAAGTTGCCTTGGAAATCCTCAATGCGGGATTGGAAACCGGTGCGGATTATGCCGAAATCTATTATCAGGACAATGTCACGCATTCCTATTCAAGACGATATCAGAAGGTCAACGGGGTTGGATCTGGAAGAACCTGTGGTGTCGGCATCAGACTTCTCAAGGGAACCGAACAGGTCTATGGATACACCTCCGATCTTTCAAAATCATCTCTTCTGAAATTGGCTCATGAACTCTCCTTTGGCTTCGATGGTCAAAGGGTTCTGACACTCACTTCTCTTTCCATAAAGAAAGCAAAGAAGAATCTTATTCCGATTAGAATTCCTCATTCCATGTGGCCGACAGAAAAGAAGCTGGCCTACTTGGAGGAAGGTGAAAAAGCCGCCTTTGCTCTTTCGGATAAGATAAAGGATGTCTTTACCTCCTTGGCTGAGGAAGATGAGCATGTCGAAGTCTACAATTCGGATGGAATCATCGTTCTTGATGATCGTTGCCGAACGAGATTGACGGCTCTTGTTACGGCGACGGATGGACAGCAGTTCCAAAGCGGATTTGAAGGGCCTGGTCTTTCCAAGGGCTTGGAATTGCTTGAGGAAACTGATTTTGCCGAACTGTGCAGGAAAGCAGGGGATACCGCTCTTGTTCTTCTTTCTGCTCCAGAGGGTCCGAGTGGGGAAATGCCTGTCATCTTGGGAAATTGCTTCGGTGGCGTTCTTTTCCATGAAGCGTGTGGTCATCCGCTGGAGGGAAGCGCCATCAGCCGAAAAGAGAGCCCGTTTGCCGGAAAGCTTGGACAAAAAATCGCTTCGGATGTCGTCAATGCCTTTGACGATGGTACGATCGAGAATGGCTGGGGGAGTGAAAACTTCGATGACGAAGGCCATCCTTCGATGAAGAATCAGCTTATCAAGGATGGTGTTCTGGCTTCTTATATGCTTGATCGCTACACTGCGAGAAAAATCGATCCTGCATTGAAGGCGACTGGTGCCTGCCGAAGAGAAAGCTACCGCTATCTTCCGACAACGAGAATGACAAACACCTATATCGGTGGCGGTTCATCGAATGTCGAAGATATCTTTGCTGCCGTGAAGAATGGCATATACTGTGTCAGCTTCACAGGCGGACAGGTCGATCCTTCCACGGATCAATTCATCTTCACCTCGGACTTGGCTTATGTCATCAAGGATGGAAAAATCTCTCATCCGATCAAACCGGTATCCTTAATCGGTTATGGATATGAAATCCTGCAAAGAATCGAGATGGTTGGCAATGATTGCGCAAGAGCCGCAGGCGTCTGTGGAGCCGCCTCAGGATCTTGCTATGTCGAGGTTGGCCAGCCGACTCTCTTGATTTCTAAAATCTTGGTTGGTGGTTCGGGAGGAAATGAAGAATGAGCATGACAATGAAAAAATATTTCGAAGAGGCACAGAAAAGAGGAATCGAACCCTATCAAATTTCCTGTTCGATGGGAACAGAGACATCCGTCGAAGTGCATAATGGCAACGTGGAAGTCCAGCAGATCGGAACCTGCCAGGATATTTCTGCACGTGGCATTGTCGATGGCAAGAAGGGAAGCTTTGCGACTGATTGCATCGATAAGAATACGCCTTCCTTATTGGCAGAGAACGTCCTTTGCAGTGCAAAGTTTGGCAAGGAAGATAAGCCGGAATATTATTTCCATGGCGGTTTGAAATATAAGAAATTGAAAACAAAACAGAAGGATTTCGTTCCATCAACTTTGAAGGATATCCGTGAATTTGCTCTTTCTTATTGTGAGGACGTCAAGAAAAAAGATTCGAGAATCAAGAATGTCACGGTTTCTGTGACGATGGGAAATCTGACGACTCAGAAATTCAATTCGTATGGCTTGAAATGCAAGGATGAATCGACACTCTATTCGATGAGTATTTCTATTGTTGCTGAAAATGAAGAACATGAACCAAGAAGTGGATATCGATCCGTCTTTTCCTTCCTCTCCTTGGAGGAATTGAAAAAGAGAGCGGATGAAAAGCTTCCGGAGATCATCTCTTCTGCCGTCGATTTCTTCAATTCCAAGCCATTGGAAAGCAAGAAATACAGGATTCTTTTCCACTCCTCCTGTGTTGGTTCTCTTTTGGCTTTCTTCCTCTCTCAGCTCAATGCGAAATCTGTTCAGCAGCATCTTTCTGTTTTTGAGGGGAAAATCGATGCACAGATTGTTTCGAAATGTCTGACCATCAAACATACACCTCATATCCTGCATCCGTCAGCCACAAATTATGACGCAGATGGCTATCCGACAAAAGAATTCACCTTCATTCAAAACGGTATTCTCAAGGACTATTTCTATTCCATCGAGACGGCCCTCAAGGAAAATCGGGAATCGAATGGATGTGCCTCGGGCAATGGGAATGGTTCTCCTATTCTTATCTCGGTCAAACCGGGAAAGAATGATCTGGATGCCTTGATGAAGAAAGTGAAGAACGGTCTTTATATCACCTCGATTTCTGGATTGAATTCCGGCATAAACAGCCAAACGTTGCAGTTCTCTCTTCCATGCGAAGGATATGTCATCAAGGATGGAAAGAAGGACAAAGCATTTTCCATGATGGTCGTTGCCGGAAATCTCCAAGATGTCTTTTCTGAGGTGCTTGCCATCGGAAACGATGTCAACCCATCTCTGGGAAAAACAATCCCATCGATGGTCATCAAATCCTTGACGGTCTCTGGAAAGTAGAAAAGAATGCTTTTCTATATCTTGTAATCAAGTCTTGTCAACTTTATAATATATAAGTTATATCTTTGAAAGGTTTTTGAACATGACATCAGTTTGCGAAATAATTTTGTTGGTATTGTCTTTTATCATTATCGCTGTTGTTCTTCTACAGTCTGGCAAATCCCAGGGTGCTTCCAGCGCCGTCATGGGTGGTAACCAGATGAACATCTTCACTCGTACCAAAGAAAGAGGTGCAGATAAAATCATGACCATCATCACTTCCGTTTTAGCTGTTGCCTTCTTCACGGTGGCTATCTTGGCCAGTCATATCAAGTAACATTTGATTGCGGGGATTTTCTTTAAATCCCCATTTATTTTGAACATTATCGGGAATCGAACTAGGAAAAAAGAACATGACAGAAACACAGATTATCAAGTTGCTCAAGAATCAGCAGCTTTCCCTCCAGGCACTCGTAGAAAAGGTCGAGGCCTTCACTTCTCAGCAGAAGAATCAGTTGGATGAGATTCTTTCTCATCTCGAGGCGACAGGTATTGTCGGAAAACACAATTCATTTTATTATCTCTTGAAAGATCAAGGCGTCTTTTTGGCAAAAATCATTGTCAAGAATAAGAACTTTGTCATACTTAAGGCCATCCCGTCTGGGGATGAGGTTCGTATTTCCGGTGAGGAATCCGATCAGCTTCTTTTGGGAGACATGGTATATGCCAAAGAATTCCAGAAGGGAACTTTCCATTGCCTTGACTACTACAAAGCGGTTTCTTCTCTCAAGGGAAAATATTCTTTGACGAGAAGCGGAAAAGAACAGCTGCAGGTAAGTTATCTCAATGCCGCTGGCAAAACGGTCCTCATTCAGAACAAGCCCGAGGGAATGGAAATCAATCAGGGTGATTTCCTCGAAGGTGACATCGTCTACTTTAAGGACAACACTTTGGCTGTCAATATTACGAAGAAGCTTGTTTCCGCCCAGGATGTCGGAGCGGATATCTCCATGATCATCGCGGAAAACGATGGCAGAATCGAATTCACAGAAGCGGCCTTGGAGGAAGCAAAGAAGATTCCTCAGACCCTTTCCTTGGAAGACTATGAAGGAAGAACCGACTTCAGAGAACATACGATCGTCACCATCGATGGCGATGACGCCCATGATTTCGACGATGCCGTCGAAGCGAGACGACTTGGAAGCGGATATGAAATCACTGTTCATATCGCCGATGTCACACATTATGTCCGACCGAACCATCCTCTTGATGATGAGGCAAGACAAAGAGGAACTTCCATTTATGTTGCCGATCGTGTGGTTCCGATGCTTCCTTTTGAACTTTCCAATGGCATCTGCTCCCTCAATCCGGAAGCCGACCGTCTCGTTCTTTCGGTGACGATGCAGGTGGATGGCTTAGGCAATGTCTTCTATTCCAAAGTGGAAAAAGGAGTCATCCGTTCCCATGGAAGACTGACCTACCGTCAGGTGAACGATTTCTTTGAAGGAAAAGATGAAGGTTTCTCCAATGAAATCTGTGAGACCTTGTTGATTCTTCATGAAGCCAGCCAGGCGATTCGCCGAAGAAGAACGCTTCAAGGAGCCATGAAACTGGATTCTGTCGAATTGAAATATTCTCTTGATGAAAACGGAATGCCTGTGGAAGTCACAAAGCAGGTTCAGGGCGAATCGGAGAAGATGATCGAAGACTTGATGATCATCGCGAACTGCTCAGTCGCCCGACTTCTCAAGGATGAAAAGATTCCGGTTTTATACCGCGTCCATGAATTCCCACCGCTCCAGAAATTGTCTACTCTGAAAGACTTCTTAAGAAAGATGGGATTGATCAAGGAATTCCCTAAGACGGAGAATATCTCCGGATCGAGACTAAACGATTTCCTCGAGTCGATTCAGGATGAAAAACTTCGCTCCTCTGTTTCCTATATGGTTCTGCGCAGCATGGCCAAGGCAAGATACACACCGGAGGAACTTGGACATTTTGGACTTTCGGAATGGGATTATTGCCATTTCACATCGCCAATCAGACGATATCCGGATGATATCATTCATCGCCTTGTGAAAGATTATCTCATCGATAAGAAGAATCTTGAGAAAGAGGATGTCCTCTCCTATCTCGACAATATGGGTGAAACAATGTCTTCCTTGGAAGCCAAGGCGGACTCCATTCAGCGTGAAGTCGACGACCTCGAAGCCGCGAAATACATGTCGCAGCATATCGGCGAACTTTATCACGGCAAGGTTGTCTCGATGGTCCAAAGAGGCATGTTTGTCCAGACAGATTTGGGCATCGAAGGATTCCTGGCCTATCATTGCATGCATGGCGATTACTTCAAATACAATGAAAAAGCCTTTGCCGTCATGGGAAAGATGACAGATATCTCCTTCTCCATCGGCACGACAATCGATATCAAGGTCTTGGCGGCCAACCCGGATAAGCTCGAAGTCGATTTCGCAACGCCGGAATTCTACGATCAGCACGCTGTGAACCTGACGGAAGCCGAAAGAGAATCACTCTCTCTCAATGGCATCCAGGTCACGGATGATGAAAATGACTTTATGATGACAGGAAAGCCTCGCTTCTCCTATAGAGATGACGAAGGCTATGGTGAAAGAACTATGAATAACGAAGAAAATGAAATGAATCAGAACGACGAAAATGTTTCCGCTGCCTTGGAAAGCATCGAGAATACGGAAAATGAAATTGCCGAGAAGAAGAAGGCAAGAGAAGAAGATGACTTCAGACCTTCTCCAGAACAGTGGAAGGAAGTCGATGTCATCCGTGCCATTCTTGCCAAATACCCGAATGATGAGGAAAAAGTCATCCAGGTCCTTTCCGTCATGGATATTTCGGAAGAAGAATATCGTAAGCTTCTCCGCTTCACGAAGCCGAGAGAAGAAAAGAGAGGTGGAAAGCGTTTCTCTGGATCGAAGGGATTCTCTTCCCGCGGAGGTGATCGACGTTCCTCTGGCGGACGTGGCGGATTCTCTTCCTCGAGAGGTGGTGATCGCCGCTCCTCAGGCCGTGGCGGCAGCTATGGCTTTGGCTCGAAGATGAGCAATCGTTCAGAAAGAAGAGATGGCCGTTCCTCCTTTGGCCATGATCGTGATCGCAAGCCGGCGAGAAAGACATATTCTGATCATCAGGGATATTCCTCCGACCATTCTTCCTCCTTCTCCAAGGGATATGATCATAGAGACAGGAAACCGTCTTATTCCTCAAGAGGCACATCCCGTGCCGGATACGGAAGAAAGAAGAGAGAAGATTAATTCATGGCAAAAAAGGAAGAATTTAAGGATGAGATCCTAGTCTGCAACAACAGAAAGGCTCACTTTAATTATTTCTTATCGGATTTCACGGAATGCGGCATCGAACTGAAAGGCTCGGAGATCAAAGCCTTGCGATTGGGTCATTGTTCCTTGGATGATTCCTATGTCTTCATCAAAGGCAGGGAATGTTTCATCATGAACATGAATATTCCGGAATATCAGGCAAATGGGATTTTTTCCCATGAGCCGACCAGAACAAGAAAACTTCTTCTTCATCGCTCCCAGATTTTGAAATTCGATCAGCAGGTGACTCGGGATGGCTATACGCTTGTTCCTGTCAGAGTCTATATCCGTCATGGCATGGCAAAGGTTCAGATTGCCTTAGGAAAAGGAAAGAAGAACTATGACAAGAGAGAGACCATCAAGGAAAGAGAAGACTCCAGACGAATTGCCAAAATTTCCAAACTGAAATACTAAAACAATATAGCAGCATCATTCCTTTTTTAAGGCGGTGCTGCTTTTGTTGATAAAGTCAAAAGTTGCATAAGGATGAATCTTTGATAAAATATAAAGCGTGCGATTTTAGAGGTCACAATATGAAAAAAGAGAAAAAGCAAAAGTCGATGACCGTCGTCATCGGGGCGTCAAGACTTGGCGCTTCCATCGCCTCCATGGCTAGCATGGACGGCGTGTACACTTCCATCATAGATATCAATGCCGAAGCTTTTCGAAAACTCGATTCTGGCTATTCTGGCTATACAGTGGTCGGAGATGCCACGGACTCCAATGTTTTGAAGAAGGCCCATATTGAAGAGGCGAAAGAATGCGTCATCGCCACAAGAGATGACGATACAAATATCTTTTTGGCCTATTTGATTTCTGAATTGTATAAGACGCCATATATCATCGTTAGACTTCGCGATGAAAGAAAGGCCGCCATTCTTTCCAATCCCAGAATCAAGGTGATTTCCACAGCCATGCTTTCTTTGCAGGCCTATAAGTCCATCAAATCATTGGAGGATTGACATCATGAATATTTTGGTATGCGGTGGAAAGGCAGAAGCGGACTATGTTCTCTCAGCCTTTCGAAAACATGGAAACAGAATCGTCGTCCTCAATGATGACGATGATACTGCCGATCTGTTGAGTGAACACTACAGTCTGGATATCTTCAAGGTCGATCCGACCAAGATCTATTCCTATGAGATTGCGGATGTGACCAACTTCGACTTGGTCGTTGCGCTTATGGAAAAGGATGCGGACAATTTTGTTGTCTGCAAAATCGCAAAGGAACTTTTTCATATCAAAAAGGCCATCTGCACTGTCACCAACCCGAATAACGTCGCAATTTTTCAAAGACTTGGCATCGATTCCCCTATTTCCGCTTCTTATCTTCTCACGGAGAGAATACGAGGTGAATCAGACGTCGAATCTATTTTCAGAACCCTTTCTTTGGAAGACGAAAAAATAGTTATCACTGAAGTTAAGATTTTAGAAACATTCCCGTGTGTCAATCAGACGTTGGCACAGCTTCAACTTCCGAATAGTGGAAACATCACCTGTATTTTCCGTGATCCGGATGTCATCATTCCTCGCGGCAATACTCTCATTGAAGCCGGAGATACGATGGTCATCGCTTCGGCTATGGAAAGCCAGCAGGAACTGATTGACTATCTCAAATACGGACCGGATGAAGACCTGAAAAAGGAAAGAGAAATCAAGGCAAATGAAGCAAAGCGCCTTGCCAAGGAACAGGAAATTGATGAGATTGCCTCCCGCAATAAGGAAATCAAGGAAGCCTGCGACAAGGCTTTAGCCGCAGCGAATGAGGAATTCGATTCCATCATGCAAAAAAAACAGGATGAATATGATGCTCTTCTTAAGGAAAAAGAAGAACTTGCCAAGAAACTCTCTCAGCTTGAAAGCACACAGACGGGCATAAACGATTCATTCAAGGCAGAGGAAGCGGAAAAGAACGATCATGAAGAAGAGTGAGAATTTATTGTTTGAATACCATTATGATCGGGCCAAGCAGGTCAAAGGACCGCTGCTTGTTCTTGGTTATTTCGGATATTTTCTGATTGTCATCGGCTTGCTTGTCCTCCTTCCTTTGATTATGCTCCCATTCTATCCAGAGGAAGCGGACCACTATTATGCTTTCGTCATTCCTGGAAGCGTTGCACTCGTCCTCGGCATTCTCTTCTTTCTTATCATCTTCCGGCGTCCGCAGGGAAAACTGACCTCCATCGAGGACTGCATACTTGTCATCGGTGTCTGGATCTTGGTCATTGTCTTTTCATCCATCCCGTTCCTATTCTACGGATACAATGTGACCCAGTCTCTCTTTGAGTCGACATCCGGCTATACAAGTGCCGGTCTGACCATCATGAATTGGTCTAAGGAAATCAAGACATTGGAGGATGGAACGACGGATGTCTATTCCCATATGCTCTATTTCCATCGTGCCTTAACAGAACTGGTCGGTGGCATCGGCTTGGTCCTTGTCGTTTCCAGCGCTATCTCGGAACGCTCCGGTCTCAACCTCTATCTCTTGGAGGGTCATAATGATAAACTTCTTCCGAATCTGGTGAAATCGGCACGTTTGATTTTCTCATTGTATCTCGGATTTGTCGTGATGGGAACATTGCTCTATATTCTTGTCGGTGTCAATCCTTTTGATGCGATGTGTCATTCGATGACGGCTGTGGCGACCGGTGGATTCTCGACCAAGGCCAACAACATCAATACCTTGGTTCAGGAAGTCTCCATGAATGGAGAATGGCGAGGAATCCTTGTGGAGATCATCACG
Organism: bacterium; assembly: GCA_963660905.1. Taxonomy (GTDB): domain Bacteria; phylum Bacillota_I; class Bacilli_A; order RFN20; family CAG-288; genus Enterosoma. Next base: position 5,458 of record CAVKZJ010000028.1, on the reverse strand, counting down.
GAAATCCTCATGCTTCTTGGCGGCACGAACTTTGTTATCCATTATTCACTCCTCAGAGGAAAATTCAAAGTCTTGAAGCACTATGAGTTCTTTGTGTTTTTCGGTATCTTGATGGTTGTCTGGCCGTTCATGATTGTCGGATTCAGCCAATACTTCGGCGGAAATATCCTCGCCGGATTCCGTTATGGAACCTTCGAGATGATTTCAGGCCTTTCGACGGCCGGTTTCCAGGCTGTCGATTCCTATCAGGCTCATACGTATGTGACCTCGATTTATTCCTCTTCCTCGACAGGAATCTATAACTTTGCTCCCATCAATGCCTCCATGGGAAGCGTCTCTATCGCGACAGGGTATGCTTCGGGAAGCATCATTAAATTTCCGACTTACCTCCTGTTCCTTTTGGGACTGATGATGATGGTCGGTATGCAAAATGGTTCCACCACCGGTGCCATCAAGCAAAATCGTGTGGCTCTTCTTTTCATGGATATCAATTATCGTATCCGTACTGCCATTGGAAAACCGGAGGAATATCGAGTCCGTACGACCTATAAGTTCGGTGTCAAGGTCCGCGTCAGTCAGGATGAAATTACGGAGGCGGAGACCTTCATCGGTATCTATACAGCCGTCGTCTTGCTAGGAACCTGCCTCATATCCGCCATCAGCTATGGGACTGGTCTAAGAAGAGGCGATGGAACGCTGGATGCCTTCACGTTCACGGATGCCTTCTTTGAATTTTCCTCGGCTGTCGGTACCGTCGGTTTAGGATGTGGTATCACTTCCTATGGCAATTCCTTGACGGCAGGAGGTACAGCCATTCTTTGGATCGAGATGGTCGGCATGCTTCTCGGCCGTCTTGAGATCTTCGTCTATTTCCACCTCTTTGGAAAGATCATGCGTTTCTTCCATAATCGAAAATTCATGTACAATGCAGACAAGGAAGCTGAATTGATGGAGAACAAACAAAAAGAAAAGTGGAGTGAGGAAAATGTCATCAAGACAGCTCACAACACGAAATTCGATTTCAAGCCGACTTCCCGAAAATAAGCGAAAAGAGAAGACCAAGTTGGGTGATGCTGATTTGGTCTTTTCCTATGCTGCTTTTCTGAATTTCTTTTTTTGTAAAAATATCTTCCACTGAGAGATAAGTCGTGATATAGTATTGCCCATAAATATCTCACAATGAAAGATATCTAAGGAGGACTATGACGGAAAAAGATATAATGGACAAAATGTTCAATCTCGCCTTCGAGATGAAAAATGAACAATCGAAGATGCCGTTTTTCACAGCGATTTCGGAAGGGGAAAGAGGCATTCTCGGACTGCTAGGAAAATCCTATCCTGAGCCATTGAGCTCGGGCGACTTGGCAGAAAAGATGTTCATCGGGACAGGAAGAGTTGGAAACGCCTTGAAATCCTTGGAGAAAAAAGGATTGATCTGCCGCGAAAAGGATGCGAAGGACAAAAGGAAGGTTTGGGTTTATCTGACAGACCACGGCTATCAGAATTATCAGAAGATCGATAAGGCCTGCATGCAGTTTCTCGAAGATCTCATCCAACTGGTTTCCATCGAAAAATTCGATGCCTTCCTCAATCAGTTTCAGGAGATTCTTCTGGCAGGCGGGGAAATCAAAAAAAGAAAGGAGTATCAGAATCTATGGTAAAATTGCTCAAATATCTCAGAAAACAGGATTGGTTCGTCGTGGTTCTGATTTTGGGTCTGACGATTCTTCAGGTTTACTGCACAATGACTCTGATGGATTCGATTTCCAATATCACAAAGTCGATTCAGTATCTCTATTATCATAATAACCCGGCAGAAATCATCGGATCGATGTACAACGAGGCGACATTCTCCTGGGAAGCCATCGATGCACAAAGAGAGGTGATTTCTTCTCTGATTGCCTCGCAGACGGGAAAAGAGGCATCCTCTGTCAGCGAAATGATTCATGGCATTGCCATAGCGACAAGCGGTGACATCTGGTTTCATGGCGGCATGATGCTCCTTTTAGCTTTAGGCATGGTCGCCTGTCAGGCTTTGATTGCGGTTCTGGCAGCGGGAATCTCTTCTCATCTGGCGACGATCCTAAGAAAAGACATCAATGACAAAGTCACTTCCTTCTCCCTTGCTGAATTGAATCGGTTTTCGACAGCGTCCCTGATCACAAGAACGACAAACGACGTTCAGATGTATCAGATGTCTTTGCTATTGATGATGCGCATGTTCTTCTCAGCTCCCATCACGGCTATCTGGGCCGTCTTGAAGATTCAGTCGATTTCCTGGACGCTGATGGTTCCGGCTATTTCCGGCATTTTCGCTTTGGTCTTCGGACTTGTCCTGATGCTTGTCCTGGTCATGCCGAAATTCAAGGTTTCCCAAAAACTTTTGGACAAAGTCAATGGACAGACAAGAGAAAATGTCTCTGGCATCCGTGTTGTCCATTCCTATAATGCGGAAGAATATCAGAAGAAGAAATTTGCCAAAACGAATGATGAATTGACCAAAGTTCAGATGTTCACCGGAAAGGCGATGGCGATTCTTTCTCCTTACATTTCTCTCATTATGAATGTCGTTTCCCTGCTCGTCTATTGGATCGGTGCTTCTCTCATCAATGATGGAATGACGGATTATGCTCAGGTTCTTTCCATGATGATGCTTTCCACGCAGGTTGTCATGGCTTTCATGATGCTGTTGATGATGTTCTATATGATTCCAAGAGCCAATGTTTCTGCAAAGCGTATTCTTGAAGTCTTGAACACAAAGAATTCGATTGTCGATCCGGAGATCGAAGAGGAAAGAATGGAAGTCGGAAGCGTGGAATTCAAGGATGTCTCTTTCTCTTATCCTGATGGCGAGGCACCTGTCATCAGCCATATTTCCTTTAAGGCTATAAAAGGAGAGACCATTGCCTTCATCGGAGAGACGGGAAGCGGAAAATCCACCATCGTGAATCTTCTTCCGCGTCTATATGATGTGACGGAAGGTGAAATCCTGATCGATGGCGTCAATGTGAAGAATCTCAAGCAGAAGACGCTTAGAAGCCTGATCGGCTTTGTTCCTCAGAAAGGATTGCTCTTCTCCGGAACTGTCGCCTACAACGTCTCCTTTGGCTTGCCATCGGCGAGCAAAGATGAAATCAAGGAAGCCTGCAAAGTGGCGGAAGCCGATTCTTTCATCGAAGAAATGCCTGAAAAATATGAGGCACCGATTGCCCAAGGCGGAAGCAATGTCTCAGGTGGACAAAGACAGAGGCTTTGCATCGCGAGAGCAGTCTTGCTTCATCCAGAATTCTTTGTCTTTGATGATTCTTTCTCTGCATTAGACTTTAAAACCGATCGAAAAGTCAGGGACAATCTCAAGGAAAAAGCCAGGGATGCGACAAAACTCATCGTGGCACAGCGTATCGGAACCATCATGGATGCCGATCATATCGTGGTTCTGAGTGAAGGAAAAATGGTTGGATATGGAACTCATAAGGAATTGCTCGAGTCCTGTCCGACATATCGTGATATAGCCTTATCACAGCTTTCGAAGGAGGAACTTGGCTTATGAGACCGAATCGTCATGGCATGATGAAGTCGAATGAGAAATTGAGCAAGGAACAGCTGAAGAAGACCATGGGTCAGATTGCCATCTCCATGAAAAAATACATTCCTGCTCTTACTCTCTGTATTGTTCTGATTCTTGGCTATGTTGTCATCTCCGTCATTTCGCCGAATATTCTCTCCGACCTGACGAATGAAATCGTTCAGGGATCAGCAAATCAAAATATCAATATGGACAATATTGTCCGATATGGAATTCTTCTTCTTTCCCTCTATTTTTCTTCCGCACTCTGCAATTTCCTCTCTGGATTTGTCATGACAATTGTTTCTCAAAGGTATACCCAGAGCTTAAGAAAGCAGATTACGGAGAAAATCAATGATATTCCTTTGCATTATTTCGATAGTCGGACGACAGGCGACATTCTCTCCATCCTGACGAATGATGTGGACATGATTTCTCAATCCTTCCAGCAGTCGTTAGGTATGTTGTTTTCTTCCGTCTTCATGTTTGTCGGCGTCTTGATCGCCATGTTCGTGACGTCGTGGTCCTTGGCTCTTGTGACGATTGCCACAATCCCGATTATGCTTCTCTTGATGATGTTCCTTTTGAAGTTTGCCGGTCCGCAGTTCCTGGCAAGACAAAATGAATTGGGTGAAATCAACGGACTTGTCGAAGAAAGCTACAATGGTCAGCTTGTCATCAAGCTCTTCAACGCGGAAGAACCTTCCATCAAGAGTTTCGATACAAAGAATGATCAGCTGGGAAGAACGATGTTCAAGGCAGAATTCTTTGGAGGAATGCTTCAGCCGGTGATGGGATTCATGTCTTATTTCGGCTATGCTGCTGTCTGTGTTGCCGGTGGACTGATGATCAATTCGCCGGAAGCCACGATTACCATGGGAACGATCACGGCATTCCTAATGTATGTGAATCTCTTCCAGTCGCCATTGACTCAGATTGCCCAGGCTCTGAATTCCCTCCAGTCAGCCGCAGCCAGCGGAAGCCGTGTCTTCGCCTTCTTGTCAGAGGATGAATTGTCGGATGAATCGAAAAAGCCTTTCTATTTCAAGGATAAGGAAGTGAAGGGAGAAGTGGAATTCTCCCATGTTCAATTCGGCTATCAAAAAGATAGGGAAATCATTCATGATTTCTCTGCTCTCGTCAAGCCCGGCATGAAAGTGGCCATCGTCGGTCCGACCGGTGCTGGAAAAACAACGATGGTCAACCTATTGATGCGCTTTTATGAACTCAACGGTGGAAATATCACAATCGATGGTGTTCCGATTTCCGATATGAGAAGAGAAGAAATCCACTCTCTCTTTGCCATGGTTTTGCAGGATACGTGGGTTTTCAACGGAACATTGAGAGAAAATCTTGCCTACAATACAGAAAATGTCTCAGAGGAAGATTATAAGCAAGTTATTCATGATGCCCATCTGACGCATTTCGTACGAGCCCTTCCCGGAGGTCTTGACTATGAAATCAAGGATGGTGGAAGCATTTCTGGCGGACAGAAGCAATTGATTACCATCGCACGAGCCATGCTAAAGAAATCGCCGATGCTGATTCTTGATGAAGCGACCAGCAATGTCGATACAAGAACTGAAGAGAAGATTCAGGAAGCAATGGATCGACTTACCAAGGGAAAGACATCCTTTGTCATCGCTCATCGACTTTCCACAATCCGAAATGCGGATCTGATTCTTGTTATGAAGGATGGAAATATCATCGAACAGGGAAATCATGAATCTCTGATGGAACAGAATGGATTCTATGCTTCCCTATATAATTCCCAGTTCATTCTGGATACAAAAGAAGAATAATCCATCGACAGAAAAGAGGGCGGAAAGCCCTCTTTTGTTGATAAAATCCCTATTTCAATTATGTTTAGACAGAATATCCACTGACTTATAA
>CAVKZJ010000027.1:0-24371 GCA_963660905.1 bacterium | reverse complement strand
AACGTAGACAATCATCAAAAAAGCCGAAGATTATCGGCATTTCTACCAATCTTCAGCTATAAAATCTTCAATTTGTGTGGATGTGTGGATAAAAGTTCAGGGTTTATGTACATATCGTGTACATAACTATTTTATCACGTCATCACGCTTTTTCCAATAAAAAAGAGCTAAAAGCATAGCAATTTAGCTCAAAATCCGTCTTTTCCTGATCTCAGATAATCTTATGTACCTAATTTATCGACTAGTTATGCTTTAGGAAGTCCCAGCGAACCTGATTTTCGATTTTGAAGATATGAATCAATTCAATCATATCCTCATCCGTGATATTATTGATGACTTTTCTCTCTCCGATGATGTTATAGATCTGAGCGGCCTTTTCAACCGTCTCGATGAGGCCGAAGGTTTCGTCCAATGTTTTGCCTGCGCCATAGATGCCGTGGTTTGTCCATAGGACGATTCTGAAATCATTCATTTTCTTGGCTGTCGCAACCCCGATCTCATCCGTTCCGCAAAGCATCCAGGGAAGGACACCGACACCCTCTGGGAAGACGACGACACATTCGGTCGACATCGTCCATAAGGTATGGGAGAATTCTTTCTCATCCAGAGGATGGACATAGGTCATTGCCAAGATATTCGTCGGATGGGAATGGATGATGACTCGGTTTTCCGGGTCGACTTTCAGTCTTGCCATATGGCTCATCAAATGGGCTGGAAGTTCGCTTGTGAATCGACCACCATCTTTATATCCCCATAACAATTCGGCTGATTTGCCATCGTGACTTATGCGGATGATGCCTGTATTTGTCTCAGGATCGTCCTCGACATTCTTGAAATATTTGCCTGTTCCTGTGACGAGGAAATATTTGCCAGCAAGAGGCGTGGCGTCCATCGAGGATTTCAAGATGCCTGCCAATGGAATCTCTCTTAACACATGATTTAACTCGAGATAGTCTTTTACTTCCTCTTCCTTCAAGAGATAGGAGATATTTCCGCCATTTCTTTCATCCCAACCCAAGCGATACATATTGCTTGCGGTTTTGCAAAATTCAATCAAGAATGGTGCTTTTAATATGTCTTTCATGATTTTTTCCTACTTTCTTTTCATCAAAACTTCATCTTCATATTTTTTGACCGAGTCATAGTAGTCATCATTCATTCCCTGACGGCTGAGATATTCATCCCAAACTGTGCCGAATGGAAGCATCTTCACCTTCTCCTGCATCACCATGAGCTTTGTGAAATCACCTTGCTCCTGAAGCAAAGCGAGTTCATCGTTTGGCAAGGTCGCAGCGTATAATAATGCCTTTTCCATGCTTCTTTCGCCGGTGATCCAGGCGGAGATGCGGTTGATGGATGCATCGAAATAATCCAAACCGATCATCACTTTGTCTTCTGCATGGTTTCGAATGATTTCCTTGGCGACTTCTTTCAATTCATCATCAAAGAGGACGACATGATCCGAGTCCCAACGGACAGGACGAGACACATGCAGGGCTATTTTATCATAAAAGCAAAGCATCGAAGGGATTTTATCGGAGACGACCTCCGTTGGATGGTAATGCCCCATGTCCATCAGACAGGTGATATGTCTTGTCGCTGCATAGTTCTGATAGAATTCGCTGTTTCCGACGGTCATGGATTCAACGCCGATGCCGAAGACCTTCGATTCAACCGTTGGCATGACATATTCCTTGCTCCAATTCGGGCAGGAAAGGATTTCATCCAATGACTTGACAAGTCTTCGTCTTGGCGAATATCGATCAGCTGGAATGTCCTTGAATCCATCTGGAATCCAGATATTCATCATGCAAGGCTTGTGAAATGCCTTGCCAAATTCATTGGCGATTTCCAAACATCTTTGTCCATGTTCAATCCAGAATTTTCTTGTTTCCCCATCGGGACTGGAAAGGGTAAGATTATCTTTCACTTTGCTAGAGGAAAAGAAAGTTGGATTAAAATCAATGCCATCTAAATTCAATTCTTTTGCAAACTGGGTCCAAGGTTCGAAATATTTGTATGTATATTTATTTCTCTCGACTTTGCCCGCATCTTCTCCAAGGATGGCATAATTTGCATGAAGATTCAATCTCTTTTTGCCGGGCATCAGGGAAAATGCCTTTCTGATGTCACTCATCAACTCGTCTTTGTTCCTTGCACGGCCGATATAATTGCCGGTTGTCTGAATTCCGCCCTCAAGCGTCGTTGTGCCTTCCAATCCTAAGACATCATCCCCTTGCCAGCAATGCACGGAAATAGGGATGTTCATCACTTTTTCAATGGCTTTGTCCGTATCGACGCCATATTTTGCGAATTCCTTCTTTGCTTCGAAATAGAGTTCTTTATTCGTCATGGTCTTTCTCCTTTCTTAATGCGGTTTTGTATTTCTTCATTTCTTCTTCATAATATTTCTTCCTCTTCGGCAAGAAAGTCTTGCCCGGGAAGGAGCTTTCGATTCTTCTTCTTCCTTCATCGACGTCTTTTATTTTGCCAAGAGCGAGAAACTGGGAAAGAGCATTTCCCATGACAGTGGCCTCGCTGCAGCCTATCTTCACTTCGATGTCGCAGGAATCGGCGATTGCCTGATTCAAATAGTCTGCCTGATTCCCTCCGCCCACGATGATGATGGAAGTGAATTTCGTCTTTGTGATGCTTTCCAGACAGGAAAAAATTTCATTGTATCTCAATGCCATCGACTTATAGATTATCTTAAGCATCTCTCCTGGTGAAGAAGGTGATTCCTGGCCGGTCTTTTCCAAATAGGAATGGACTTTGCCGACCATATCCCCCGGGGATTCAAAACAGGGCGAATCCACATCCAGATAAGATGGAATATCCTTGCTTTGTTCCACCAAAGGAAGAATGTCCTTTATGGATATCTCGATTCCTTTCTTCTTATAGTCCTTTCTCACCTCGTTAATTAAAAACATGCCCATTGTATTCTTCAGATAACGAATCTTATTGCCATAGCCGATCTCGTTGGTGAAGTTCGCCGCAAGTCCTTCTTTGGAAATATGGACATCATCCAATTCAGTCCCAATCAAGGACCAGGTTCCCGAAGAGATATAGGCAAACTTTCCAAAGCCGGATGCACCTAAGACGGCGCTTGCGGTGTCATGGCTAGGACAGGCAAGAACTGGAATTCTTTTTTTGGAAATCTCTTCTTTCAGATAGCCATATGTTTCTCCTGGATGAATCATTTTGGGGAATACATTCTCATCTATGCCTATGAGATGTAGCAATCCCTCATCGAATTGTCCTTTCTTGAAAGAATAAAGAGAAGTTGTGGAAGCGTTCGTCAACTCGATTCTTTTCTCGCCTGTGAGAAAATAAGCGATCAAGTCAGGTATGAGAAGCAAGGAATCGGCTTCTTGAACGTTTTTTAGATCATATTTCAACTGATAAATCGTATTGAAATGGAGATTCTGAATCCCAACCCTTTCATAGATTTCCTCAAAAGACATATGAGAAGTCACTTCCTTTTGTGACTGGAACGAATGAACATCACGATAACATAATGGATCAGCCATCAACTTATCCTCTTTTAAAAGCCCGTAATCCACAGCCCATGTGTCAATGGAGATGGATTGGATGTCATCGGAAGAGGACAATGCCTTCTTTAAGCCGGAAATGACATTTTCCAAAAGGAAAGAGAAATCCCAGCGGAGGCATTCTTTTTCATCGAGATATGTTCTGTTTTCGAAGCGGAAATTTTCCGCGTATGAGAATTTCTCGTTTTCATAACTGACCGTCATCACTCGTCCGCTTGTCGCACCCAAATCGATCGAAATAACTTTCATATGCAATACCTTTGAAAACGCTTATATCATACCATGGAGAAATAGAAAAAAGCAGAAATGAAAAGACGATTGAGAAATGAAATAATATACACATAAAAATAATCATAAACAATCATATTCAATCATTCTGAACGTATAATTTATATGGTGGATTTCATGTAATCGGTTTCTTTTGATTGTTTCTTTTTGTTTGTGACAATTTTAAGAGAACTCGAAAACGACTCTTTTTTAGCGGTATGAGAGTCTGATGACATAGATGATCCTGTGTCCTTGGAATCATTTGGATAAATGGATGGAAACGAACAACGATTCATTCTGTTCTTTTTGATTTTCTTGTACAATTATTGAAAATTTCATACAATAAGGAGATTGAATTTAAGAGAGGACCACTATGTTTGACAAGAAAACATTCAAGCAATTGCATACGCAGTTTAAACATCTGGAAGAGAAAATCAAGGAATATGACCATATCGTCATTTATCGTCATACATCCCCTGATTTCGATGCCTTAGGTTCCCAGATGGGATTATATGAATGGATAAAAGATAATTTCCCGAAGAAGGAGATACACTTTGTCGGTGAAAATCATCCGACGTTCATGCCCGATCTTTTCCCCTATGCGGAGGAAGTCGAAGAGGATTGGTTCCACCAGCCACATCTTGCAATCACGACGGATATTTCCAATCTTCCCCGTCTTTCCGGCAGAGAGACTCTTTCCTTTGCCAAGGAAGTCATCAAGATCGATCATCATCCGATTCCGGAAAAGAAGGAAGAACAGTTTGGAAATTATCTCATCGTCTATCCGGAGAGACCTGCGGCTAGCGAGCTGATCGCTCTATTCTGTCTTTCCCGAAGCAAGAAATATGTGCTATCAAAGAAAGCATGTGAATATCTCTATTGCGGCATTGTCGGTGATACAGGGAGATTTCTCTATCAGGATACGGATGGGGCAACCCTGAGAATCGCAGCGGATCTTCTCGATCATGGAATCGATAAGACGGCTATCTATGACAAGATGTATGTCACTGATCCAAGAAGAATGAACATTCTCAAATTCGTTCTGAACCATTATCAGCTGTCAGAGAAGGGAACCTGCTATTTCATTTTCAAGAAGGAAGACTTGGAAAATCTTCATATGACGAGCGATGAAGGCAATCTTCACATCAATACGTTCCGCAACATGAAAGGCGTGCGTGTTGTCTGTTCCATCACATGGAGTGAGGCAAAGCAGGAATATCGTGTCTCTTTGAGAAGCGGACATCTTGTCATCGCCCCTGTCGCCGTGAAATTCAATGGCGGAGGACATGACTTTGCGGCCGGATGCAAACTGAAATCTCTTGATGAGCTGCCAAGTCTCATCAAGGCATTGGATGAAGTCGACGAAGTTCATCCTTAAGCAAGAGAATCAAACGGAGTGGCTATGGCTTCTCCGTTTTTATATTCGATTTTCACATAGGTCTCTAAGTAGAGGTTCTCTATTTCCTGTTCTTCTTGATTGAAGACAAGATAGGATATGGAATTCATGGAAGAATAGGAAATGATTTCAGAATAATCAAGGGCTTTCTTTTCTTTGACAAAGAGAATGGAGGAATCGTTTCTTCTTTGGGTTTCGTCCATCTCGGAAAGAAATCGGTAGGAATCTAACGAAGCAATCGATGTGTTCTCTTCGGTTTTGTTGAGAATTTCGATATGGCTATCCTCGACTTTGTCTGAGAGGTATTCGGAAAGTTCCTTTTTGGATCCGAGATTCTCGAAGGAAGATCGATAATCGATGATTTTCCCTTCCTTGATGAAGACGAGGGAGGAATCGGATAGTGAGAGGGAATGCTGGCTTTTCAGGAAGGAATCCATCGGCATCATCTCGATAAGATAGGATGTGTCCCGAATATAGCTTTTCAATAGAAAACCGAATGTGTCACAGGTCTGACATCCGCTGGCAAGCACATAAAGAAGCAGCGTTGCCTTCTTTTCCATCAAGAAATCATATTCCTCGGTTTCGATTCGATGAAAGGAACCAACTTGTTTTCCTGAGACTTCTTTTATGCTGCTTGGACAGTGAAGGAGGCTGATTTTTTCCTCTTGAACTATCTTTGAACATGAAAAAAGAGGAAGACAAGAGAGAAGAAGAATCCACTTTTTCATTGAAGCAATCCTTTCAGATAGCTAAGAATATGTTTCTTGTCATACTCTTTGGCTTTTTCAGAAATTTCAGAGAGTGCTTTCTGATAGTCCTCATTGAGTTCATCGTCTTCTTCCACGAGGGTGGAGGACCGAAGGCTCTTTACCTCCTCATGAAAAGTCATAGAATAATAAAGATGATGATTTTCATCGATTTTTGGATCTCCTTCATTGAGATAGACTTCCATGGAATGGTAGCTTCCGTTTTGATATTCGACAAGAGTTGGCGTATATCCTGCCTTTTGCCCGTTTTTGTCCACATGATAGAAATCTTCACTGTAAAGATGGAAATTCTCTGAGAAATCAGACCATAGGGAAAGACCGAGGTTCCTGTAGTTCTCCTCTGTCATCCTCTTTAACCGGTTGTAGCCATCCGTCTCATAATAACGGATCTCAAAGGATTCGTTATCGAGAAGGAAATCATAAAGAACCTCTTCATATAGGCTTTTGCAGTCCGTGCATCGTCTCCAGGTATATAAGACAGATAAGGAAGCATTCTTTTGAATCTCGCATTCCAGATTTGTCGTTCCAAAACCAAGGAGGTCAAGATTTTTGGTTTCCTCTTTGCTTTCGCTTGTGTCCATGTAATGATAAAAAACAGTCCCATCATCTTCACTTCCGCTTGTGTAGTCATTGAGCATATAAAGATTGATCGGATGTATTTTTGAAGAGAAAACAGAAAGGAAATCATCATAGGGTTTCTGGGAATAGGCTCCGACATGGCTGTCTGTCAGCCTTCCATTTTTATAAAAAAGATATGTTGGCGTGCCTGTGACTCTCGGATATTGGAAAGCGTAGTCTCCTATCTGATTGGATTCATCATCATAGGCTTCGATATACGTCATATAGGTGACTTCATAGAGAATGGCATTGGTGGTGGAAATGTATTTTTGAAGATAGACGCGATCATTTTCACAATAATTGCAATATGGCTTTGAAATGAGAATGACGCAATCCTCATAACGTGTGATGCTTCGAAGTTCCTCAGCGGATCGGATGTAGAAAAGTGTGGAGACATTCTCCGCCTTCTTCAGGAGAATCTTGTTTTTTTCAGTCTTTGTGTTCTGACAGGAAGGCAAAGAAAAAGAGAGGAGTGATGAGACGATCATAAGAAAGATTTTCTTTTTCATCATCACATTCTCCTCTCTTCATTGACTTGTTTTAGAGACCTAAGATTCTTGCGGTATCCAAGGCGATCATCAATTCCTCATCGGTTGGAATGACAGCGACGGGAATCTTGCTGTCCTTCGAAGAGATGATGCCTTCTTTTCCAAGGATGAATTCCTTGTTGAGTTTTTCATCGATCTTGATGCCGAGGGCTTCGGAAACGCATTTGAAGGTTTCGGCACGATATAACGGGGCATTCTCGAAAACACCGGCAGAGCAGACAATCATGTCGACATGACCGAGTTTTCCATAATACATCATGATGTAGTCAGCGATTCTTGATGCATACATCTCGATGGCGAGCTTGGCTCTTTCATTTCCCTCATTATAGGCCGCCTCGACATCTCTTGTGTCATTGCTGATTCCGGAGATGCCCAAGACACCAGACTTGTGGTTATATGCATTGTAGACTTCATCGGCGCTCAAGCCTGTGCATTTGCAGAGAAATGGCATGCAGGAAGGATCGATATCTCCGGTTCTTGTTCCCATCATGACGCCGGCAAGTGGCGTCAAACCCATGCTGGTCGCAACAACCTTTCCATCCTTGACAGCGGAGATGGAAGCCCCCGAGCCGACATGGCAGGTAATGATGTTGCAATGTTCCTGATTCGGGAAATATTCTTCTTTGGCATATTCGGCAAGATATTTGTGCGATGTTCCATGAGCACCATATCTTCTCACATCATATTTTTCATACCATTCATAAGGAATGGCATACATGTATTCCTTCGGCTCCATCGTCTGATGATAGGCGGTATCGAAGACGGCCACTTCACCGACATTCGGAAGAGCCTTCTTGAATGCATCATAACAGGTAAGATGGGCTTCGGCATGAAGCGGATCAAGTGGAACAAGCTCCTTGATCTTGTCATAGGTGTCCTGATTGAACAAAGCGGAATCCGAGAAATATTTACCGCCCTGGACAACGCGGTTTCCGACACCATTGATTTCGTCAAAGGATGCGATGACTTTCTCTTCAATCAATCCATTGAGGACAAGCTTGACGCCTTCATCATGGTTCATGATCGGAAGAGTCTTCGAATTCTTATATCCGCCGGGCTTCTTGATGGTGAAAATGGCATCATCATGGCCGATTCTTTCAACCAAGCCAGAGCAGAGAACCTTCATGAACTGACTCTTCTCTTTGATGGTTTTGGCCTTGGCGGCAGCCTCTTCCATCTCATAGAGTTTGAACTTGATGCTGGAAGATCCGGCATTGACACACATAATCTTGAATGATTTAGACATTTTTTTCTCCTATTTTTTACACTTTAAACATTTTAATTTTCTTTTGCGTCATTTACAAGTTAAAGAAGAATGAAATTCAAAAATAACTGTGGTATAATCGAGAAGATATTGGAGGCAATTTATGAATCCCTATACCTTCTTTGAGAATTATCTGCAGGGGCATTTGCCAGATGCCTATAAATATTTCGGCGTTCATAAAGTGAAAAGAATGGATAAGGAAGGATTCCTCTTCCGTGTCTATGCCCCGATGGCTCAAAGCGTTTCCCTGATCGGCGATTTCAATTCCTGGGAACCGGAACCGATGGAAAAGGTCGATGACCGTGGCCTTTATGAAATTTTCACATCCGATGCCAAGGAAGGGGACAAATATAAGTTTCAGATCTTGGGATGCGATGGCTGCCTGAAAGACAAGCAGGATCCCTTCGCCTTCTCCGACGAGCTCAAGGAACAGACATGCTCCTATGTCGTGGATATCAATAAGATTGAAATCGACGATGAGGAATGGATGAAGAAGAGAGAGAGAAATTTCTCCAAGCCTGTCAGCATCTATGAATTCCATATGGGAACATGGAAAAGAAAACAGGACAATACCTACTATTCCTATTCGGAATTGGCCGATCTGATGGTACCGTATCTCAAGGAAATGGGCTATACCCATGTTGAGGCGCTTCCTGTCACTTCCTATCCGAATGACATGTCGTGGGGCTATCAGACGACAGGCTATTTCTCCGTTGATCGAAGATGGGGAACGCTCTCTGACTTTGCTGCCTTTGTGGAAAAGATGCATAAGGCTGGCATCGGCGTCATCATGGATTTCGTTCCGGTGCACTTTGCTGTCGACCCCTTTGGCCTTGAGAAATTCGATGGTTCCTGTGTGTATGAATATGCCAATGAGCATGAGTTCTCTCAATGGGGAACGAAGAACTTCGATCTTGGAAAGGACCCGGTTCGAAGCTTCCTGATTTCTTCCCTATTCTATTTTGCGGAAATCTTCCATTTGGATGGATTCCGCTTTGATGCGGTGAGCAACATCATCTACTGGGATGGCAATGCTGATCATGGCGTCAATTCCGGCGCGGTGGAATTTGTCAAGAGGGCCAATGGCTATATGCATTCCATCTATCCGAGTATCATGATGATGGCGGAGGATTCCTCGGCCTATGGTCATGTCACGAAGGGAATGTTTGACGATGGGTTGGGCTTTGACTATAAATGGGATCTCGGCTGGATGAATGATACTCTGAAGTATTATGCCAAGGATCCGGTCTATAAAAAATATTGCCATAACCAGCTGACATTCTCCATGGCCTATTTCTATAGTGAGAATTTCATTTTGCCTCTTTCCCACGATGAAGTCGTCCATATGAAAGGCAGCATCATCAATAAGATGTGGGGCAATTATGACAATAAATTCGCCAACGTCAGAAATTTATATGCCTATCAGTTTGCCCATCCCGGCAAGAAACTGAACTTCATGGGAAATGAATTGGCGACGTTCGATGAATGGAAGGAATTCGAGCCGATTGCCTTCAACGTTCTTGATTATCCCAAGCATGCGGGTGTCCAAAGACTTATCCGTGACCTCAATCATATTTATGTGAACCACCCAGCCATGCATCAAGATGAATATGATCCATTGACATTCGGGTGGATCATGGCGGACAACGCGGACCAAAGCGTCTATGTCTTCCGCAGGGAATCGGAAAAGGAATGCATGATCTTCATTTTCAACATGACTTCGAACTTCTATTGGGATTATGACGTCGGCGTTCCCTATGAAGGAACATATGAGGAAATCCTGAATACGGATAAAGATGTCTATGGGGGATGGAATCAATACAATGGCTTGCCTTTGACCACGCATGGTTCTGGAATCCATAATCAGAAATATCGTATTACGGTCAAGGTGCCTTCCTTCGGTGCTATCTATCTCTGCCATCGCAAAGAGAAAAAGCTGGAGGAAAGACCATATGTTGCCGTCGATGATAAAAAAACAGATTTGTTCGTTGCCGATAAAGCATAATTAAAGAGTCAGAAAACAAGGGAGAATTTGGCTTAGACTCACGTGCCAAGATTTTAATATGTTTCAGTTCAAAAAAGGTGAAAACTTCAAAAAAGAATTCATTACGACATTCACAGATCGCTGTGTCGAAAAATATTCCCGTGATCCAAAGGATCTCGACTACCATTCCCTTTATGATATTTTAGGGACCATGGTTCGTGACTATGCCAATGTCTTGGCAAAGAAATGCAAAGAGGAAGTTATTCAGAATCAGGATAAGCAGCTTATCTATTTTTCCATGGAATTCCTCATGGGAAGACTTTTGTCCACCAATCTCTTCAATTTGGACGTCCTTGAGGAAGTCAAGGAAGCCTTGAAGAGCATCGGCGTTGATTTTGACAAACTCAAGAATGAGGAACCGGATGCCGGCCTAGGCAATGGCGGCTTGGGTAGATTGGCCGCTTGCTTCATGGATTCTATCGCCAGCCTTTCCCTTCCGGGACATGGAAACTGCATCCGCTATGAATATGGATTTTTCCGCCAGAAGATCAAAGATGGACAGCAGATGGAATTCCCCGATACCTGGCTCATCGAAGGATTCCCCTGGGAAATCCGCAAGCCGGATGATTCCGTCATTGTCCGCTTCTATGGAAATCCGGAAACCTATCGTGATGAAAACGATGAAATCCGTTGGCGTACATCCAACAGCTATGCTGTTCGTGCGGTGCCCTTTGATGTTCCTTTGATCGGAAAGAGCAATGAAGTCGTCAATACCTTGCGTCTTTGGTATGCGGAACCTGCCGATGAGGATCTTCCGACCAATGCGGATTTCAATGGCTATCTGAAGTTCATCCGCGACATCACGCATGGACTTTATCCCGATGATTCCACCGAGGAAGGAAAGCTTCTCCGTCTCCGTCAGCAGTATTTCCTTGTGTCTGCCGGCATGCAATTTGCCGTCAACCGTGAAAAGAAACTTTATGGCACGCTCGATCATCTCTATGATCATTATGTCTTCCAGCTCAATGATACCCACCCGATCATGTCGATTCCGGAACTCATGAGAATTCTCATGGACGAGAATGGCTATGGCTGGGATGAGGCCTATCAGATCGTCTCGAAGTGCTTTGCCTTCACCAACCATACCGTCATGCCGGAAGCTCTTGAAAAATGGCCCTGCCGCTATATCGGTTCGGTCGCCCCGAGAGTCTATATGATTATCGAGGAAATCAACCGCAGAACACTTCAGCTCATGAGAGAAAAAGGTGTTTCCGAGGAAGCCATCAGCCATTCCAAGGTCATTCACAACGGAAATGTGAATATGTGCCAGCTTGCCATCCATGTCGCCACGAGTGTCAATGGCGTTGCTGGAATCCACACGGAAATTCTCAAATCCCAGACGTTCAAGGATCTGTATAGCCAGTATCCAGAAAAATTCAACAATAAGACGAACGGCATATCCCATCGTCGCTTCCTTCTTGTCAGCAATCCGTCTTTGTCTGAATACATCACCTCCCTGATTGGAGATTCCTTCATCTATCATCCGGAGGATCTCTCCAAACTTACGAAATTCATCAAAGAAGACAATAAGGAAGTGTTCCTCACACTCAATTCGATCAAGCAGAAGAACAAGATTGCCTCCTATGAACTGATAAAGAAAGCATCGGGCATCGAAGTGGATCCGGAAAGCATCTTCGACACGCAGATCAAGCGTCTTCACGCCTATAAGAGACAATTGCTGAATGTCTTCCATATCATTGACCGCTATTTCCAGATCAAGGACAATCCGAATGGAAAATATTATCCGCATACGTATATCTTTGGCGCCAAGGCTGCTCCGAGCTATGTCTATGCCAAGAAGATCATCGAACTGATTCTCGCGGTGAGTAAGACGATTTCGGAAGATCCTGTCGCATCGAAGTATATAAAGGTTGTCTTCCTTGAGAACTATGATGTTTCCAAGGCAGAGGTTGTCATCCCGGCCAGCGATATCTCTGAACAGATTTCCCTTGCCGGAAAAGAAGCGAGCGGCACATCCAATATGAAATTCATGATGAATGGTGCCATCACCCTAGGTACTTTGGATGGTGCGAATGTCGAAATCTCTCGCTTTGTCGGTGAAGACAATGCCTGCATCTTCGGCATGAGAGAAGAGGAAGTCAAGAAAATCAAATATGAGAATTCCTATAATCCGTGGGATGTGTACAATACGGATGCCCGCGTGAAGAGAATCATGGATTCGCTTTTGACGGATACCTTCTCGGCCAATAAGGATCAATTCCGCATGATCTTCGACGAAATCATGTATCGCAATGATGAATTCATGGTTCTGAAGGATTTCGACTCCTATGCCCTTGCCTGCAAGAGAATCGAATCCTGGTATCTTGACCGCACGGCATGGGGCAAGAAGTGCCTTGCCAACATTGCCGCATCGGGGTGGTTCTCGAGCGATCGCACGATCTCCGAATACAATCGCGATATCTGGCATTTGAAGAAAATTCACTGATTTTTTATCCGCCAATTGCAGTTTTATGAGGTTTCTTTGCGAGGAAATTTAGAATTTCTTGCAATGAAAGAAGACGCTTACTATAATGTTTAGGCTTAATCTATTGTTTTACAGGAGTAATGAAAATGAAGCACACTTTTAAGAATGAAAATGGCCATCTTGATGCCGAAGTCAGTTTTTCCAAGGAAGAAGTCAGCAAGGCATCGGACAAGGCTGTCAATAAACTCATTGCCAATGTCGTTGTCCCGGGATTCCGCAAAGGAAAGGCTCCAAAGGAACTTGCCTCCCGCTATCTTCACAATGATGATGTTGCCAACGAGACTGTCAATGCCCTCTTGAGAATGCTCGACAAGAATTTCGAGGCTGATGAGGAATTTTCGAAATATGTCAAGGATGGCAAATTTGCCCAGTCTCTCCGCCCAGAGGTTACTTTAAAGAAATTCTCTGCGGATGAAGCCGAATTCCTTGTCACCTATTTCCTCGCACCAAGCGTCAAAAAATTGGGCGAATATAAGGGTCTGACCACTTCTGTCAAACAGAAGAGAGTCTTGGTCAAGGATGTCGAAGAGGAAATCAATCGTCTTGCCAAGGACAATGCAGAACTTGTTCCGAGCGAAAAAGAAGCGGAGATGGGCGATACCGTCAATATCGATTTCACCGGTCTCATGGATGGCAAGCCGTTCGATGGCGGAAGTGCCACTTCCTTTGATTTGGAATTGGGCTCCAAGCATTTCGTTCCTGGATTCGAAGAACAGTGTGTCTCACACAAGGCTGGCGACAAATTCGATGTCGCTTTGACCATGCCGGAAAATTATCCAGAGCCGTTGACCAATAAGCCGGTTGTCTTCAAGGTCACCCTCAATGCAGTCAAGACCAAGGAAGTTCCGGAAATCAATGATGAATTTGCCACAACCCTTTCTGGCCAGTATGTTTCCAAGAACTTGGAAGAACTCAAGGCCAAGGTCAAGGAAAATCTTTCCAGACAGTCCTTCAATACCTATAAGAATGGCGTCGTCAATGACCTCCTACTTCAGGTCAGAGAAGGCAGCGAATTCGAAATCTGCCCTGAATATGTCCAGTCTCTCCTCCAGTCGAGAAAGGAACAGGATGAGAATCAGATCGAACAGCAGGGTCTCTCCTTGGAAGAATATCTTAAGCTTGTCAACCAGACCATGGAACAGTATGAGGCCAACCTCAAGACTGGATTAGAGAATGAAATCAAGTCTTCCTTGATCTATCAGGCAGTCGCCAAGGCAGAAGACATCAAGGCTCCGACAAAGGAAGATATCGAAAAGCAGATTGGTTCTCCGATGGATGAATTCGTCAAGAACTTTGCCAACTATTACAAGGCCCAGAAGATGTCCGATGATCAGATCAACAACCAAATCAATGGCTATATCAATCAAGTCTTCTCTTCCATCATGACAGGAAATGTCCAGGCCCGTTTGCTTGAACTCAATGTTCCAGAATTGATTAAGAAGGAAGAAAAGCTTTCCACTGAAAAAGCAGAGAAAAAAGAAGAGAAGAAAGAAGAAGCCAAAGAAGAAGCAAAAGCTGAATAAGATTCTGAATGACGTAGGAGGACAGCAAATGTCCTCCTTTGTTTTCTGACTTTTTTATAATTTAGCACTTGTTCATTGACATTGCTAAATTTATAGATATAATATTTAAGATTTTGTTGTGCTATTCATAGAATAAGGAGGTGTGTGTATGCAAAGTTATGCTCCCAGAAGACTTTCTGTTCTTCCAAATAAGAAAAATGTCGGCTTGCCGGATGTTGAAATGAACATCATCGCAAGCAATGATTATGATATCAATCTCTTTTCTCGTCTCAAGGACGGGGATGAATTTGTCATGTCCTTATCGAACATTGATAATGCATATGGCGATTTCGATAATCTGATTCTCCCGGGTGTCCGTTCTACCGGATGTCTTTGCAAGGTCTTGTCCATCACGACGGATCAGAATGGCGTCCTGAATGTCAAGGCGATCGGCAAACAACCGGTCGATCTCATCGACTTTGCCATCGATGACCTGACAAAGACGATCAAGGCCAGCGTCTCTTCCCATATCTACTATGAAAGGGAAGATTCCAAAATTTATGAGATGTTTGGAAAATTTACCGGCGACTATTTGAGCCTGCGCAAGAAATATCCACAGCTTCCCGAATTGCCGGACTTTTCTCAGACGGTTCCGGAAGTCAAGAACATTCCTTATCATATTGCCGCCTTTTTGGGGACCTCGGAACTCACCAAGCAGCTCATCCTCGAAGAGAAGGATCCTTTGGAACAGTTCCGTCTTGTCATCAATGACCTCGATCGATTCAACCTCGATTCCAAAATCGAATACGATATCCAGCGAAAGGTCTCCGAAGCCATCGACAAGAACCAGCGTGAATTCGTCCTCCGTGAAAAGATGAAGGTGGTCAAGGACCAGCTCAAGGAATTCGATGGCGGCGATGCCATCGACCGTTATGAGGAATGTCTCACGAAGCATCCGGAGCTCTATCCGGACAACATCCAGAAGAGAATCCGCTCGGAAATCACCCGTGTCAAGGCTCTTCCGATGGGAAGTCAGGAAATCGGCGTCGCGACAAACTATCTCGATCTTCTCACCCATCTTCCGTGGCGCGTTTCCTCAACGGACAATGAGGACCTCGAATCGGTCAAGAAGATTCTTGATGAAAACCACAATGGGCTTGAGAAACAGAAGGACCGTATCCTTCAATACCTTGCCGTCAAGCAATTGACCAAGTCCCTGAAGGCTCCGATTCTCTGCTTTTATGGTGCCCCTGGCGTCGGCAAGACTTCCTTGGCCATCTCGATTGCCGCTGCATTGGGAAGAAAATTCGTAAAGGTTGCCTTAGGCGGTGTTTCGGACGAAGCTGAAATCCGTGGCCATAGAAAGACCTATATCGGAGCGATGCCCGGAAAGATCATCTCCTCTTTGCAGAAGTGCGGAACGAACAATCCCGTCTTCCTGCTTGATGAAATCGATAAGATCGATGGCGGAGGCTATCACGGCGATCCAGCCAGTGCCCTTTTGGAAGTCCTCGATCCGGAACAGAACAAGAATTTCTCGGATAACTATCTCGATGAGCCATTCGATCTGAGCAATGTCCTCTTCATCTGCACAGCCAATGACATCTCCAAGATTCCTGGACCGCTTTTTGATCGTCTTGAGATGATCGAACTCAACACCTATACCAAGTATGAAAAGATCGATATCGCCAAGAATCATCTTCTTGCACTCGAAGAGAAGGACAACGGCATCAAGCCTGGCATGATGGAATGGACAGATGAAGCTTTGAACTACATCGTCGAATTCTATACGATGGAAGCCGGTGTGCGTGAACTGAGAAGAAAAATCGGAACGATCGACAGAAAATATGCTGTCGATTATCTCCGAAATCCTTCCCTTGATCACATCGTGATCGACAAGGAAGCCGTAAAGAAATATCTCGGTGCCGAAGTCTTCATTCATGAAAGAAATATCGATGATTCCCAAGTCGGCGTCATCAATGGCCTTGCCTATACTCAGGCCGGTGGCGAGGTTCTCAAGATCGAAGTCAACACCTTCCCTGGCAAGGGACAATTGATTCTCACGGGCAACCTCGGCGATGTCATGAAGGAAGCGTGCGAAACCGCCCTTTCCTATGTCAAATCCATCGGACCGGATGTCGGAATCAATCCGGAATTCTTCAATTGTCATGATATCCATATCCACTTCCCGGAGTCTGCTACTCCGAAGGATGGCCCATCCGCTGGCGTTGCGACCGTGTTATGCATCCTTTCCGCTGTCTGCAATCTGAGAATCCGCAATGATGTCGCCATGACCGGCGAAGTCGATCTTCGCGGAAATGCCATGCCGATCGGCGGGTTGAGAGAGAAGTGCAATGCGGCTGCAAGAGAACATATCAAGACCGTCTTCATCCCTTATGAGAATGACAAGGACAAGAAGGAACTTCCAAAGGAAATTTCCGATGCCTTGGAAATCATCGAAGTCAAGAAAGTCGATGATCTCTTCAAGGGCGTCTTCATGGAAGATATCTCTGCCATGAAGCAAGAAATTTTCAAGGCGACCACACCGGAGTCCAAGATGAATAAGAAACCGGTCAAGAAAGCGAAGGACAAAGATGCCGAAGATTAGTTTCCAGAACGTGGAATTCGTCAAATCGGCCGTCGACAAGAAAGGCTTTCTTCTCGACCATCCCACAGTGACCTTCATCGGAAGGTCCAACGTGGGAAAGTCGACTTTGATCAATGCCCTTGTCAAACGAAAGAATTTCATGAAGACCAGCAAGACGGCAGGTCAGACGAACATGGTCAACTATGCTCTGATCGATAAGTCCTTCTATCTTGCGGATGTCCCGGGATACGGCTTTGCGACGTTCAAGAGAGATACGTTTGCAGGTCTGATGAAGTCTTTCCTTGAGGAAAATCCGGGATTGAAGAAGGTTTACCTTCTTATCGATTCCCGACGTCTTCTTCTTCCTGCCGATGATGATTTTGCATCCTATCTGGACTCTTTGAATCTTCCTTACGCTTTTGTCTTTACCAAGACAGACAAGATCAACATGAGTGAAAAGCATTATCTTGCCCTGCAGAAGGAAAAACTTGCCGGGAAGGAGATGTTCGATGTCGGATTGAAGAAAGAGAAACTATATCAGATTCTTCGCGATGATATCGTGAAATCCACAAAAGGGGCCTGAAAAGGTCTCTTTTTTTCTTGATTTTTCTTTTTTGCATGCTAGAATTTCATCTAGGCGTTGAAAAGAAGGGAAAGTTTTTCTTTGCTGAAAGAGAGTCCAGGATGGTGGAAGCTGGATAGCAAACATTCTTTCTGTCGTCTTGGAGCCTGGGAGGAATCCCCTAAGTGCCTACTTAGAAAGTGCTAGGCAAAAGAAGAGCGGAAATTCCGAAGAGGGGTGGTACCGCGCAAGATCATTGCGTCCCTTCAGAAAAGATATTTTCGGGGGACTTTTTTTATGAAAGAATTAGACAAGGCCTACGACCACAAGAAGGTGGAGGAAGGCAAAGAGAAGTTTTGGGAAGAAAATCATTATTTTGAGGCGATGAGAGAGGAAAATCTGCATAAGAAGCCTTTCAGCATGATTGTTCCTCCGCCGAATGTCACTGGCATTCTACATATCGGTCATGCCACGAACACGACGGTTTTGGATATCATCGCACGCTATAAGAAAATCAGTGGATACGATGTTCTTTTCCTTGCGGATATGGACCATGCAGGCATTGCGACCCAGGCCAAGGTCGAAGCCAAGCTCAAGGAAGAGGGAAAGGACAAATATCAGCTCGGAAGAGAAGGTTTTCTGAAGGAAGCGTGGAAATGGAAGGAAGAGCACGGCGACTACATTTCCAAGCAGTGGCGTGCCTTAGGTCTTTCCATGGATTACTCCAAGGAACGCTTCACCTTGGATGAGGGCATGTGCAAGGCCGTCAACAAGGTCTTCAAGAAGCTTTATGATGAAGGTCTGATTTACCGTGGAGAAAGAATCATCAACTGGGATCCCGTTTTGAAGACCGCCTTAAGCGATATCGAAGTCCAGTATTCTTCCGATAACGGACACTTCTATTATTTCAAGTACTGGTTTGAAGATCATTCCTCTTATTTGGAAGTCGCGACTACCCGTCCCGAGACCATGTTCGGCGATCAGGCGGTTGTTTTCAATCCGGATGACGAAAGATATAATCAATTCGAAGGGAAATATGTCATCAACCCTGCCAATGGCGAAAAGCTTCCTTTGATTGCCGACCGGTATGTCGACAAGGAGTTTGGCACCGGCGTCATGAAATGCACGCCTGCCCATGATCCGAATGATTTCAACATCGCAAAAAGACACAATCTGAAATTCGTCAAGACGATGAGGGAAGATGCCACGATGAATGAGAATTGTCCTTCCGAATATGTTGGACTCGACCGGTATGAATGCCGCAAGAAAGTGGTCGAGAAGATCAAGAACCAGGGAGACCTTATCAAGATTGAGGATATCGTCCACAATGTCGGCCATTCCGAACGAAGCAAGGCGGTAGTTGAGCCGATGCTTTCCAAGCAGTGGTTCGTCAAGATGGAACCTTTGAGCAAGGCCGTGATGGAAATGCAGGATTCGGAGGAGAAAAAGACGACCTTCTTCCCCAAACGCTTTGAGCATATCTTCTATCAGTGGCTGGAAAACACTCAGGATTGGTGCATTTCCAGACAGCTCTGGTGGGGACACCGCATTCCTGTCTATACTAATAAGGTGACGAAGGAAGTCATCTGTTCGGAAACCCCGCTTGATCCAAACGAATACGATCAGGATCCGGATGTCCTGGACACCTGGTTTTCCTCGGCTCTGGCACCGTTTGCCTTTTTAGGTTGGCCGGAGAAGACGCCCCTCTATCAAAGATATTATCCGCTTGACGTCATGGTCACGGCCTATGACATCATCTTCTTCTGGGTCGAAAGAATGGCCCTCGATGGTGTCCATTTCACCTCGGAGATGCCCTTCAAGAAGGTCTATATCCATGGTCTTGTCCGTGATAGCCAGGGAAGAAAGATGTCCAAGTCCCTTGGAAATGGCATCGATCCGTTCGATGTGATTGAAAAATACGGAACGGATTCCTTGCGCTATGCTTTGGCGACTGGCGGCACGCCAGGACTGGACATCAATTTCTCTTTCAACAAGGTGGAAGCAGCCCATAATTTCCTCAACAAGGTCTGGAATGCCTCCCGCTTCATCCTTTCCATGCTTCCGGAAGATTTCGTTCCCGAAGAGGTCAAGGCGGACAATCTCTCCTTCCTGGATTCGTGGATCTATTCGGAATTTGACCAGCTGATATCCTCTGTCAAGTCCAACATGGAGAAGTATGAATTGGGACAGGCGGCCGATTATCTCTATTCCTTCGTCTATGATGAGTTCTGCAGCATCTATCTTGAATACTGCAAGGTCACTCTGCAGAATGCCTCTGAGGAACAAAAGAAGACGACCTACAATGTCCTTTCTTCCCTCCTGAAGAAGATTTTGATCATCCTCTTCCCCTTTGCCCCGTTCATCAGCGAAGAAATTTATTCCAAGCTTCCCAATAGCAAGAAGTCCATCTATGAAGAGGAATATCCATCGGAGTGTGGATTCTCCTATAAGAAGGAAGATATCCTGCTTGCCAAATCCCTCAATGACGCCATCAAGATGGTCCGCAACCACAAATCGGAGCTGTCGATGGCCCCGAATGCGCCCGTCGATCTTGGATTCTATGGAAATGAGGAAGACTTCATCAAGGTGAAGAATTACCTTTCCCGCTTCTCCTTTGCGTCGAATATCGTTTTGCTCGAGAAAAAGAGCGATGACCTTTCCTACTTCTCCTCCTTCGCCTTGGAAATCAAGGAAGAGGAGACCCTGGAAGCCAAGCAGAGAAGAGCAAAGCGCATCGAATTCCTCAACAATGAAATTCTCCGCAGCGAGAAAATGCTCTCCAATCCGAATTTCGTGGCGAAGGCCAAACCGGAGAAAATCGCCATGGAAAAGGAAAAATACGAGAAGTACAAAGAAGAACTTGCAAAATATATGAAATAAATTCGAAGAATGCCTCCCTCATGGACAATATATCTATGAAGGAGGTTTTTCTTATGAGAAAAATCAATGAAGCGGAAGAGAAGACTCTTCAAGGAGGGGAGGCCATCACCCTGAGCGCCATCATGGCCATGCTGGCCATCGGCATCGTCAGCGTCGTCTGCTACAAGATCTTCTTTGCCAAGGATGGCGGAAAGGTCGCGTTGCCGGGTGGTTTCACTTTCCAATGGGGAGACTAGACAACCCCTGTTTTCAATCTGGATCGCCTAAGCCACGAGAAAAAGCGCAGCAGAAAGGCATTTCCACCCTCGAGGATTTCGAACTTCTCGCTCTCCTTCTTCATACGGGAACTGGGAAGGAAAATGTCATTCAGTTCTCCCAAAGGCTTCTTTTGGAAAAAGGAGGCCTTTGTGGCGTCTTTTTTTCAGATGATCTTCTCTCCGAAAAAGGAATCTCCAAGGCCAAGGGATATACCCTTTATGCGATTGCCGAAATTCTAAAAAGACTTCCCCTTGAAAAGATGACCACAATCCTGTCCGAAGAAGATGCCATCAAAAAAAGCGAGTTTTATTTTCTCAATCAGTCGACAGAACTCTGTCTCTGCCTCTATCTTGACCAAAAGAAAAGAATTCAGAAAAAAGAAGTCTTTCAATCTGACGAGATCCGGCTTGTGTATGTTCCGATGAAGACGATATTGAAAAATGCCATTCAGACAAACTGCTCTTTTCTTCTTTTGCTACACAATCATCCATCGGGTGAATTGCGCTTTTCGAAAATGGATATGGATTTCTCTTCCATGCTTTTTGAGAAATTGCTCTTGATTGATGTGATCCTGCTTGATTCCTTAGTTGTTGCCTCTTCGGGTCATCTTTCGATGAGAAAATTGCATCTTGGCCCATTTGACAGTGCCAAAGAGAAAAAAACAAAAGAAATTCCATTGAAAAAGAAAGAATTCTCGGTATAGAATGAACAGAGTTTGGAGGAATATATCTCAATGTCATTCACGATCGATAACGATTTGCAGGAAGGCCTTCGTTTGATTCAGGGAGGAGAAGTCACTGCAGGCTTCAAACTGATCAATCAGTCTGCCAGGAAGGGGACGACCAAAGGAAAATCCTATTTCGAAATCGGACGAATTCTCCGCGAAGGCGTAAAGGGCATGCCCGCTGATGCGAAGACTGCCCGCAAATACTATGACATCGCAATGAAACACTTCAAGAAGAATGCGAAAGACTCCATGGATTTCCGTGAGATGGGCGATTACTATTACTATGGATTGGGACGCAAACCGATCGATAAGAAATTGGCTTTGGAATATTATCGCAAGGCTTTGGAACTCGGCGACGATTCTGTTCAATCAAAGCTCGATGAGATTTTCTATTGGTAGTTGAATGAATCGTTAGGATGTTTCAAATTCAAAGCGGCTCTTATGGACGACGCATAGGGCTCTTTTCTCATACTTGGTTCGACCGGATTCATTTCTTGCGGATCATTGGAAAAAGTTTGACTTCATTGATGGAAACAATTTCAAAAGGCCTTGAAGATAAAATCATTCAAATTGATTTTGGCCGATGTGATTTTACTTGTTTCATAAGTTGTCGCCTCTTCCGGCCATCATCCGATGGGGAAATCGCGTCTTGGCCCTTTCGAAAGTGCCAAACACGAGAAAACAAAAGAAATTCCATTGAAAAAGAAAGACTTATAGAGATATAATAAACGAAGTTGGAGGAATCTTTCACATGTCATTCACAATCGATAAAGATTTGCAGGAAGGTCTGCATTTGATTCAGGAAGGTAAAAAAATCAGTGCCGGATTAAAGCTTATCAACCAGTCTGCCAGGACGGGAACGACCAAAGGAAAATCCTATTTTGAAATTGGTCGAATCATTCGAGAAGGCATGGAGGGCATGACTGCCGATGTGGAAGATGCCCGTAAATACTATGACACGGCGATGAAACACTTCAAGGAAAATCCGAAAGACTCCATGGATTTCCGCGAAATGGGCGATTATTACTATTATGGATTGGGAAGCGAAGCAATCGATAAGAACCTTGCTTTGGAATATTATCGCAAGGCTTTGGAACTCGGTGATGATTCTGTTCAACCGAAGATTGATGAGATTTCCAATCAATTGGAAAAAGGCGATTCTGCCTCGGCGCCTGTCCTGAATCCGGAGACGGTTGTCAAGGAGACTCCCAGTGAAGAGACATCCGAAAAAGTGACGGTCTCTCCGGTTGTTGTCAATGAGAATGAACTTTTTGATGCCAACGATAAGGTCATAAAGGAAGAAATCGACTCAGATCAGATTCTCATCAAGTCGATTCGTGTTCTCGATTCTGCCTCAGCCCAAAAGGACGAGAAGCTTGATGCTGTCGAATTGGCAAAGATTGCCGCCGAAAAAGGTTCCATCCGTGCCCTTGTTCTTCTCGGCTATCTTTATGAAGGTGACAATAGCCTTGTTGAAAGAGATGACAAGAAAGCCAAGGAATTCTATGAATTGGCGATTTCCAAGGGATCCTGCTCTGCCAAGTTCCGCTTGGGTATGCTTCTGACCGATAAGGATTTTGCTTTCTACGATCTCGAAAGAGGCCATAAGCTGATTATCGATGCCGCACATGATGGCTATACCTTCGCCCTGAATTATTTGGGGGATTGCTTCCGAGAAAAAGTCAACGATAAGAGAAATTTGGAAGTAGCCTATCGCTATTATTCTCTTGCTGGCGAAAGAGGACTTGGTCTTGGGTATCATAATATGGCGGAAATCGATGCTTCCCGTCAGCAGCTCGCTCTTGCCAATAAGCACGAAAAGCTTGCCTTCGACAATGGATATGATGCCTCGTTAGGCTATCAGGTTCCTCTCTTCTATACTCTTCATATCTAAATCTGCATAAAAATGAATTGCCTCCGTCGCTTGGACGGAGGCATTTTGTATGATGGGCATGCCATTGTTCTAAGGTGAAAGTCCTTATAGGCGTAGTTGCCGACGAACTATATAGCAACTTGCAAGTTTCACGTTTCCGTGAGGAGTGAATAGAAGAAGCAATAGCGAAATCGTAGCCCTACGAATAGAAACGCAATACGAAGGCGTATTAGACGGATTCGCTTTCAAAATAAAGCAAAGTCCAAAAGGCAAACGTAACTCTAATGCGTAAATTGCGAGGGTAGACGAGGAAAGAAGAATGACTTATCCCATGAGACCTTATACGGGTGTGATAACCTAGTAACAACAATGTATAAGGAGTCAGCCGAAGTCATAGTACCTGAAATATGGGAAGGACTGAACACCTTCGTATGTCGAATCAAATGTATGTTCTTGATAACAATCTGACTGATTAGAGAA
Source organism: bacterium (assembly GCA_963660905.1). GTDB lineage: Bacteria > Bacillota_I > Bacilli_A > RFN20 > CAG-288 > Enterosoma. The sequence goes on along the minus strand of CAVKZJ010000027.1, from coordinate 562 downwards.
GAACGAACGTATTCGTAGGACTCTAGAAGACACATAAGATGATTTATCAAGACGCGGAAAGGAGAAAGAGACACAAACATGTCACAAATACTTGAGAGAATTCTCGACAATGATAATATCGAACTTGCTAAGAAACGCGTTATCTCTAACGGCGGGTCTTTTGGCGTTGACAAAATGAAAGTCGATGAGCTCGATGAATATCTAAAAGAAAATCTTGAAAGTATTAAGACACAAATTAGAACGAGAAACTATAAACCACTTCCAGTTCGAAGAGTGGAAATTCCAAAGCCGAATGGTGGAGTAAGAAAACTTGGCATTCCAACGGTAGCTGATAGAGTTATTCAGCAAGCTATTGTGCAAGTGTTAAGTCCTATTTTTGAACCAACGTTTAGTGAATTTTCATATGGTTTTAGACCAGGAAGAAGAGCACAACAAGCCATTGTAAAAGCTCTTGAATACTTTAATGATGGCTATACTTGGGTTGTCGATATAGATTTAGAAAAATTTTTCGATAATGTTCCTCAAGATAAATTGATGAGTTATGTTCATCGTATCTTGAATG
>CAVKZJ010000026.1:0-25101 GCA_963660905.1 bacterium | reverse complement strand
AATTGCAGCCAAATCAAATCGCCAAGAAACGGCATAAGCGAAAAAGATAAACATATAAAAGGGCTGTTAGCAGCCATCCAATGTTTATTTTCTAAACATCGAATACTTTAACAGCCCCTTTTCTTGTACTATCTCTTTTTTCAGCCAAAAGAAAACTGCCAAGATTTCTCCTGGCAGTCGATTTGCTTAATAGTTTGCCTTTCCTTCGGATCCGAAGAGTTTGATCTTCTCTTCGACCTTGGCGCAGATGGCTTCATAGCCTGGCTTGAGAAGTTTTCTTGGATCATAACCCTTGGACTGATTGTCGGCAGTCGGGCTGGCTTTTCCAGCAGCGCAATATTTGATGGTCGCATCAGCGAAGACAAGCTGGCAATCGGTATTGACGTTGATTTTGGAAATGCCATCATGAATGGCATGGACAATCTGATCATCCGGGATGCCGGTCCCGCCGTGAAGAACAAGCGGGATGTTGCCAGTGGCAGCATTGATCTTCTCGAGAGCATCAAAATGAAGTCCCTTCCAGTTTTCTGGATAGATGCCGTGGATATTTCCGATACCGGCGGCAAGGAAGTCGATGCCTAAGGCAACAATCTTCTTGCATTCTTCCGGATCAGCAACTTCGCCGTCGGCTGTGATGCCATCTTCGGTTCCACCGATGGCACCGACTTCGGCTTCAATGGAAAGTCCCTTGTCATGAGCCAGAGCAACCAATTCCTTGGTCTTGGCGATGTTCTCCTCAAAAGGAAGACTCGAGCCATCGAACATGATGGAAGAATATCCCGCTTCAATGCAGGCCTTGGCAGCATCATAGTTGCCGTGATCAAGATGCAAAGCGACCGGAACGGTGATGCCTAAGGATTCATCCATGGCCTTGACCATGGCGGCGACAACCTTGTATCCGCCCATGTACTTTCCAGCACCCATGCTAGTGGCGATGATGACAGGAGCATTCATCTTCTGAGCCGTGAGAAGAATGGCCTTTGTCCACTCCAGGTTGTTGGTGTTGAAGTGTCCGACGGCATAATGGCCTTCTTTGGCAGCACGAAGCATTCTCGTAGCATTGACAATCATATTTATAAACCTCTCTTTCAGTTTTTAATATTGTAGTTTGCAAAAAACAAAGTTGCAATGTTTTTCAAAGGAATTAGCCAAAACAAACCATCATTCACGCAAACGATGCTTTTTTGAAGGGAAATGAGCAAAAAACGTGAAATTCTGTTTTTTCTTTTTCTTCCTTCCTTCAAAAACCAAAGAGATTTTTACCCAAAGCCATATCATGAATCACCTTTGTCAGAGCAAACGACCTAAAATGCAATTGTTTTTTATTTGATTTTCACCTATAATTTAAAGACAAAAGAAAAGAAAATATCATGAAAGCAAATAAGGTACTCATCATTATTCAGACTGTTCTGATGTATATGTCAGCGATAATACTGCTCTCGAAGATTTTCGTCAACAAAAGCAACATGGAACAAGAGGCCATTAACCAAATCAACAATTGCCTTGATGTCATCTATCTATTCTCACTTGCGATTCTTGTCTTACTATGTCTTGCCAACATCCTGCTTGGTGCCTTATCGACGCTTCATCATACGGCAGATTATTCTAAAGCCATCATGATCTGCAAGATCATCCAAATACCCTGGTTCATCTTCAACTTCATCTTCTGCTTATTGATGACCATCCTGATGCTCCAGCCTTTCCTTTTGATCGCCGCACCGATCTTCCTGATTCTGAGCGTAGCTTCCACTTATCTATTCATGTTCTCCACGAGCTCCCTTGATGTTTTCCTTCTTGTCAAATCCAAAGGTGTTCTCAGTTCAACTGCCAAGCTATTCTCCTTGATCTTCCTATTCTTCTTTATATTGGATGTCGCTGGATCCATTCTAGCCTATCGCACACTGAAAAAAGAAAAGGAAACTCAATTGTCAAACGCATGAATCTCTCTGTTCTAGGGAGATTTTTTTATGGCCGGATTCTCTCATGAAGGAAATCATTCTTTATCATCCTATTAAACTTACATTTCAACTTGAATTGTTTCATAATAATTCATTAAGTTACAAAATCACTAAAAAAATTCATTTTTCTATTGCAATTATTACAAAAAGGTGTATGATATAGTCAAAAGAAACAAAGGTACACAAATTGTAACCTTTAGAAAGTGAGGAAAACCTTATGAAAAAGAGAAAAATGTTCTTATCTGCATTGATTCCTGTCACTTTATTTGGCATGGCCTCATGCACGAACAGCAATCCGAGTTCCAATTCTTCTGCGACGCCGACCACTTCCAGCACAGCCGAAGTGATTGACGATTCGACTTCCAATGACGCCGCATCTTTCATGCTCACCGCAGAAGGAAAGCATCGTCTTTCTGCTGAGCCGACCACCGATGCCGCATCCGAAATCATCGATTCTTTGATTTCCAAAGGCGGTGAACTGATCGCCGGCGGCATCCAGACATACGGAAAGATGGTCGTCATCAACCTTCTCAAGGAATGTGGATACGACTTCCGCGATGCCACGACGAAGACCTTGGAGAAAATCCAGGAACAGCTCGGCGTCGTGCAGGAGAAAATCACAGCTTTGGCTGCCCAGGAAAGCCAGCATCATTCCGAACTGATCTTGAATCCAGTCTTGGATATCGTCAAGGATGCGGCACATTACAGTTCCAACTTCGTCGTCAATGGCTTAGGCTATCTGGCTGATCGCGAAAACGATTCCTCCTTGACAGAGGAAGTCCTCGAAAATGAGAGAAAGCAATACTATAAGGATGCCGTCGAGAAGCTCTTCATCAACGGCAAGCCGTTCGCGGATTATGTCACGAACTTCGCCGAGAAGATTTTGACGCCGAACAATTCCGACATGGCCAAGGATATCTTCTACTACTATGACGAAACTCTTGGCGTCTATGATGTCTGGTCCAGTTTCAAGACCCGCAATATGCAGAACTTCATGGCCTACATCGATAGCACGCTTGTCTCCTGTGCAAACCTTGCCAAGTTCCAGATGTATTATTACACCCAGGGCATGGGAACCGCAGCTATGAAGAGCTATGAGAACATGATCAACGACATGGCAGCCGCCGTCAACAAGGTCAATGCGAAATTCAAAAACACGCTCGATTCGCTCAAGCCTATCGAAGAAAAATACGAAAAGGGAATCGTCACCTACCTGAAGACAGGAAAGGAATATTCCAGACGTATGGCAACCTTGACATACGATATCAACGATAAGGTCGGCGAGAACGATTCCCGTCAGGCCTTGATCAGAGATTTCTACCAATGCAGCGATGGCAGCCGAGGCGATATGCAGCATGAAGCATTGCAATATGTCCCGGACACAAGCTTCGTTGCTTCCGTCGCCAATGACTTCAGAACCTACTCCCAAGCCTTCTACACACCGGATTACACCATCATCGATTATCTGAAATTTGCCGGATTCTATGCCAACAATGAGGATCTCTTCGATAAATCGCTCGGCTTATACAATGCGAACATGTATGTCGATAGTCATGGATGGTATTATGAAGACTACGACTACTGTGGAACATATTACGATGTCCATGGCAATTACAACAGAAAGATCAACTTCAAGGTCTGCTCCTATCACAACTGGTTAGGCTATGTGACGAGAACAACTCTCGAGAACTGCGATGCCGGCAACTACTATCTCTGCTTCGCGACACCCGATGGCGAAAAGCAGAAACTGGACGGCAACTACACAACCATCTACATGAAGGATACCCGCTACACCGTTCAGAAGGCCGCTTTCTATAACGAATACTATTACAACGTGAATCGAACCAATCAAAACGGTTGGTTCTTACATGACTGCTGGTAGACATCTCGACTGATATGGAAAGAAGACTATGTAAACCACCATCCACATGCATGGTGGTTTACATTCGGATTCATCGTAAATTTCCAAATGATTCGATCTGCATCGCATCAGTAAATTCCCAGAACCATCGTGTTCATGGGAATTTTCATTTGCTCTTTAAAATTGGTGTATGGCTATTTATGAATATTCCAAAAGCTTTCGTTTCGACATTCGGCCAAACGCCAAAACACATAGTCCCACTGCCCATGCTCATTTAACGTCGCACATATAAGTTCTTTACAATCATCCCTATTCTGAATGCCAAGGATGATATTTTTCTCTTTTTCCACTATAATAGCAGTCATGAAAAAAGAATACAAAGAAATCGAAAGAAAAGAGCCATCACCAGAAGAAGGTTTGACAAAAGAAGATGTCCGTCTCCGCATCGAGGCGGGATTGAGCAACAAAGAAAAAAACAGGATTGAGAAATCCAATCTCGAAATCATCTTGAAGAACTTCCTTAATTCGTTCAACATCATCCTTCTGAGCATCGCTGCCCTCTTCTTATTTTTCGTCATCTATCTCAACGCCACTGGAAACAAGGAAATCGCAGACAAATATTTCGGTTTTTCAAAATTCACTTTCATCATCCCAGTGATTCTCAATTCCATGATAGGGACCATACAGGAGATCCATTCCAAGAAGGTGATTCGAAAATTGACCATCGTCACGGAAAGCAAGGTCTTTGTCGTCCGCGACGGAAAAGAAATCCAAATCAGCAAGGAAGAAATCGTCAAGGATGACATTATTCATTTCAAGGCAGGCAGCCAGGTCGTCTGTGATTCCATTCTCGTAAAAGGAGCTCTCGAAGCAGATGAATCGCTTCTTACCGGAGAATCCGCATCGATAAAGAAGAAGGAAGGCGAGATGCTCTACTCCGGCTCCCTCATCCTTGTCGGCGATGGATATGGAAGAGTCGAGAAAATCAGCGAGGAAACGTATGCCTCTTCTCTTTCGAATCAGGTCCGGGAGATTCCCAAAAAGAAATCGAAACTGATTGAAAGCATCGACCGACTCATCAAATTCCTTGCCATTGTTTTATTGTGCATGACCAGCATTGTCATTCTCACCCTTGTCTACAAGATCAATCGTTGGGGAAGCGATCCCACCGTCTGGTCCATCGAGCAGAATGTCACCTACAGCCTTGCAAGTGCATCGACCTGGTCGAGGATCATCCTAACAGCCGGTGCCTTTGCGATCGGCGTCATCCCAACCGGGCTTGTCCTATTGACCTCTTTGACCTTAGCCATCTCCATCGTCAAACTCGCAAGAGAAAAAACATTGATTCAGGAATTCTATTCCTTGGAAAATCTATCGAGAGTCGATACCATCTGCCTTGACAAGACAGGCACATTGACCGACGGGAATATGGAAGTCGAAAAAATTGTTTCCACATTGAAGGAAGAAGAAATCATCTCACTGATCAGAAAATTCAATTTTGCATCAACTGACACAAATCCAACGGCCTCCTGCCTGAAAGAAAAATACGGCAAGGAGGAAATTGTGAATTTCAATTATGAACCCTTCTCGAGCCAAAAGAAATCTTCCTCTCTGCAGCTCGAAGACGGAGAAATCCTGACTCTCGGTGCCCCTGAATATCTTCTGAGGAAAGAAGACCCGTACTTCTCTTCCGCAGTCAAAGAAGCGAAAAACGGCAATCGAGTTCTTGCTTTTCTTTCTGGGGAGAAGGTTCTCGCACTCTTTGTCCTAAAAGACAGAATCCGTCCTTCCTGCAAAGAGACATTGTCCTATTTCTATAAAAACCACCTCGATATCAAAATCATCTCCGGCGATAATCCCTTCACCATCCAGAAGATTGCCGAAAAATGTTCTGTTCGCAATGCCGAAAAAGTCATCTCCATGGAAAATGTTTCCATAGAGGAGATTCCTTCTTTGGTCGAAGAATACACCATCTTCGCCCGCGTCAGTCCCGAGCAGAAGAAGGCCATCGTTCTCGCCTTGCAAAAAAAAGGGAGAAACGTGGCCATGACCGGCGATGGCGTCAACGATATTCTCGCCTTACGACAGGCGAATGCTTCGATTTCATTCTGCAATGCAACAGATGCTGCAAAAGCATGTTCCGATTTAATTCTGCTCGATAATGATTTTTCGCATCTAAAGGAAGTTGTCTCTCAAGGAAGAAGAGTTGTCAACAATATCGAACGTTCCGCTACGCTCTTTTTAATGAAAACCGTCTGCTTCATTCTTCTCTCCCTTCTTTTGATTCCGTTCAAGAGAGGACAGATGTGGTTCAGCGTCGAAAATCTCTATATGATGCAATTCAGTGTCATCACCATCGGTGGTTTCCTCTTGTCCCTGGAGTCGAGCGAGGAACCGATTCGAGGCACTTTCAAGGAAAACGTCCTCTATAAAGCCTTCCTCTCTGGCATCTTCATGGCCATCAGTAGCCTTCTTCCGATTCTCTTCTATGAGATTCCTATGAATATGGGGCAGACACCTCTTCTTTCCATCTATGATGTCAGCAGCATGATTTCTCTTCTCACCACGCTTTCCGGATTCATCGTCATGTTCAACATGTGTCGAAAGATGAACCGCTATCGTCTGATTGTCTTTCTCGTTTCCCTGCTCAGCGGAATTCTCTCCGGTCTATTCTCCCCGACGAGTTTCATCGGAGGAAAAGTCACCACCTTCTCCATGTTCCATTCCAATGACGGAAATTTCTTCCATAGTCAATTCTTCAGGGAAATCTTCCAGCCGTGGAACTGTCCTTCCGTTGTCTCGCTTGTGAAAAATCCGACTGCCTGGATTCTCTACTTCTCTTTCCTTGTCTTCGGAAGCGTTCTTTATACACTCATGCTGAATTGGATGAAGAAAAAGAAAACATCTGAAAAGAAATCAAAAAGATCAGCAAGGTAAGGATAGAAACATTCATATTCTCCTCATAGTGATGGAATCTTATTCTGCATTCCCTATAGAGAACAAGAAAATACGTCTGACTATATTTTTTCACTTAAAAACCCAGGGTGATGTCCTCCCTGGGCTTTCTTTTTCATTAGTCAGCAACGAATGGCAACAAAGCCATGAATCTGGCGCGTTTGATAGCGACAGCCAACATTCTCTGATACTTGGCGGAAGTGCCGGTGATTCTTCTTGGAGTGATCTTTCCGGATGGAGAGATGTACTTCTTCAAGAGTTCGGTATCCTTGTAATCGATATGTTTGATATGGTTCTTTGTGAAATAACAGAACTTTCTCTTTGGTTTAACTCTGCGGAACATGTTCGCATTTCCTTTCCGCTCAGGATTGCATCCCAAGCTTAGAACGGCAGATCATCGTCCGAGGAATCGATTCCTGCATGAACGATGGTAGAATTCTCTGCGCCGTTATCAGCTGGCAAATCATTCACATCATTGGAAGAGGAGGATTCATTCGATCCTTTCTTCTCCAAGAATTGAACCGATTCAGCGATGACTTCCACAACAGTGCGCTTTCCACCATTATGATCCTCATAACTTCTCTGATTCAATCTACCATCCACACCGACAAGCGAACCTTTCGAGCAATATTTTGCGACGATTTCCGCTGTCTTATTCCAACATGTGCATGGAATGAAGGATGTTGTCTTTTCTCCACCCGTCTTGGTAGGATTGTCAACGGCAACCGTAAAAGATGTGACGGAAGTTCCAGAATTGGTTCTCTTGAGCTCCGGATCTCTTACAATGCGACCGACTAAGACACAACGATTGATTGCAGCCATAATTCTACTTTCTCCTTTTCAATTAGTTGTTGGCAACTGTGATAAGGAATCTCATGACTTTCGAATCAAGAGAAACAATGGAATTGAACTTGGCGTTGACAGCACCACCAGCGGTGAAATTGACAACGACATAGTAGCCCTTCGTCTGCTTCTTGATTTCATAAGCCAGGTCTCTCATACCCCATTCATTGACGCCAGTGATCTTTCCACCATTGTCAGTGATAATCTTCTGAAGAGCAGCATTTTCATTCTTGATGTCTTCTTCAGAAAGCTCCGGCATGAGGATGTACATGAGTTCGTAATTTTTCATGTTTTCTATACCTCCCTATGGTCTTCCGGCCGATTTTACATCATAAATCGGCAAGAAAGTATATGGCCTAAAAAGGCCTAGGGGTAGTATATAAAATTACGTTCCACAAGTAAAGAATTTCTTTACCAAATTTGCCTCCTCATCTATATATTTCCTTCTCGACACCTTTTTTTCGGATTTTCATTCAAATCGGATCAAGGATGCAAAAGGAATCGTCACTTCCTTGAATGAAACGGTTCTTGAATAGCCATCACACCGCAAGAAGACAACATCCTTCTTTTTGATTTCGCCATCCGTGAAATACGTGACACTCGTCCTATCCCCTTTCTTCAAAGAAGTCAAGGCATGGTTGAGGTCATCAATCTCATCGATGGAGAGTTCGGGCATAGTCTGTTTTTTTCTTTCGTTCTTCATCTTGTCAAGAGTCTCGTATTGTCCTTTCAAGGACTTGAACGGCATCCACTTTTTCATTCCTCTCATCGATGATGTCCTCCTATCTGGTTGCTTCTTGTCAAAAACGTCGAAGATAAACTGGCCGCAGAACAAGGCATCGCCTTATTTGCGCCATATTGCGAACGTATCGTAAGCATTGTCTTTTCCAATGTCCTCAGCCGACAGTCATCCTCATAATCCTCGAACAGGGAAGTCTGATAACAATTTCGAGGAAGAACATCCAAGGCGACAAGACAGATCTGCCGAAAAAGAACCCCCTCATTTTCTTCCACTTTATTTTTCTTTTTCCACGCCAGGTATTTCTCGACAGCCGCATGCGATATCTTCTCTTGGCTATCTGTCGGCGTATAGAATCCGAATCGCAAAGAGAAGCCGCCATGATTTTTATCACCGATGGAAAGAACAAAATCCTTCGCAATGACATCATCAAGAAGCATCCGATCCGATAACTCGACTGCCATATCCCGAATCAGTATCGGCATCTCCATCGGATAATAATCACGAAGAAGAACCTGACCCACGGAAAGGGAATGATTCTTCGAAACATATCTCTCCTGAAGAAGCGCATCATCATATCCTAGGGAATGATAATAGATTTCCTCTCCAATCACACCGAGTTTCTTTTTCAAATAGGCAGAATCGCTGCAGGCAATATCGCCGACAGAGCGAAAGCCGAGGTCATTCAATTTCTTCTCAAGCCGGTTTCCGATTCCCCACATCTTGCTTAACGGCGTGACATTCCATAAATGTTTTGGGATATCCTCATAATCCCACTTTGCCAGGAATTCCGGACTGTGCTTTGCCTCGATATCCATGCAGGCCTTCGCCATAAACATATTCTTTCCGATGCCGGCGGTGACCGTGAGCCCTGTCTTGTGTCGAATATCCGATATGATCTTCTTGGCATAGCTGATTGGCGTGTCATTCCCCTTCTTCAGATAATGAGTGCAATCAAGAAAGCTCTCATCGATGGAATACACAAAGAGGTCTTCCTCCGAAACATAATCAAGATAAATGGAATTGATCTGGCTTGAGACATCGAGATAGTTCTGCATCGATGGCATCGCGATGATGAGCCCGGGAATACTCTTATCCACCTCATAGAGACGACATCTGGATTTCACATGATATTTCTCCTTGATGAAGGGACTCGCAGCCAAAACAATCGTCCCATCCCCACGCGAGGCATCCGCTACGACAAGGGGTGTCGTAAACGGGTCCATATTTCGGTTGATGCATTCAACTGAAGCATAGAATGATTTCAGATCGATGGCTAAGATATCACGGTTTTCGCTTTTCATGTCTCAAGTATAAGGCCGAAAAGCAAAAACAACGGATAAAAGTAAGCAACTTGATTTTTCACTCAAGATAGATAAAGCAAGGAAGTGCCCAAATCATCCCTAAATCAGAAAAAAAGGAGAAACTCCCTGAATTCTCAAAATCAAAAAAACAATTCATTGACATGGGACGTGGTTTTTATTTTCCTTGACAATTCCGATATTTTTATTGAATAAAGCGATTTCATAACATTGATTTTCCATGCCCATTCCTTTATAGTTTTAAGGCTATGGATAATCGAAACATGATACGTCAGGAACTTCTCAAGAAAAGAAGCGAACTCACGGCAGACTTCATCAGGGAAAAATCTCTCCTTATGACAAAGGACATTGTGAATGATCCAATCTACAAGGAGAATAAACATATATATCTTTATTCTCCCATAAAAAATGAGATTGACACAAATTATTTGGTAGTCAAAGCCTTGCAGGATGATAAAGTTGTTTGTCTCCCTGTCATTCTATCAAGCGGAGACATGGTCTTTTGCCAGATCAACAAGACGCAGAATTTCAGAATCGATCGATTCAAGATTCTCGAGCCTCAATTCGAGCCGAAGAATATCGTCGACCAGCCAGGATTGATGATTGTCCCCCTTGTCGGATTCAGCGGAAAAAGACGTGTCGGATACGGAAAGCAATATTACAACAACTATCTTTCCAGCCGAAAAGGGTTCATCTACACAATCGGAGTCGCCTATGACTTCCAGGAAAACAAATCCCTGACTTTCGATGAAAGAGATATTCCCCTCAACGAAATCAGATCGTACTAAGACGCCTAATGGCGTCTTTTTTCATTGAGAAAGATCTCTTAAAATGATTCACACTGCTGACGAACAAGTTGATTGAAATTTTCGAAAATGTAATTTTTAATATAGTTTTGTTTGGAAAAGTGCACGAACGTTCTATGACATTCTTAAAATAAAGATAAAATTAAGAGGAGGACTGCTATGTTTTTCAGAAAAATAGAAAAAACTATATAAGTATTGCAAGCAATAAGAAAAGCCATGCTCCAACAATGTGGGGAATGGCTTATTTTCATTATTTCAGGGAAGAGACGTCAATGCCTCGGATTTTGAGAATTTCGACATACTTCTTGTAGATATATTCGGAAGCGGAGACAAGATTATGGTTCTTTGTATCCACATTGATATCGATTTTCTTTTTCTGTTCTTCAGAAAGATGGAAAGAACCTTTGTCATTCTGGATTCTGGATTCCACCTTGACAGGATCATCTCCTCTCGAGAGCATTCTTTGGCGACAGGTCTCTTCATCCAAATTCATATAGAACAGGACGATTTTCGGATCATTGAAGGATTTATACGTCATGGCCCCATTGATTTCGACGGCCATGCATTTATCGATGCCGACTTCCTTTTTGGATGTGCCATACCAATTGCCATTGAACGTGACATGCTCGATGAATTCATCGTTGTCAATCATTCTCTGAAATTCCTCTTTTGAGACAAAATGATAATCGACATCATTCTTTTCGCCTCTTCTCATCGGACGGGTGGTATGCGTAATGACTTTCCGGATTCCGAAATGTTCCTGAAGATACAAACATGTTGCCGTTTTTCCAGAAGCAGATGGGCCTGTCAAAATAATCATTTTCGTTTCCTCCAAAATTATTGTAAATATTCTAATGATGGGGCTAAGCAATTTCAACTGATAATTTAAGCGACTTTTTCAACAGTGATATTTTCACCTTTGAAGTCTGTCGCAAGACAAAGTTCATCCTCTGAAAAACCATGGAAAACAATCTTCTGAATCTTCTTATCGCCAGAGAGATTCCCATTATTTACAAACGCAGAGGAAGAAATGACAAGCGGAGAGGAGGAGGAGATTTCATCCGACTTATAGATGTCAATCTGATTCAGACCATAGGGGGCATAAAAAGCTTTTTCTCCGATAGAGGTGACATTCCGAAGCTCAATCTTGCTCGGCATACGCATGCAAGAGAAGGATTCAGTGGAAATCGTCTGGAGGTTTTGGTAAGATAACGCGCCTTTCATGGAAATACAACCCAAAAACATAGAAGAGGTTGTTTTTTTAAGCAATCTTTCATTAGCAGAGAGGTATTCCAATGCATAGAAGCAGGTGAAATTCCCCGTAATTTCATTTTTTTCATCCTCGTCCTGTTGGAAGGAAAGGATTCTTAAGTCAACATTCTTTTCCGAAATATTCGATTGAAACCTCACATTCTTCGGAACATAAAGAGAGGATATCTTCAATAGACGCACCTTCACAAAATCATACATCGGCATTTTGGTCAGATTCTCAGGAGAGGGAATGAAGAAAGCAGAGATTCCCCCAAACGCATCCGACTTGAGATAATCAGAGGAATTCTTTCCAAATAGACCGGAAAAATAAAGACTAACATCCGAAGAACCGATATAGAACGGCAATCGACATCGATCGACATGAACTAAATTCGCAAAGGCATTGCTGTATTTTCCTACTTCCGATTCTTCATCCTTCGTGATTTTCACTGCCATCGGTCTTGCATCATCGCTATATCCGAAATCAAGGACGCCAAGACTCAATCCTGAAAAAGCATAATCGCCCAAATAACTCGGCTTTCTCTGAAAGACAATTGTCTGAAGATTCGGGTTCTTCGATTCTTCGAATGCATAATCAGCGACACGAATATCATCAATGTCATCAATTTCGGATGGAATATAAACACTGGATTGTGTTTTTGTCTGCGTTCCTGTTATTTCAACATACGATTTACCATTTTCACTCTTAATGATATAGGATGGATATGTGGAACTGTCTAGAAAAAACGTTTCCGAGCCCATGAGCCAATTTGTATAGAACTGATTTCCATAAAACGAGAGCGGTTTTTGAAGATTCTTCGATAAAACCTCTTTCTCATTTTCATTGAGCAGATAATTTGCTGAATTATCCTCTATGATTCCCAATTCATCAACATGGACTTCACTGAAAAGACTGAGTTCTTCATCTAAATGATCAACATTTTTCAGTCTCGTATCGAGATCAGAAAGATCTGCAGCTGAATTCTTGATGGAAGTTGAATTCACATCCAGGAAATTTTCAAATTTGGTTGTATCCACAAAAAGTGACTGGGATGAGCTATCCATATAGTTCTCATCGCGAGCCAGTTTCACGATGTTTATTTCTTTGTCATACCATTTCTCATGAATCGGCAATTCAAAATTAAGATTGGAAAAAGAATAGCCGTTGATGGTATATGAAAAACCTGTTTCGAATCCCTGTAAGGCATGCTTTGCATAATCAATTTGGATTTCCGGTGTATCCTCATAGGAAAGAGCGACATCAGCAGGATTCGTAGAAAAAAGATTGGTTTTCGACAGCAGAAGTCCGGTACCGATACCCACGCCAAGAAGAAGAAACACTCCGAGAGAAACCAATGCAAAACGAGGAAATCTTCTCTTCTTTTCTTCCTCTGGCAGAACGGAGGATGAAGGAAGAGGAAGAGAGGGATAGCCGGCCATGATATCGGAATAATCAAAATTCAAGTTCTCGCAAATCGCATAATACTGGGCAATACTGATGACATTTTCACCCGCAAGAATACGATTCAATGTTGGACGGGAGACGGCAAGCCACTGTTCCAATTGCTGTTTTGAAACATTCTCATCCGCAATTCTCAACTTCAAAAAATGTAGGAATTCATCCTGTGCGAACTTGTTCGAACACTCAGAATCCTTGAATTTGCCAGACAGAAAAGAAATCGGATCCATCTTGACCGCATTGCAAAACTCAAAGACGAGATCCATTTTCGGAGAAACTTTTCCACTTTCCCATAAGGAAATATTCTGAGAAGAATAGTTCAAGGCGTCTGCGACATCCTTTTGCGTCATCTTCTTGGATTTTCTGGCGTTTTCAAATAAGAGAGCTATTTCTGAATTTTTCATAATTTCACATTATCTAAATCAAAGTATACAATAACCGATAGATCAATTCAATTCGACAACAATTCTTTATTGCAACATTTATACCTTTTTGTCAAACAATTCATGTATGAATGATTCTTCCATATTTATCAAAAAAGACATAAAAACAAAAATGATTTTTCTTGTTTTTATCTAAAAATAATGAAAATAAATATAAAATATGATAAAATGGATTTAAGAAAAGGAGTTGTTCATTCATGGAGAAGAAAAAATTCATTTTCATTCTCGTCTCACGAGGAATCTGGTTTATCTTGGCTGGCGTCATATGGGGAATCGCTCTTGCCAACTTCATTGCATGCAAAGATGAATCCGGAAGCTGGTTTGCCTGGTCATCGCTTTGTCTGATTCCGATTTTGATTCCGTTTCTGAAATTCCTATTGAATATGATCACCATCGGACGACAAAAAGGATACAACACCTATGATGTTTCCTTCACCGGAAACAGAGCCTATATTTCCAATCACCCATTCAAATACGGATTGATTTATCTTGCTGTCGGCATTCTTCTCGGTGTTCTTGCCGGATTGGTTGTTCTTCCAATCTATTTCCTCTATCAGGTATACACCACAGTCAGATTCATCATCAACTATACAAAGGCGACCCCAAATCCATAATGACAGACACTGCTGATCCATTGTACGTAAGCAGACATAAGATCAGCAGTTTTTCTTTTGCCAAAAAAGAAAAGGTGATAGCCATCCTGTTGGCTATCACCTGAATGATTCATCCTAGAGAAACAAACGAATTCTGTTTTTTCTATCCGGCTAGATTGCTTCGTGTTTCTCCTTAATAGTAAGAGAAAAAGTATCTCTTAGGCCGGTCACATAATTCTTAAAGGCAACAATCAGGCCAATGAAGAGGCCTGGAGCGACAAAGACAGCGGCCGAGACAATCCAGTTGACCTGGAAGAATTTCACAATGGAGACGGCACCGCCGGCGATTCCAAGTCCGATACAGATAAAGAATTGAATCAAGAAGGCAATCACAACATATAAGACAAAGATGATAAGCCAGATCAATCCAGCGGCAGCGCCACCGGCCAATAAGCCGACAATCAAGCCGATGATGAAGCCGAAGACACCACGATCGTCACTCGCTCCAAAAATACCGCCACCAAGTCCGCATAAACCGGCAAGGACACAGAGAATGACAAAATACCATTTCTGTTCGTCAGTGAAGTTGACGTAGTTCGACCAGAATGTCCAATTCAAGTCACCCCATTTCCTGCCGAACGCAAAGCCGAATGCCGCCAGTGAATAAATGACAACCAATCCAAGCAAGGTAAGGACGGCAACAGTGAAAAAGCCTTCATAATTGAATTTCTGATTCTTGATTCCAAGAATCAGAAAGACAAGAAACACAATGAGCATGGCGGAACCGACAATCGTCGGAACGAGCCAGAAATGATCAGCGAAGAAGTAGAAAAGAGGTCCAAAATAGTAATCAATAAATTCATCCATGATTCGATTCTCCTTTATGCAGACTTCACTTTCTTTCGACGAATATTCGTCACGTTCTCAAGCAGCCAGTAAATCGGTTTTTCGACGTTGACAGATTCAAAGGCTTTTCCGCTCTGTTCTTCGTTTCTTCCCAAGGCAGAAACGGAAAAGAATCCGATTTTCGAGAATTTGTTCTGCAATTCAAGAAGCATGGAATTTTCTCCATAGACAGAGAAGAATTCCTCGCCGATGCGATCTGAGGCCTCTAGGTAGCTCATGCCCGGATTTTCAGCAAGCAGCTTCTGGATTGCATTCTCCCCGACGATATCATTGACATAGGGAATATCCGTCTTGACAAAGACAACAGCCGCAACAAGATCTCTTGCCTTCTTGGAAGAATGGCGGATGCGTTCGATTGCGATATTGGTGATATTGAAGACTTCCGCGACATTCTGCGTCGAACAGTTGACTTTCTGATATTCGTCTCCCATCTCCTCCATCGCTTTCTCATTGAATTCAGGAATGGAGAAAGGATCGATGATGATGAACATGCCATCGGAGAAACGATAGCCTTCCTGATTTTGAGTGTTTTCTGCATTCTCGAAGGATTCACCGGCGATATCGCAGATGGAAATCTGATTTTCAATCTTATCCCCCTGCGCATTCAGGAAGAAATTATAGAATCTCATCATCATATCGGATGTCTTTTCAGGAACATATCCCTGAGACATTCTCTGTTTGTTCTGATCGTAGTCATCCAGAGTATCTCCACTTCGGACTTCATAGCGGAACATCAAGCCATAGCCATTCGCTGTCTCCTCAAGTTTCTGGATGCCTGCATTGATGAAACAGGTTTTGCCGGAGTTTGCTCCCCCGATAACCGGAATCTGATAAGCACGGCTGACACCCTGAAGAAGCGATTCATCGCATCTCGGACATTTCGACTCGAGCTTTTGTCTTCCGTTGAGGAAGGTTGTCGGAAGCGTATGTCCGCATTCGCAGATGCGATGGAAGATACCATATTTCGAAGGAATTAAGCGATGATGTTCGTTTCCGCAATTTGGACAGACATAGGTTGGAAGTCCGATCTTATGCTGGCAATGCGGGCAGTTGTAGGAAATGCCATGAATCATGCGATAGATGGCATCCACCATCCAAAGGAGCATGAAGCCGATATAGACAAAAACCATAATCACAGCGACGATCGAAATATGGATGACAGAAAGAATGGAAGTGAAGGCAAAACCGAAGATGGCAATGAATAGGATGCTTAACAGGTTGATGATGACATGGAAGATCGAGAATGCCGTGAAATTGGAAAAGGCATCCCGAACCCTTTCCCAGTCATCGCTGATGACATCGACATCATAATGAAATGAACGGCTGATTGTATGGAAAAGATCGGAATACCCTCTTCCAAACCAATAGGATTTTTTTGCAGGTTCTTTAACCATAAACGGTCTCCTTTTTATCTACCGAAAAGTCTTGCAAAGAAACCTTTGTGCGACTTTTCATAATTTTCAACATAATTCAGAACAGACGGTCTCTTTGTTTCCTTCATGCCGTTGAAGACGATGGAAGATACCATATTTCGAAGGAATTAAGCGATGATGTTCGTTTCCGCAATTTGGACAGACATAGGTTGGAAGTCCGATCTTATGCTGGCAATGCGGGCAGTTGTAGGAAATGCCATGAATCATGCGATAGATGGCATCCACCATCCAAAGGAGCATGAAGCCGATATAGACAAAAACCATAATCACAGCGACGATCGAAATATGGATGACAGAAAGAATGGAAGTGAAGGCAAAACCGAAGATGGCAATGAATAGGATGCTTAACAGGTTGATGATGACATGGAAGATCGAGAATGCCGTGAAATTGGAAAAGGCATCCCGAACCCTTTCCCAGTCATCGCTGATGACATCGACATCATAATGAAATGAACGGCTGATTGTATGGAAAAGATCGGAATACCCTCTTCCAAACCAATAGGATTTTTTTGCAGGTTCTTTAACCATAAACGGTCTCCTTTTTATCTACCGAAAAGTCTTGCAAAGAAACCTTTGTGCGACTTTTCATAATTTTCAACATAATTCAGAACAGACGGTCTCTTTGTTTCCTTCATGCCGTTGAAGACCTCCGCTCTCTTCTTCTTGTCCATCGACTTGAAGTAGAGGTCGACCGCCTCAAGAAGCCTCTTCATGCGTGAATCATGGCTTGTCGATTCATAATCAATCCAGCCAAGGATAAGTGAAACCGCATCATTCTTCTTCTCGAGCATCGACTCAAACATCTTGTCAAATTTCTTGTATTCCATAAATGGGAAAACATACAGCACAAGCCGATCAGCCGAAGAATCCTCGACAACACCATCGAAATAGAAAGAAAGAATGTCTTCCAGATAGAAATTGCAGAAATCCTGGAAATAAGGAGCCAAAACACTCTTATTCAGATAAAGGAATTTCCTTTGTGAAGATTGTGCCATGATTTCTGTCTTGTTCTTCTTTTTGAACAGCTGGCCTTCCCTGACAAGGGTCAGGCAGTCAATCTGAATCGAAGCTTTATCAAGATCATAGGCCAAGGAATCGAAGTAGCTGTTCTTGCCAAAGAGACGATCGACATCACCGATGCTCGCATTATCAAAGCATGATTTCAGGATAGTCAGGAATCTCTTCTTGTCCTGCTCATTCGCCATTGTGAAGTCCTTCAATTCGACATAGGCCTTCATCGCTGCATCCGGCAAGGCCTTCGTGGAAGAAAAGACTTTCGAAAGTTTATCCAAAAGAATGCTGACGCTTTTATCCTTTGCTTCCTGATCAAGAAGACGGTTGTTGAGGATATCATTCTTGTATCGCCTGACAAGATCGTCGACACTGCCGACAGGCGCTTCCTCAAACTGTTTGACCTGGATCTTGCCGAAAATGTCCTTGGCTCTCGGATAGGAATCCACATCCTTCTTCACCTTCTGAGCAAACTGGGCGTCATGGACAATCTCCTCAATCACTCGATTTTCCAAGGAAAAGACATTGGCCGGGAACAATTCTTCCAAAAGAAAGAAGGCATCCCAATAGGGCATGACATCAGATAAATCGGAATCCTTCACAAGCAGAGAGATATAATTGAACTGTCCCTGAGGCGTAATATTTAATTTATCTTTGCAGATTTGCCGATCCTTCAAAGGTGATTGATAGAGTTCTTTCTTCAAAGAGACACCAATCGGCTTCACCTTATCAAGGAATGAGGCATACTGATTGCTCTTGATGTTCTCCAGATAATAGTCGCGGACATCATTGAGATAGCGATTATCCTTCTTGGAAAGCAGATCCAATTCCAAATCCAGAATCAGGTTCGGATGATCTTTCTTATAAGCGCCGATGAAGGAATCCATGTATTTTTCCATGATGGCGATTCCATCTTTTCTATCACCGAATTTGCTATCAAGAAGTTTTTCCAAAGAAACATTCTTCTCCGATTGCAAGATTTTATTGATGTAGGATGACCACATGTCCTTCTTTTCGATGTCCCCTACATAAGGATAGAAAAATTCATTGAACTTTGCCTTGATCTCCATCGGATAGGATTTCGCATCCACATCATTTTCATGATAGAGAGAAAGAGCATATTGATGATCTGCTTCCATTTCTTTCTTGATCAAAGGAATATAATACTCAAGAAAATATTTTTCCTGTCTGACAAACATGTTCTTAAAGGAAAGAGAAAGAAGCTTCTGTCTTTCTTCTTTGGCGATTTTTGCAAGGAGGAACGTGAGAATAGGTTTAAATTCCACATTTTCCAAATAGACCGTATTTGTCTTTGCTTCCTGAAGAAGATAGGAAACAGCATAAGATGCAATCGCACTCTTATCGACGAAATTGGTTAAGAATGCAGAAAATCTCGAAATCGAATTTTCCTTCGAATAGGCTAAGAAAATTTCCTTCTTCTTTTCATCAGGCAAAATTGGGAAGAAATATTCATAAATATCCAATTTCTCGTTCGAAAAATGGCTGATGGCATAAGAATAGGCGTTCTCAAGATAGGCAAGCGGACAGATTTTTCCTAAGCTCGGAAGATATTTGACGAAGTCCGACCAGGATGCTGCCGAAGCGAATTCCCCGTCCTTCAATTTCTTCAAGACACAGGCATCATTCACATTGCTGACAAAGCCATTTGCCACATACGTATCAAGTTCTGCCAAAATACCAGACATCCTGGCAGGGTCTTTTGCAAAAAGGTCGACAGCAAATGAAGTATAGGGTGTAATGCCCTGAGGAAGGAGTTGCTTATAGTTTGCCAAGGAAACGTTGACCAGACTCGGATTCATTCCACTTGAGAAGGTGTTGAACTGTTCCTTTGGACGAAATGCGAGATTGTAGAGCTTCGGATCGCCCGAGGCAAAGGTTGTAAAGAATGTCTTTTCCTTCACAGAATCTCCCAAGCAGAAATAGAGTGCCTGCATGACCTTGGCCATATCCTTGATTTCCACAAAAACATTCATCTTCTTATTCGACTGTAAGGCAGATGCCTGAATTTCCAATAAGAAAGCCAAGAAAGTCTTGTCGCCATTATAGGGCTGAACCTTTGCGACATCAAAGGCATCGTCCAGTTTGATCTTTTCCAGTGGCGCAGGTGCCTTTGGTGCACTCAGTTCCTCAGCTGTGAGAACTCTCCTGAAAAGGGAAGAGCCCCACAAAGGAAGGACAAAGGAGGAACAGGGTCCATCAAAGACGAAGGCATGAATCATATAATTCCCATATCGCTTTGTGTAATCCTGACCGATATAGGCCGATTGTGCAATCACATATCGCCCGCTCGTCAGTTTCACATAGCCATACATGACAGGGAAGAGAGTCTGGATATCTTCTGGCTTTGGTGGATAGGGAAGGCCGGCAGGAGCAACGTAACGAAAAGCAGCGATGATTTCCGTTTCCTCTTCCGGGGTGATATCTTCCGATTTGGAATAGACCATGTAGCCTTTCTTCTGGGAAGTGCCATTCGGCCAGGAAGTATAAATCAGCTGCGACGCCATCATAGTTTTGCTCATCTTTTTTCTCCTTATTTTATCGTCTTAATATATTTTTCCAGACTCAGAAGCCATAAAAGCGGATCAAGAATACGGAAAGGATGCGGCTTTTGGCTGAGGGTTATGCCATCGGATGGGTTTTCGCCAAAGGAGGAGACACCAAAGAAAGCGACTTTGGAGAAGTTTCTCAGCTGTGCTTCCAAATTGCCGGTCAGATAGGTATCGATCAAGTCCCTGATGGCACGATCGGTCGACTGAAAATCATCGAGCATGAAGGCCCCTTTATCAAGATGCGTGGAATCATGTTTGAGAATATCCGGGAGATCGAGTTCATCCGCATACTGGATAAGAACATCCATCTTCGTAAATGTCAAGGCGATCGGGACATCAATGATCTGACTATCCTTCATCTTCTTTTTATTTCGAATTGAGGAGATGATACGAGTCAAGATTTCATCTGAATCTGAGTTTTTGTCCGGAAGATTGACCTTTCCCTCCAATTTTTCTCTGATTGGACCGACTTGAAGAGGATCAAGAAGAATAATGATGCCTTTTGCATTGGAGATATAGTCATTGTAGGAAGCGACGCTCTCCTCTTTATCGAAGTTTTCGCCAGCGGTATCATACAATGACAGTGTGACAGAATCATTGATTTTCTTTTTTTTCGGGTCGAAGAAGTTGATGCTATAAAGAAGCGGAGGAAATTCCACATTCGCGTCCGTCGCATTGACCGCCGTCTTTTTGTTGTAAAGCGGATCATAATATAGATTCTTGTAGTTGTCGCTTGTCTGCTGATCGCAGAACTGAAGAGAACAGGTGACGCTTCTGGACATCTTGGATTTGATTGTATCGACCAAAACTGCGATATAGTTGGATTTGCCAGACTGTTTTGCGCCGATCAAGGCGATTGGAAAACTATTGCCATTGACTGCCTTTTCAGGAATCACATAATAGTTTCCAGCGATATCCGTCTTCGATGGACAATAGCGAATTAAGGCAGCATCCTTGCATTTCATGCAGGTAGAAATATATTTGTTTGGAATCGTTTCATCTGCGTTTTTGACAAAGCCCTTGACGCATGTGCTACTGCCTCTATGAAATGTGCAGCGGTAGATGCAATCCTTATCGGAATGTTCACCATAGCAGAACGGACAGGTGAATGTCTTGCTAAATAAGCCCATATTAACCTCCTAAATTTTATCGACGACCTGAATATAGAAATCATCAGAGTCCTTTTCTGAAAAGAAGATGGCGATTTTATCTTCCTTCTTCGGAAGAGGCGGAACTTCCACAATGGCCGTGTAATAGTAATCCTGCTTGAAGAGTTTCTTCTTCAGCTGTCCGCCAGGAACCTGGGCAAGCATCATTCCGCTTGCCTTGCTCTGAGGACGAGGGAATCCTACATAGATTTCACAATCCGGAACAGTTCCCTGGATTTCTGATTTGAAGCAGACCTTGATTTTCTTTTTATGGTAGAGATCGATATCTCCTTCGAAGGCACATTTCAGTGGAGTCTTCTTCTGACAATTGATCGCAAAAGGAAGCTTCGTCGGCGCAGAATAGAAGGTTTGGCTATTTTCCACGAATTCGAAGAAGAGCGTAATGAAATATTTGCCTGGGGTAAGATTCATCTTGAAGCCCTTGGCCCGATCGAATTCCTGCTTGGAAATCGACTTCCTTTGGATTCCCTTGTCCTTGTCGTCCAAGGAGGATGGAAAATCATTCGCAGAGATGAGGGCGATGATATTTCTTGTATTCCTATGCACATTTCCTTCAATCGTCACCGAACCTTCCTTGGCAAGAACGTTGATGGCCTCAATGCCGACGATGGAATTGGCCATGACCGGTTTCGAAATCACATAAAGATCCGCATTCTTGACAACAGGATAGAGCCAGACGATCTTGTTTGGCTCCATATCGTAGATGATCTTCTTGTCTCCCGGAATAAAGGAGGCTTTCGATAGATTCTTATATTTCTGCTGGAAATGAATGTTTTCATCTGGGGTATCGAATTCGAAATCATAACATTTGTCCGCAGTATAAAGTTCGATATCAAAATTCGAACCGAGTTCCTCATATTGGATGATGAACTGACTTTGATTTCCTTTTGATTCCGTGGAGACAATCTTCAATGGCTTTGGAAGAGATGTCTTGCGATAGGTCGCTTTCAGAGGTGCGGAATATTCCTTTTTTCCGTTGACAAGATATTCTGTGACAATATAGAAGGAATAGACATCAGACTTGCAGTCATTGATTTCGAAGGCATTCTCTTTGACTTCGACTTTTTCGCCGTCATTCAGACTGTTTGGAGCAATCGAGCCTTCCTTCTTTACAATCAGAACATTCTTGCATCCTTCAGGTTTTCGAAAAACAACACGGATCGCATTGTCCTTGATTTCCTGATGGACATTGGAAATATTCAGGAAGATGAGAGCCGGCTTTGCAAAGACAGAGATATTGGAATGAATGCCGAGTCGATTGGCAAAAACAGCATAATAGGTCGGAACACCAGAAACCAAGGAGGAATCGATGAATTCCGTCAGCGTCAGATTTTCGGCAATCAAAGAACCGTCGTCATCCGCCTTGGGAAGGACTCCCGTCTTTCGAATGATTGAATAAGTGATGTTCTTATTCGACAAAGGATTCCATTTTAGATGGGCACCGTCCTTATCGCCAAGAACCTGGAATCCCGTCGGTGTGGATGGCGGATTCGCCTTGAGCAGATTCAGGGCTTCCGTATAGTCGCAGCAGATGGTCAAAGCATTTCCCGCTTCCGTCAATCCACCTTCCTTATCATTCATGCGGAATTTGTTCTGTGCCAATTGCACATGACTTCTGGCACTGGAAATCGCAGAGTTGATCTGGGTTTCATATTTTTTGAAATCATAGGTCGGAAGCTTGGACTTTGCCTGAGCCAAGACACTCGAAGCCTGGAAGAACGATTTTCTTGCGCAGAGATCCATGACCTTCACAATATAGTCATTGAAAATCTGGTCGATTTTCTTTTTTTCCGACTTTCTTTTTTCGATTCTTGGAAGATAACCAGCGATGGTTTTTGCGATCTGGCAATCCGGCTTCTTGTCATATTTCGAATAGACATTTTTCAAGCTTAGCAATGCAGCATCCAATTTCACTTCGTCAATCGGAACCGCCATGAGGGCCATATCCATATTGGCTTTGGCTTGATTGAAATTCGTC
Source organism: bacterium (assembly GCA_963660905.1). Taxonomy (GTDB): domain Bacteria; phylum Bacillota_I; class Bacilli_A; order RFN20; family CAG-288; genus Enterosoma. The sequence goes on along the minus strand of CAVKZJ010000026.1, from coordinate 1,804 downwards.
TTCAAATTGACAGAGACGCCACAGCATGGACAGACACGTGATGAAATCGGAATCGGCTCAGAGCAGTTCCAGCACAATTCAACCAAGTTCGTTCCACAATGGGGACAGACCTTTTTGTCCTTCGAATAAAGTTTTCCGCAATGGGGACAGGTATCCAACTCATCCCCTTCATTTCCGCCGACGAGATTCAGGCTATAATGATGCAGTCCCATAACAAGAATCTCTCTTGCTTTTATAGTGTCGATTTTCTCATTTTTGGAAATGATGGATACATACCTTGTGAATTCATCAAATTCCAAGTCAAAATCATTGTACGTTTTCTTTTCCTTGAATTTCGACCAGATAGCATCATAATAGGAAATGAAATAGTTATAGAGTTTTCTCTGATCTGGCTTTTGGAGAATCAAAGGTACTTTACCATTCAATTTGGAATAAGCATTCTTTCGATTGCGGTCGGAAGTCGGAAGTTTTGCCCACTCCGCCTTCTTTGTGGCCAAAGCCTGGGTGATATCCTTATCAGAGACATTCAAGTCAGGCATTTGCACGCCGTTCACATCCTTCGTCAAACCTAAGAATCCATAAAGATCCTTGCAGTTCACGGTGACGAAATACTGATCCATGCCTTCAAAGGAGGCAAACGGGTCAGCCCTGTTTTCATCGATAAACTGAAAGCCAGATGATTCCAAATATTTCACTTCACCAAGAAGTTCGTCAAAGGTAAAGATATTTTCACCGGCAATCAAATTTTCCGGGGAATCCGTGATTTTCTGAATCAAAGAATAGAAGATGATCTTTCGGCCCTTGGAAGAATTCTGAACATAATTTTTTGCCCGATTCAGCACCAGGCGTTTCAAGGCTTCCGCTTCTTTCTTTCGGCCACCCGAATTCGGAACATAGGAAGTCCCATCGAAAATGGCATCATTCACAAGAATCTGTTCGGCATCATCTTTCAGATCGCGAGCCAGACGCGGATATTTCGGGTTCGTATCGCTGGCTTTTTTCTTGATGATCGTGCTGATTGCATTCGGATCCTTTTCCGATGGCTTGATTCCATAGTAGCGGAAATAGTTATATTCGACATCATTCAATTCGTCGGAGGTTCTTCTTTTTTTATCTTCGCCCATAACAGCTCCTTGATTCTTTTAAAATAAGTAGACAAATAACGAAAGGATAATTAATTCAGTGACATGTTAGATCCCATTTCCGTTGCAATGGAAGAGGCAACCTGATCGAAGGCACTTCCCAAATCAGAAAGATCAACCTTGATTCCATCACCCGATGAAATCGTATCGAGGAATTTTTGGTCTGCATCGCCGATACCGATAGCGAAAATCGTGATTCCAGCTTTCTTTGCGCGCTGGGAATGCATGATTTCTTCCTCTTGGGTTGTCCAATATCCGTCCGTCAGGATAATGAGGAATTTATTCTTGAGTTTCGGATCAAAATCCCGATACGTCGCACCGATCGGACACGCTCTTGTACATCCACGGGCCTGGAATGAATCAATCGCAGATTTCACTTTCGTAAAATCACTTGATTTAAATAAGATGTAATCAAAATCATCATTGAATTCCGAAACGGAAATTTTGACGTTACTATATTCCTTGAAGGTGGAAACAAAGTTCTTGGCCTGCCTTTTCGCCTCATGGATAGGAGAACCATCCATGGAACCGGAAGTATCAATCGCAATCGTAAGTTCAATTCCCTGGTTGGCTCTGGCAGCTTCGAGTTGTTTTCTTTCCTGTTCAGCAATCAAGGAAAGAATCTCCTCGACGGTCTTGTCGCATTCCTGCTTTTCTGCCTT
>CAVKZJ010000025.1:0-25293 GCA_963660905.1 bacterium | reverse complement strand
GTGGTCCCTAAAAGCATGTCTATCTCTAGAACCAATTTTACAAAAAAAAAAAAAATGCAAGTGCTTTGCACTTGTTCTTACTCATAATTGGGTAACACGATAAGAATTTCGGTCAAAGTTGCTATATCTAAAATTCTTCTTATTCTATCTTGAAAGCAATAAGGAATTTTTTAGTGAGAAATCAGATTTCTTGAATAAAAAGCAAAAATAGCATTTACGAAAAAGATTGCTTGAATTTGTTGCTGTTTTCTTCAACATATATTGAACTTTCTAGAAAAGATATCGCATTCCTTGCGGGGAGGATATCTTTCTTTAGACCATTTACAAAGGATGAAATTGGAGATATGTAGGATTTTTATCATCTTCTTCATCCTTTTTTGGTTCATATTTAGCAATGAAGTCATCCATACTCTCTTTCTTGCCTAGCATGATGGCTAGATAGAATTCAGAGAAGATCTCACGGACTGTCTTGACGATTGGATATTTACTTTCGATTAAAGGAAGATATTCTTGAATCGTCTTGCTTGGCTCATGCTTTGGATTCATCGTCGTGATTTCCATCAGCAGATCATTTCTTTTGATGACAATCGATCCTTTCTTATGGACGTACCTGAAATGAAATCTTCCTATCTTCTTATGGAAATTATTCTTGGCGATGCATATTATCGCATTTCTTAATTGGCTGTCCGTTCCATTGAAGCCTTTGTTCATTATGTACCAATATATGTTTTCATGCCTGTGGCCATCTCTCAGCATTTTATAGATTATGTTGAGGTAATCTTTTGCTGGTGAAGGTTTGTCTCGCTTCTAATATTCATTTAAATGGTTGTTTGCCTTCCATGGGGTCAGAAAAATTGTTAAAAAAGTTCGACGCTTTCGCATCGAACTCGATTCACAATAATGGTGGACCTAAGTAAAGAGGAGACGAACTTTATTTGAGAATCTCCCAATATCCTGTTTTATTCGTTCCTACTTTCCTTATATAACCTTCCTGCTTTAATTTTGATATGGCATTATCATCTAAGACTAATGTGACCCAAAAATCTTTTTCAACTATTGCTTTGTTGTTTCCAAATTCAAATGCATATCTTGAAAAGACAATATCTCTATTTTTATCACTCAGTTTTGCAACATGATACACAATTACATTCCTCCGATTATCTTAAGTTCGTCATATATCCATGATGTTATTCTTAGATTATTATTCTTTATATACTCTTTGTCTTCTTTAGATAGAAAAGACGAGATTTTTTTCTTTACTAAATCACTAATATTATCTTTTTCAATTGTTTTTAGCGCTTGAATTGCAATCAAAACTCTATAGGGCAAGTTTGTAATCTCTTTAGATGTCGAATGTTTGAAATATATTTTATTGTTACCGACCTGATATTCGTTATACGGACCATTCGTAATATAAATATATTTCGATGGCACTTGAGTTGATAACCCTATTATATTCAAAGCATAGTTGCCGGAAGGAATGATTATTATATTGAACTGCCTAGCTATCGCTTTTGCAACTTCATTTATATCTGGTGCTTCCTCTATGCCTAATAAATCATTGTATTTTCTTAGACAATAGATTCCTCTTCTGATTCTTGATATGACTTTTTCATCTTCTAATCTTTCCAAGGCTTTACTTATTGATTTGTAATTATCAAGATCAATAAAATCAGAGGATGTAAATGCACCATATTGTTTTTCGTTAACCCTATTTAATATTTTGTCTTTGATTTCTGACATAGCACCCCCTCTATTCGCAAATATTATATATTTTTTGCGACAAAAATACAACACAATCGATTTATTGAGTTTATACTTTTTTAACTGCCAAAAATCTGCTTTTATCAAAGAACTATATTTCAATATAATGTTATTGAAATAGAAGAATCACTAATTACATAAATGAGAAAAGTAATAAATTTTCAGAATCAACAAATTAGTGCTCTCAATAGTTGCATAATACTTGCAAATATCTCCAAGTCTAATAGACCTTCTTTCAAAGAACGTGACAAAGAATTGGAACGGCATGAAAATGATTACAAAAAAAGTTCGACGCTTTCGCATCGAACTCGATTCACAATAATGGTGGAGCTGAAGGGGATCGAACCCTCGACCTCCTCCATGCCATGGAGGCGCTCTCCCAATTGAGCTACAGCCCCAAAATGTTCGCTTGAGATTTCAAGCGAAGATAATTTTATACTACTTGTCTTCGATAGTCAATATGAAATCGAGTTTTTTCTTCAGGAAATGTTCCCTATTCCTTCATCGCACCCTGGAAAACCTGATTGAGGACATCCTCGGAGAATTCATTGGATGGCTTCGAAATATGTTCTTTTCCATCGCTTGCCTTTTCGAGCTGGTCAAGGAAGACACAGGTCAAGACATCGATGGCGAGATTGGCAATGCCATCGTTGTTGATGATCAAGTCGGCATAGTTGCTCGATGGCTTGACGATTTCCTCATACATCGGAGCGACTGTCTTGATGTATTGGCTGACGATGTTCTCGTAGCTTCTTTTTCTTTCGGTGTGGTCACGGATGAATCGTCTGAGGAAACGGACCTCTGGCGTTGCTGAAATGAAGACCTTCAGGTCTCCAAGATCGCGAAGCTGCTTGTCGACGAGAGCCATGATGCCTTCCACGACGACAATCTTCTTTGGAACGATATGCTCGGTCTTATTGCTTCGATTGTGGATGGTGAAGTCATAGATTGGCTTTTCCACAGCGATGCCATTCTTGAGGTCGAGAATCTGTTTTCTCATCAGTTTCCAGTCGAAGGCCTTCGGATGGTCGTAGTTGACCTTGATTCTTTCTTCCATCGCGACATTGGTCTGATCCTTGTAGAAATCATCGATGGAAATGCGGGTGATCTGATCTGTTCCGAGTTTCTCGATGACACTTGTTGTGATGTACGACTTTCCAGAGGATGAACCTCCACCGACAAGAATGATTCTGGCCATATCTTTATTTCTCCCACAAATGATTATTATATCGATTTCTTTTCCCGGATAAAGGAAAAGAGAGAAAAAATGGCACATTTCTGTGCCATTCCAATCAGAACTATCCGCGGTTGTAGGTTTCGATTGCCCCTTTCAGGAATTCGCTGACTTCCTTGGAGAAATCTGTTTCGAGATATCGGAAAGTCCAGTTCTTGTCAGAAAGGATGGCCGGGACATTCAGTCTGGCTTCGCTTCCAAAGAGAGCGATATCACTAAAAGGAAGAATCGCGATTCGGCATGGAGAGGCATAGCAGAGACAATCCACCGTCTTCGTGAGGGCTTTCTTGTCCCCATCGTGATACTCTACTGCGAAAAGCTCGCATTCCTTCTTAACATCTTCTTTGAAGATTTTGTATTCTTTTTCACTTAGGGATTCAAGATAGCCGAGAATCGTATCGTTGTCATGCGTTCCCGTATAGCAGACATAATTGTACTTGGCCTGGGAGGGCTTGTGGTCATTTTCCTTTTGGCCATCGAAGGCGAATTCAAGGACCTTCATGCCAGGATATCCGGATTTTTCGAGCAGTTCCTTGACCATGTCGTCAATGAAGCCGAGGTCTTCGGCGATGATCGGAAGATTCTCTTTCCCTTCGAAGAGGTCCATTCCCGGTCCCTTGACCCATTCTCCGTGGCGGGCATTTTCCGCTCCATAGGGAATCGTGTAATAGGCAGCGATGCCTCTGAAATGATCGATGCGAAGGATGTCGAATAATTCGAGATTGGCTTCGATTCTCCTGTTCCACCAGGAATAGCCATCCTTCTTCATGGCTTCCCAGTCATAGATGGGATTTCCCCAGAGCTGGCCATCCTCATTGAAGTAGTCCGGCGGACATCCAGCGACGATGGTGGGATTGTGATTCTCATCGAAGCGGAACATCTCTGGATATTTGTAGGCTTCGATGGAATCTAAAGCGAGATAAAGCGGCATATCCCCCATCAGCTTGATGCCTTTTTCATTGGCATAGGCTTTTAAGGCCTTGTATTCATCTAGGAATTCATACTGGGTCCAGATATAGAAGAGATACAGCCCATAGTTGTCGACGATGATCTGCTCCTCGAGCTGATGAGAATAGTTTCTTTCTTTCCATTCATACCATGGACGGAACTGATGAAGTTCCTTCATGGTCATGAAGAAGGCGAAATCGCGGTATTTTCCTTCCTTTTCGAAAAGAAGAAAGGAACCTTCCTTCGTGTTGAAGTTCTCGAAGGCTTTCTTCAGGACTTTGACGCGATGAGAGAACAAGAGCCCATAATTGACTCTTCTATCATCCTCTCCAAAAGAAATGGATTTGACATCCTTTTCCTTCAGGAGTCCTTTTTCGATGAGAATGTCAAGGTCGATGTAATAGTAGTTCAATCCGTTGCTCGAAGGAGACTGATAGGGAGAATCGCCATAGCTGGTGACGTTCAAAGGAAGCATCTGCCAGATGTCGACCTTGTTCGAAGATAAAAAATCCACAAACTGATAGGCGCTTTTCCCGAGCGTTCCGATGCCGTATTTTCCAGGGAGGCTCGAGATGGGTAGGAGAATTCCGTTTTCGCGATTTTTTCTGAACATGATATGGTTACCTCATTGAAACTCTCTTCATTTTATAAGGAATGAAAGCGATTTAATAGTGAAAATGAAATTGTGTTTTTTTCCTTTCTTACTAATCCGAAAAAATGTTAAAAACACGTGAAACATTTTCGGTCGGATAACGCAAACAAATCAAGATAAGAAAAAGATATTGATAGCGATCCGATATCTATTTTTTTAGTTGGCTAAGCATTGGATTAAATGTCTTTGGCTTTTTCTTTAATATCACCTTTCCTCACATATATAATCAAAACATTTTTGTCCAGATAAATGTCCAGATAAATGTCCAGATAAATGTCCTGATAAAATCGATTCTCAAAGATAAAATCTGATTCATTATTTGGCACTTTTTTCGACTCGAATAACCAAGAAACACATGATTAAAAAATTAGAAAAAGAGGCTTTATAGCCCCTATGTGTTTTCAGTTTTTTCTATCCGAATCGATCAGAGCGAATAATCCGGCAAGAAGCATCGGGAAGGAGAAGATTCCTAAGATGATGCTTGCGATATAGATTCCATTCTTCTTTGACTTGTAATAGGTCTCATCCTGTATCTTTTTCAGATAGAGGATGCTTAAGAGAATGGCGACAAATAATCCGATGGCAAATAAGGTGATAAGGACGAGTCGGACGATGGTGTAATAATATGTATAGAATGAATCAGAGTAGAAAGCCGGGTTGTCATTGAGTCTTCTTAATGTCTCGATGGCTGAGGCATAGGTCGGAACAATGAAAATCAGAACAGCAATCTCTAGGATGATGGAATAGGCAATCGACAGAATGTAACAGACTTTGACACCACTTTTCATAGACAGAAATCCTCAATGTTTTTTTATTTATAACTCAGTTTCTTCTTCTTTTTCTTCTTTTTTCTCTTCCTTCTTGTCCTCTTTCTTCCTGAAGAGAGAGCCGACAAAATATTTCTTAAAGAAAGGAGAACGGTCCATGACGACGAAAATCAGTCGGTTGAAGAGAAGCTCATAGACAAAACATATCAGGATATCTTTGCAAAGATTGAATGGGAAATAGATAAGGAAAATCAGAAGGAAATAGGAAGAATAGGTAATTCCCATCGACTGAAATCCGCTCAGTGTCTTCTCGACGGCGATCGTATCAAAGCAGGTGGTGAATTGTCCGGTCATATAGGTCGGTGTGATGAATAGGAAATTCAAGAACGTCAGAAGGATCGACATGGATAGGACAATCACGCCATAGCTTAGAATTCGAAAACGGATGCCCTTCTTGAACCATTTGAAGACATGGGATGTCAGAAAGAGGAAGAAGACAAGGAAGAGGGAGGTCAGTAAGGCTGTCAGATTGCCGATTCCACCGATCCCGGTGACGCCGTTGACAAGCAAGTCCAGTCCGGTCTTCAATACGGCCGTCAATACGCCTCCGGAAAAGCCATAGAGAGCATAGGCGATCAAGACGACGAGATCGGATATCTCGATCATGAGCCACGGGGCAAAAGGATACGGGAAGCGACAGAATGCCATCAAGATGAATCCCAATGCGGAGAGAATCGAAATGGTTGTCAAACGAGAAATGATTTCACTAGAGCGTCGATGCATATGTTCTCCTCCAAAGATGAAAGAATTATAGCACGATTCTTTTTCTTTCATAGAAGAATGATACAAAATCCCCTCTTCTTTTCATTGCAGTGCATCGGAAATTCCTTTATCATTACAGCATGAACGAATTGAAGATTCACATTTTGTCTCTAAAGGAAATCGCCAGGAAGAAAGAATATCTTCTTCAGATACTGGATGAGGAAAGAAAAAGAAAATCCCTTTCCTTTCTCGAGGAGACCCATCAGCTTCAGTCGCTTGGAGCCGGGTATTTCATCAAGAAATATACTCCCATGGAAAAAAAACTTTCCTATAACGAATATGGAAAGCCCTATAAGGAAGGATGCTTCTTCAATCTAGCCCATAGTGAAGAATATGTCGTCTTTCTTTCGGCTGAGAGAGAATGCGGAATCGATATCGAAAAGATAAAAGACACAAGACAGCGCGTCCTTGATTATGCCTTCACTGAAGAGGAGAAAAAGGAAATCTATTCTCCACGTGACTTCTATTTCGGATGGACGAGAAAAGAAGCACTCGGAAAAACCTTGGGATGCGGACTCTCTGTGTCTTCTCTTAAAGAAATTCCAAGCCGGTGCGGAATCGTCTTCTATGACAAAATGGAATTCTATCTGGAAAGCTTTACTTACCAGGATTATGCCATCTCCTTTTGCCTTAAAGGCAAGAAGAAGGAAGAATATCAGGTGATTGAGGAAAAAATCGAGGAATGATTTAGAAGGCAAAATTGCCATCCTTGAAGATCTGCACTTCTTTTCCATCCTCGGTGATGCCGATGATGTTCATGTCTTTCGATCCGATCATGAAATCGACATGGGAAAGAGAATGGTTGATGCCGAAGGATTCGAGTTCCTTATCGGTGTATTTCTCGAAATCTGGATAGAGATTGGTAAACCCGGTTCCCAATGCGAGGTGGCAGGCCGCATTCTCATCATAGAGCGTGTTGAAGAAAAGAAGGTCTGTCTTATTGATTGGAGAATCATATGGGACAAGAGCACATTCTCCCAAATACGAACTTCCTTCATCCAAAGTGAGGATCGACTTCAAAGCTTCCTCGCCTTGCTTGGCATGGACCTCGATGGCCTTTCCTTCATGGAAACGGATGGAGAAATCCTTGATGAGCTGTCCCTGATAGCTTAACGGCTTGGATGCATAGACGATGCCTTCTGCCTTTCCTTTCATCGGAGAGGTGAAGACTTCCTCGGTGGGGATATTCGGCTGGAATTCGATGCCAGACAGGCAGGTTTCCGATCCTCCCTCAAAACGGACGTTCTTGATTAAGCCGACTCTGAAATCCGTCCCGTTGGAGGAATGATAGCGCAATTCCTTAAGATGGAGCGAATTGAGGATTTCACATCTCTTCTTGAGATTCTCATTGTGCCGAATCCAGTTTTCTGTGGCATTCTGATCGACTCTGGCTGTATAAAGGATCTTGTTCCAAAGCTTCTCAAGACAATCCGGATTGTCAGGAAAGACCTTTTTGGCCCATTCCGGGCTTGCCACGCCGGCGATTGTCCATTGGAACTTATTTTCCCTTTCTTCGCGGTATTTCCCAAGAATCTTATATTTGGCCTGTCGGATGCGGCTGGCTTTCTTGTTGTCGATTCCCTTCTGTCCGTCTGGATCATCTCCATCCAGCCAGATCAGGACTGGGAGTTCCTTGAGCATGAAGCGATGGCATTCCTCCTCGAAAAGAGGGACTTCCTTCAAGGCTTCTTCATCGGCGAAGAGATTGTCGATCGCATCCATCTTGGCGCTCGTATAGTGGACAAAGACTCTCTTGGCTCCGGCAAGATAGCATTCTTTGCTGACCATGGCACAGAAATCCTCGCCATAGAGTCCGGTTCGGATGACCACATATTGTCCTTTCTGGACATTGGCACCGACTTTCACGATCAGACGGGCATATTCTTCCAATGATTGCTGTAAATTCATATTTGTTTCTCCTTGATGATGAAAATGATTGTAAACGGAAAAATGGAAAAAGAAAAGCCCCACAGGAATGTGGGGTGGGAGAATTTATTCCTTGATGGATTCTTCTTTCTTTTCGTCCATCCATTTCACACCGATGTGGTTCTTATCCCAGTTCTTGGAGATATGATAGGTGAGAGGCGTAAAGGCCATTTCGATGATGAGCTCGAAGATTGCGCCATCGAGTGAACACATGAAGGCAGTCAGCCATGTCCAGTTGAAGAAATGGACACTCACGACGCTGGCAAAGACGAAGTTGTCCAAGATCTGTCCGAAGATGGTTGATAAGGCGGCGGCAATCAGATAGACCCAATAATGGTTTCCCTTCTTGGCTTCGATTTTCTTTAAGATGAGATCCTGTGTGAGATTGTTCACAATCAATCCGACTGCACTCGCAAGGGCGGAGCCGAGAATGACATACCAGACATTGCCCATGACGGAATTGATGGCATCCTTGACGGCCTGAATGGTGGAGGCATCCGAGTAGTTGAATTCCGGAGACCATGTTCCAGGGATGACGCTGACGGCAAAGAGAAGCAACGAGACAAAAAGAGAGATGAAGAGAGCTGTCAGGTTGACGCGGATCGCATGCTTGGCACCGAAATTCTTGACCAGAAGGTCACCAACCAAGAAGCCGATCCAGCTGAGGCAGACGCCGGCATCCTGGATAAGCCAATAGGAATCGGAATTCGGGAATGCGAGTTCGATGATGGATTTGTTTGCAAGAACGTTCATCAGGATGTTGGCAACGGTAATCAATGCCAATGCCATGCCAGGAACACTGCGAAGAGTTCTAAGCCAGTCCTTTGGGTTGAAGAAATCTTTTAAGGTCAGGAAGATTTTCTTACAGAAACCGATGTCTTTTTTTTCGTTCATACTTGTTCCTCCATGAAAAAAAGGCGTCGAACAAAGACGCCTTGGATAAACAAGCGTGATTGTTCCTAGTTTTGTTTAGAGACAGGATGGTAACGTCGAACTGTCTTGTGCCGAAAGGCACGGTGGATATTCTATCAAATGAGAAATGCCTAGGCAAGGAAAATTATTTTCCTAACGCGTTGGTGATGGCGCGCTGCTCCTTGGAGAGCGTGTTGGGAACATAGGTGATATTGTTCTTCTGGCAGATTTCCTTCAATGTCTTCTGGGAAAGGATGGCCGAATCGGAATCGCATTCCAATTCATAGTCGATCTTGTCTCCATAGGAATTCTGGGAAAGATCCAGCTTCGTGTCGTTGTATCTGACAAAATGGCGGCATGTGGTGAGAGTGGCTAAAAGAACCATCGAATTCGGATCAATCTGAAGCATGGTGAGGAAATCATTGATTTCACCATTCGGGAAGATGTTGTGGTCGATGAGGTTGATGGCTTCGCCATCGCTCAGATTCTGATTTTTTTCCAATAAGCCTTCGCTGAGCGGGGCTTTCATGGTGAGAACATATTTTCCGTCTGTCTGGCGGATACGCAAAATCATATTGAATTTCTTCAAAATCTGATCTTTGCTATCGAAATAGTAGTTCGTCTGCTTGAGTCTTTCCTCTGGGAAGTTCAAGGCTTTGATCAATTTGTCATGATCTTGTTTGCTGAGAAGGATTTTCGCTTCGATTTCAATATTGGTGCTCGTCATATTCTGACCTCTTTTCTTTCTTAATATGATACAATAAAATCAAGGAAATAAAAAGAGACAACATAATGGTACCAACTCACTTTATGGTTTATTCCAAGCAGATTGAGAATAATCTTAATCTGATTGAGAAAATAAAAACCAATTTGATCGAACATCAATTCACCTATGATGAGAAAAATCCAGACCTCATCATCATTCTTGGAGGCGACGGTTCTTTCCTGAGAGCGGTTCATGATCCAAGGCTTCCACGTGGAAAGCAGGTTCGCTATGTTCTTTTCAATACCGGACATCTCGGCTTCTATGCAGATTATCAGAAAAACGAAATTGATTCCTTCATTCATGATATTCTCTTTTCGAATCCGGAAGTCGAATCCCTTCCCTTCTATCGCTTCACGATCGATGGGAAGGAACAGCATTGCATCAATGATGTCGCAATCCAGTCCGGAGAGACGGTCTTCCTGAATCTTTATGTCAACGGGGAGCTTCTCTCTCAAAGCCGATGCAATGGCATCGTTGTCGGAACGCCGACCGGTTCCTCTGGCTTCTTAGCTTCCTTAGGGTCTCCTTTGATCATCCATGGACCGGACATCTATCAGTTCTGCCTTCTGGCCGCCTGCCGAAATCGCTTGTTTGTCAATCCGATCACGAAAGCCATCCTTACAGGACGAGATGAACTCCAGATCGAAATCGACCGCACATCGACCATGGAAATCTACATCGATGGTGGCCACAAGACGAAATTCAAAGGAAAGAAATTCACTTTCTCCCATCGAAAGGAAGAATATGTCTCCTTGCTCCATTTCAGAAAATTATCCTACATTGCCAGGCTGAGAAAGAATCTCACCGGAAAGGAATAGAATTCATCATATATGTCTACCGCTCTGATTATCATCCTTGCTGCCGTTTTGGTCGTTCTTGTCGTCTTTGTGATCCTCTTTCTTCATTTCAGAAAAAAGAAGAGAATCAAGGAAGCAGAAGAAAAGATCACGCAAAAAGTCGAACAGTCCGCTGGGAAGCTTTCCACTTGTTTCGGAGGAAATGACAACATCGTTTCCATCACACAGAAAGGAAGCCGAGTCACTGTCCAATTGAAAGATATCTCCCTTGCCGACAAAGAAGAAATCAACAAGGAACTCTCTTCCGTCATGTTCATGAACAACAAGGTCGTCTTCGTCATCGGCTCGATGAGTGAAGAATTCTCCCGTCTTCTTGAGGAAAACGTCAAGAAGGTCAATTCCTAGTCGAAAAAATGCAATGGAAAAAAGGCTGTCTCTCTTCGTATCGATTCGATCGATACGAAGAAGGCAGTCTTTCTTTTTCAGTCGATGATTTTCAGATCGTATAGGTCTTCCTCAAGTTCATATTTCGGAAGGCCCATGATCGTATACATATCGCCTTCGAGGATTCTGGAATTGATGAAATCCTTGTCCTGGACACCATATCCACCGGCTTTGTCATAGGGAGAAAGGGTATCGAGGTAGGCTTCGATTTCACAGTCCGACATCTTTTCGATGAATAGCTTGGCGACGACCACGCGATGACGAAGTTCTGTCTCGCCTTTTCGGATGCTATAGGCCGTCACGATTTCATGGCTGTTGCCAGACAGCTTTCGAAGCATGTTCAAGGCATCATCATGATCTTTTGGCTTCCCAAGCTGTTCCCCTTTATAGGAGACCATGGTATCGCTCGAGATGATGATGTCTTCTATATGATCCTTGCTGACGGCAAGACCCTTTCCCTGTGCCTCGATGAGACAAAGCTTCCGGACATCCTTTTCATGGATTTTTCTTTCGTCGAAACTGCTTGGGATGCATTCGAATGGAACATCTTTTAAAATCTCTTTGAGGATTTCTTTCCTTCTTGGAGACTGGCTTGCGAGTATGATCATGTTTTATGCCTCGCTATTGCAGGTCAGAATGACCGGGATGATCATCGGATTGCGATGGGATTCACGATACATGAAGCGATTGCAGGATGTCTTGATCGTGTTCTTGATTTCCATGTAGGTAACCTTTCGATTCGAAGAGAGGAGTCGATTGACTTCGATGGCGATGATTTCCGATGCCTTCTTCTGCAGACCTTTCTTATTGGCCGAAATGAATCCCTTGGATTCGACAATCGGAGCTGCCATCATCTTGTTGGACTTCGGATCGAGAACAAGGAAGACGGAGACCATGCCCTCATTGATCAATGTGGAACGGTCCTTGATGACGCTGGTGGTCAATCCGATCGGTGACTTTCCATCGATGTAGATGCTATCGGCATGGACTCTTCCACCCCTTGTGACCTTGTGGTTGATGAGATAGAGAACATCTCCGTTTTCGCAGACGAACGTATGGTCTGGGCTCAGTCCGCATTCGACACCGATTCTTGCATGAAGTTTGAGCATTCGATATTCACCATGGACAGGCATGAAATATTTCGGTCTGGCCAGTTTCTGGAGAAGTCTCATTTCCTGCTTGGAGGCATGGCCGGATGCATGAAGGTTCGTGAAGGCAGAATTGGTGATGACCTCTGCGCCAAGTCTTGTCAGCTGGTTAATCAAAGCATTGATGCTGGAAGTGTTTCCAGGAATGGCGCTCGAGGAGAAGACGATGGTATCGCCGGGAATGATGTGGATATAGCGATGATCGCCACGGGCGATTCTCGATAAGACTGCCATCGGCTCACCCTGCGTGCCGGTGCAGAGGATGGTGATCTGATCCGGTGGAAGACTCTTCAGATCCTCCGGTCTTGCCAGATATTCATTCGGGCAGTGGATATAGCCAAAGTCTCTGGCGGCATCGATATTGGATTCCATGGAACGTCCAAAGACGAAAATCTTTCTCTTGAAGCGGATGGAGGTTTCGATAATCTGTTCGATACGGGAGATGTTGCTCGCGAATGTGGAGATGATGAGTCGTCCATTGGCTTCGGTGAAGACATCGGTGATGCCTTTCAGAACCGTGTGTTCGGAGTTGGTATAGCCTTCCCTTTCGGCATTGGTGGAGTCCGCCATGAGAAGGTCGATTCCGCGATCGCCGAATTTGACGAGCTTGGAGATATCGAAATCATGATCGACCGGCGTGAGGTCGATTTTGAAGTCTCCGCTTTCCACAATCGTTCCCTGTGGCGTCGTGATGCACATGCCGAAGGAATCCGGAATGGAATGGGTGACATGATAGAATTCCACCTTGAAGTCTCCGAACTTCAAGACATCATCTTCTTTGTATTCCTTGATGGGCGTGCGGGTCGGAATTCTTGCATCTTCGAGTTTGTGCTGAATCAGGGCGACCGCGATCTTTGGAGCATAGATGACGGGAATGTTGATCTGCTTCAGAATGAAAGGGATGCCGCCGATATGGTCTTCATGGCCATGGGTGATGACAAGGCCTTTGATTTTGTTCTCGTTCTCGACGAGGTGGGTGAAATCCGGAACGACATAGTCAATTCCAGGCATGGAGTCATCAGGGAACATGACACCGCAGTCGATGATGAGAATGGAATTGTCATTTTCGATGCAGTAGATGTTCTTTCCGACTTCGCCAAGTCCTCCTAATGCGTAGATCTGAACGGGAGATGTCAATTTTTTAGTTTCTGCCATAGTAATACCTCAAATAATAAATATCAGAACACGTTTCGTGTTCAATCCAATGAAAAGACGACCTATTTAAAACTATTGTATACGTTTTTAGGCCTGATAGAAAAACGAAAAGAAAAGAAAACGCTTCATTCAATCACGATGGCATCTTCATCGACATGGAATGGGTCTTTTTTATCGATGCGATCGCTATAGATGACGCCGTCAAGATGGTCATATTCATGTTGGAAACAGATGGCTGGATATCCGACAAGACGGAGCTTCACCATCTGATTGGTCAAGACATCGAAACCTTCGATGGTGACCTTATAGTAGCGATAGACATAACCTTTCACATCCTTTGGAACACTCAGGCATCCTTCGCCAGAGGCAAGATAAGCCTTCTTGACGGAAGTGGAAAGAATGCGTGGATTCACAAGGCCATATTCATAATGCTTGTCGCCGTCATCGAGATAGACAGCAAAAAAGCGCTGCGATATGCCGATCTGCGGAGCGGCAATGCCGATGCCAGGTCGGATGTGATGTTCCTTGGCGAATTCCTCATCCTGGGAATTCTTCAGGTAGTCCACCATATCGAGAATCGTTGTTTTGATTTCATCTGAAATCGGAAAAGAGACTTCTTTGGCTTTTTCGTGGAGAACAGGGTCGTCCACCGTGTAAATTTTAAATAGTTTCATAGTGCGAAATTATTATAGCAAAAATTTTGAAATTGTTGACACGAATTATTATAATTATTGCGCAATGGATGAATCGAAATTTATAGAAGAGGAATTCTCTTTTCTTGAGAACGTGAAGAATTCTTCTTTGTATCAGGATATGCTTTCCTTGGCTAAAAGAATCGATGAAGATGAAGAACTTTCCTCCTTGGCAAAAAAGAGGGACGAATTTTTCCTTTTGGCTGATCAGGAAAAGGATAAGAATATGAAAAGAGAATACCTTCTTCAGTTCAAAAAACAGGACGATCTTCTAAGAAATATGCCTTTGATGAAGGAATACCTGGAAAAATACAACACGCTGAGACAATTGCTGAACCATCTTCAGGATGGATTGACAAAGGAGATGAAATCATGATCAGAATCATCGGAGGAATCTACAAGGGAAGATATCTGAATATCCCGAATAGCAAAGTCACTCGACCGACCATGGACAAGGTGAGACAGGCGATATTCAATGTCTTGAGAAACAAACCGGAAAATGCCATCTGCTGTGATCTTTTTGCCGGTTCTGGCGCGATGGGCCTTGAAGCTTTATCCCGTGGTGCGAAGAAATGCTATTTCATCGACAAGGACAAGCAGACCTTCTTCACGATGAAAGAGAATGTCAAGGCATTGGAAATCCCGCAGGAACAATATGAGTTGTTTTTAGGAGATTATCGAATTTTCATCAAGAGAAATCCGGAATTGAAATTGGATATTCTCTTCCTTGATCCACCCTACAAGATGCTTATCAATGAAGCCATCATCAAGGACATGACTTCCAGAAATATGTTCAGCAAGGATGCCTATATCGTCTCTGAACAGGAGCCGAAGAACAATGAGATCGAAGGATACGAGATGAAAGAATACACCTATGGGGCAAAACATGTTGCCGTCTATCATAGAATCGAGGAATAAGTCATGAAGATTGCAGTTTATCCAGGATCTTTCGATCCGATCACCAATGGACACGTCGATGTCGCTTTGCGCGCAAAGAAATTCTTTGACGAAATCTATATCATGATTGCCGACAATCCGATGAAACAGGGAAAATATATGTTTTCCGCTGAGGAAAGGGTCAGCCTTGCCAAGAAAGTCTTTGAACCCTATTCCGGATTTCATGTCGTCAGCACCCAGCACCTCGTCGTCAAGGAAGCCAAGAAACTTCATGCCAGCGCCCTCATCCGTGGATTGAGAGCCATCACGGACTATGAAGCGGAATATCAGCTGCATGAGGTCAACGAATATCTTGAACCGGAGATTGACATGCTCTACTTCATGGCCAAAAAGAGCCAGTCCTTCATTTCCTCTTCTGCCATCAAGGAACTCTTCTTCCAGGGAGTGGATATCTCCCACCTTGTTCCCATGCCTGTTTTGGAGGCGATGAAGGAAAAATCAAAGAAGTGATTTGTCCTTCTCTGTTTTGATTTTACAGAAAAGGAAGGATTTCTCGATTTTGTCGATGCCCGGAAGATAGACATCCAGGATTCTATATCGGACATAACCGTTTTTGCGTGCGATTTTCTGGGATGGGTAATTCGTATGGCTTGTCTGAATGACAAGAACATTGAATTCGTCTTTTTGGAAGATGGCTTCCGTTAGCTTAGAAACGACTTCTGTCATGATTCCTTGATTATGATATTTCTTGGACAGGACATATCCGATTTCAGCGGCCCTGTCTTTCTTGAAGTCATGGATTGCCTCTGTCTTTCTCTTGATCGAAATGGAGCCGATGACATGGTTCCTTTTCTTTTCGACGATGGCAAAGATATAGGGGTCGACAAGAAAATCATTGTAGAGAATGCTTTTGCTTTCTTCGATGCTTTTATGGTGCTTCCATCCCGCCTTTTCACCGACACCCTCGACTTTGGCATAGGAAAAGAAATCGTTCAGGTCTTTTTCCTGAAAGTTTCTGAGGTATACTTTTTCGGTCTCGATTTCGTACTCCATGATTTCTTTCCCCCGTAATTTTTCTAGACTATATCGCTTTTCCTTTTCTTATGCAAGAAAAAAGCTGTGCGATGAAGCACAGCTATGAATTACTTCTTGAGAACCTGGAAGTTGAAGACATCCAGCATCTGTTTGGCGACATCCGAATCGGAAGTGTTCGAATAGGAAGAGATCATATCGAAGATGACTTTCTTCATTTCGAAGGCACCCGTCGAGGATTTCTTTCTGGTGTAGGTGATAAACAATGGGGTTTCCAATGTTTTGGCATCTTTTCCAGTGATCAACTGCGTGTTGAAGGTTTCTTCTGTGACACTCGAAGATTTGTGCGAATCATCCTGAGCAAGATAGACATCCTTGACGGAGTTCATGACATCCTGCTGCTGTTCAAGAGTGATGTAGGAATTGTTGTATTTGTCAACTGTTCCCTCATATTCCTTATTCTTATCTTCATCGGTTGGATACCAGGAACAATCGATGGTATAGAACTTCAGATTGCCAGAACCATAGTTCTTATCGAAATTTTCATACCATGTTTCGATTCTTCCCTGAAGGTTCGTGCAGTCAGAATCGTTCTGCTTGTAATACATGATGACAAAGCCTTCTTCGTCCTCAGAGATGGAATAGCTTGCCTCACCTTTGCCGATCGTGCCGGCGATGTTCTTCTGATTGCCTTCGATATACTTCTGGGCATCAGCATACTTGATTCTGTGTGCTTCATAGAAGTTGGAATCGTTTTTGTTGACGGCATCGACAATTCCCTGAACAATGAATGGAATTGCAACAACCAATCCGACAACCACACCAACGATGAGCAAAACTTGCAACCATGCTGCTTCCTTGAACCATTCCCAAGCAGCCAAAGCATGGGCTCTGTTTTTATTTTTCTTTTCTGCAGAAGAACTCATCTGGTTTCCTCCTTACATTGATGCACACAATCGTCTATTCAATACGACTATTATTGACAGTGGTGCCCCGAGCCAGAATCGAACTAGCAATTGATCCTTACCAAGGATCCGTTATACCACTTAACTAAGGGGGCAAAAATAACCGCGTGAATAAATATACATTTTCATGGTCTCATTGTCAACAAGACATGAATATTTTTCAAACGATACTTCAGTATTATAGTAGAATGAAACTAAAAATTCACTAAAAATTTCATTTTTTTGTTCATCTAAGTCTTATCGTGGGAATCAAGACTCTTTTCTTTCCTTCTTAAAAAGCTCCAGAGATTCCTTTCTTATATATTTGATGGCGAGCGTTTCATATTTCAGGATATTGACCAATCCGACCTTTTCTGGATTTTTCTTTACGTCCTTTCTCTTGGCAATCATGACGATGCCATTGTCCAAGTGAGAAATATAAAGGGCAAGCTCACAGGCAAGACGCTTCATATTCTCATCCTTGGTATCAAAAAGAATGACATGGGAACCGGGATAATCTTTCACATGAAAGAAGAGATCATCCTTTTTGGCAAGGCTGAACGTAAGTTCCTCATTCTGCAATCCATTCATGCCATAGCCGATCTTTCCTTCCTTCAGAATAAGAAAATGAGGATCATATCGATGCTTCTTGGAGACTTTGTAGACGGTGTTTCTGCCCTGCTTTTCCTTGATGTAGCCTTCCTGGAGCAGTTCGCTCTTGAGTTCCATGACATCCCGAGGCGAACCATCCAATGCTTCCATCTTCTTCTTTTCGAGATAGGAAATCTCATCCTTCGTCTTGAGAATGAGATCCGAAAGAATTCCTAAGGCAGCTTTGGCTTTCTGATATTTCTTGAAATAGGCGTTGGCATTCTGTGGTGCGTTCTTTTTCGGGTCAAGCGGAATATGATAACCGTCTTTATCTATGACAGTATCACCTAGATGGATTTCTCCCTGATACATATAGATGACCTGTCCATATTCCATATATTTCATCTTATCTTTGGATGTGGAAAGATCCTGCGTCAGATTTTCGAGTTTTCGATTGGCTGTCTTGAGAGCCTTTTCGATGAGTCTGACCAATTCCTTGATTTTCTCGAATTTGGCAATCGATTTCTGATCTTCGACAAAGACGGAATAAAGATGCTGCGGAAGAACTTCCTTGGCATCCGCGCATCCAAAATCGAAAGAAAGAATATCTTTCTTTATGACATAGATTTTCTTGCTCTCGACCATCTGGGAAAGAGTCTTATTCAGATCATGCCCTTCCTCGAGCACGTAATGCTTGAGTCTGCGAAGCGTCGCATTGGGAAGATAGGGACGGGCTTCTTCCGGATCAGACAGATCGACTGGGAGCGTCTTTCTTTCATCGGGATACTGATAGATGGCATTTCTCGTGATGAAGATTCCTTTTTCGATATCCGTATGCTCATGATAGACAGAGATGATTTTCCCATAGGGATAGGCGATGAGATAGACATTCGGACGATTGGGGAAAAGCTCGAGAATCAGGTCATATCCCGTATTGGTCTCGGTGATGTCGTTTCTGTTTGCCTGGAGTGAAAGAGTGAGAATTCTTTCTCCAGGATGCTTCCTTACGCTTTTTACAGTCGCCATATTCAGTCTTTTCAGGGAATTGAAAAACACGGAATTGTTGTTCAGCTTGGCAAAGCGGTCAAAGGAATAGGTCACAAAAGGATTGGTTGGATCTAGTGAGAAGATGAAAGTGCCATGCTTTAGTCCGTTCTCATCTTTTAAGGAATAAGGAAAAGCATAGTCATATTGACTGAGGGAGAGAATATTTCCGAGTTGGGTGTCTTTCATCTGCTCTTCCAACTGGTCCGCGATGATGCTCAAAGAAAGATTGTCCATGGCCATAGGAAACATTATAGCATAGCTTATGAAATTCATGGTTCATTCTTTCGGCTATGGAGCATGAAAGGGAATATTTTATGATTCGGAAAGGAAACTAATGTGTATTCTTTTCTCTTTCCAATGAAAGTCCATTCTTTCCATAGACTGTCTTCAGAAGAGGAATGATCATGATGGAGGTTGCCGCAATCCATGCCAAAGGATCGCCAAGGCAGACAGCCAAGAAACTCATGCTTGAGGAAGCTGAATTGGTCGGACCGCCATTGACAAGCATGGGCAAGAAGATACAGCAGAGAGTTCTTGCGACCAATTCGCCGATACCGGCAAGGAAGGGGAATAGAGGACGGTCGAGACCCTGAAGCGAATTTCGGCAAATGAAGAGCAAAAGAAGAATTGCATCGCAGGGAATACATAAATAAAGATAGAGATTTCCGTATTTGATGGCTTCCGGCGTGATATTCTCCGGCTTGAGGAAGATATACATATAAGCCCCGTCGATTGTGACTAAAAGGCCAAGAATCGTCAAGACGACATAGGCGACTAGTCCGATGATGGTTCCATAAAGAAGCCCCTTCTTGATTCTGTCATTCTTTCTTGAACCGTAATTCTGTCCAAGAAAAGTCATCATGGCCGTACCGATGGAAGAATAGACGTTCATGATGATGAGATTGACCTTGCATGCGATGGAATAGCCAACCTGGGCAGGGGTCGAAGTCACAAGGCTGCCATCCGGATTGTAGTCAAAGGCGATGACACCCATCTGCATGATGATGATTCCGATCTGCAAAATGGCAGACTGGAAACCTAAGGGAAGACCAAGCTTAAGATGCTCGATGATGAACGCTCTCGTGACTTTCAAATCCCCTTTATGGTAATGAAGCTTCTTGAATTTGACAAATGCGTAGATGAAGCAAAGCAAAGCGGCAATCGCCTGGGAAAGGACGGTAGCCCATGCGGAGCCTTTGACACCCCATTTGAATGGGACGATGAAAAGGAAATCCAAGCCGACATTGATGACGACACCGATGACAAGAAACAGGAATGGAGTGAAACTATCTCCGAGTGCACGCAAGTTGGAAAAGATGAAATTGTAGGCCATTGTCGCAAAAATGCCTAAGAAAATAATGAAAAGATAATCATGGGCAGAATCATAGAGAAGCTGCTGATTGCTATCGCTTGCACTTGGGGTAATCTTCATGATCTGAAGAATGAAATCCGTCAAGAAGGCAAAGGAGAGAGTCAGTACGATTGTCAATGCGATGCAAAGCCAGGCTTGCAGGTAGAAACTTTTTCTGACGCCGGTCTCATCCTTTTCTCCGATTTTGTGGGAGAGAGCAACGGAGAATCCACTTGTGGCGCCGACGCAGAATTGGAGGGCGATGTTGCTTGCACAGGAGACGTCATTGATTCCGGCTATCTCATAGGAGGAGAGATTCTGGCCGACAATGATGGTATCGGTGAGCGTGTAGAGCTGCTGAAAGAGCATGCTGAGAAGAATCGGAATCATGAAGGCCAAGAGGCCTTTGATGATGCTTCCACTTGTCAAATCGATTGGATCGAAGATTTTTTTGAATTTCTGAAATAGATTTTTCATATTCATTTCCCCATATCGGCGTATATCATATACAAAAAAGAATTTTCTCAAAGAATAAAGCGCTTCAAAAATCTCAGAAATGATACAAGAAATCTATTCCACATTCGATGGAGAAGAATTGCCTTCTTTTTTGGGAAGTGGAAATCTCAAAACGATGCATTCTTATATAGAAAGGAACTGACTTATATGCTTTTCCAAGGAAGAAAGTATTGACTTCAGCTCGTTAAGGATTGAAATCAATGGCTTTTGATTAAAAACATGTGATTTTCTTTCACCAGGGAAATGAACCGATGTGGAAAGAGACTGTTTTTCTTTGCATCGAAAATTGGTAAACTATAATCACATGGAAAAAAATCTACCTAGAAACGAGCTTCTTTTATCGCTTCTGAAAAAGGCTAGCAATCCTTTTACGAGCATGGAACAGAAACTGGATGTCAAGCGAATTCTCATGGAGAGCGTGACGATGCAGGGGATGAATCATCTTTTTCTTGCTCAATGTCATTTCGAGACCAATCCTCTTTTCTATGTCGATGAAAAAGAAGCACTTCGACAGGTTCAGCTTGCCTATAAGGAGAACAATCCCGGTGCCTACTACTACCTCTTTCTTCTCTTGAAGGAGAAAAAGCCTATGAGGGCGAAATCCTATCTTCTTTTATCCTGCACATCGGGAAATCCGAAGGCCTACTATGAACTCGGGAAACTCTATTTCAAAGGGGAACTCTTCAAAAAGGATCTCGATAAAGCCTATGAGAATTTCTCCCTGGCTGCAAAATGCGATGTCAAGGAAGGATATTTCGGCATGCTTCTCGTCTCGGCCATACAAGGAAAAATCGATCAGGAAAAAGAAGTCTATGAGATGGCAAAGAAGAAAGGAATCGAACTTCCGGGGGTGGTGGAATGAAAAAAGTGGTATTGATCGGAGCTGGACCTATGAAGGATCTTTCTTTTCTTGAAAAGGAAAGAAGAGAGGATATCTACCTTGTGTGCTGTGATGGTGGGTATAAGAAGGCTCTCGAGGCAAAAATGGAATGCGATCTTTTCGTCGGGGATTATGACACTTTCCCAAAGGAAATGCTTCACAATCCAAAAGAAATCATCTCTCTGAACGTCATCAAGGATGACACGGATACCCTCTTTGCCTTGAAGACATGCATTCAGAAAGGATATGACAATTTCCACCTTTATGGGTGCATGGGAGGAAAAATCGAGCATACGATTGCCAATCTGCAGGTCTTGTCTTTTCTTCTCGATCAGCATAAAAAAGGATTCCTCTATGATGAAAAGAACGAGGAAGTGGTCTTTCTTCTCGATAAGGGAATGGAATTCAAGGAAACAGCCACAGGAATGCTTTCCCTTTTCTCCTATACGGAAAAGACAAAGAATCTTACCCTGGAAAACCTGAAGTATAATCTCGATGACAAGACACTGTCTTCTTCTTTTCCCTTAGGTGTGTCAAATGAGTTCATCAAAGGAAAGAAAGGGAAAATCTCTTTTTCTGAAGGAAGGCTTCTTGTTGTGACGAAAAAGGAAAATGTCGATTTCGATTCTTGATGGATTGAATAAAAAGGAGAATTCATATATGAAAAAATTGTTGATTGGAATTTTGATCCCCGTCGTCATTCTCGCCAGTGGTGCTGCCACTCTCTATTTCCTTGTGCGAGATACTTCAAGTGTCAGCTATCAGAAAACGGAGATGACCACAAAGGAAGTGATGAACAAAAATCTTCTTTCTGCCTTTTCGACCTGCAAAAAGGATCACAATGTTTCCTTCGAGATGAGCCAGGATGACTTCAATCAGGTTCTTTCCATGGCCTATCAGGATATGGATCAGTCTGCAAAGGAATATCTCAAAGGACTTGAAATCAAGATTGAAGGCGATGTCTATCATATCTATGTCTATGCCAAGGCCTCCATTCTTTCGACGAAGATCGATATGGCATGCAAATTCTCTTCCGATGAGGACAACTACTATCTGACTGTCTCCTCCATCACGGTTGGCCATCTTTCCAAACTGAAGAGTCTTGCTTTCTCCATTCTGAAGAAAGCGATGAGTGAATCCCAGATCAATGCCTCGTTTTCAAAAGCCGGCATCAGCATGAAGGCTGACTTCGAAAAGGAACGCTTTGTCTATAAGAAGGAAGAATGCAAGAACGACTTAAAGACGCTCATCAAAAAATCGATGTCTGAAAACACGTTGGTCAGCTCGGCGGTGAACAATCTTCTCGATTTGAATCTTCTCTCCATCGATTTCACCTCGAAATTGCAGGCTCTGATCGATCTCGAGCCCTTGAATACCAATGCGAATTTCTGCAGTCAGCAGAATATGCTTTCTGAGGATAGCCTGAACCTCGAAGCACAGAAAGAAAAGATCGTCTCTTTGCTGAATGCAGGCATCATCGATGAGGAATCCTCGCATCCGACACTCGTCTTCAATTATCTTCTGAGAGGCTATTCCTCTCTAGAGGATAATGAGAAGGAATATATCGATTCCCTTGATCTTTCTTCCATCGGATTGAGCTCGAAACTTCAAAAACAGACCTATATGGGATATCAGCCTGAGGGTGCGGATATCAAGGATGCCATGATAGAATCCATGAGTGATGGAAGTCTTTTGACGGAGGATGGTCTCTTGATCAAGGAAAAGACTTTGAATGACTATCTCCAGTCCCAGGGAATTTTAGGATATAGCTATCTTCTGACAGGAAAGGTTGACAATTCCTATGTCGTGGACTATATCACCATGGACAATGCCTATTTCAATCTCATCAAGAAAGAGAACAAAGAACAGATGAATATGGTGATCGGACTAAGCATCAATGGCTATGAAACCTCCCTTGTCATGGAAAATACGAAGGATCAGGAATTGGATTATGGCATCACATTGAAGAATGAGAATATCTATTATGGCACAAAAACAGTTCAGGATGATCTGAAGAATGAAATCTATGCGCTGGTCAAAGAAAATCTTCCCTCGAATGAATTTCTGACATTCGATGGAAAAGGAACCTTCACGATCAATTTTGAAGGCTATTTAAAAGACTCCATCGAACTACTTTCCAAGGTTCAGAACAAGAAACTTGTCCTAAATACGACCATCGAGGGAACTTCTTTGGATGATAGCCAGGCCGGACTAAGAATCAAAGGATCCCTCGAGTAAAGAAGAATTTTACTGGAAGAATACAAAAAGTTGATTTTTTGATTGAAATTCATAAGTAAAGGGGTTACAATAGAGATATCTAAACTTGTATACAAGTTTGTATACAAGTTTGAAACGAGGAAAAAGATATGGCTAATGCAATTGTGGGTCAGTCAGGTGGCCCGACTTCCGTCATCAACTCTTCTCTTGCCGGTGTGTATGAATCCGCAGTCGAAAGAGGAGCCGACAAAGTCTATGGCATGGTAAACGGCATCCAAGGCTTGTTGGAAAAGAAGATTGTCGATCTCGCCCATTTCTTCAAGAATTCTCTCAATATCGAAGCACTGAAAAGAACCCCAAGTTCCTTTTTGGGATCCTGCCGATATAAGCTTCCGGATCCGAAAGATGAATCATCCAAGAAGATCTATGACTTCCTATTCGATTATCTGAATGAACTGGATGTCAAATATTTCTTCTACATCGGTGGAAATGACTCCATGGATACCATCATGAAGCTTTCCGATTATGGAAAGGAAATCCATTCGGATATCCATTTCATCGGCGTTCCGAAGACAATCGACAACGATCTTGCCATGACGGATCATACACCAGGCTATGGATCGGCCGCCAAATATATCGCCGTCACGATGAAGGAAATCATCCGTGATGCCACGGTCTATGGTGTCGATTATGTGACCATTGTGGAAATCATGGGTCGCAATGCCGGATGGCTGACCGCCGCTGCATCCTTGGCCAAGGGACCGGATTGTGAAGGCGTCGATATGATTTGTCTTCCGGAAATTCCTTTCACGACGGAAGGATTCCTCAAGAAGGTCGCTGCCTTGAAGGCACAGAAGAAGAGCATCGTCATCGCTGTTTCGGAGGGCGTGAAGCTTCCGGATGGAAGATATGTCTGCGAACTGAATGATGATGGCCATGATGAGGATGCCTTCGGACATAAGCAGCTGACAGGAACAGCCCGCTATCTTGCCAATTTGGTCAGAAAGAGCATTCCGACCAAGACACGTTCCATCGAACTTTCCATTCTTCAGAGATGTGCTGGACATATGACATCCAGAACGGATATCACGGAAGCCTATCAGGTGGGCGGTGCCGCTGTCAAAGCTGCATTTGAAGGTGAGACAGGAAAATTTGTCGCCATCGAAAGAATCTCCAATGCCCCTTATCAGGCAACGACCAAGTTGGTCGATATCCATCTTGTCGCCAATTATGAAAAGAAGGTTCCACTCGAATGGATGACACAAGATCATATGCAGATGACAAAGGAATTCATCGAATATGCCTTGCCTCTCATCCAGGCTGAATTGACTCCAATCTATGTCTGCGGTACGCCCTGGCATATCAAGCTGTAGTCAGAAATGATTAAATCGCTGCCATGAACTGATCGACGATGGTTTGGTTATGGCAGTTTAGTAGTAAGCATCAATGCACCTGCTGGCATGTCTGGCAGGTTTTTTGATATCCTCTTTTCCGCTTAGGAAAGGAGACCGGAAATGAAGAAGCCTCTGACAGAAAAGGAAAAAGAAATACTCGATTTCTATACCAGCCATGCCTGCAAGGAAACAATGAATCGTTTTTTTGTTACAAAATGGAATGCCCATTTCTGAATGAAAGACAAAAAATGGAGGAAGAGAAGCATGAGTAGAATTCCCTTCAGCCGATAAATGAGCTTCACAGATACTTCAGAAGGCTCATGAGAAGCCATGGCGGATAGGACCGTGATGACATCGGGAATGACTGCAATCTCTTCGCATTCATCTACAATCACCA
>CAVKZJ010000024.1:0-25576 GCA_963660905.1 bacterium | reverse complement strand
TTATATAATAGGAAAGTGTAAGCGTTTCCACTAAAAAAGAAGAAAAATTATTTTTTAAGAAAACATTAAGAAATCAGTCAAAAAAGAAGAAAAAAATCGATTTTTTTCTATTTTTCTACAATTTTTATGATTTTTTATCATTATGAAAGTTGTTTTTTTTCTTTTTTTGATACTGAATTTCAATTAAAATTTGGAATTGAATTTCTATTTGGAGGAAAGCGAATATGAAAAAAGTATTTACATTTGCTTCTTTCGCCTTGATCATGGGTCTTAGCTTCATCGGCTATAAGAATACCCAGGTGGATGCTCTTCTTGGAACAGAGGAGACAGGCGAAAAGGATTACATCGTCAGAGTCCAGGGCGATGTTACCGGTTCTGAGGAAGAGAAAGCTCTTGCTGACAAGAACCGTAAGCAGGTTCTGAGTGAATTGGCTGCAAAATTAGACGAAGATTCTTATGAAGTAACTTATGTCTATGATGCTGTCTATAATGGATTCTCCATCAAGACCACGGCAGAGAATGCTGCGATTTTAAAGAACACGCTCAATGTCGAGAATGTCATGGAGTCCCATACCTATGCCGCACCGGATGGCGATGAATCGCCAGTCGAAATCACGGCTGATGATACGGCAACGACAATCAAGAAGGAAAAATTGGCCAACTATTCCTCGGAAACGATGGAATCGACCAAGGAAGATATCGAAGCGGTTGTCGGAACAGGAAAATATAAGGCGGGTGAGGGTGTCACCATCGGTATTTTGGATACCGGTCTTTATATGAACCAGGTTGTCGGAACGACAGCGAGAACCGAACTCGAAAACAACGACAATCTCAAGTCCAAGATCAATAAGGCGGCTTTCACTCCACTTGCAAGCGGTGTTGAGACTCCTCTTACCAAGGAAAATCTAACGGGAACAACCGATGGAATCTGCGCCAAGACGGGAAAAGCCTTCACTTATATCAATAATAAGATTCCTTATGCTTATGACTATGCTGGCAATGATACCGATGTCGATCCGACATCGAATGGTTCCAACCATGGTACCCATGTCGCTTCCTTGGCTGCTGCCAATGGCGAAGATTTCCAGGGTATCGCTCCGAATGCCCAGTTGGCGATTCTCAAGGTTTTCGGCGATGGTGATGGCGGTGCGAGCACGACAAGCG
The DNA here is from genome assembly GCA_963660905.1 of bacterium. Lineage (GTDB taxonomy): Bacteria > Bacillota_I > Bacilli_A > RFN20 > CAG-288 > Enterosoma. The sequence goes on along the minus strand of CAVKZJ010000024.1, from coordinate 24,412 downwards.
TCATCGCTGCCTTGAACGATGCCAAGAAGCTTGGCTTGGATGAAATCAATATGTCTTTGGGTAGCGATCTCTTCGATTGCGGCGAAGACAATGATGGCATCGACAATGAATCCTACAAGGCTTTGAAGGCCTGCGCAGACAATGGCGTCATCTGCAATATCTCGGCTGGCAACTCGGGTAAATCGAGTTTTTCCAGCGGAAATTATTCCGACTACACGACCGATACGGTCGAAGGCGGTATCTTGGGTAGCTATGCCAACTATGATGAAGCTGCCAACATTGTCGCTTCCTCCAATCCGAACAAAGCTTTCTATTCATCCATCATGAAGGTCACACAGACTGGATCTGAGGTCGAAAATTCTGTCTCCTATTCCGATCAGGTCGTCTCTTCCTCCACACAGACTTTCACCAAGGATCGTCGTATGACCGACTTGCTTGGCTATACAAAGCAGGAAGGCCTCACGGAAGCACAGTTCAATGCCGATAAGACCATCTACTATACCGAATTGGTCAAGGATGGCGAAGTGATTGAAGGTGCCTATGTCCAGTGCAAGGATACCGATTCTTTCGATGCGACAAAATCCTACTTCAAGCAGGACAATGTCGTGAGCAAGGAATATGTCGTCATCGGCGGATATGGTGAAGATGATGATTATGATGGACTCGATGTCAATGGAAAGATTGCCGTCGTCCATCGTGGAAACACCACCTTCGTTCAGAAATATCAGACAGCCCAGAGAAAGGGAGCCATCGCTCTTGTTGTCATCAACAACTCTCCTTCCACCACCTTCAACTTCTCCATGGCTTTCTCCAACAACTCTCCGGATATCCCGGTCGTCTTCGTTTTCCAGAACTCCACGAGTGCCTGGGGAAATGCAGGACAGACAGGTACGATGACACTTATGGTCAACAATGTCGCTGAAGCAGGTGATGGAAATACCGTCTCCTCCTTCTCTTCGGATGGTCCTTCCAGCAACTTGGATATCGGTCCGACCATCGCTGCCCCTGGAAGCCAGATCATCGGCGCTGTCAATGCCGCCGCTTCCAATGCCATCACAAGTGATTCCTCCACATCTGGAACCTCTGGCTTGTATGGTTATGAAAATATGTCTGGTACATCCATGGCTGCTCCAAACCTTACCGGTGCCATGGCCGTTGCCTTAGCTCAGAAGAAAGCCGAACTGGCTGATTCTGACAACAAGGATGCCGAATATAAGAAAGTCAAGCAGATTCTCTCCAAGAAGGCCATGTCTACTGCGGATCAGCTGATCGATGGTGCCAAGGAAGCTGAAAACTCCCCGAGAATGCAGGGTGCTGGACGCATCAACGTCGCATCCTTATTGAAGGCGGATTCCTATGTCGATGTTCCGAATGCAGACACTGATGGATTCGACAACACCACTCAGTCCAAGGCGGAATTGAAGAACAGCGGTTCTTTATATGTTGCGGATGGTGATTTTGCTTCCACCTCCTCTGCTGCCTATATCGAATTCGATTACACCATCCATAATGATTCGAATACTGCCAAGACCTATACTCCAACGGTCTCGGTCATGATTCCACAGCTGGAAATCTCCACAACCCATGCGTCCTATGCTGCGGAACAGGCGGATTCGAGAAAAGATGAAGTCGGCTATAGTTCCAGCGTCACCTTCAATGAAAATGACAAGGATACCTATCCGACCTTTGTCGGCACACCGACCATGTCCGTCATGGATGATGTCGTCCTTGATTATGAAGACAGCAATGCCAAGTTGGATTCTTCAGCGGATAAGACGATCACAGTCGCTGCCAATTCCACAACGACCGGAAAAGTCAAGATCAGAATCGATGATCTCCATTTCGAAAAAGATTGGAATGATGGCGATTATATCGAAAACTTCTCTGGCACGCTTAAGGACTACATTGCCAAATACTTCAGTGAAGCGGGCGGAACCTTCGTCGAAGGTTACCTCAAGCTCGAAGAAGCTTCCCATGATTCTTTGGAAACTTTGAGCGTTCCCTATCTTGGATTCTATGGTGACTATTCTGTTGCCGATGCCGTTGAACCATTCGATATCGAAAAGGAAAGTCTCCTTTCTAATGGAAAATACAATTCGAAGTATCATGTCTACAATTCGGATTTGGCCGACAACTATCTCAAGCATCTCAATGCCAACTATGCTAAGCCAAATGCCTATACTGGCTCTGCCATCTCTGCTTCTGCCAACTCTCTGACTTCTGCCCAGATTCAGAATATCTGCAGCTTCAATTCCTCTCCTGTTGCCAACGGCTCCGATTTGCTTTCTGTCGCTGGTGAAGAAAAAGGAAAATTCTATGCCGGTTCTGCTTCTTCGCAGCACATCAACGCCTTCTTCTATGTCAATCGTTCTCTCACCAAGGGTGAATGGTCCATCAAGAATGCGAATGGCGAATCCGTCAAGACAGGTGCCGTCAGTGCTTTGATCGAAGGATCGGGTACATCCTATATGTCCACTACGATTTATGGTCTTGCCAAATCCTGGCTGACTGCCAATACATCGGGATATTCCTTGGATAGAGGCTATGCCGATATCAATGTCTCTGGCGTTGCCGAAGGAACCTACACTCTGGAATTCGCTTTCACCCTCAAGGGCGTCAAGGATGCCCAGGGCAACAATAAGGTTCAGAAGAAGTCTTATACATTGGTTATCGATTCCACCGCTCCGACACTCCTCTCTGCAAAGACCACGACATCTGGCACTTCCACGAAGCTGACTGTCACCGCGAAGGGTGCAAACGACGTCATCAAGATCGGTTCCATCTCTATGGTTCCTGAACTTGTCGATGGAACAACTGACACCTATGAGGCAACAGCCACATTGTCGAAGACGATTCTTAAGAATGATAAGCTCGCAGTCACGATGTCCGACTATGCTCACAATTCGACGACCATCTTGATGCATCCATCGGATATGACATTCTCTGTCGCTGGAACCTTCTTCTCCGATAAATATGATTTCTCTGTCGATGAGATCGATCCTTCGACCAATATGTACACTATCAGCATCTATGATGCCAAAGGAAACACTGTCGATCCTTCGAAGCTGAACGCTTATACCTTGAACATCCAGCTTGCAACCGGATTATCCAAGAGCGATATTCAGGTCACCCTCGATGGTGAAATTGCCGCTGCTTCGGATTATTCCTATGATGCAGCCACAGGTATCCTCTCTGTGACCATCAAGAAGGGTGTCAGCAGCATCCAGTTGAGCCACAAGCCTCAGGCGAATGGCGGCTCTGGTGATTCCTCTTCCTCTTCTTCCTCCTCTTCGACCACTCCAGATTCTTCTGTGACTCCGGATTCCTCCTCTTCCTCCAGCACAGATTCTTCGACGAGTTCCTCTTCCTCTTCTGAAGGCAAGAAAGGATGCTTTGGTTCTGTCATTGGAACTTCGAGCGTCATCGCTGCTTTAGGACTTGTCGGAGTCGGACTTGTCCTCAAGAAGAAAAAAGAAGATAAGTAATATCACAATGTGATTGTCAAAAGCCTTGGTCTATCTTTCCAAGGCTTTTGCTATATAAGGAGATTACATGTTTGTTACCAAAGATGGAAAGAAAAACATCCTCATCTTTCTTGTCATTGTCGCATTGACGTTGACGTATATTTTCCTGATGTACTTTCTCACGAGATGGAATCTCAGCGATATTTTCATTCTTCCTTCTGCAATCTGGCTTGGATATCTTTCTCTTCGCTTTGTGGCCAGAACAGGAATCTTCGATGTCTTTTCCTATCAGATTATCAACTGGACATCTTCCTGGAAAAAAGGCATCCCCAAGAAATATCAGGATGCCTATGAGTACAAGATGCATATCAAGGAAGAAAGAAGCAATCACAAAGTGACGTGGATTCCCTTTCTGACAATCGGTGGAATTTGCCTGATTCTATGCGTTGTCTTCTCCTTTTTTCCAGGATTGGGCAGATAATTTGGAAGCGTTTTCTCATTTCAAAAGAAATGAATGAAAACATCTCTATTTATTCCTTGTTGACTAGGAATTCAAATATAATAAAATATGTAGATAAAAGGTAACCGACCTACTTTTTGTGTTGTAATATTCATATAGGAGGCATATAGCTATGAAAAAAATGAACAAAGCAGTCTTGATGATGGCCTTGACGTCGATTGCGTTGCTTGGATCCTGCAGCCGTACGCAAGCAAGTTCGACTGGAAAGTCTTCGACAGCGACGAATAACACGGATAACACATCTTCTTCGACACCAGATGAAGAAGAGGAAAGTGAGTTCTACGTTCTCTATAAGGGACAGCGCTATACCAAGGATGGAACGGCATCGATTTCCGTAGGCGACAATGCAGCCATTCTGACCTGTGCGATGTCGGATGGAGAAAGCGGAACTTTCAGTTATGAGTCTTCTGATAGCACTGTTTTGATTGTTGCCAGCACTGGAAAACTCACACCTGTCAAGGCAGGAAGTGCTGTCATTACCATCAAAGACGCTCAGAATACAGAAATCAAGATTACATTCACGGTTGAAGGCATAGACCAGGCAATCGGCGGTGTTTCCTATGCTTCTGCTTCCTATGATGAAAAATCGAGAATCTTGGCTTCCTTGGAGAAATATGCTGTCGATAATTATCTGACGGGTATCACAATCTTCTCCGATGGCTCCAAGATGGCCTACAACACACGTTATGTTCCACAGCCGAAGAGCTACATCAGCGGCTATGGATGGGGAACGACCCGTGAAGGTATTTTGAATGGCGATTTGGCGAAAGCTGCATCTGGTAAAAATTCATATTACAACATCGGTACAACTTCTCTTCCGGCTCATGCCAACGCCATGAACGCCTCGGGAAGCGATGTTTCCACCATTTATGACTATATTGCCAATTCCTATTATGCAACTCGTATGAACCAGACAGCGGATGGATATGAATGGTATCCTTCTTTGGCGACGGATGAAAAGCCGATTGCCGTTGAGGAACCGACAACGAATGCCGATGGTTCTGTCAAGGACTATGGTGCGGAAATTCCAAGCACTTCTGCAAATTATAACAACAACAGACGTTGGAGAATCCATCTGAGAAGCGGTGTCAAATATAGAACCGGATCGACGAATAGCTTCACAAGCCAGTACGATAATACGGATGTCAAATTGGAAGATTATCTCACTCCGCTCAAGTTCATGCTCACTTCCTGGAATGGACAGTATCGTGGTGCTGAATTGACAGAAGGCATCTCCGGCTTCACCGGTGCTGCCACCTATTATGGAAAAACCTCTGCTGCACCGAGTGACGGATCCCTTTGGGATGAAACGTCTTGGAAGCAGTTCATGGGTTCCAACATTTTCACTGGCCATGATGATAAGGGTGATTTTATCGAATTCAACCTTCTTGAAAACTGCACGCAGTTCTATGCGATGTATTATCTTTCCAGTTCCTTGTATTCTCCTTTGCCGGAATCCTTCATCAAGCATTGGACAGGACAGTATTTAGGAAAGAACTGCTCGGATGTGACAATCACCAAGACGAAGGTCACTCCATTGGATACGATGCTTTCCACTGGTCCATACTATATTGAAAGATGGGATGATACGAATATCGACTTCAAGAAAAATGACAAGTATTTTTACACCAAAGATACATGGACAACGGCCTTGGGAACGACAGAAAGAGATGTCTATAATCTCGACGGCATTTCCTATAACCTTGTTTCCAAGAAAGAGAATCTGAAGGAACTTTTCCTTGCCGGTTCCATTGATTCCTATGCTCCGACAGCTAAGGAAATGGAGACGGGTGGCGCATTTTCTAGCGATAGCGGCAATAATGATAAGATGGGGTGGCGTTTATATGAGACAAAAGGTTCTTCAAACTTTAAGTTGAACGTCAATGCTTCCACAGAAACACAGTGGCTCAAGCGTTTTGGTCCAACTGGTACGAATGCTCAGGTGGATACCTCCACAAAGACATGGAAAAAATTGAATAAGGACTTATCTGGAAGAACTCCGCAGACAGCCTGCAAGCCATATATGTCCAACATTCACTTCCTGAACTTCCTTTCCTTTGCCATCAACAGAAAAGAAATCTGTGAAGCCCGTGGTTCGACACCGACACAGGAATATTTCTCTGATAACTATCTTATCGATCCGGAAAGTGGTATTTCCTATAACTCCACAGCGGCTCATAAGGCTGTTTTGGCTGATCGCTATAACGAAACTTATGGCTATAACTATGAGTATGCGAAGAGCGAACTTGAGACCGCATTTGAAGATGTGATTATTCCATTAGGCGATGCAGGTGCCTTCGATTCAGAAGATGGTGGTGCCAGTGGCGGAACTTCTTCGAATCCATACAAAGTCTTGATTGATATGGAATGGATGAATACAACAGACAGCTCTGAATACAATGATGTTTTCACATATGTTGAGAAAATTTTTGAAGAAGTGAGTAAAGAAATGACCGGTAGTGCCTACAAGCTGTATCTTGAACAGACGGGTGGAAACTCGGATTATCAGCAGGTCTACAATTTGATGAAACAAGGCCAGTTCGATTTAGGCTTCGGATCTATTTCTGGAAACACGCTTAACCCACTCAACTTCCTTGAAGTTCTTAAATCAGACAACTCCTCCACGTTCACTTTGAACTGGGGACCTGAAACCTCTGAAGTTGGTGCTGGCTTATACGAGAGCGGAAATAGTAAGAATACCATCGTCTATGATGGAAAGACCTGGTCCTTTGATGGATTGTGGTCTGCTGCCAATACCGGCACGGTCTTAGGCTCTTCTGGTTCGATTGCCACGGTCGAAAATGCATCTTCGGCATTCGTCAATGGCCAAAAATATGAAAGCAAGGATGATACCAACCATACGGCAACCTATAAGCTGAGCTTCAAGCAGTTGATCGAAGGCGGTGCAAGCAGTATCAAGTTCAGAATCTCCAACGCTTCCGCTGAAAGCAATTGGAAGAACTACATCATCAATTCGACTGAGTCTGGCTATACGACATTGACGCCGGATTCCAATGGTGTTGTCACATTGACTCTCGGCAAAGAATTCAATACTTCTGATGGCTCTTCGAAGGAAGATACAACCAATGTCACTTTGACCATCACCTATGATGCTAACTTGAAGACATTGGAAAAAGATGGAAGCCGCAGTCAGCTTACCAAGACATTCACAACCACAATGAACCTTTTGACTTATGTCGGTTTGACGGCTTCTTCGAAATAAAAGACTATGAAGATACCTTATATTGTCAAATATTCCATCCAGCGTATCGTTCTTCTGTTGATCACTACATTCATCATTCTGAGCTTGACCTTCTTCTTGGTCAAAATGCTTCCGGATGGTGCGATGCCAACAAATGCGAACGAACTTCGTGCCTATTGCCAAAACCAGGTGAATTTGGGTTATTACGTGGTCTATAACACGGAACAATCCGATTTGGGTGATGCGATTCTGAAGTATACCTCGAATGATGGGCTTATGTCATTTTTCTATCGTAAGCCTATCATTCAGCAATATTTCGCTTGGCTGAGCGGCATTTTCACGAAATGGAATTGGGGATTGAGTTCCGCCATTCGTCCTGGATTCAATGCGATGGACATCATTGTCGATCGTCTTAAGCCGACCATTCTCGTCAACATCTTTGCCATGATCATCTCGGTTCCTCTTGGATTCGTTTTTGGTATTCTCGCTGCTTTGAAGAAGAACAAATGGCAGGATAGTCTCATTTCGACCCTCGTCATGGTCATGATCTCTGTTCCTTCCTTCGTTACGATTTCTTTGTTATTGCTTTGGTTGGCTTATAGCACTGGCTGGCTTCCGAATCGTTGGCCCACATCAGGGTCTTCCATCGGAACCTATGCTTCGGCCATGGTCATCCCTGTCTTGTCTCTGTCTTTTGGTACGATTGCTGGATTCACACGTTACACAAGAGCGGAATTGACCGAAGTCATGTCTTCGGAATTCCTTCTTTTGGCGAGAACCAAAGGTCTCACAAGAAGACAGTGCATCATCCGTCACGCTTTGCGTAACTCGATGGTTCCGATCGTTCCGATGATCATCGGAGAATTTGTCGGTATTTTGTCTGGTTCCATGATTCTTGAACAGCTTTATGATATTCCTGGAATCGGCAGTTTGTTTATTTTGTGTATCAACAGCAAGGACTATAATGTTTTGATGGTTGATATGGCAGTTTATACGGTCATCGGTCTTGTTGCCAACCTCGTGGTTGACTTAAGCTACGGCATCATCGATCCCCGTATCAGAATGGGAGCGAAAGCCTAATGGAAAACGAAGAAATGAATACCCTCGTTTCAAATGAGGCAGAAAAACCATCCGAATTCGTCTATTCGATTGGTGAAGAAGCAAAAGATTCCTCTGGTGAGGCTGTTGATTCTTCCAAATTCACTTTTGTCCAGCAGGACAAATCGATTCATGATGTGAAATTCAACACGAAGCCGACCACATTCATGAAGGATGCCATGAAGAGATTCACTAAAAACCATTCTTCGGTTGCCGGTGGCATAATTTTGGGTGTGCTCTTCCTTTTGGCATTGATCTTGCCGGCATCGATTTCCTTCGATGTCGATCAGTCTCACAATTATGAGACAAACCTTCCGATGAAGCTATTCCCTGCCGGAACCGGATTTTGGGATGGAACAAGAGTCGGCAAGAATGAAAACTATCCATATGTCGTCGATGAGGATGGCGAAGATGTCTTGGATGAAGATGGAAATAAAATCTTCAACAACTATACCAACTATCCTGATGAATCCGTCATTGTGAAAGTCGAAAATAAGACAACCTCTTATTATAATCATGCTGAAAGCGGAGCAAATGGAGGCTATGTCCGTTTGACCGCTGACCCTTCTTCGACAAATATTTCAACCGTCGGTGCCTCCATGTATGGCACTTCCTACAATGGATATGATTTCACAAACAATCAGTATACCTTGACCTATTCCTTAGGTACGGATGAAGAAAAGGCGTATGGTGATTACATCGCTCCGAAATATTCCTTGATCATGTCGACGGATTCTCAGGTCTATTTCATCAATGGTGGAATCAGCGAGAACTATGGCGAAAAAGAGACAATCTCCAATGGGGCGAATATCACACCTCATAAGGAAATCAAGATTGATCTCAAGAATGCTATCGAAAACAGCTACACCTTGAATTTGAAGACCTATGAATTCACGAAGGCCACTATCACGGCTTCTTCCTTCAATGGAAAGAATCTCACTTTCGGTTTGGCTTTCATGAATGATCTTGAAAAGCAGACTGCCATCTTTGTCCGTAATTATCGTATCGAAGGAACGAAGAATGATGGTTCTGCCTTGCCTGCTTCTCAGAGAAGAGCTTTGAATGCCCGCAGTTTCGGTTCGACAGATACATTCTCTGCCAATGATGCGACCATCAAAGATGCCAATACCCTTGTTCAGCAGGAAAAGAGCACAGATGGTATTGATAACCCATCCTATTGGACGGCAACAACCAAGGCACGTTATGATGCTTTTGACACGTTCATCGTCAAGGCGGATGTCACCTATGACATGTACAAGGTCGCTTATGGCTTGAAGAACAATATGGATGCCAACCAGTCGGTTGTCCTCAGATGGAAAAAAGCGAACTTGGTCACTTGGGAGACAAATGAGACGGAAGATAATAAGATGCTCGATGATCTTCTCAAGAAGCCCTCTTCGTACGCTCTGACAGAAGAAGGTGAAAAGAGCAGTGAAGTCTATTTGATGGCCATCACTTCGATGACCAAGAATGATACGAATCCAGATCGTCCAATCTATAACATCACGGGTCAGTTCATGATGTATAAGTATTTAGGCTATTCCTCTATCCCGACCCATCTCTTCGGAACGGAAAAGAAGGGCAGAGATATGCTTAAGTATGTCTTCGCCGGTTTGAGAACTTCTCTCATCTTAGGTATCGTCGTCTCCTTCGTCAACATTCTCATCGGTATCATCTGGGGCAGCATCAGCGGATATTATGGTGGCATGGTCGATATCACCATGGAACGTATCACCGATATTCTCGGTGGTGTTCCGTATATTGTTTTGATGACGGTCTTGACAATCAAGATGGGAACTACCTTCTTTGTCTTCGCTTTGTCTCTCTGTCTGACGGGATGGATTGGAACGGCTTCGACAACCAGAAGCCAATTCTACCGGTATCGAGGAAGAGAATATGTCCTGGCGGCAAAGACATTGGGTGCGAGAGCACCACGACTGATTTTCCGCCATATTCTTCCCAATGCCGTTGGTACCATTGTCACACGTTCCATCTTGATGATTCCGTCTGTCATCTTCTCAGAAGCAACTATCGCTTATTTAGGTTTAGGTTTAACCAACCTTTCATCCTTAGGCGTCATCCTCAATGACTGCCAGACCCAGTTGTCTCAGTATCCTTATCAGCTTATCTTCCCATCCGTCATCATCTCCTTGCTGATGATCTGCTTCAATTTGTTCGGAAACGGTTTGCGTGATGCCTTCAACCCATCACTGAAAGGAGAAGACTAATTATGGAAAAAGATAATCAGCCCATTCTTTCAGTCAAGAATCTGAAGGTTTCCTTCAAGACCGATGAAGGATTGGTCCATGCTGTCCGTGGCGTCTCCTTCGATCTGTACAAGGGAGAAACCTTATGCATCGTTGGTGAATCGGGAAGCGGAAAGTCCGTCACCAGCAAAACAATCATGGGTATTCTTTCTGCGAATGCCGTCATCGAAGAAGGATCAGTTCTCTATGAAGGAGAAGATCTGACAAAGATCGATGAAACGGAATTCCATCGTATCCGCGGTCATAAGATCGGCATGGTTTTCCAAGACCCGCTTTCCTCTCTCAATCCGATCATGAAGGTCGGAAAGCAGATTACCGAAGCGATGTTGGTCAATTCGAATCTTCTCAAGAGAAAATATGATGCCCTCATCTCCAAGGAAGAAGCAGCCTACAAGTCCTGCTTAGCCAAGAAGAGAGCAGAATATAGCAAAGCACAGCGTATTATTGAGAATTCTGATGAATTCTATACCAAGAAGATCAATGCCCTCCAGCTGGAAATCAACGAAGCATCCTATAAGGCTTCGACTGTCAATTCCCATGCCAAGGAGATGGCTGCTTTGGATGAAGAATATGAGTCCAAGCTCTGCCAGGAAACAGACTCCGAGAAAAAGAAGAGTCTGAAAGAAGAAAAGAAAATCAAGATGCAGCCGTATCTTGATGAGATGATGTCTGAAAGAAAGAAGGCGACAGAAGAATATCTTTCCATCAAGGAAAAGAATTCTGCTGAGATCAAGTCTCTTTCTGCTCAGAAGAAAGAAGCCCATAAGAAATGCGCTCTCGAAGCCAAAGAAATCATTTCCAAGGCCAATGAGGCATTCAAGAAGGATTCTCCTGCTCTAAAGGAAGCCCTGAAGAAGAAGCAGCAAGAAGCCAAGGCAGAAATCAAAAAGTACAAAGAAGAAAAGAAAGCCGAATATTTGGCCGATGTTGAAAAACTCAAGGCGGAAAACGCCTCGAAGGAACAGCTTGCCGAAAGAAAGAAGCAGTATGATCAGCTTTTCAGCATCTCCAAGGAACAGGCGAAAGCCGAAGCCTTGAAGGTCATGAAGGAAGTTGGCATTCCGCAGCCGGAAGTCAGATACAATCAGTATCCATTCGAATTCTCGGGTGGCATGAGACAGCGTATCGTCATCGCCATCGCCTTGACGGCCAATCCGGAAGTCCTCATCTGCGATGAGCCGACAACCGCCTTGGATGTCACCATTCAGGCTCAGATTCTCGAATTGATCAATCGACTCAAGAAGGAAAGAAACATGTCGGTCATCTTCATCTCCCATGACTTGGGTGTTGTCGCCAATATGGCAGACAGAGTCGCTGTCATGTATGCAGGAAAGATCATCGAAGTCGGAACAGCCAATGAAGTGTTCTACAATCCTTGCCATCCCTATACTTGGGCACTTCTTTCTTCCATTCCGGATCTGGATTCCCACGAGCATCTCGAAGCGATTCCAGGCACGCCTCCCTATCTTCTCAATCCACCCAAAGGCGATGCATTTGCTGCCAGAAATAAATATGCGATGGCCATCGACTTTGAAAAAGAACCTCCGTTCTTCAAGGTCACGGATACGCATTATGCAGCGACCTGGCTTCTTGACAAGCGTGCTCCAAAGACCACGATGCCAAAGATTGTCTCCCAGCGTATCAAGGCTTCCTTAGAAAGAGAAGGTGTGAAACATGAATAACTACAATCATAAAAAAGCGATTCTGACACACTTGAAGAAGCATTTCTATCTTGGAATTGCCTTGGGTATTGCCATACTCTGTCTCTTCCTGCTCTTTGTTCCCTATGTCCACTTTGATTCCTATACAAAGGTGACGGAAGAAAGCATCAACTATGTCAATGAGACAAGATTGATTGGAAACTTCTCTGGATATGACATGATGTTTGGAAAAACAGTCGATGTCATGCGAAGCTTCAATGATAACCTGCAAGGGTGGTCAGAATATGCAAAGTCATCCTACACGCTGAGTGTCAACGGCGGATTGATTGTCGGATTCGCTCTTGTCTTCCTCGCTCTCATCTTCATCAGCTATGTCTATTGTGAAGAACAGTATTTTGCTCTTGCCTTCCTCGGCGCTTTCTTCTTCGTCTTGATGGCAATCTTCAACTTCGCCGCTCTCCCGCTATCCGGCATGAGCAATGTCCTCAACGGAAGTGCTGAGACGGCCTCCATGGAACAGACTGTCTATTCCATCACGGCAGGCCCGATCATCGTTGGAATCCTTCTGATCGCAGCGGCTGCATTGATCGTCGTCGATTACATCCTTGTCTATATTCCGAGTTTGGAAACATCCGAATTTGTCAAATACAAGCAGGAATTGGTCGACAATAATACCATCCTTTCGGTGAGACATCTTAAGATGTTCTTCCCGATGGGAAGCGGAAGAAAACTCAAGGCTGTCCATGATATCTCCTTCGATGTGAAGAAGGGAGAATGCTTCGGATTGGTCGGTGAATCCGGATGTGGAAAGACCACGACCGGAAGAAGCCTCATCCGACTCCACAGAATCACATCCGGTTCGGTTTACTTCAAAGGCTATCGCATTGCGGCAGGATCGAGATGGAATGAAAAGGAAATCAAATGGTCCACCATCCGTGCGAAGAACCAGATCAAGGAACTCAAGAGTAAGATGACTGTCGAGTTGGAGAATGTCGACAACGTCACCGATGAAGGAAAAGCCAAGACGAAGGAAATCAAAGACAGATATCAGGCTCAGATCGATGAAATCAACAATAACCTGAAGGAAATCGTCCATTTCCAGAAGGAAAAGATCCGTCAGATCAAATATGATGATACGCATGTCAACAAGAAGCTCATGTCCAAGATGCAGATGATCTTCCAGGATCCGATTGATTCGCTCGATCCAAGAATGACTGTCGAAGACATCATTCAGGAAGGTCTGAAGATCCAAGGACAGAGAAACAAGGCAGAGAATCATCAGAAAGCCTGTGAGGTTCTTGAGGAAGTCGGTTTGATTTCCGACTATTGCTCGAGATATCCAAACGAATTCTCCGGTGGTCAGAGACAGCGTATTGGCATTGCCCGTGCGATTGTCATGAATCCGGAACTGATGATCTGCGACGAACCGATTTCGGCCTTGGATGTCTCCATCCGTGCCCAGATCATCAACCTTCTCAATGACTTGAAGGTCAATCATGGACTGACGCTGATCTTCATTGCCCATGACTTGTCTGTCGTCAAATATTTCTGCGATCGTATCGCGGTCATGTATTTCGGTGAAATGGTCGAATTGGCCACCTCGGATGAACTCTTTGCCCATCCGCTTCACCCCTATACGCGTTCTCTTCTTTCTGCCATTCCTCGACCGGATCCTCTCTTGGAGAAGAAGCGTGTCCGTATCATCTATAATCCGAAGACGGAACACGATTATTCCGCGGAGAAGCCAAAGTTCCAGGAAATCCTTCCCGGTCACTTTGTCTTAGCGAACTCCGCTGAAATCGAAAAGTACAAGGAGATGATCAAGGAAGACGATATTCTCAATGCTCAGAAAGAGCAGGAAAGAAAAGAAAAAGGTCTCGAATACTAGAATGAGGTGTCTGATTCGTCAGACACCTTTTATAAAAGAAAGAAGAAATGGTGGTAGCGGTTACACATATTCTTGACTTCTGCTGATTTTTCTTTCTTTTTTGTGATTTTTCATCAATTTTCTTTTCTTTTTCCGTTTTTTTATAGTTTTCTTTCTTAAAGATATCTTAAAATCTTTCGCTTTTTATTCACATATGAGACGAGATTTGCAAAAATAAAGAAATAAGAGGTTTTCATCATGAACAAAATCAGAACATTATCCCTTGTGGGATTGACGTTATTCTTAGCCGGCTGTTCGACAGGAGGGACTTCCTCGAATGCAAGTTCGACTGCACCGGCTGATTCTCAGACGACACCGGCGGCAGATTCTTCTTCAACTTCTTCCTATCCGAATGTCATCCTTCAGCTTAAGGCGAGTGAAACCGAACTGGAAATCGGCAAGACCTTGGATGTCAAGGCGGTTGTTTCCCAGGGAAAATGCACCTTTGTCTGCTCTGATCCTTCTGTGGCGAGCATGACGGTTGCGGATACGGGAAACAAAGTGACCTTGACGGGTCTGAAGGCGGGAACCGTCACCATTACGGCGACCTCTGTGGTCAATCCGAATGTGAATGCATCGGTCTCTATTACTGTCATCAAGGAAAAACCGGCTTTGAGAACGGTCTTGGAGAACATCCAGGCACTGGATAGCTATACCTTGGATATTTCCTCGAACAATGCCGTGGATGGTCAAATCGAAGATATCGCCAAGGAATTGGTCATCAAGGATACGATTCTTTATACTGATCCTTATGGAACCGCCCTCATCAATGATGAAAACGGAAATCCACTTTATGGAAAATCCGTTCTGAGTGATGGAAAGGTCGTCTATATCCAGGAACAGCAGAATGTCTTGAACACCACGGCTGCCCCGATTGTCCAGTCCAATGCCGGACTTCTGACGAAGGATAATTTCAAGGGAGCAAAAGACAAAGCAGCACAGGCTTTCGAAGTCGGGGAATTCTATTCCTTTGACGCCATCAATCCGGATTGGGTGAGCGATGAGAAGAGTGATGACAACACCTATGTCATCTCTGGCGAGGCGACCGACGCGAATGGAAAAGCCACGAGCATCCAGTCTGCCTATGTCGAAGCTCTGCTTTGGAAATTGGCTGATATCGATTCCTATACGAATGCAGTGGAATCCTTGGGCGAAGACTATTATTTCTCTCTTGCCCAGCAGGTTGACACGACAATCACGGTTGTGAACAGCACTTCCATCTTAGTCGACATCGAATATGGAAATGAGATTTTCACCATCACCATGAATGACGTCAACAATACCTCCTTGAGTGATAGCCTTGTCGATATCGATTCGACATTCGCCACTTCCGCAAAGGCCAGTTCTCCAAAGATTGCCGAAAATCTTGAGAAAGGCATCGCTGCCATCAAGACGAACAATTATGTTCAGGTCAACTCCTTGTTCCCTGATCATAAGACGGAACTGAAATTCAACACCTACTATACGCCGAACTATGTCTTCTATGATTGCAACGCTTCCTTCAAGGAAGAATACAATACCCATCTTTCTTCGGATACGACTGAATGGGAAAAGGCTCCTTATGGCTATGTGAAGAAGAGCGATGGCATCTATAAGTTTGAATACAATGAGACAGCCAATACGATCTCCCTTGCCTCTGAAAAGGAAGCCAATACGGATGGCACGACTTCCCTTGTTGAATTCGAGAAATACTTCTCCACGATTTCGACCTTCAATTCCGATCTCAAATATGCTTTCGGACAGACACAGGAAAAGATCTGGTCGAATCACTCAACCCAGTACTATATGACGACCTCGAGATCCATCTTCGATGATTTCATCAACTACTATGCTCCAGAGGATATTGCCGATGTCATCGAGAACACGAAAGCCGGTCTCGGTGTCAGCTTGGATTCCACGGGCAAGGTTCTCACCGTCAACGGAACATTGGGCTATACCCCATTCGACGGTTCGGATAACAATATTACCCAGCACACCTATGGCGTCGATTATTTCGAACTGAACAATTTCGGAAATGCAACGACCAACAAGGTTCATGCGCTTTTAGGCTTCTAAGATCGATGACGAAAACTGCAGATGACTTTCTCTATGAGGAAATTCCTCTGCAGTTTTCTTTTCTTAAAAAGAAAGAATGAAAATTGTCTCTCATAAAATAGAAAGCGTTTTCAAACAAATCAAACAATAACGAAAAAGATATGAAAAATAATTTATATATATTATTGCATGATATTTATATATAGAAAGTAAAAGAATAATCAAAAACCATCTTGACAAAAAAGAATTTTCTTCTTTTTTAAGTTATTCTTTTTGAAAATCATTTTTGCGATAATCTTTAGCATAAATCAATGAGGGGATAATAAAATGAAAAACAAATTTGTAAAATTAATTGCTATCGCTTCCTTAGCTTTGGTTGGCTGTTCTACCCATTCGAACACTTCATCTGCTACTTCCAGTACAGATGATGTTTCTTCGACAGCCGCTTCCACAGTGACGCCAGCGACGTCGGACACAACTTCGACAGCTCCGACATTCACGATTACGGCCGCTGCTTCCAGCGTCAAGGATTCCTATGAAGTCGGTGAGTCTTTCACCATCCGTTTCAACGTCACTTCGACAGATGCGAATGCTGCCAAGACATTGAGCTTCACATTGGAGAATGCCAATGAAAACAAGCCGTCCGTCACGTCTTCGAGCGATCATTCTTCTGTTGTCATCACTACAACCGGCATCAATGTCTCGCTTTATGCAAAGGCAATCGGCACGGCCACTTTGGTTGCCACTTCCACTGTCAATCCAAATTGCTCCTGCAGAGTCAATCTCACGGTTGTCAAGCCGTTGAGTTCCCTTTCCACTGCGTGGAAAAACATCAACAATCTGAAGAATTACACCTTGAACGTCACCAGAACAGCCACGAGCGATGAAATCTCTCAGCATGGCTGGGAGGCTGATGCTGCTGTCCCATCCAAGAGAATCAAGGTCACTGAAAACAGCTTGATTGCCGAAAAGGCCACTGTTGGCGATGATCTTTCCTCTCCGACATGGGGTGCAACATATGAAACCAATGGCACATCCGTTTTGGGTCTTGCGACCGATAAGGATGGATATGGATTCATTTTGGGCAAGGATTCCAACGGATACAAGTCTGCCAGCACATCCAGAATCACCGGTGCGGATGGTTACGTTTCCGGCACGAATCTTTCGGGATATGGCGATAATGCCTCTTCTCCGAATGATATCTTCTTGACGGCTGTTTCCAGCACCGAGGCCATCGCCTTTGGCGGTATGAGAGTTGTCAACTCCACATGGTTATCTTCCTTCACCAAGGATTATTCCAATGAATACATCATCGAGGCTGATTCCACAGCCACGAGTGCTGTTCAGTACAATGTCGCCTTCACCAAGGTTGCCTTATGGCAGATCATCGATTTCGATAGCTATTGGTCAACTGCCACTTCTTCTACTTCGTCACAGTATGTCGATCTTGCTCAGGGTGTCGATGTGACCATCACGGTTGTTGCAAGCAACAATGTCGTCATCACTTTGGATACGGGTGTCATCACCTACACCGCCACTCTTTCGGATATCGGAACAACAGCTTCTGAAACAGGTTTGGATACCTATTTGGGAACTGCGACGACAACGGCTCCGGAATTAACAGGCGATATGAAATTGGTCGTTGATTCCTTCAAGACATATGACTTCTATATCACTTGCCAAACCAATTTTGGTACCTATTATCAGTATTTCTATAAGAATTACTATTTCGAATATTATCCATCTGATTTTATCAGTGCCTATGCAGCTGCCGGATATGGAACTGTGACTTCCTATGGATATGTTCTTGCTGGAAATTATGCTTATCAGTTCACTTTCACTGATGAAGTGAAAGGCACAGACGGAACAGTTACCACTCCAGCCAAGGTTACCGTTTCTGATACACCTTTGAAGAACACTTCCGGCAATGTCATCGACTATTCCACACTCAGTGATAAGGATCTTGCCTTTGCCACAACCATCGGTTCCTTCTCGGCGACATCGACATTCGGATATGCTGAAGAATCTGGCTTGATCTACTCCTTCAGTGCATATTCTACTTCTTCTGGAGGAACAGTCTATGTTTCTTCCAGCAAGTCTGTCAGTGATGAATTGAGTCAGACCTTCTTTGGAAGCAAAACAATCGAACAGGTTATCGCTGGATGGGGAAGTGGTTATTCCTTCGATAGTTATTCGACTCAGATATCTCTTACCAAATCGACAACAACCGATGAAAGTGGAAATAACACAACCACTCTTAGCGGTATTTCTCTCGGTTTTGGCTCGTTCTCAATGCAGGGACAGAGCGGCTATATGTATCCTGTCACCATTACATTCGGACATGCTGCCAACAGCTATCATCAGACAATCATTGATGCCATCGACGCCAAGGTGACACCAGCTGCCTAAGGAATTATTCGATTGAAAATAAAAGGGAAGTCTAACTCGCTTCCCTTTTCTTGCATTCTATGAAGAATCATATAGGAATCATTTTGTTCAGCGTCCTGCTTCCTTTATCATCCTCTTGCCAGGTGTATCCATCGGCAAAGATGGATGATGATATTTTGGAAGCTTCCACGGAAGATATTTCCATCTCTTTTGACGTGTCTGATTATCAGCTCGAACGAGGCTCCTATCTGACATTGAAGGCGAATGTGACAACGGCGGCTTCTTCCATCAGCAGGAATGTCTCCTTCTCTCTTGTTCAGGAGGGCAATATCGTTTCTTTTGTCGATGATGTGAATACATCTTCGGATGGCACGATTTCCCTGCTTGGAAAAAATATAGGGAAAGCGACCTTGAAGGCGACATGCTTAGCAAACAAGAATGTCTCCTGCGAAGTGGAGATAGAAGTCATCCAGCATATTCCAGCACTGAACAAGGTCTGGCAGAACATCAATGAATTGAACAACTACACCATTGCCAACTACAGGGTTTCCAAAGAGGATGAAACAAAAGCAATTCCATCCAGTCAGATTGTCGTCACGGAAAACGCCGTTCTCTTTGAAGGTTTGGCCTATGATGAGGATGAGGAAGGGTATTATGCAACCCCGGTCTTTTCCTATAGCGGAGCGGATGCCTATCTTCTTGGCTATGGAATCGATCAGAATGGCTATGCCTTCCCAATTGTCCTTTCATCGGATGGACAAGTCTACAATGACAATGTCATCGCAAAGACGGAACGAGGATTTCTGACGAGAGAGAATTTCCTCGGATTCAAGGATAATAGTCTTTCCATGAATGATGTCGGAATTTTCTATGGCTTACAAGCCATCAATCCTTCTTGGCTTTCCAAGTCCAAGACTGTCAAAAATATCTATGAGATTAATGGAAATGAGGATGATCTATCATCCTATTATGTGAAATATCTTCTTTGGGGATTGATTGATCCTGTGGGAAGGCTTGTGTATAGTTCCCTTCATCCGGAAAAGAAAAGCATTGTGGATCTTGTCGATTGCTTCGACTTGAAGATCAAGGCTAGCAGCGTGCAGAGCGTCTCCTTCTCCTTGTCCTATAAGGATGGAACCTATATCAATGGGGAGGATGAGAATTATCAATACGTTTCTTTCATGAAGGACATCGGCACGACGGATTGTTCGTCTGTCACCGGATTGGAAGAGTATTTGTCCACTGCGAGTGCGTCATTGCCACCTCTTGTGAATCAGCTCGAGTTGTTGCAGACAAAAATCGATGAAAACAATTATGTATTCCAAAGAGAGATTTATTGGAAGAATCAAACGACGAACAAGGTCTATCAAGCTTCTTTCATGGTCTTTTACACACAAGACTATATCATGGCCTATTATTCGAAGGAACTCTGTGACCTGATGGAAATGTCGGGAAGTGAAAAGATGAATCCGTATGGATTTGGATATATGAAAAAGAGCGATGGCATCTATCTTTTTGAATATCAGCCCTATAAGGAAAAAGATAAGATTACTCTTGTCAGCAAGGAAGAAGGAACGGAAAATATCGAACTTTGGCAGGTGGACTTTAACCTGGCAAAGAAATATAAGATTCCGAATTATCTATCGACATCGGACTATATTCTCAATCACGGATTGAATGTCCTATCCGATTCTGCAATCACGATCTTCAACGGACTTCCGACGTATCATTACACAAGAAGCGAATCCACAAGCAAGGATTTTCTTTCCTGGTATCTTGGCGAATCGACAATCGATTCGGAATATGTCTATCACGGCATCCATATCGATAGGAATGGAAATGATATTTCCTCTGTTCAGTTCTTATATGCGTATCAGAGTGAATATGACAATTATCAGCTTCTTTATACGCCGACATTATCTTCGTTTGGAACGGCTGAGAATAAGAATCCAGCCGATAAATATATTCAGGAAAAACTCGCATGAAAAAAAGCCTCTACCAGTTTTTTGTTTATTTTTCCCTTTCCCTTTTTCTATTGACGACTTTCTTTTTCGTTTTTGAGATGAAAAAGGCAGATGGATGGAATGTCTATGCTATCGTCTTTCTTGTCTTCATGATTCTTTCGATTGTCTTTTTTGTCCTCAACCAGGTGTTTTATCGAATTTTCAAGATCCGCGATTCCTCTCGCTATGAGGAAATCGAATGCCCGCATTGCCATACGATGAATAGAAAGAAAGAACTTTTTTGCCGGAATTGCGGAAAGAGTCTTCATTCCAAGAAATGAAAAGATGGAATCGGATGAAAATTTCCTTGTATGAGACTTTCTCTTGTGATATAGTTTTACTTGCTTGATACGCTCGATTACGTATCCAAGTCGGATTGTAAGGGGGAAAATTTCATGAAAAAAGATATCCATCCGAAATATTATCGTGCTAAGGTTACCTGCATGACCTGTGGTAACACATTCGAAACCGGTTCGACCGAACAGGAATTGAGAGTCGATACCTGCTCCAAGTGCCATTCTTTCTACACTGGCAAGATCAACGTCACTGCTGATACTGGCCGTGTTGCCAAGTTCCGCAAGAAACTTGAAAAAGCTGAAACCAAGTAAGAATAAAAATAGACTGCAACCTTCGGGTTGCAGTTTTTGTATGATGGGCATGTCCTATATCTAATAGGTGAAAGCCCTGAGTAGTAATGTCGTCATAACTGCCTAGTAAAACTTATGTTTCGTATCGTGAGATATGGAATGAAAGTAGTAAACAAGAGAAATACAAAAGATCTGAATTGTTGTGGTTGGAGAATGTTCTTCTGCAATGGTCAGTTTTTTTATATTTTTTCTTATACTTGGATCAGGATATTCTTTAGTCAAGCCAAGCTAATTCCTCTTCGACTTCCCAAAAGCTTTTCCCATCCCATATTTTTGCTTTCAGGAATTTCTCCCTTAAAGCATCCTCGTTGATATCATCCATATGAATTTCACTGTAGTCAATCCAATGACCGTTTTCATCATAGATATCCTTGTATATTTTATTGTCTATGTTTTTTGCTTTCCATTTCATGATTCTGAGATGCATGTGATGGTTTTCTTCAAAATATCCAGTAAAAAAATAGATGTGTTCGTTATAGAAGATTGTGGCATCAGAGTTCCACCACCCTGTGTCTAAAAAATGTTCAAGATCACCATTGATCATATTCGATATCCTCTAAATATTCTTTATATTTTATCTTTACTTCATCCGATATTAATTCAGCATTGTTACGTTCGATACTGCCTTTTGTATATTTATGCATATGCCAAATTCCGTGTTCTCTATCTCCGTTATTTAGAACAGGTTCTGGATGATAAGCGATTTCGATGATTGGCATATGATCCTCGTCATAAATTCTCATGGCATGAAAACATCCCTTCTTATAAATGATGTATATTGAATTCGAGGAATGAGAATAATCTGGCATTGAATGGTTTTGTCTTCCAATGCCTTCTATTATTTTTTCTCCTTGCCTGAGAATTTCAATTGTCTTATATTCTTCGTCCATGATTCGACCATTTCTAGCAAAAGAACCGCGTGATGACATATTAATAATTCACCTCCCTTGGAAACGTCCCATCCCAATTGAATAATCGCATTTGATTTCTTTGAGATAACTGTTTTTTTCCACCAAATGTATCTTCATAAGGAATTATGCATATATCTTCGGGAATTCCTTTTATTTTTTGGCCAACACATATTTGTTTTGAATTCGGAAACCTTCTTCTTAATTCTTCGAGCCCTTTGAAAAATAGAGGTCTACTTTTTTCATTGTTAACTCCATAAGTTGAGATGAAGAATGTCGATTTATCTCTTAGACCGGCAAAACATATATCATATGTATCTTCGTTCACCCAACCCACTGTTGGATAGACTTTTAGGCCATAACTTTGCAAATATCTTCCAAACCAACGTGATTTCCCGACAGCCTGGATGATTGACCATCTATTCATTCCAGGATGCATGCTGAAATCAAGAGAGGTTGCACCATAATATCCGGAAATTTTCCTGATAAATTTTGTTGGATTTTTGTATTCTTTTTCCAAGATTTTATCAAAAAGAAAGGAATGAACAATCTTTCTTTTTTTATCGAAATCATTTTTTGAGATATTCTGCGGATTGATTAAAAATAGGTCGCTATTTAATGTGGATATTGGCAAATCTTCCGCTTCTATAAAAGGAATATCGAATATATCTTTTCCCCAATTGATTGGTTCCGGTCGCATTAAGTCGATGAATTCCGTTGTATTGTAAATTGGCATAAATCAAAAGCCTCCTGTAAAAGTTCCTTTTGATATATAATCTTTTATCGGTCCTAAGATTATATCTTGAGGGGTTGATCAAGGTGCTGGCAGGCATCTTGGTCATTTTGGTTTCTATGGATTTTTTGGTATCTGACATTGGCTGCAGCCATTGTGACATGAAATCTCTCTTTTATCTGTTTTGGCGTGAGATTCATGCAACTCTCGTATGGCATGAGAAATTCAGAAGCGAATGTATTTGCTTGCCATTCTGGATCTTCGTAGCATTTCATTTTTGCAAAAGATGCGGTTCTTGAAAAATTGATTGGGTTTACGACTCGATGAAGAATGAAATGTCCTATCTCATGCGCTATGGTGAAGTTTGCCCTAGAGAAAGTCTCGCTATCCGCTTCTTTGATTACGGATTCTTTGAAATATATATTTCCTTCTATAATATCGGTTTTCGCCTCATCGTCATATTCAAAAATGGGATCGTTGTCTTCCAATACATAGTAATTAAAACCGTATTTGGAAAGCTTTGATGTGAGAGTATCCAGCAATGCAATCATGTCGATGCTCTCATCATCGTTTGAACAGACAAGTTTCTTTCTGATGAATTGAGCGATGTTTCTGATTTCAATGGTTTTAAGTGGCTTGGCACTGTTATTCATTTTCATCTTCTCCCAGGAATTTTATGATTTCTTCGCAGGCGTCTGCGGATAGTTCGTTCAATTTTCTTGAAAGTGCAAATGCTAAATGTCTTTGTTGACAAGCCATTGAATTCAGAGATATGGATATCTTGTTTACTGAATTGATTTCAGCATCGATGAAACGTTTTTTTCTTTCTTTTGAAAGATGGTAAATATCGCTGATTTTATCGACAAATCCTTCAGGGATTTCACGGTTTCCGTTTTCAATTGCGGATAGATATGATATCGACACGCCAAGTTTTTTTGACATCGAGGATAGGTTTTCACCCTCATCAATTCTAAGCTTTCTGATTTCTTTACCAAATTCTGTAATCATAATTATGGACTCCTTGACACACATATAATACAACTTTTAAATCAAAAATTCTACAACTTTGTAAAACTATTCTACATTAAATCACTTTAGAATTGAAAGAGTTAAAGGCTTGTGTTTTTATGTTTCAATTAGCGGTCGTAGCATTTATAAATATGAAATGAAAAGGGGATTTGCTCTTCAAACGTTCAGTTGCCTGTATGACGGAAACACGAAGGAAATCACAATCCAAAGGATTGCTGGAAAATTGAAAAAGCAATCTCAAATTCGTGGTTAATGAAAAGAGGGCTTCTCAGCCCTCTCGAATACCTTTTCAAAGAGATGATGTATAGATGTTTGCTTAAACCGTCGTATGCAGAAGATAGCGCGTATGGCGGTGTGAAAGACCTGAGAAGTATCATTTCTTATTCTTAGCTCAATTCAGCTTGTCGTATTTCTCTTTGCTGTCCTTTGCCTTCTCGACAGGATATTTCCTGCCGTTTTTTTCGATCTTTCTTAGGATGATGTCTTCGATATCTAGTCCATAATGGTCTGCAATCTGAATGGCATATAAAA
>CAVKZJ010000023.1:0-27001 GCA_963660905.1 bacterium | reverse complement strand
CGAGCCTTTTCCTATTCTCTATGGATGGATTTTTCCTTATCGAAGGAATGATCGGGAAATCTTTTTTCAAGTTTATGAATGTTCATCAGCGCAATCTCATCAAGCGTCGTATCCAGTCCCTTGCAGGCTTCCGCAAGATACCAGAGAACATCACCTAATTCCTCTTTCAGGTTTTCCTTATCCATTTCATGTCCCTGAAACATGGATTTCTTTATCAGGTCGGCAACCTCTCCAGTTTCGCCAGAAAGGCCCAAGACCGCATTGAGGAGAGGATTTTCTTTCGCCTCATCGCTCATGGTTCTTAAGGCAAGATCCTGATATTCGCGAAATGTGATTTTATTCTTTTCCATATAAATCCTTTCTTCAATCAACCGTAAGAGAAAAATCCTTGTTTTTTATTTTCTCGATCGGAGCCAAGGTTCCCCGAAGGAATTCTTCTTTTTCGGGAAGATGATCAAGAGAATAGAATCTGATTTCACTCGATTCATCATCATGATCCATTCTCACATCCTGCCCTTCCTTTAAATACGTATAGAAAATAAGATCGACATAGTCTGTCACGTCCCCGTTCGGATAGATGAATTCTTCTTTTTTTCCGGAAAGAATCATGAAAAGCTTCGGATTCTCAATCTTGATTCCTGTTTCCTCATAGACCTCGCGGATGAGGCCTTCCGTGACAGTTTCATCGAAATTGATGCTTCCGCCAGGAAGACAGTATTTTCCATTGTCCGTTCTTTTCTCAAGAAGAATCTTTCCTTCTTTATCGATCAATACGGCGGCCAGCCCGACCGAAATCATTTTTTTATGTCCGATTATCTTTCTCATATAGGATATATATTCTTTTTCGTTTTCCATTTTCTTTTCATTTCCCATTCCCTTTACATTATAATGTTCATCGTATGGAAAAACAAAAACTGAATGTATCGGAAGCCCTAAGATATCTCAAGGCTGGATATCAGCTCTTCATCTTCTCGAACAACAAGAAGGAACTCTTTCTATATAAGGAAAACACTGTCTTCCTTTTAGGTGAAAATAAATCCATCAAAATGAATGAATATGACTTTCTCTCCTTGTATGAAGGTCAATTCTTTTATGAGGAGGAAGAAAGCAGGGAAGACGCCGTCGACCCGAAAAAAGACGAGGAATACTATTCCTGGAGGCAATGAATTGAACAAGTTGAAAAAGAAAGACTTGAAAAAGAACTGAAATTCGCTATAATAGACAAGCATTGCAATTTCGAGGTATATACTATGGGAAAGAAAAAGTATGAAGCCAGAGGCTTCGCTGACGAATGGAGAGTCAGAAGAGAAAAGAAGTTAGCCAAGGAAGAAAAAGCCAAAGCTGCCAGAAAAGCTGCCAAGGCTGCTGCCAAAAAGGCTGCCTAATCTCTCTATCATCCTTAGAAAGCAAATCAGAACCACTTCGGTGGTTCTTTTTTTGTTATAAAAAAACTTCATTTATTTTCAGGACACAAGAAAAGCTATCCCGCCTTCCCTTCCTAGAAGAGAAAACAAAGATAGCTTGTTTTTTACTGATTGACCGGGGTCTTGTTTGCAGAATTTTCCTTGTCGAATTCCTCAGTTGCCTTCTTTGTCTGAAGATCGAGATCCATAAGGATCTTGAGTCTTTCTTCTTTTCTTCTCTTGGCAGCCTCTTCATTGGCAGCCTTGGAAGAATAGGCATAGATGGCAATAAGGAAGGCAATCATGGCGACAATCATCACCAAGCTTCCCCAAAGACGGAAATCCATGACGCCATCCATCTTGAAGAAAGTGGCGAAATTTTTCTGCAATGTATAGAAAGGATTCAAAGAAAGTTTTCCGACATTATAGGCAAGGATGCCGAAAATGGCGAAGACAAATCCGAAAAGCCAGATAGCCCCAAAGATGCAATAGAGAACGATTTCCGAACGATAGACTTTTCTTTTTGACTTGTTTTCTGTGATTTCCATAAAAGAACCTCCCAATTATTCAGCCTTCGCAGGTGCCTGTTCCTGGATTTTCTTTCCAAAATCCGCAAACATCTGGTTCAGACTTGATTGTGTCTTGTCCAAAATCTTGTCGAAATAGGAAGTAAACACATTGAAGAACGCATTGACATCAGTTGTCTGCTTCTTTCCAGAGAAGAGATCGCAGTCCGAATAGACGTTCTCCCTGGCAAAGCGGAATTCCTCATCCGGGTCCTTCTCTGTTCCATAGGAATTCAAGACGGCATTGATGTTCGAATTGATCTGGTGGAATTCGTTTTCTAGCATACGGAAGCTCGGGTCGTTATGGAGATTGAACTCCGGATCATTGTTCGGGTTAGCTCCATTGTGAGACTTCATATAATTTTCGGTCAACGTCTTTGCCATCTGATTGATTTCGAGGAACTTGTTGGAGATCAAGATACAGCCGACCTTTCCTGCGAAGGAATGGAAATAGCGGATATCCGTCTTCACCAATGTCTCGAAATCATCCTCAAGGTTTCCGCGGTTCTTCAATTCGGCCAAGGCGGCACGAAGGAAAGATTCGAGATAGCCTCTGAGTTTGACGATATCATCATAAAGTTCAAGAATCAAAGAAGCTTCGACACGGACGACATTGTCAAGTCCGACCGTCACGATTCTTCCATTCTCTCCATAGACATCCTCAATGAAATACTGCATATTTTCCTTGAGTTCCTTTCCGACATCGCCATTGTTGTCGCAATTCATGGCAAAGGGAGAGCCTTCCGCAGTCAAAGCGGTCAAGGCCTTGAAACGGCCTGTTCTCTCCTCAACGGAAAAGGACCCGTTTCTTGGAGGGAGGCAATACCACAGGGAAGATTCGACCACACGGGCAATCGTGAGGACGGTCATGACATTCTTTTCTTCATTATTCATAAATTAAAAACCTCTTTGTATTCGCACACGCACTAAATTATTATACTAAACCACAATTATATATCCAAGGCTTTTTCGTAGTTGATTTCTTTGATGACATCGTCCTTCAGAAGAGATTCATCCTCTAAGAAAGGCATAAGATCCGCAATTTTCTTGATCGTATGGTTGGCCTGTGATTTGAAATGTTCTGCCGAATGATCCATGGCAAAGGTATGGGGAAATCTCGAAAACATATAGAGATCGTTTCCACTGTCACCGCAGACGGCGACTTCGGAGACATCCAAATTCTTATCCTTGCAGTATTTGACAAGGCCATTTCCCTTATTGACACCCTTTGCGGTGATTTCGATGACGTTGAGAGAAACCGCGACTTCAAAATAATCCGAGAATTTTCTTCTCAGAGCCGGTGCCGCCTGCTCTGCCTTGTTTTTTCCGTCCTGCTTGAGGCCGAAGGCAATCATCACCTTATAGTTGTCATGATTCGAGAGTCGGGCGACAAAATCTGCATCGTCGCCAACGAGGGTCTCCGCGAAGAAATTGTTGAACCGATTTCCAATCTTAAACGCTTTCCCAATCCAATTCGGAACAGTCGATGTATTGTAATACAAAGCATTGCCGTCATCAAAAAGCATCCAGACCCACGTTCCGAAAAGCTTATGGCTATAAGCAAAGAGTTCCACCAGCTTCTCTCGATTCATCGGAATGGGATTGTGAAGTTTTTTGTTTTCGTCGATATAGTATCCACCATTGCAGCCAATCATATCGACCGAATGGTGAAGCTGTTTTTCCACCTTAGGAAGAATCTTTGGATTTCTTCCACTGATCAGGAGAAGCTTTCCACCATTGTCGAGATAGCGTCGCAAAAACACCTTATTCGAATAAGGAATGCCCGTCACTCGGTTTTTGGGATAAAACAAGGTTCCATCCAGGTCTGTTGCAATCAGTTTGATCATATGTGAACCATTATAACGCATAAAAACTGCCTCAGGAATATTTTCCCAAGGCAGAAGAAAGTTTTTTTACTTTTCGACCTCGATCACGCCATATCCATGGTCTTCTCTTTCATAGATGACGTTGACCAAGCCGGTGGAGGAATCGAGATAGATGAAGAAGGAATGTCCAAGGGCATCCATTCTGGCAAGTGCCTCATCTTCGTCCATCGGTGTAAGGGAAAGAGATTTTCTTCTCACAATATCGATATTTTCCATCTCATCGGCATCCGCTTCGATCTGATCGAGGAAGAAGTTCTCGCTGACGGAATTTTTCTTTGTGGATTTGGCAATCTGTGTCTTCATTTTTCTCATCTGGCCTTCAAGTTTTTCCACAACCATATCGACGGCATTGTAGAAATCCTCATCTTTGGCCTTTGCTCTGAGATAGACGCCATTTAAGGCATCCAAGGCAATTTCGACAGATTTTGTCTTATTTGGGCGGATCAGAATTGTGACGACGCAATTGACATCCTCGGAACGGAAATAGCGTTCAAACTTGTTCAGCTTTTCCTGACATGCTTCTTTCATGGCCGGTGTCAACGCAACATCTTTGCAAACGAATTGGAATTTCATAGTAGTTTCTCCTTTCTGTTCCTATTTCAATTATAGACCATTTGCAGGAGAAATCAAAGCCCTTTCAGGGCAAAATTTCATTTATCTCGCAATCATTCATGTGCAGTTTAAGAAAACGCTTACACATTCATTTTCTATTTCGTCGGGAAAGGGAGATCTTCACTCAGATACCAGTTCTTTCGGTCAATGATTTTGATTTTTCCCTGCTCGGTGTCCTTCAAAACCTCTCCTCCTTCATCCTGATAGAATTCAATCAGTTTGACGGCGTCAAGAGAGATGATTTCACCTGGAATGACAAGAGGAATTCCAGGCGGATAGGCCATCACCGTCTCTGCAGAAAGTTCTCCGATGGATTCCTTGAGATCGACCACTTTATGCGGTGCGTCATAGGCAACGCGAGGACTGACAAGATTCTGAGGAAAGGAATAATGGTAATGAGGAATATCGGCTTTCTTTTTCTTATCATAAAATCGTTTCGACAATAAGGAGAAAGCCTCAATCAGGCGATCGACATGTTCCTTTGTCGTGCCCGGAGAGATGATTGCCAATACAACGGAGACTTCTCCCAACTCCAGTTGGATATTCGATTGCTTTCGAATTTCTTTATAGACTTCATAGCCATAGAGATTGAGGCCTCTGGTATCGATGACCAATTTTGTCTCATCGAGATTGAAGGTTCCTGAATTATTCCTTTTTTTGATATATTCCTTGCCATAGACGTGGATGCCTTTGATGGCATTGAGCTTTTCTCTGGCATATTCAGCAAGAAGCAGATTCTGATGGATGATATTCTTGCCATGAAGAGCCATCTCTTTTCTTGCCGCATCCAAACTTGCCAAAAGAAGCGGGTTTGGGGAAGTTGAGGAGAACATGGCAAAGGCTCTTTTCACTTCATAGTAGTCCACTCTCTCACCCTGAAGAAGAATCATTGATGTCTGCGTCAATGATCCGGAATTCTTATGCATACTCATCGCTGTGATATCAGCACCAGCATCCATCGCCGAAATAGGCAACTCATCAGAGAAATAGAAATTGGAGCCATGTGCCTCATCGCAGATGACAATCATGTTTCTCTTATGGGCTTCCTTGACAATCGTCTTGAGGTCCGAAGCGATGCCAAAATAGGTCGGGTTGATAATGAAGACGGCTTTGGCGGTCGGATTCTCATCCATGGCCTGGATGACATCCTCGCTTCTCACGCCGCATGCGATTCCAAGATCCTCATCGATATCGGGATTGACAAAAATCGGAATCGTCCCGGAAATGATCAATCCATTGACAATTGATTTATGCACATTTCTAGGAAGGATGATTTTATCTCTCGAATAGAGGCAGGAAACGAGCATCGTGAGAATGCCGCCTGTCGTTCCATTCACAGAAAAGAAGCAGGCAGAGGAATGACAAAGCTTGCTTGCTAGGACTTCGGCTTGCTTGAGCACGCCTTTCGCATTGTAAAGATTATCCAACCCGATGGGCGCATTGGCATCATAGAGGAAGGATGGCTTGTCGATCAGACGAAAAAGATCTGTTTGAAATGAACCGAGCTTATGTCCCGGGACATCAAAAGGAACCGGCGAAGAATTCACATAGTCGATCAAAGCAGAAAGAAATGGAGTCTGCTTTTGTTCTTCCAAATCGATTTTATTCATTTTCTTAATGGCAAAGCTGTTTCAAAAGTTCGACTTTATCCAACTTCTCAAATGGGAGATCCAAATCCGGTCTTCCGAAATGGCCATAAGCCGATAGGTCCTGATAACGGAAGGA
Organism: bacterium; assembly: GCA_963660905.1. GTDB lineage: Bacteria > Bacillota_I > Bacilli_A > RFN20 > CAG-288 > Enterosoma. The sequence goes on along the minus strand of CAVKZJ010000023.1, from coordinate 20,809 downwards.
TGGCTTTCTCAAAGAAAAATGAGAAATGATTCCATATGGAGTGAAATCGAAGACCTTTCCTTCGACAAGAGCCTTGAGAATCTTATCCTTCGAGACCGTTTCGGTTCCATAGGTTTCCAAAGAGATGCTCACAGGTTCGGAAACACCGATCGCATAGGATAACTGGATGAGGCAACGATGGCAAAGTCCGGCAGCGACGACGTTCTTGGCAGCATATCGCGCGGCATAAGCGGCGCTGCGGTCGACCTTGGTCGGATCCTTTCCAGAGAAGGCACCGCCACCATGGGGAGCCGAACCTCCATAGGTATCGACAATGATTTTTCTTCCGGTCAGTCCGGTATCGCCTAGCGGACCTCCGATGACAAATTTCCCAGTCGGGTTGATGAAGAACTGGGCATTTTCATCAAGTGGGAAGCCAAAAGATTCCACGACAGGAAGAATGACCTTTTCCTTAATAATATTTCTTAGATCCTGGATATCGATTTTTTCATCATGCTGAACGGACATGACAATGGCATTGATCTTCGGATTCTTTTCATCCGTATAATCGACTGTGACTTGGCTTTTCATATCCGGTCTTGCAAAATCAAGCTGTCCGGATTTTCTTAAATGAGTCGCATAGCGGACAAGCTTATGGGACATGACGAGAGGAAGCGGCATATAGTTTTCCGTTTCATCCGTGGCGTAGCCAAACATGATTCCCTGATCGCCCGCTCCGATCGAATGCGAGTCGAAGGAATCATCGACACCCTGTGCGATATCCGGAGACTGTTCACGAATATAGACTTCGACAGCCATGTCATCCGCGCCGATGCCGAGTTCCGGAGACGTATACCCGATCTCACGGACAACATCGCGTGCAATTTTTTCATAATCGAGCTTCGCCGTGGTCGTGACTTCACCGGAAATGACAATGCGATTTCTCGTCGCCAAGGTTTCGACGGCCGTTCTTGAAAATTCATCCTCTTTTAAGGCAGCATCCAAAATCGCATCGGAAATTCGATCACAGACCTTGTCCGGATGACCTTCCGAAACAGATTCCGAGGTAAATAAATTCTTGATATCGCTCATTTCTTGATTCCCTTCGTTTCCAAATAAGCCTTCAATGCCTTGCTCAGCTGATCGGGGCAGGATGTATCCTTCACACCACAGGTTGTCCCAGACAATTTTTCCATGACTTCATCGGCTTTCATTCCGATGACAAGCCTTCGGATGCCGGAAAGATTTCCAGGGCAGCCACCCTGCACAAGGAAATCCTTGATTTCCAGTGTATCCGAATCGATTTTCAGAACCATCTTTCTCGAACAGGTTCCTTTCGGAACATAAACAAATTCATCAATCATATTTTCTCCTCCCTATGTTCTTCTCTCAATATATAGAATAATGATGTACAGCGGCCTAATAAAAAAACTCCAAACAAATGGAGCCAGACATCGATTTCTCTCAGCATTAGTTTGGAAGGCTCCCGCATCCTATCTCTATATAGCTGCCACCTTTACTAATTGCAGGTTGGCGTCATGAAAACAGCTTCATGAACTCTTGATGCTGCATAATGTTATCACGATGAAAAAAGAAAGTCAATAAAAGTGAAATATCCACTACAATTTTATTTTAATCGGAAAGAAATAATCACATTATGATATGAATTTTCCTTATTTTCGCTTTTAGCCTCTCCATTTTTCACCGCAGGCATTCCTCTTGTTCATAAATTGACGAAAATTCGTTTTTTTCTTCAGCAGAAGAGACACGAGGAAGAATAAGGAAGCAAGACAATAAAATCCATTTCATGGGTAAATTCAAAAAGTTTGAAATATGATCCCAAAATATGATTCCTTAGATTCCAAATGTCATTTCAACATATAAATAGCCATGACCTGATCGAAAAGAAAAAGAAATGATGTTTTACACGAAACGAAGAGACAAACATGATATGAATCAGCAAAAGAGTAGTTTTTGCAATGCAATCAAAATTGCAACATTCACTCAAAAAAGAATGTTTTATTCATCAAAACAAGAAAGAGTATTTATCCATAAAATTGATTTATGTATAACTATTTGTCGAATCGATTTGCAATTCTAATTCAAAAGAAACTCAGAAAAAGGATTCTTGCGCAAAAGTCAACAAGCCTATTTATGCAATGTGTAAAGGCTTTCACAAGTGATACAATTTACCCGCAAAATTCACGAAAGGGGGTCAAAAACGTGAAACTTACTCGAATTTGTCGAGGATTGACATTCGCATTCACTTCCACACTCATGTTTGGAATCACTGCAGCATCTCTCCTCGAAACGAACAAAGATGCCATCGACGGCTACTTCAACACCCACTCCTCTATTCTTAAGCAAAAAGGAGATGGAAAATTCTATTCCGCCTTCACTCCAGACAAGGAATATCTGACAGATGACGGCAAAGGAAATTCCAAGGCTTTGGTCGAAGCGCATGAAAAGCTCTCCAGACAGATTGCCGGAGAAGGAACTGTTCTCTTGAAGAACAGCAAGAATGCTCTTCCTTTGAAGACAACCAATGAGAACAAACTGAAAGTCTCTCTCTTTGGTGTCCGTTCCTCGGCGACCATCACCGGTGCCTTCATCGGATCTTCCTCAGCCGGAAACAACCAGACTGTCCACTTCAAAGACGCTCTCACAGAAGCCGGCTTTGATGTCAATCCGACTCTTGCCAATGCCTATGACAGCTATGTCAGCGAAATGCAGAAGAAGAGAGTCTTGCTTGAAAACGACTATCCTCTGCAGTCGCCTTACCTTTTCGGACAGCCTGGCTTCAGTTCCTTTGAGGCAACCATGGCCGATCTGAACAGCCAGCAGGCGGAAGCGGAAAGCAGTGTCGCCAGTTACAACGAAGTCGGCATCGTCGTTCTTGGACGTGCAGCCAGCGAAGGTCTCGATTGGCACAAAAGCCAAGTCAACCCTGCCATGGATACCGCCAATCCTATGCAGATCACCAAAAATGAACAGGCCATCATCGACTTTGCCAAGGAAAAATGCGAAAAGGTCATCGTCATCATCAATGCCATCAACCCGATGGAAATCCAATCCTTGGAAGACGATGACAAGATCGATGGCATCCTCTGGATGGGTATCGGCGGAAATTATGCCACAAGAGGTGTTGCCGATATTCTCTCCGGAGTCACGAATCCATCCGGCCATCTCAGCGATATCTATGCTTCGAACTCCCAGTCTGCTCCCGCCATGGTCAACTATGGCGACTATTCCTACTCGAACAGCGATGACAAATTCATCACGAGAACGAATCCTCAGCTGAAATCCACCAAAGCCTATGTTGTGGAGGCAGAAGGCATCTATACCGGATATAAATATTACGAAACGCGTTATTACGACTATGCGCTGAACCAGGGAAATGCCCGCAGCTCTGTCGGATCGAGCCATGAAGGAAACTGGGAATACAAAAAGGAAGTCACCTATGGATTTGGATACGGATTATCCTACACCACCTTCACACAGGAAATCTCCGCTCCGAGTGTCCATCATGGTGCCCATGATTTCACTCTTGAATTCACCGTGAAAGTCACCAACACCGGCTCCGTCGCCGGAAAAGATGTCGTCCAGCTTTATGGACAGGCTCCATACCTTACTTCCGGCGTCGAGAAATCCGCTATCCAGCTTGTCGCCTTCGATAAGACAAAGATTTTGGAGCCAAACGAAAGCCAAACGCTGAAAATCACCGTCGACATGCAGAATCTTGCCAGCTATGATTCCTCGGCAAAGAATGGAAATGGTTCCTATATTCTCGATAAGGGCGACTACTATTTTGCCCTTGGAAACGGTGCCCATGAGGCAGTGAACAATGTTCTTGCCAGCCAAGGCTATTCCATGACAAGCGAGAACGGCATCACCGAAAATGGAAAAACCAATCAGGTCTATAAATACAACTACAACATTGCCAGCGTCGATGAAGATACCTTCAATGTCACAAAATCCGGTGTCCAGGTCAAGAATCAGCTTGCCGATGCCGATCTCAATACATGGAAGAAGGATACCGTCACCTATCTTTCCAGAAGCAACTGGAAAGATACCTGGCCAAAGGAATATAAGGATCTGGAAGCCACAGAGGAGATGATCAAAATCATCAATGGCGGAATGTATGAACTCAAGAACGATGCTGACAGTTCCTCCATTCTCTTCAATCAGGAAGGAAGCATGAAATACACCGACCTTCAGGGAACGGATTACAGCTATTCGGATTGGGATAAGCTTCTCAACCAGCTCGATCTGGAAGAAGCGATGAATTTCATCCTCCATGGAAATCGTGATTTTCTGGCCATGGATTCCGTTGGATTCCTCTCTGGAAAATTTACAGAAAACGGTCCAAACGGCGTTGGCGACCGCGCCTTCAAGACGCTTTCCTATAACAACTTCGGTGAAAATAAGCCATCTTGGTATATCGATGAGAATGATGAGAATGCCAAGTTCGAAATGAGAGTCTTCCCCTCTGCTCCCGTCATGGCAGCCACGTTCAACAATGAACTTGCCTATGCCCAGGGAAAATTGATGGGCAATGATGCCTTGTTTGTCGGTCTGACGATCCTCTGGGGTCCGAGCATGAACACCCATCGTACCGGATACAACGGAAGAAATCTCGAATACTATTCCGAAGATCCGATTCTGACAGGATGCCTTGCCATGGAATACTCCATCGGTGCCCTCGAAAAAGGCCTGATTGCCGCTCCGAAGCATTTTGCCTTCAACGACCAGGAAACCAATCGTGCCGGCGTCTCCCCCTATCTCACCGAACAGAGAGCCAGAGAGAACGAGCTTCGTGCCTTCCAGATTGCCTTTGAGGCAACAAAATACGATACGGACGAAAAAGACGTCGGACTTTTAGGCGTCATGACTTCCTTCTCGAAGATCGGTCCTTGCGAAGTTACCTGCCATGAAGGGCTTCTCAGCGGAATCCTTCGCGGAGAATGGGGATATCGCGGCTATATCGTCTCCGACTTGGAAGATGATACCGACTACTTTGCCCAGGCCATCAATGCCGGCATCACCTCCTGGGATTCCACCAACACCATCGACAAGATCAGCGTGAATGTCGAAGATATCAAGAAGGACAAGAACATCCTTCAGAAGATCAAGGATGCCGTCCACTGCGACCTCTGGGTTCTCACGCAGAGCAACTACATGAACATGGTCGATTCGAATTCCGAGATGGTCTACAACATGACCTGGTGGAGAGCGCTCTATATCTCGATCATTGCCGTCTCCGGAGCGGGTGTCCTCTTCGGCATCTTGGGATCAACCATCCCAGCCTGCTTAAAAAAGAAGAAAGGAGAATAAGTGAAAATGAAAAACTTCCTGAAGAACCTCACCATCCCTTCTTATCTCAGCTTGGTGAGTGTCGTCCTGATTGTCGTCAGTCTGATTCTGAGCATTGTCTCCTCGAGCTATGTCGGCTATGGCATTCCAGAATTAGGATGGGTAATTGCCTTTTCCATTCTCTCCATTCTCCTGATTCTTTCTTCCCTCTATCTTGGAGAAAAATACGAAAACCATCTTCTCAGCTATCTTCCAATGCTTGTCAGCGTTGTTCTTCTTGGTCTCTGCTTCCTTTTCGTTCTGAAGAACAGAACCTACCTGATTGGAACCTTATGGGTCACGAAGCTTGACCAGTCCAATCCGAATGCAGTCGGTGCCATGAACGCCGGCGCTCCAAGCTTCATTCTCTATTTCGTCGGCATGATCCTTCTTTCCATCGCTTCCTTCTTCGATATCAAGAAGAAGAAGAGCAAAGAGACGACTGCAGAAAAAGCCGAATCCATCTAGCCTTCTCAAAGAAGAGGTCCAATGCCTCTTCTTTTTTCATGTCCATTCAAAAAAGAAAAGCCTCATGTTTTCTTTTTTCATAGAAAAAAGAGTGATAGAATAGTTTGCTATGGCGTATATACTCAATCTATCTGTTCACGATATCGTCGATACCCTTCTTCGTCGCGGTCACATTGACACGCGTGTTTTCAACCAAGCCTCCATGCAGGAAGGGACAAGGCTTCATGCTCTTTATCAGGCCGCTCAGCAGGATGGCTATATCGATGAATATGCACTCAGCCACACCTTCATCCAAGATGAATTCATCTTTCGGGTTTCAGGGAAGGCTGATGGCGTATATATCTCGCCAGAGAATAAAAAGGAAGTCCTTGTCGAAGAGATCAAGACGACCGTCGCACCATTGGATGAATTCATCTCCGACCATGGCGAGTGGCATCTTGGCCAGGCGATGTTCTATGCCTATATTCTTGCACTCGACAGGAAACTCGATCATGTCGAGATTCTTCTCACCTATATCCGGCAACAGAATTTTCATGAGATGAAAAAGATTCGAAAGACCTATCCTTTTTTGGATCTCGAACGCTTTGTCAACGACCTCATCCTTCGCTATTGTCGCTTCCAAAAGAAGCTGATGCGATTCAAAAAGGAAAGAAACGAATCCACCATCGGGCTCGCATTCCCTTTTTCGGAATTCCGTCCAGGACAGAGGGAAATGATGGACTTTGTCACCAAGGCGAATGACGAAGAGAAGAAAGTCTACATCGAAGCACCGACAGGAAGCGGAAAGACCATTTCGGTTCTCTACCCGCTGATCAAAAGATTCGGTGAGGAGAAGCTTGATCGCATCTATTATCTGACGAGCAAGAATTCCATCAAGAAGATCGCCATGGATACGATACAGCTTTTCCAGAACCTCGGCGTGAAATGCAAATCCATCGAATACACCGCCAAGGAGAACATCTGCTTCAATGACAAGAAAGGACGCTGCAATCCGGATGAATGTCCCTTTGCACGCCACTATTATGACAAGCTCATGGACGCCATTCTTGATTCTCTTGAACTCGAGGATGATTTCTCGAGAAATAGAATCGCAGACATCTGCTATCATCATACGATGTGTCCCTACCAGTTTCAGTTGGACCTATCGCTTTATTGCGACATTCTCGTCATGGATTATTCCTATGTGTTTGATTACCGTGACCGAATGGCACTTGAGCAGGGAAGCGTCGCACGGACCAAGACAAGCCTTCTGATCGACGAATGCCACAACCTTCCCGAAAGAGTGCGTGACATGTATTCCATGGAATTCTTCCTCAGTGACATAAAAGATGTCCTTCCTTCTTTGGGAAGAGGGGAATTCTCTTCCCTGAAAGCCGATGTCAAGGCGCTAGAAAAAGCCATTCAGGAAATCGAACTGAGTAGCCCAACCGATGAAGACAAAAAAGAACAGGTCTACGTCCTAAATAAGATTCCCGATAACATCGTTTCCTGTCTAGATGATTACCTCGTGGACATGAAAGCCTGCCTGAAGAAATACGCTCTTATCATCGATGACATCATGCTTGATTTCTTCTACCTTGCCAATTCCTTCTACATTCTTTCGAGTTATTGCAATGCCGAGGAATATAGTGGGGAATATCTCATCTATTGCCGCCTCGATCAGAATGAGGAAATCAAATCCATCCGAATCAGCAATCTCGATTCAAGAAAAATCATCAGGGAATGCACAGACTATTTCACATCCACGACCTTCTTTTCCGCCACCCTATCTCCAAAGGAATACTATATCGATCTTCTTGCCGGGGAAATCAAAGAGGACAATCATCTCTTCCTAAGTTCTCCATTCCAAAAGGAGAACCGGAGGGTTTTCCTCGATACAAGGATTTCCTTGCGGTATCAGGATCGAAATGCCACCCTCTATTCGGTCTATTCGCTCTGCAGGAATGCCATCGAGCAGAAGATCGGAAACTACTTCATCTTCTGCCCAAGCTTCGACTATCTTGAGCAGCTCTCGAGTTTTTTCATGCAGGATCATTCCGAGAATATCTCGCTCGTGATACAATCTAGAAGCATGAGGGAACAGGAAAGGGCTGAATTCCTTTCCCGATTCGAATCGAATCCCGATAAGACGACCATCGGTCTTCTTGTCTTAGGCGGTGTCTTTTCAGAAGGCATCGATTTAGTGGGAAATCGTCTCATCGGTGCCATCATCATCTCCGCCGGGCTTCCTTCGATCGGATTTGAAAGAAATCATCTCAAGAACTATTTCTCCAAGGAAGATGATGGCCAGAAAGGTTTCCATTACGCCTATACGTATCCGGGCATCAACAAGATTCTTCAGGCGGGAGGAAGAGTCATCCGCACCAAGGAAGACAAAGGCTTCATCCTCTATATCGATTCCCGCTTTTCCCAATCCCTTTATCAGAAAATCTTCAAGGACGTCTACCCGGATTTCATCCGAGTCGTTTCACCTTCCCAGGTGAAAGCCACGCTTCGTCAATTTTGGAAGGAGAAAGACAACAATGAACTTTGATCAAAAACACATCCGCAATTTCTGTGTCGTTGCCCATATCGACCATGGAAAATCCACCCTTTGCGATCGCATCCTGGAAAAAACCGGTGCTGTCGAGCTAAGAGATCTCCAGCCTCAGCTTCTGGATGATATGACAATCGAAAGAGAAAGAGGCATCACCATCAAGCTCAACGCCGTCTCTGTCACCTATAAGGCCAAGGATGGGGAAACCTATCTCTTCAACTTGATCGACACCCCAGGACATGTCGATTTCACCTATGAAGTCAGCCGTTCCCTTTCTGCCTGCGAAGGAGCGATTTTGATTGTCGATGCCACGCAGGGCGTCCAGGCCCAAACGCTGGCAAACGGGTATCTTGCAATCGATAACGGATTGACCATCCTTCCTGTTGTCAACAAAGTTGACTTGCCAAGCGCCAACGTGGAACGCTGCCAATTGGAATTGATTGACACGCTCGATATCGATCCTGATAAGGTCATCAGCGTCTCGGCGAAGACCGGCATTGGAATCGAAGATCTTCTCGAACATATCGTCAAGGATCTTCCTTCGCCAAGCGGGGATTTCAACGCTCCACTGAAGGCCCTCATTTTCGATTCGAAATTCGATTCCTATCGTGGCGTCATCACCTTGATCCGCGTTGTGGAGGGAAGCGTGAAAGTCGGCGATTCAATCCGCTTCATGCAATCGGGCGATGTCTATCAGGTCACGGAGCTCGGCATCCGTACACCGAAAGAGCAGAGAAAGAATTCCCTTTCTGCCGGCGAGGTCGGCTATCTGGCCGCCTCGATCAAAAACATCAAGGATGTACAGGTCGGCGATACCATCACCAACAACCTTATTCCCGCAAAGGAACCGATGAAAGGCTTCAGAAAGACCCAGCCGATGGTCTTTGCGGGTCTCTATCCGAGCGACAACAAGGATTTCGAAAACCTTCATGCCGCCTTGGATAAGCTCTCTTTAAATGATGCAGCCCTCGTCTATGAACCGGAAACATCCATCGCCTTGGGAAGCGGATTCCGCTGCGGCTTTTTAGGTCTTCTCCATATGGAAGTCGTCCAGGAGAGGCTTGAGGAGGAATTTGACCTCGACTTGATGGCCACGGCCCCTTCGGTCGTCTATGAAGTCCACTATACCGATGGCACAATCAAGATGATTCAGAATCCGGCCGAGTTTCCCAAAGACAAGACCAAGGTCAAGGAAACTTTGGAGCCTTTCAGCAACGTCAACATCATGGTCCCGAAGGAATTCGTCGGAAATGTCATGACCCTCTGCCAGAACAGGCGCGGCATCTTTGATGTCATGAATTACATCGACGAGACCCGTGTCACCCTGAAGTACAAGATGCCCCTAAGCGAAATCGTCTTCGATTTCTTCGACCGCCTGAAATCTGTCTCTCAGGGATATGCCTCGCTTGACTATGAGCTCACAGGCTATGAGAGCAGCGATGTCGTGAGAATGGATATATTGCTCAACGGTGAGCCGGTGGATGCCCTAACGACCATCGTCTTCTCCGGAAATGCCTATCGAAGAGGACGAGCGGTTGTCGACAAGCTCAAGGACGTCATCCCCAAGCAGCAGTTCGAAATCCCTGTCCAGGCCTGCCTTTCCTCGAAAGTCATCGCCCGAAGCGATATCAAAGCCGTAAGAAAAGACGTCCTCGCCAAGTGCTATGGCGGCGATATTTCCAGAAAGAAGAAACTTCTCGAGAAGCAGAAGCGCGGAAAAAAGCGAATGAAGGAATTCGGAAAAGTCCAGGTTCCCCAGGAAGCCTTCATCGCCATGCTCACCGTGGACGATTCTGCCTACAACTGATTTTTATTCATGTCATCATCAAGAAGAGGATAGTCCTCTTCTTTTTTATCGAAGAAAAATAGTAAAGAATTAGTATTCTTTCTTCCTGTGTTATATAATATCGGTATGCAAAAAAGCGAAATCAGCATCGGATACGACTTTTCCGAAACCGTCTATGCAACCAAGGAGGAAGTCAAGGCCCGATACAATCTAGAGAACATCGACCCCATCTATGACAAGGTACTGCATTACCGTTCCTTTTATGATACCGAAACGGAAATCCGAAACGATCAAAACTGGGCCTATAAGATCTGCCTGACCCGTTCCCTCTCTTCCCTTAGCTATCATTTCCAGGAAGAATGCATGGAGCAGCTGATTCGCTATAGTCAGCTCAAGGATGAATTGAAGATCGAATTCTTCCTAAAGAGAAAAACCTTCTTCCTTGCACGTTTAGCCTACAAGAACCATATCGGCGTACAGGATTCCACGCTGAGGAATCTCATTCAGGGAAAAATCGAGAATATCCCCTCTCTTTTCTATCCTCTGAAGGCATATCTTGATGCACTGAACTATGCTTCGAGTCTCGAAAGCCTAACTCTTGACAGCATCGAGAAGATCAACGCGATTCTCTCTGGAGACAATAAGGAAAATCCAACCATCGTCTATCGAAAAAGCGATGGCAAGGATGTTCTTTCTTCCTTGAAGACCATCTCCGCTGAGAAGATCCCGGAGATGATGAATCAGTTCCTCTCCTTTTTAAAACAGGAAGAGATTCCCGCTATCCTTAGGGCTTTGACCATTCCCTATTTCTTTTTCTCTGTCCGACCCTTCGAATACTGCAATGAAGAGACGGCTGCCTTGCTTGGCAAGGCCTTCCTTTGTCAGAATCACCTTTCCACAATCGGTTTCTCCCTCGACTTCGAATCCATCTGCTTCACATCCTCGAAGTCCTTCTTTGAGAAGCTGAAGATCAGCGAGGAGAGTCTCGACTTGACCTATATTCTTACCCGTTTCATCCCCTTTGAGATCCAATCGCTCTCTCAGATCAAGGAAGCCCTGGATGAACTGCTCATAGAGAATGTCGATCTGAAGAAGGAAAATGACGATAAAAAGAAAGAAGCACTCCATCCAAATGATATCCCTGTCCGATCGATTCAGGAAGATTTGGCATTGCCTTCCTTCCCAAGAAACGATTCGAACGAGACCATTGAAGCCAGGGCAAGGAAACTCCGGGAAATCTACCCGTTTTTGAAGAAGAGACAGGCACATTTTTATGCCGGACACTGCACGATCGGCCTCAATTATGCCATCGAAGACTTCAAGAAAAGCGAAAACACAGTCTATGAGACGGCAAGAACCAGCATGGAAGATTTGGCAAACCGCGGATTCTATAAGAAACTTCTGATCGGAAAGAAATTCGTCTACACTCCTTTGCCGACCATCGGCGAAGAGAAGCCGGAACTCTCTTTCGAAGAGGATTCTCTCACTGAATAACATGACAGAAGCACTCTATATCCATATTCCCTTCTGTGACAAGATCTGCTCCTATTGTGATTTTGCCAAGATGTACTCTTCCTATTTCGATCATATGGTCTATCTAAGGGCACTCATCAAGGAAATCGATTCCTTGATGATCATGGATGATTCATTGAAGACCATCTATATCGGAGGCGGAACACCTTCCTCTTTACGTGATGAGGAACTCGTTTTTCTGCTCAGCTACCTAAAAAGCCGCTTCCCCTCGGTCGAGGAATTCACATTGGAGGCCAATCCTGAATCCCTGACGAGAGAAAAAATCAGAATCTGTGTCTTTTATGGAATCAACCGCATTTCGCTTGGCGTCCAAAGCGCTGATGAGAAAACCCTGAAGCTTCTCAATCGCAATCATACCCTTTATGATGTGAAGGAATGCATAAGGAATCTAAACGATCTCTCCTTAAGCAACTACAACCTCGATTTCATCTATGGCCTTCCGAACATGACGATGGCCGATCTTGAGGAAGACCTTCGATTTTCCTTTTCGCTTCAGCCGAAGCATCTATCCTATTATTCTCTTCAAATCGAAGAAGGCACTCTTCTCTATCAAAAGAAATTGCCACCAATCGGGGAAGAAACATACCGCAGCATGTACGATTTTCTCCTTCTTGAACTCGAAAAGCATTCCTTTTACCGGTATGAAGTCTCCAATTTTGCCTTGCCCGGATATGAGAGCAGGCACAATCAGATCTACTGGAGGGATGAACACTATTACGCTGCCGGTCTCTCGGCAAGCGGGTATCTTGATGACAGAAGATATTCCAACACCCGTTCCATCCAGCACTATGTCAAGGGCGAATACAATCGGAATGAAGAAACGATCACAAAAAAGGATGAGGAATTCGAATTCCTCATGCTCAATCTTCGACTTGTGAAAGGTTTTTCCCTTACAAAATTCCAAAAACGCTTCCAAAAGGATTTTCTTCATTCCTATCAGAAAGAAATCGAAAAGGTCAAGGAATACACCCTGATAGAAGACGGTTTCTTCTCCATCAAGAAAGAATATCTCTATACGATGGACTCAATCTTGCTTGAAATTCTCAAATGATTCAAAAAAATAACCTCCCTGACGACAATAGTCTTATAGGAGGCTTTTTGTATGAATTCCTTTATCGACATCGCAAAAAAGAACAAGATGGAATTCTTCTTCCTTTTTGCCTTTTGCTTCGAATCCTATTTTCTCTTTGGAAATCTCATTCTTTCTTCTTGTCTCTTCCTGATTCTTTCTCTTCTTGTTCTCTATCTTCTGAAGAAGGAAGAGGAAAGCAAGGATGCCATCGAGAAAAAGATCGCGTCGTATTGCTTCTTTGATTCCTTCATCAAAGGCATCGAGAAAAACATGCCGATCCGCTCGAGCTATGAATCATCCAGCCGCTATCTCATTTCCTACCAAAAGACCATTCCCTATGAGGAATTGTCCAGTGAGAATTCCCTGAAGATGTATTCCTATCAGAAATATTTCGACTTCATCGTCGAGAAAGACAGACAGAATGAGGCTTTCCTTCTCTCTTATCATGAACTGAGAAAGACTTTGAACCAGGAAATCGATACGCTCGAAAAAAAGAAGAGAAAAATCCTCGAGGAAAGGCAGATCGGCATAGCATTATCCCTTCTTTTTCCCTTCCTATTGATTCTCTTCCTTGCCATAAAAAAGACAAATCCCTTTTCGAGTTTTCTTCCCCTTCTTCTTTCGATTTCCCTCTTCTTCCTTCTTTATGTGTCGAATCATTTGCTTGCGTATTGGAAAATGGAGAAGCGAAAATGAATTTCATATCCAGAAAAGAAAAAAAGACGAAAACAAAAAACGAAAAAAGCGCCTCTTCCCTTCTCCTCTTTCTCATCCCCTTTGCCATTCTTGGAATATTGCTGAGTCTTCTTACAAAGAAGATCATTCTTTTTGCTCTATGCATTCTTCTCTCTTTTGCCTTCTATCATCTTTTCCTGCCGACGATGGAAAAAGAAAAGGAGAGCAAAAAAACAGCGAAGGAGAAAAAGGAACTTTTGGATTTCCTTTCCTCCTTCTATCATTTTTCCACCCTTTTGAATTCCTATTGGCAGGGATTCAAGCTCGCTTATGACAACATCCATCTTTCCAATCTGAAAGACAGGCTTTCCGACTATATCGAGAATCCTGACATGCCGCTCGATCTGAAAATCACCAATTCCAGAAAAGAGAATCTTCTTTTGGACGAACTTGTCCGCTTTCTTCATTCCGAGGAAGAGACGAATGCCAAGGATTTAGGGCGATTCCTTTCCCTTTTAAAAGAATATGAAAAAGAAAGTCAGAAAATGGACAACGATATCCCTTCCTATCTCTTGTCTATCCTTCTTTTTCTCCCTTTGCTCGCACTCTTTCTGCTTCCAAGTCTCACATAATGTATATAGGAGCCTTCTTTTCATAGAAAAAAGAAAAAAACTAGTATATACTTATTAGGCTATCAACAGATACGGAGGCCATTTTATGACAGATATTTTGACGGATTTGGAAAAAAGAGGACTTCTCGATTCTTTTTCCGATGAAAAGAAAATTCAGGAATTGTTAGCTACGCCGCATACCATCTACTGTGGATTTGATCCGAGCGCAAAATCCCTGCAGTTGGGCAATTTCATCATGATTCGCACCCTTCAGAGACTGCAGAAGGCCGGACATCGAGTCATCGCTGTCTTGGGCGGTGCAACCGGAATGATCGGCGATCCGAGCGGAAAGAAATCCGAAAGAAAATTCCTTACCCGCGACCAGGTCTTGGAGAACGCCAACGCCATCAAGGCACAGTTATCCAAATACATCGATACGACCGATCCGAAAAAAGGCATCATCATCAATAACTACGACTGGTGGAGCAAGACCGATGTCATCACCTACCTAAGAGATTATGGAAAGAACTTCCAGATCGGATACATGCTCAGCAAGGACATCGTCAAGAGCCGTCTTGAGGTCGGCATCTCCTATGCGGAATTCTCCTATATGATTCTTCAGAGCGGAGATTTTGCCCACTTATATGAAACCGAAGGCTGCAATATCCAGATCGGCGGTGGCGATCAGTGGGGAAATCTGACATCCGCCTTGGATTTCGTGAGGAGAAAAGATGGCAGCGACGTCCCCTGTGAAGTCTTCACCATCCGTCTCATCACCGATTCCCAGGGAAGAAAATTCGGAAAATCCGAATCCGGTGCCCTCTATCTCGATTCGAGCATGACCACCCCCTACCATATCTATCAGTACTTCATGAATGTCTCCGATGCCGATGTGAGAAAATATCTCTACATCTTCGATGATCGTCCGATTGAGGAAATCGATACGATTGTCAAGAATCATCTCGAACATCCGGAGCTCAGAAACGGACAGAAGGAACTCGCCCGTGTCATTGTCAGCCAGCTCCACGGAATAGAAGCCGCGGAAACCTGTCTGAAGATGTCTGTTGCCTTGTTCACTGATTCCTTCAAGGGACTTTCCAGCAATGAGCTTTCCGAGCTTACCGATGGACTCGTCGTCGAAAATGCCACCGAGGAGATTCCTCTTCTCGATTGCCTTGTCAACTTAAAACTTGCCTCAAGCAAGCGTGAGGCAAGGGAATTCGTCAAGAATGGTGCCGTCAAGGTCAATGGCGAAAAAGTCACTGATCTTGAAGCCAAGGTCTCCAATAAGGACGCCCTGGATGGCGGATATGTCTTCATCAAGCGTGGAAAGAAGCTCTACGCCGTCTTGAAGTACTAAGCAAGGAAGGAAAGAATTCCATCTTTCACTTCTTCAGAGTAGATAACCATCTTTGCCCGGTCAAGGGAGGAAGAAAATTCTTCCTTTCTCCGGGCTTTTTCCTTCTCATCTGGAATGGATTCAATTTTATGATATTCCTTTGCCTTGGCTAAGAAGGCATGATAGCTTTCTTCCGTGATGATAGAATTGTGAAGTCCTCTTTCTGTCAATAGAAGATGGACATTTCCCTGCGGATGCTTCTTGAAATACCGATATTGTGAATTTCTCTCATCCACCATCGGATCGTTTTTTGCATAGACAACAAGGATCTTGGTGGAGACATTCTTTCTTATTTTCTTTGTGCAGTCAATAGTCGCCGTCGATGAGGATATGATTCTTAGACATATCGGAAGAATAGGAAACAGGAAATAATAAAGAAAACGATTCTGATGATAGAGAATCCGCAATCCGGCAAGACCAGGCTTGCAGGGGCCGCTTCTGAGGACGGCCTTTGAAATTTCCGGATGATTCTTCAATACACCCAAGGAACAATAAGCACCCCAGGAATGACCATAGAGGATGAGCGGAAGTCCCTGATGGAGATTTCTTTTTTCGATATCCTGAATGACTTTCTCTAGCACAAGAATTCCATGGGGAAGAGAAACGATGCTTTTTCCTTCGGAAAGTCCGACACCATATTGGTCAAAGCAGCAGACTTCATATCCGGCCTTGGTCAGATAGAAAACATCCACAAGATACTGCACATGGCTTCCAAACATGCCATGGCTTAAGATGATGAAGCCTTTGTTCTCGGAAATCTCTTTATCCTTATATATGTATCCCCGTATTTTCTCGCCATGGAAATCCGTCTCATAAGGAATCCGGCTTAAAGTCGGATAATCCTCGAAATGGACATAAACACCATGGGAGGGGTCTTTTGTCCGGACACCAAAAATCTTCTGGTTGAGAAGAAAGGTCAGAATCAATCCGGCTGCAAGATAAAAGAAGGCAAGAAAAAGGAATACAATGATAAAAATAGACCAAGTCGGCATAGCATACCTCCATAGGAATGATTATAAAGTGTTTGCCGTTCCAAAGAAATAGAAATGATATTTTTAGCACTCTCCTA
The DNA here is from genome assembly GCA_963660905.1 of bacterium. Taxonomy (GTDB): domain Bacteria; phylum Bacillota_I; class Bacilli_A; order RFN20; family CAG-288; genus Enterosoma. Next base: position 4,329 of record CAVKZJ010000023.1, on the reverse strand, counting down.
TTGCAAGTGCTAATTTTCGTGATATAATACTTGCGTATAAAAAGGAGGAAAGCATTATGGCTGAAGAACAGAAATATACAAACAGAGTCATCGACGCTATCAATAAAGGAATTCAAATCAGCAAAGATAATCATCTTCCAAGTTTTGATGTCCCCGAATTGCTGCGTGCCTTGTATGACCAGGAGGATGGCATGTATGTCAACGTCCTGAAAAGACTCGACATCGATGTCAAAAACGTCTCCCAGCAGATCGACGATTATATTCACAATTCGGTGAAGACGACAAGCGATGGGGATGTCGATTCCTCAAGCGATGTCAAAAACATTCTCTACAATGCCACGAAACACCAGAAGGAGATGAAGGATGACTATATGTCGGTTGAGCATCTTCTTCTTGCTCAATTCGACACACGTCATTCCCTCATTCTGAAACTGACACAGAATATCGAAAACTATAACAAGGACAGCTTCAAGAAGGCCATCCATCAGATCCGCGGAAACAACCATGTCACATCCGACAATCCCGAGGTTCAATATGAGGCCCTAAAGAAATATGGCCGAGACCTCGTCAAGGATGTCGCATCCGGAAAAATCGATCCCGTCATCGGAAGAGACGACGAAATCAGACGAATCATGGAGATTCTCTCAAGAAAAAGCAAGAACAATCCCGTCCTGATCGGTGATCCAGGTGTCGGCAAGACCGCCGTTGTCGAAGGTCTTGCATGGCGTATCTTCAAAGGCGATGTCCCTGAGACATTGAAAGACAAGACCGTCTGGGAATTGGATGTCGGTTCACTCATCGCCGGCGCAAAATACCGAGGCGAATTCGAAGAAAGACTCAAGGCCGTCATGAAGGAAGTCGCTTCCTCGGAAGGAAGAATCATTCTCTTTATCGATGAAATCCACACCATCATCGGTGCAGGTGCCGGGGGCGACTCCTCTTTGGATGCAGCGAATATCCTCAAGCCGATGCTCGCAAGAGGCGAACTCCACTGCATCGGTGCCACAACCCTCAATGAATATCGAAAATACATCGAAAAGGATCCCGCCTTTGCCCGCCGTATGCAGAAAGTCATGGTGGATGAACCATCCATTGATGACTCCATTGCCATTCTCCGTGGCATCAAGGATCGATATGAGCAGCATCACGGAGTTGAAATCAGCGATGATGCCATCATCGCCGCTGTGACCCTCTCCAAAAGATACATCACCGACAGGTACCTACCGGACAAGGCCATCGATTTGATCGACGAAGCCTGTGCCAAGGTGAGAATGCAGATCGACACAATGCCAGAGGAACTCGACGAAGTCAACCGAAAGCTGATGCAGCTTGAAATCGAACGTGTATCCCTGAAGAAGGATGAATCGGAAACAGCCAAGAAGAGACTCTCTGAAATGGAAAAAGACATTTCCGACCTCAAGGAGAAAAAGAATGTCCTCTCCACGCAATGGCAGACAGAGAAAGGTGAATCGGAGAAGCAGAAAGAAATCAAGAAACAGCTCGATATCGCAAAACTCAACCTGCAAAAAGCAATGCAGGATGCCGATTACAATACCGCTGCACGATTGCAGAACAAGGATATCCCTGAACTGCAGGCAAAACTCTCCGTATTGCAGAAAAACGCCAAGGAATCCACTCTTCTTTCCGATAAGGTGACGGATGAGACTGTCGCACAGGTCATCTCTGTCCAGACAGGCATTCCGGTGAGCAAACTCACCAAGAGCGAATCAGCAAAGATATTGACGCTCAAGGATGAGCTCGAACACCGCGTCATCGGTCAGGATGTCGCACTCAAGCAGATTTCAGAAGCCATCGTCCGTTCAAGAGCCGGACTGAGCGATCAGAACAGACCGATCGGCAGCTTCCTCTTCTTAGGCCCGACCGGTGTCGGCAAGACCGAAGTCGCCAAAGCCTTGGCTGAACAGCTCTTCGACAGTGAAAAGCAGATAGTCCGCATCGATATGTCCGAATATATGGAAAAGGAATCGGTCAGCCGTCTGATCGGTGCCGCTCCAGGATATGTCGGCTACGAGGAAGGTGGACAGCTCACCGAAGCCGTAAGAAGAAAGCCCTATTCGATTGTCCTCTTCGATGAAATCGAAAAGGCGCACAGCGATGTCTTCAATATCCTTCTCCAGGTTCTCGACGATGGAAGACTCACCGATGGTCAGGGAAGAACTGTCGATTTCACCAACACCATCATCATCATGACTTCCAACTTGGGAAGCGAATACCTTCTCTCCGGAAATGGAAAGAAACAGCAGGATCAGGTGATGGCTCTCTTGAAGAAATCCTTCCGTCCGGAATTCCTCAACCGAATCGATGAAATCGTACTCTTCAATTCCCTCGGCGAGGAGGTCGTCGATAAAATCGTCGAAAAGTTCCTCAATCAGCTCAAGGGAAGACTCGAAGGCAAGCAGATTACGCTCAACTATGACCAAAAAGCCGTCGAATACATCCATAAGAATTCCTATGATCCCGTCTATGGTGCAAGACCGATTCGACGCTATGTCCAATCAAATATCGAAACACCGATCGCCACAAAGATCATCTCCGGCGAAATCTATCGAAGTGTCAATCTGACGAGCGATGGAAACCATCTCATCTTCTCTGCGGATAACAAAGACTAAGTCAAGGAAAACGACCGATGAATTTCACATTGTGAAACACCGGTCGTTTTTTTGGCTTTCATTGCTCAGGCAAAAATCAGAAACTGCTTTTATACAAAAATCAAATATTGTATAGAAATACAATCCTTTTCGTTGTAAAGATAAAATACAAGTATTATTATTTTGTTGAGAAACGAGGATTTTCAAAATTATGAAACACATCATCAGAGAGAAAATCAATCAGTCAAAACATAAGAATTACATCCTCTTTTCAATCGGAACCTTCTTGGCATTCCTGGCATTCTATATTCTCACCTATATTGCCTTGCCCTTCATCACATTTGGCACGTACAAATATCCTGATATCGATGAAAATGCCATTCCCAACATCATTTTCAACGATATTCTTCCATTATTCATTCTCTTTTGTTCTCTCTACGGAGAAATCCAGATATACAAAAAGAAGGAGACATGGGATGTAAAACCATTTCTGTATTTCCTTTTTGCCGGCTTGCTGTTTCTCTTATTTGTCATTGCTGAATGCATAATCGGCATCTTTGCCTATCCGCTCAACAAAGACTTAAGAAGAGCATTTGTCTTCATCATTTCCATCCCCGTCAGCATCATTGCCATCTTCTTCATGATCAAAAACGGAATCAAGGCGATGGATTATTCAAAAAGAAAGAAGACAATGGATTCTAAAAAAGCGGAACCCATGAAAAATCCCATCCCAATTCAGATTCAGATTCAAAGCGACAAGGAAGCCAAAGACAGCGTGAAAGTCGTTGTGAAAACAGATAAATCCGAGATGACGATCGATTCTGACGAACTCTAGTCAGAACAGTCTGGCACCGAAAAGGTGCCATTTTTATTGAAAGTGTAAGAATGTGAAATCAAAAAAATCATCTTCAAAGCATCAATGCTATCGAAATAAATCATAGAACTCGATTTCACATTCATAGGCCTTGCATAGAGATTATGAAAGACTTTCTGTCTTTCGAATCACGCAACGCAATCGGTTTCCCTTTTCTGATTGTGGCATCGTCGACTTTCAAACCGACCGCCTTGCCATATTTGATGATTTCTTTTCTGGAGACGATTTTCACATCGCCTTTGCCAAACAGATTCAGAAGAGGTATTTCAATCTTATTCATATAAAAAATGGCAAGTCTGTTTTCCGTTGACCAATCTCTAATGATCATTCTTCCATTTGTCCTTAAACACCTTTTCAAGCTTTCAAAGAAGGCCATGAGATTCGGATAATGATGAAAACTGTTGGAACAGATGATGACATCAAATGTATTGTCTTCAAAGGGAAAGCATTCGCAGTCTCCGACAACGAAGGTGGCATTCTTGATATTCTTTGCTTTTGCCTGTTCTATCATGGCAGGAGTCAGATCCAATCCGGTATATTTCTTGTCTGGATATTCTTTTGAGAGCAAGGAAAAAATCGGTGCCGTGCCACAGCCTGCATCCAACACGTCCTGAAATGGCTCTTTTGCAATTTCTTCGAGTATATCCGGATAATCCTTCCGACGCATCTTATAGATACCGGCATCCTTTGATTCATATTTCGATGCTGCTTTCGTATATTCCTTCACTGATTTTTCTTTGTATTTCTTATCGTACATAAATGGCCTCCATAAGTTGGCCGCTTATAATTTTGCGTGTATGATATAACACCTCTTCTCTTTCGTCAAATGGAGGTTGTTTAAAATCA
>CAVKZJ010000022.1:0-29032 GCA_963660905.1 bacterium | reverse complement strand
AGGACATCCAGAAAGAGAGTCATTGGGCATGCCACCTCTGACACCACAATGCATTAATGTTAATGTAAATATGTACCCTTCCAATATTGTGCATTTTCACATTGGTTGAATTGCACATATTTACATTAACATTAATAGGGAAGACCTTCGCGGAATCGAATCTCTCGAAGTCTCCGATCTCCACGGTGATGGTGAGTGCGCTGATCCTGTCGATGCCTTTGATGCAGCAGATGCGTCCCACTGTTTCCTTGTAGCATTCTTCCTTCGTGATTTCTTCTATTTCCTGCTCGATTCTATCTATCTTGTCGAGATACTTGTTGATGGTGTCCATGTATTCCATGAGAGTCGTTCCAAACACAGGATCATGGTACATTTCACTGAAAAATTTTAGAAGATAAATTTTGCATTACATCAAATCATCTTTGAATTCTTAAAATAATACAGGTAAACTTTGTTTAGACAGCCAACTTATTTTTTTGGATTGGAAACAGTAAATAGTTTCAATATCAAAATCACTTTTATTTAACATCATAAAACGATTCCGTGTTTATGATTCATCATTCGAATCAATTCCTCTTCGTTATCATTGAAAATTCTATTTTTCGGTGCCAAAAAGCGAAAACGAAAAGACAATCTCTCCTTATAAAGTGTTATACTTCTGTTATATATAATATCAAAAAAGGAGAAACAGATGATTCTATATAAGAACACAAAGCAAGGATTCTTCGAAGATATCAAAAACAATCTGATTGCTGATAAAATCGAAGAGGAATTCAATAATCATCAGCTCTCCCACAATAACATCGCTGAATACCGAGCCTGGACAAATTCCCTACCTTACATGCGGAATGCACTCGATGATGATGAAATCGACAAAGACTGTACCGTTGCAATTGAATACCAGATACCGCTCACATCCAAAAGAGTCGATTTCCTGATTGCTGGAAAAGACAAAGACAATCATTCCAACATCATCGTCGTGGAACTCAAGCAATGGGAAGATTCTGAATTGACCGATCATGACTATCTCGTCAGAGCCTATACCGGAGGTGCCTATCGTCTTGTCACCCATCCCTCCTATCAGGCCTATTCCTATGCCAAGATCATATCGAACTTCAATGAAGACATTCTCTTAAGTCGAATTTCTCTGTATCCGTGCTCCTATCTGCACAACTATAAAGAACGAAATCGAGAACACATCGAGAATGATTTCTATCAGAAGGCCATCGAATTGTCACCCATCTTCTTAAAAAGAGACGCCGTGAAATTTCGGAATTTCATCAAAAAATATGTCGTCAGAAAAGGTGAAGACGACCTTCTGCTGAAAGTCGAAAACGGTAAACTCAAGCCCTCAAAATCCTTGCAGGACAGCATCTCTTCCATGATGAAAGGAAACGAGGAATTCTGTCTCATCGACGAACAGATGGTCGTCTATCAGATGGTCAAGGAAAAAGTCCTTTCCATTCTGAGGAAAAATATAGAAGAAGATTCGAAAAAATACACCTTCATCATCCAAGGAGGGCCCGGAACAGGAAAATCCGTTTTGGCCATAAAACTTCTTGCTGATCTCATCATGGAAGGATATTCTGCAAACTATGTCACAAAGAACCATACGCCGAGAGATATCTATTTTGAAAAGCTGAAGCAGGACAACTACAGACTCTCCTACATCAAGAGCCTCTTCAAAAGTTCCGGTTCCTTCATCAACTGTAAAAAGGATATCTTCGACTGTCTTCTTGTCGATGAAGCACATCGACTGAATATGAAATCCGGCTTATTCCAGAAAGGCGAAAATCAGACGAAGGAAATCATTCGTGCAAGCAAGGTATCCGTCTTCTTCATCGATGAGGCGCAAGTCGTTGCCACAAATGATGTCGGAAGCATTTCCTTCATCAAGAAATGCGCAGAGGAAGAGGAATCCGAAGTCATTTCAGGAGACGATTTCATCCTTGCATCCCAATTCCGCTGTGATGGATCAGACGGCTATATCGCCTTCTTAGACAATATTCTTGGTATCCGCAAAACAGCCAATGAGGATTTCAGTTTCGACTATGATTTCCGACTTTATTCCAATCCATCCAAGATGAGAGAGGACCTGAAAGTCTACAATCAGAAGAACAACAAATCCAGAATGCTTGCCGGCTATTGCTACGACTGGGTCAGCAAAAAGGATGAAAGTCTTTATGACATCTGCTTAGGCAAGGATTTCCGTGCGAAATGGAACCTGGGTTCAACGAATACCTGGGCCATCGACAAGGATTCCTTTTCGGAAGTCGGCTGCATCCATACATGCCAAGGAATCGAATTCGAATATGTCGGCGTCATCATCGCAAAAGACCTCATCTATAGGGATGGAATGGTTCAGACGGATTACACGAAAAGAAGCAAGGATGACAAGACCATGCGTGGAATAAAGAAAACCAAAGACTATGCCCTTGCCGACAAAATCATTCGAAACACGTATCGCGTTCTTCTCTCCAGAGGTCAGAAAGGGTGCTTTGTCTATGCGGAGGATAAAGAATTGCTCGAATATCTATCCGAAATGACAAAGAAAGAAATCATCTCCTAGAATCGTCATACGACTTATCAAGAAGAATAAGGATTGCCTATTTTCTTCGAATATGTTTCATGATGGATAAATCGCAAGGAAGTTCTTTATCTGTCATATAGCAAAAACGAATTGGATAGATATCTTTTCCATCTTCATCAATCACCCATGAATCCTCTAAAGTTCCTTCATCGAGTACTAAGAATGTATAAATCTTTCCTTGGTTTTTCGTATACTGGCATTGGGCGACATGATAAAGAGTCGGATCATCATTCTCCTCGATCAAAGGATAATCAAACTCGATTTCCATCCTTTCTGCCTTGATGACAAGAATCTCTTCTGAATCAAAGGAAAATGAATAGCATTTTTTCTCGAAATCATAGGTGACACAATCGCAGGGTGTCTTTTCATGGATATCCAATTGCACATCACCTTCGAATTTCACCTTGAGACAATCCGTGCAGACACAATTCTTCTGCCAAATATCCGTGGCAATTCTTTTCTCATCCGATGTGAGGAGCAATTCATTTCCTTTTCTCTCGATATCGAATTCTCCATAGTCCGTCATGGCATTGATAAAATTAGATTCATCATCATGGATATCATTTTTATGCATCCCATACCATTCATCAATGTTTTTCACCAATGTTCTTTTTACGCCGGAATCGAATGGTCCGTTTCGAATCTGAATGGCCATCAAGGCCTCCAGGTAAAACCTTATTTCCAATAAAGGATTCGTCGATGCATAGATAGGTGCAAGCCTTAAAGCCACATCGCAGAAATTTGAGCCATGGCTATTTCGAAGAAAATCGGCGCGCGTCTTCCAATATAGGTTATGATAACAGGAAGAAGCAACATCTTTATTCTTCTTCACGCCATATCCATTTTTATACATATCGCCCAATTTATAAGTCGCCTCGATGTTTCCGCATATCGCGGCCATCGTGAAGTAGGACAAGGCTTTCTCATATTCGGGAATGCCATTGTTGACTCTCCCATAGTAATAGATATAGCCAAGCGTATTGCAATAATCATCCGAATAGTGATTCTCAAGAAGAGCTAAAAGGCATTGCTCAGAAGCCTTGAAATCCTGCATGATGTAATGATTTCCGCAATAGCATGCATAGGCCTTTGTTTCCAATCCATACACATTCTTTCTCTCACAGAGACGGTCGAGCAATGTGATATAGATTTTCTTTCTTTCCGGATTGACTTTCGAATCGAAACGATCAAGATTCGAAACAATCTTCACCATCGCATACAAAGGCAGTTCTCTTTCATGAAGTGGCTTTCCTTCTTCTTGGATATATAACTCGATCTCCTCAAGCGTTCGACTCAGGATCCGGTTCATACCCTCATTTTCATCCATGGAATCAATGCAACGCACGAAGTGATTCAGAATGTCGTCCGTCGTATATTGGATATCCGAGTCATCAAGACAATCACCGTCCTCAAAGAAGTACCGATAGGATTTCGTCTCCGGCAAATGCCTCTTCCATACAAAATCGAAGAGTCTCTTATTGAAACCTTTCGAATCGTATTTTTCCTTGATCATCAAAAGATATCTTTTGAGATCCTCCGCCTGTAGAGGCAGTGGATCATCCATATAGATGACAACAAAGTCATTTGTGATCTTGAGTCCATCCATTCCCGTCATATTGCGAAGAAGGTCATCCTTGTTCCAAATTGCAACATCATCCGGATTTGAAATCATCGACTTCATATAGCAGGCAAGCAAGTCATCTGCCGTCTTCAAAGAGAAGGAAAACATCGAAAGCTGTGAAGGAGAAAAATGATTGGCGATAGATTCGATTCCCTCCTTTGTGAAATAGACATGAGTCCCATTCTTCAGGATGTCGGATATTTTTTCCACAGAATCCATATCCTTCTCTTGAAGAAGAATCATCTTTGGATATTCCTTGCAGTAGACGCCAAGTATATTCTTCATTATGTTCTTCCTTTCCTTTTCTTCTATTCTATCTTTTCTTTAGAAAAAAATCATCTCCATTCCATTGTCTAAGAATATGGAATGAAGATATTTCCATATCCTTTTCTGAAATCAAATGAGTCATTAGCATAAAGAAAAATCCCCGGAAAAGACTCTTCCAGGGGATTGATTCTTATTTGCTGTTTCGATGACGGACATAGAAGGAAAGAACATCGATATCGCTTGGATGGACATTGGTAATTCTTCCCGCCTGGCCTAAGGTAGAAGGACGAATGAGGGCTAGTTTTTCCCTGGCCTCAAGGGAGATTCCATCGATATGGCGATAGTCAAGATCGTCCGGAAGAGGAAGATCCTCATAGGATTTCCTTCTTTCAGCTTCCTTTCTTTCCTGAAGGATATAGCCTTCATATTTGACCATCGTCTCGCATTTGAAAGCTTCCATCTCATCCAGTTCCGGAAGAAGCGGACAGTTCTTTTTCAGTCCGGCATAGGTGACATTCTGTCGACGAAGGGAATTCTTCAGATTCTCATTTCCGTTCGGCTTTGGAAAACCTAAAGACATGATGTACTTCTGCAGAGGTTCACTGGAGGCAATCTGAATCGTCTCCATCCGGCTTATGGTCTCCCTGACCTTGTCATTATGCCCTTTCATCCGTAGATAGCGTTCTTCGCTGTTGAGTCCGACCTCATAGCCGTATTTGGCTAGACGGTCATCGGCATTGTCGCTTCTGGTGAGAAGGCGGAATTCGCTTCGGCTGGAAAGAAGTCGGTAGGGTTCTTTTGTTCCCTTGGATACAAGATCATCGATCATGATTCCGATATAGGCTTCATCTCTTTTCAGGATGAGGGGTTCCTTCTTCCTTAGGAAAAGTCCGGCGTTGATTCCGGCCATCAGGCCTAAGGCAGCAGCTTCCTCATAGCCGGAGGTAGAAGCAATCTGTCCACAGACATAAAGACCTGGATAATTCTTCACCTGAAGGGAATGCTCAAGCTGAGAAGGCTCGATTGCATCATATTCGATGGCATAGGCATATTTCAGGAATCTTGCATGCTCCAAGCCGACGATGGAATGGACAATCTCTTCCTGTACCTCAACGGGCATGGATGTGGAAAGCCCATCGACATAAATGGACTTGAAATGAAGGGATTCCGGTTCCAAGAAGAGCTGATGTCGAGTCTTCGAGGCAAAGCGGACAACCTTGTCTTCAATCGAAGGACAGTATCTTGGTCCCACTCCTTCGACTACGCCGCCATACATTGCCGATTCAGAGAGATGGTCACGGATGATCTGATGAGTCTTTTCATTGGTATACGTCAGATAGCAGGGAATCATGTCCTCTTTCTTCATGAAGCGGGTCGTGTCATAGGAAAAGGCGAAATGTCCCTCCTGTCCGAGTTCGGGCTTGAGAAGAGAAAAGTCAATGCTGTCTGGATCAAGACGCGGTGGAGTTCCCGTCTTCAATCTCAGAAGATGAACACCCAAGTCGGCGATGGACTTGGAAAGCCCATGGCTTGGCCTTTCCCCATCCGGGCCCTCATCCTTGATGACATGTCCACGAAGGATTCTTGCCTCCATATGGGTTCCTGTGGCGAGGATGATCGCAGAAGAAGAAATGAATCCGTTCTTCTCCATCTGAACGCCTTTGACGACATGTCCTTCCATCACGAGGGATTTCACTTCATCCTCAAGGATATCGAGGTTCGGAAGAGTCAATAGATAATCCTGGACATTCTTCGGATAGCCGATCTTATCTTCCTGGGCACGAAGGCATCGCACTCCCGGTCCTTTGGACGTATTGAGTTCCTTGATCTGAAGAAGAGAGCCTTCCATATCGGCCATCTTTCCCATGATGCCTCCAAGAGCATCAATCTCACGGACGACAATTCCCTTGGCAGATCCGCCAATATGGGGATTGCAGGGCATATTGCTGACCATTTTGAAGTTCAGGCAAACCAGCAAGGTCTTAAAACCCATCCTGCTTGTGGCGTAGCAGGCTTCCGTGCCTGCATGTCCGCCTCCGATTACGATGACATCATATTTACTTTGTATCTTGTTGAGCATTTAACCGATTGATCCTGACATATCCATCTTGATGAGCTGATTGAGCTCAACGGCATATTCCATAGGCAATTCCTTGCTGAACGGTTCAAGGAAGCCCATGACAATCATCTGCGTGGCCTGGCTCTTGTTTAATCCACGGCTCATCAGATAGAAGAGCTGATCCTCATTGATCTTGCTGACGCTCGCCTCGTGCTCGAGATAGGAATTCGCATTGTCGACTTCATTGTGGGGAATCGTATCCGAGTAGGAGTGATCATCGATGATCAAGGTATCGCATTCCTCATGCGCTTTCGAATTTGTGGCCGTCTTGGCGATCTTGATCTGCCCTCTGAAATTCGCCGTTCCGCCATCTTTCGAAATTGATTTCGAAATGATGGTGCTGGAAGTATCCTTTCCCAAATGAATCATCTTGGCGCCAGTATCCTGGAACTGGCCTTTGGAAGCCACAGCGACCGAAATCGTCGATCCTTTGGCACGGTCCCCTTTTAGGACACAGCAGGGATATTTCATGCAGAGCTTCGAGCCGATATTTCCATCGACCCATTCCATGAGTCCGTCCTCGTCGACGATGGCTCTTTGAGTGACGAGATTCAGAATGGAATTCGACCAGTTCTGAATGGTCGTATAACGCATCTTGGCTCTCTTTCCGACGAAGATTTCGACGATGGCCGCATGGAGCGATTCCTCGGAATACATCGGAGCGGTACAGCCTTCGACATAATTGAGCTCCGCATCATCATCGACAATGATGAGGGTTCTCTCAAACTGGCCCGATCTCTTGTTGTTGATTCTGAAATAGGACTGCAGAGGCTTGTCCAGCTTCACGCCTTTTGGAACATAGATGAAGCTTCCGCCTGACCAGACGGCACTGTTCAGTGCCGCATATTTATTGTCCTGGGGTGGGACGAGCTTACCGAAATATTTCTTGACGATTTCCGGATATTCCCTGAGTCCGGAATCCATGTCAAGAAAGACGACGCCTTTGTCATTGACTTCCTTGAGCATATTCGAATAGACGGCTTCCGACTCATATTGGGTGGTAACACCCGAAAGAAACTTCTGTTCCGCTTCGGGAATTCCAAGCTTATCGAAGGTATCTTTCACAGTGGATGGCACTTCTTCCCAGCTGTCGGCGACTTTGTCGCTGATCTTTGTATAATAGGTGTAATCCTGAAAATCTATCCAGGAAAGATCCGGACCATAGCCCGGCTGGTGATGCTGAAAGAATTCCTTGAGAGACTTCAGACGGAAGTCAAGCATCCATGATGGTTCCTTCTTGATTTTGGAAATCTCGCGGACAGTTTCTTCACTGAGTCCTTTTTCGGTTCGGTAGATGGCGACATCCTTATCCCGGAATTCATACTGGGCACGATTGTCGTCATCGTATAATTCCTTATTCTGATTTTCCATGTTCTTTCTTCTCCTCCTCGAGGAATGCCTTTTGCAAGCCTCGCCAGGAAATATTGGCGCAGGTGATGCGGCTCGGCTGACGATTGACATTCTTAAAGCAGATGGCTTCTCCTAAGACATCCTCATCGAAAGGCTCTCCAGAGAGCATCTTATTGAACTCATCCATGATCTTCATGGCTTCCTCTTCTTTCTTTCCAAGCACAAGCTCGCTCATGATGGAAGTCGAGGCAGTGGAAATGGCGCAGCCTTTCCCATGCCATTTGCAGTCCTTGACGATGCCGTTTTCGATTTTGACCTGGACATAGATATCATCGATGCAGGAAGCCGAATCCATATGGATCGTGATATAAGAATCATCCTTGACTTCCTTATAGTTTCTTGGGTTCTGATAATGGTCGACGATGATTTCTCTCATCATCTCTTCTGGATTAATTGAAAAAGGCATCTAAAAAATCCTCCGCTGTGCTGCAGGCCTGAACAAAAGCCTCGATATCTTCTTTGGTATTGTAGAGATAGATGGATGCACGGACCGTTCCATCCACGTGCATGAATTCCGGAAGAATTTTAGCACAATGGGTTCCAGAACGGACAAACACACCTTTGCTCGAAAGGTAAGTTGCCACATCCTGTGGGAAGACATTCTTGATGTTGAACGTAATGATTCCGCTATCCGCGTCCTCGTTATAGATGATGGCATTGCCATTCTTCTTCAAGCCATCGATGGCAAGCTTCCGAAGCATGGCTTCATGCTCCTCAATCGCTTCAAATCCGATTTTCGAGAGGTATTCACAGGCGCTCTGCAATCCTAAGACACCTGCGACATTCTGTGTTCCCGCCTCAAACCGATAGGGAATATCATCCAAGGAAAGATACATATCCGAATGGAAACGAGCATTCATCTCGCCACCATAAAGAAGCGGCGTCATCTTCTCAAGAATCTCCATCTTTCCATATAAAACGCCGATTCCCGTCGGACCGAGCATTTTGTGTCCGGAGAAAACAAGAAGATCGACATCGCTTTCCTGAACATCCGTCTTCGAATGGGCAATGGACTGAGCGGCATCATCGATATAAATCGCATGGTACTGATGGGCGATCTGGACCAATCTCTTCACATCGGCCTTATATCCCATGACATTGCTGACACTCGCAAGAGAGACAATCTTTGTCTTTTCAGAAATCACCTTGAGAAGGCCTTCCGGAGTGATTCTTCCTTTTTCGTCAAGCTGAACATATTTCAGGATAGCCCCCGTGATCTTACACACCTGGAACCAGGGAAGGACGTTCGAAGCATGTTCAGACTGGGAAAGAATGATTTCATCCCCTTTCTGAAGCAAGGGAAGAAGCCCATATGCGATTTCATTGAGTCCTTGGGTATCTCCACTTGTGAAGATGACTTCCTTTTCATCTCTGGCATGAATGAACTTGGCGACGCTTCTTCTTGCCTCATCAAAAGCCATATCGGCTTCATGGGCAAGGGAATAGTCTCCTCTTCTTGTGTTCGCCGTGATATCCATATAATAGTGGTTCACGCTCTCGATGACGCAATACGGCTTGAAGGTCGTTGCGGAATTATCCAGATAGACCAAGGGAAGGTTCTTGAATTTCCCGTCGTGTCTGTCATACATCGGGAAATCCTTTCTTATTTCATACGGATTCAGACTCATAAAGTCAGCACCTCCAGAGAGGACTTGACCTTGGCAATCAATTTCTCATCCTCTAGTTTTTCAATGATGGGAAGAAGGGTCCCATACGTGATCAGTTTTTCACTTTCTTCCAAAGAAAGCCCACGGCTCATCAGATAGAAGAGTTCATTCGGGTTATATGCACCGACCGCCGCACCATGTGATGCATTGACATCATTTTCCTTGATCAGAAGAGAAGGGGAAACCTCGCTCTTGCAGTCATAGGAAAGATTCGTGATTTTTCCTTCCTGCCTGGTGTCCGAGCGGGAAGCCTTATTCACAATCAGGGAGTTGCCCAAAAAGCGGAGAACGCCATTCTTCATATTGATGCCGCTCATCTTCACTCTCGAGGTCGACTGAGGAAATAGATGCTCGACATTGAAGGAAAAGACTTTCTCTGTATTTTGAAAGCCAATGCTCGCCAAAGAAAGGAAGACCTTGCTTCCTCTTTCGAGCTTCACGGTCAGATTCATCTGGAAAGAAGAAACGGAAAAATCGACCATGGTCAGATCCAAGGTCTGATTTTCCTTGACGTGATAGACCATGTTGATTTCCTTCCTCTCCAATTGGGAATCCTGGAAATATTTGATTTTGCTCTCTTCTTCTATGAGGACATCATCCTCAAAGGAAGAAGGATTAAGATACATCTTATCCATAATTACTTGCCCATGACCTGTTTGACACCACACGAGCCGATCGAGACGGAATTGGCCGTCTTCTCGTTCTTCTCGATGCGAATATCATATTCCTTCTCCAGGAAAGAATAGCCTTCCTTCGAGATTCTCTTGGCGATTGTTTCATCGCCTTCCAGGGCAATTGATCCATTGACGACCACCGCTGTGCGGTTCACATGGACCATTTCGTAAAGACGGTCATAGTGGGAGACGATGATGAACGTCGTCCCCTTTTCCTTGAGTTCATTGATGATATCGGCAATCGTCTTCAAGGCATCGACATCCAATCCGGAATCAATTTCATCCAAAAGAACCAGGCTCGGATTGAGCAGGACCATCTGGAGGATTTCGTTTCTCTTCTTTTCACCGCCCGAATAGCCTTCGTTGAGATGACGGGTCGCCATCGAGGAATCCAGTCCTGTCTTCTGATAGGATTCATTGATAGCCTTATAGAATTTCAAGAGCGAAATCGGCTTTTCGAGACGTGCATTGAGCATCGCACGATAGAAATCCATCGTCACGACACCAGGGACATCCGGTGGATTCTGAAAGGACATGAAGATTCCCTTCTTGCTTCTTTCATCAACGCCAAGCGAAAGAAGGTCTTCCCCATCGAGAGTCACGTTTCCATTTGTCACTTTGTATCTCGGATTGCCCATCAGGACATTCAAAAGAGTCGATTTTCCATGTCCGTTGGGACCAAGCAAAGCGATGCAATCGCCCTTATTGACTTCCAAGGAACACTGATGAAGAATCGGATTCCTTTCCGCTTCACAGGAAATATTTTTGATGCTAAGTTTATCCATACCGCCTCCAAATTGCTAAATGATAGAAAAAGCGAATATATTGTAATGAATTTAGGAATATGATACAAGAAAAGTGATAATACAATTGATGATTTTCCTTCAAAAGGAAAAGGCCGCACATAGGCAGCCTTATTTGTCCAATCCTTTGACGATGGAATCCTTGATTTCGAGCATGGTCGAATTTTCCAACTGCTTCGGCGGAAAATCGAGTTTGAGTCCGTCATCATCATAGCGGGGAATGACATGCACATGGAAATGCTTGACGGTCTGTCCTGCGCTTTTTCCGGCATTCGTGATGATGTTGACACCTGTTGCACCGAGCTGGGAAATCTGAGCCTGGGCAATCATTTGGGCAACTTCGAAAACCTTATCGAGGATGGCTTTCGGCGTCGTCACGACAGAATCGTAATGAGTCTTCGGAACGACGAGTGTATGTCCACGGCTGGCTGGATTGACATCCAAGAAAGCCAGGACATCGCTGTCTTCGTATAATTTGTAGCATGGAATCTGTCCTGCTGCAATCTTACAGAAAATACAAGAATCACTCATATGAACTTTCTCCTTTTAAAAATAGAGAAGACCGAAGTCTTCTCTATATATTATACAACGATTACTTGGCAAAGGAACCTTTGGTGAGGTCGAATTTCGCTTCAGAGGAATATGGATTCTCCGTCTTGAAGACATCTTTGTAGTTGCTCTTGATGTATTCAAGGAAGTCTTCATCCGAATAGGTGAAATCGATTCTCGAGAGCCAGTAGACAGCACTGTCGGTCTTATAGGAACCGGTAGTGGACATGGCGTAGGCAACTTCGGCCTTGATCTGATTCATCTTGGCATCGGTATCATAGATGGTATCGCCGCTTGTGACAGCATTGGTATCGACAACATCGAGAATACGAGTGATGTAATAGGTCTTGGAAGAAGCATCATAATAGAGAATCGAGGAAGTGGAGTCCGTGGAAAGAGTATCGGAAACCGTCATATAACGATAGCCGTCCTTCGCATAGACAGTGAGATCCTGCTTGTTCTTGGTCAAGCCATTCTGTAAGCCATCGGCTTTCATCGCATCAATCTTTTCCTTGCTGGAAGTGACACGGGTCGAGAAGATACGATCGGTCAATCCGGAAGGAAGAGCGGAGATGCCGCTCGACTTCAGATAGACGCCATCCGTGATCAAGTCACGGGTTGCGATTTCATCGATGGCATTGCGATAGCCCTTCTCGAGATCATAGGTATAAGAACCCGTGTAGGTCGATTCCAAGGAGGTATCGAGCTTATGCCAGTTATCAAGGCCGTCATCGATTTTCTTCTTGTCATCAAGAATCTTTCCAGTCAGGGTCGACTTGCAATCGCCAGTGACATCCTTGAGCCACTCTGTCTGCTTCTGATTGAGAACAGGAGACTGCGAAGCGACTTCAATCGTGCCATCATCCTTCAAGGTGACAAGATAACGGCTATAGAAAGCCTTGATTTCAGTCTTTCTGTCGTCATCGACTTCCGTATCGAAGGAATACGTGAAGTCATCATTGATGACAATGTCATTGTCAAGGATTTCAGCCAAGGAAGAAACCGTGATGCCTTTCCAAAGCTTGGAAAGAACGGAGAAGTCATCATCCTTGCAGCCTTCCTTTGGATCGATAATGTAGTCTTCGACATATTTGTCGAGGATCTGCTTGGCATCGCCTGGTTCATCGCTGCGGTCAGCAATGGAAATGACCTGAACTTTTCTGGCATTCGCATTACCGATGGAAGCTGGTGTCTTATCAAGAATGTATTCCGCCGTGAGATAATTGATTTTCTGATCGTCATACAATTCACTGGTCATATACTTCGTATAGGCCTTCTCATTGACCTTGGAATAGACATCATCGAATTCCATGGTCGGTGTGACGATGCTGTTCTTCAGGGCAGACTTATCCTTGCTAAGAGCATAGTCATCACTCAGATAGTAATAGTTCTGCTCAAGATATTTCGCATAGGATCTTTCATCCCAAAGATTGTCCTTCTTATAGCTTCCGCTTCTTGCCGTGGAAACCATCGTATCCTTGGCACGGGTAAGAAGGTTGTCCTCACCGCTGACTTTATAAGCATCTGCTGTGTAGCTATCGGCAACAGACTTCTTCGTCAAGGTATCATTGAGAACACTGTAGGTAGAAGTTCCCGTCTGGCTGGAGGAATCGAAATTGTGGACATTGTCCGACAAGATCGTCAGAAGCTTCTTGACAGTCTTCTCATAAATGGCATCATCATTGGTCAAGGACTGATAATACTGCTTGAGAGTATCCTGTGCAGTCTTTGGATCCTGCGCATCCTTATCGAAATCATTGTTATAGATCTTATCCGTATAGTTGGAAGGATACTTGATTTCATCCGTATCGCATCCGACAAGGGCGAATAAAGACAAGGCAGCCAGAACACTGGCAAATTTTCTCTTTTTATTCAACATAGCAAGCCTCCTCCATATCTTTGGTGAAATAACCACCTTCAAACGAACCGATGCAGACATCCGAGACCATACGTTCCTGAGTCAAGTATTCCTGCGTGATCAATTCATTGACATAGGTTTCCCAGCTCGAATCGAGAGTCTCATCGGCACTGTCCGAAGAAGATTCCTTGTTGAGCGTGATGTACTGGTTGACAAGCTTCTTCACATTGTCCGGAAGATAATCCGTGAAGTCCTTGCCATACTTTTCCTTGAAAGTCTGCAAGTTGTATTCCCACAAAGCGATGTCTTCACTTGGCAAGGAAGCCTTGATGACGCTTTCCAAGCTGGAACGTCTGTTGTTGTAGGTCGTGGTCGAATTGGCATCCGTGGTGACGAAATTGATGAAGGATGGATGTTCAGAATAATCCGCAGAATACGCCGTCGAGCTTTCCGACTTCGTATCAGATGGGACATTGGCTCTGTAATACTGATATTTCTTGGTGTAGCTGCCATTCTTGTCCGCAGTGAATGGATCGTTATTCACCGTGATGAAATGGATGCCCTGATAGCCGGAATCACCGCTTGTGCCGGCTCTGGCGATGATGATCGGATTGGAATTGGAAGCCAAAACCTTATAGGTGTCATCATAGCCGGTAACTGTGGTCAATTCAGCTTTCTTTTCAGCGTTCGTCTGGTAATTGACAAGCTTTCCGGAATAATCGCAGAAAGCAGAATCATCTGCCTCTTCCAAAAGTTCTTTGATGTAATCGTACTCATCCACCTTAAAGGAGAGATATCCATTTGCATCTTCAGAAGTGAGGAATGCATTAATGTCGGCAAAAGTGTTGACACTTGTCTCGCCATTTGCCTTACGGGCATTCTGGATGCCATTGACTTCAGCAAGGAAGCGAGTATTGAATTCAACCATGGAATCCTTATAGATAAAGGAAACACCGCGATAATTGAAGTAGTTATTGAAAAGAACGTTTCTTGTGTATTGTCTGGCTGTGATGGACTTCTTGTTTTCCGTCGAGATGGAAGAACCGTTATAAGGATTCTTTTCCCAATCGGCAACCTGGTTCATCTCAAAGCAGACAGAAAGCGGGATGCCAAAGGCTTCTCCCTTTCCAATCAAAGTGTTATCGATGCTCTTGGCAACTTCACTTTCCTTATTGGATCCCTCACTCGTTCCAGGGACACGCAAGGAAGAGCGGATGGTCGAGTTGGAAGCATTGTCAGTGGACGTTGCGGATGCGCTTGTGCTGGAATTCAGGAAAGCATCATAGGCATAGACGCCAAGCTTGAATTCATTGACATAAGATGTATCCTTGAGCATGCTGACCATGGCACTTCCGCCAGAGCTGCTCGTATAGAGTTCACCATATTGGGTGTTGGACGAATCATCGCTGGCAAGCTGCGCGACGGAGCCAAAGCTTGTGCCAGAGGAAAGCATACGGGTGACGTTGGCAATCTGCTTGGCATCATCCGAGGAAATCTGGCCATTGTAGTAGCCCTCTCCGCTGCTAGAGGCATCGACCTTGATCAAAATATGAGAAACATGATAAGGAGCCTTGTCCGTGACGAATTTCTCTGTCAGTTCCTTGGAGAGATAATATTCACCGCCATCGTTATCACCCGAATAGGTCTTGACGGTCGAGAAAGAATTCGAATTCTCTTCAACTCTCTGCTGAGCGATGTATTTTTCTCTCAATTCATCTTCATCCTCGACACCTTCGCTCGAGAATGTCTTTTCCTGTTCTTCCTTATAGGAAGTATTGTTGGTTCTGGCGTTGGTCTTCCAAGTATCATGAAGGCTTTCAATCTTGTTGTCGACAATCGACATGATACCATCGGATCTGGTCGTGACCGCCTGGGCCAAAACAGATTTGGCAACATTGAAATAGGCCTGAGCGGAACTCTTTGTTCCCTCCAAGGCTGGATAGATATCATCGTACTTGTACGTCTTGTTGCCGATAGTGGCAATGATGCCGTCTTTCCAAGACGCATCCGGATAGGTGTAATCCTCGCCACAAGCTGTCAGCGAAATAGCGATAAGAGACATCGCCAATGCTACGCCACGTTTCCCTTTCATCATATGGGATCCTCCTCATTGAATAGTTAACACACGAATAGACGTATAATAATATAGTGGTTTACGGCCATCATTTCAAGAAAAAAAGCCGTTGATGAACGGCAAATACGCATTCTAGGAGGTGATTTGGCAATTTTTGCCTTTGAGAAGGGCAAAATTATGCTAAAATGAAATGCTATGAAAGAGATTATTGCCATCACGAATCAAAAAGGCGGCGTTGGAAAAACGACGACAGCCTGCAATTTAGCCAGCGCCTTATCGAAATATAACAAAAGAATCCTCCTCATCGACATGGACCCGCAAGGGAACTGTTCCATGTCCCTCGGAATCGATTCGAGCATCTGCAAGAAAACCACAGGAGAACTCCTTCTCTCTTACACAGACCTGAAGCATGCGATTCGAAAGACCAACTGTGAAAACGTCTTCCTCATTCCCTCCAATCTGACATTGGCCACCATCGAAACCACGCTTCTGAAGACCCAAGGCAGTGCGCCGGTCGATCTGCTCAAAAAAGCGCTCACACAGAAGGAGTCCTCTCTTTATGATTTCATCCTGATCGACTGTCCACCTTCTTTGGGCTTCCTTTCCCTCAACGCCCTCAACGCGGCCAAAAGCGTTCTTGTCCCTGTGCAATGCGAATGTTTTGCCTTGGATGCCTTGGCCCAGCTTCTCAGCAGCATCGCCAACGTACAGAGAAACAGCAATCCATCCTTGAATATCATGGGCCTTGTCCTGACCATGTTCGATCCAAGAATCCGACTTTCCATGGAGATTTCCCAGGAAGTGCGGAACAGTTTCAAGGACAAAGTCTTCTCGACGGTCATCCCAAGAAACGTCTCCATCATCGAAGCCATCGCCGGAGGCGTTCCGGTCAACCAATATAAGCCGACGAGTGCTGGTGCACTCGCCTATGCCTCCTTGGCAAGAGAGGTCCTCGACTATGCCGAAAAGAAAGAAAAGAATTGATTTCTCCTCTCTCGTCGAGAAATACCAGGGGCTTTCCGTTGTCTCCGAAATCGAAAAGAACCTTGTCCTTTCCCAGAGAAGCGAAGCCGACATTGAGAAATTCGTTCTTTCCAATCTTTTCGATGAAAAAAACTACAATCTCGATATCTACCATTCTTTGAAGGATTCCCTTCTGAAGGATGGCTTTCTGATGCCTTTGATCGTCTTGGAAAAAGAAGACGGAACCTATGAAATCCTCAATGGCGTCAAGAGATATCTTCTGGCAAAAAAACTATCGTATCGAAAATTGCCCTATGTCAAAACAGAACTCACGACGGAAAGGAAACTCGAATATATCCTGGAGAATATCATGAAGGAGGATGACAATCCACTGGTGAAAACCCATGCCTACCTCCGACTGGAAAAAGAATATTCCTTCACGGATGAGAAAATCGCTCTCCTCTCCGGCCAGTCTATCAACCAGGTCAGGAATCTCAAAAGACTCGATCAGCTTCCTTACTTTCTCAAGGATGGATTGATCAACAGCACCCTGACCTATTCCGAGGCTAGATGCCTTCTGAATCTTCCAAAGGAAAAGCAAAAAGATCTCTATGAGAAGATCCAAAACGGAAGCCTTTCCGTCCGCGATCTCGAAAGGGAAAAGAGAACCTATCTCGGAAATTCCAAGAAAAGAAAAGTGACGCTCAACAGGAAAAGCGTCACCATTCAGTTCTCCAGTGCGGAAGAAGCTGAGAAATTCTATCCGATCATCCAGAAGCAGTTTTCCGACTGATTCCATAAAAGGCCTTGGTGGGAAGCCAAGGCCTATTTTTGTTCGATGGCATTGTCTTTGAGCAATGCCGCTTTTCTCTTCTTGTATTCGATTCTCTCAAGAAGGGATGGGATGCATCCGCAATAGTCCTGTCGATAGACCTGGTATTTCTTGGCAATCTGGATTCCAAGAAGCTGGCCGTTCTCCTTCTTGAAGTCGGAATAGAGGTATTTGGTCGTGGGATACTTTTTCTCAAGGGAAAAAGCAATCTCATTGAGTTCCCGGCTTGGCTTCTTGCAGGAGACTGTCATGACGGTCGTAAAATAGTCATAATGATGCTGATAGGCATACTGATAGGCTTCTTCCATTCGATAGGCGTGACATCTTAGACAGGTTTCACCCCCTTCATGATCATGAATCCGATCACGGAAGGCTTCCTTGTAGGAAAGAAAATCCTCGTCGTTGACAACGAGGGGTATCTCGATATGTCTATCCCATGCATATTCCCCAAGAAATTTCTTCAGTGCAGAGAGTCTTTTCTCATATTCCTGAATCGGCTGGATATTCGGATTGAAGAATCCGACCGTGACATCAAAAATATCCACGAGGATGCTTAAAGGATAGGTCAGACACGGCCCACAGCAGGCATGAAGAAAAAGCGTGGGACGTGTCTTTGAGGCTTTGATCTCCTCGGCGAGTTTCTTATATTCCTGATTGTAGTCGATCTTGCTATTTGGATTCATCCTTCGTTTCCCCTGTGATGAACATGGCGTCTCCAAAGGAGAAGAAGCGGTATTTTTCCTTCACGGCATGATGATAGGCATTCAGGATGAAGTCACGGCTTGTGAATGCCGAGACGAGCATCACCAGAGTGGATTTCGGAAGATGGAAATTGGTGATCAGGCAATCGATCGCCTGATATTTGTATCCAGGATAAATAAAGAGCTTGGTATCGCCACTGCATTCCTTGAAGGTCGAATATCTCTGATAGACCGACTCGAGCGTACGGGTCGAGGTGGTGCCGATGGCGATGATTCTTCTCTTTTCGGCCTTGGCCTTATTGAGCGTCTCTGTCGCCTCTTTGCTCATCATGTAATATTCCGAATGCATGTCGTGATTGCGGATATCATCGCTTTTCACAGGGCGGAAGGTCCCTAATCCGACATGGAGAGTCACATCGACGACTTCCACGCCTTTCTTCTTCAGCCGATCGAAAAGCTCATTCGTGAAATGAAATCCGGCAGTCGGAGCCGCAGCGGATCCCTCGATCTTGGCATATACAGTCTGATAGCGTGAATTGTCTCCCAATTGGGCGTGAATATAGGGAGGAAGAGGCATTTTTCCTAGCTGGTCAAGAACCTCCAAAAAGATTCCCTGATAGGTAAAATGGAACAGACGCAGTCCCTCTTCCTGAATCTCAAGACATTCGGCGACGAGTTCATCGTTCTGGCCGAAATAGACTTTCGTTCCCACTTTCACCGTGCGGGCATTTCCGACAAGGCACTGCCAGACATCCTTTCTGTCCTTGAGCTGATTGAGAAGAAGAAGTTCCACATGGGCGTGGGTTTCCTTCTTTTCACCCAAAAGCCTCGCTGGGATGACCTTGGTGTTGTTTCTCACTAAGACATCCCCTTCATGGAGATAGTCTTCGATTTTCCTGAAATAGGGTTCATCCGTCAGGGCTCCCGTGTTCTTATTCATCACAAGAAGACGGGATTCATCTCTTTTTTCTGCCGGGGTCTGGGCAATCAGTTCCTCCGGGAGCTCATAATCATAGCTGCTCAGAGAAAAAACGTCGTAATCAAAACCAGGTGTATTCATTTAACAGCCTCTTTCATTTCCGAATTCATCCAGTCGGTAAGCCGCATAATCCAAGAAGCGGTCATTCTTGATGGCCTCTCTTGCTTCCTCCATCGACTGAATCAGGAATCGTATATTGTGGATGGAGCAGAGTCTCGCTCCCAATCCTTCTTCGCACTTCATGAGATGATGGACGTAGGCCTTCGTGAAATTCCGACAGGCATAGCAGTCGCATTCCTCATCCAGCGGCGAGAAATCCGTCGCATATTTCCCCTTCATGATGTTGATTCTTCCATGATGGGTCATGATCGAGCCATGTCGAGCCAAACGGGTCGGCAAGACACAGTCAAACATATCGACACCCTTGCGGATGCCATCGAAAAGCATATCCAGGGAACCGATTCCCATGAGATAGCGGGGTTTATCATAAGGAAGATAGGGAATCGTCAGACTCACTTCATGATATTCCGTGATGCGGGGTTCACCGATGGCGGTTCCACCGATCGAGAAGCCTTCAAAAGGAAGCTTTGTGAGTTCCTTTGCGCAATATTCTCTCAAGTCGGCATAGTCTCCACCCTGACAGATGCCAAATAAAGCCTGATCGTCCCTTGTCTTTGCAGCCAAACCCCTCTTAGCCCAGCGGATGGTGCGGTCGACGGAATTCTTCATATATTCCTTCGTGCAGGGATAGGGCGCGCATTCATCGAAGGACATGATGATATCCGCACCGATATCTTCTTCCAATCCGATGACGCTTTCCGGAGAGAAGAAATGTCTATCCCCCGTCAAGGGATCCTTGAAGGCGACGCCCTCTTCGGTGATCTTGTCACGCAGCTTGGTCAGGGAGAAGACCTGATAGCCGCCCGAATCCGTCAGCATCGGTCCGTTGTAGTTCATGAATTTCTGAACGCCGCCAGCCGCCTTGACCACCTTGGTGCCCGGACGGAGGGCAAGATGATACGTGTTGGCTAAGACGACGCCGCTTCCCATGTCCTTGAGTTCTTCCGGCGAGAGCATTTTGACGGTCGCCTGGGTTCCCACAGGCATGAACATCGGCAACTCAACAACACCATGAGGAGTATGAAGATACCCGTAACGGGCATGACAGTTTTTGTCCTCATGGAGTATTTCGATATAAAAATCCTTAGACATGTTGATCAATCCTGATGGCGAGCGAAATAATAGTCGCTCAGTTCAAAGCAGATATGGAAAACATAATATTGCTTTTCTTCCAAGGTATATTTATCTCCATCGATAAGAAGTTGGCAGATGAGCGCCGTCGTTCCTCCAGCCGCATAGGATATGGCGAGATCATCGGGAATATCGAGCTGAAGTTTCTTCTTGTAGAAAGAAAGAAGTCTCTTCATGATCGTGGAAACCATCTGGACAAGCGTGATATAGAAATCACCGGTAAGATTCTGCTTGGAAAGAATCGAATTGAGATCCTCTCTTCTCTTTTCCAATTCCTCGATGATCGGGAAGATATAGCTCTTCCAGATGCTCGAAAGGGCATCCGGCTGATTGACATCCACATCCTGAATCTTTTTTTCGAAGATTTCCTCGAAAGGTTCTTCAAAACAGGTGATGAAATACGTAAAGATCTCATCGACGCTGTTGAAGTTGTTGTAGAACGTGGCACGGGAGATGCCTGCTTTTTCGCAGAGTTCGCTGACCTTGATATCCGAAAGTGGTTTCTCTTTCATCAGATCGATGCAAGCCTCCGAAAGTTTCTTCTTGGTTTTGATAATACGTAAATCCTGTTTTTCCATATTCGTTCAGTCTCCTACATGATGAATATCATAATTTCTTTACATTATCGTATCACAAATAAATTTAGATTTCTTGCCAATTGTCTAAAAAAGGAGAATTTTCTTCTCCTTTTCGCTTATTTATTCTTTCCGCAGGGGCCGATCTTCTTTAGAATCAGTTCCTTGGCAAGGGAAGGATTGGCTTTTCCATGGGAATTCTTCATGACCTGTCCGACAAGATAGCCTAACGCATGATCCTTTCCTCTCTGCCAGTCGAGAATCGAGGCCTCATTCGCCGAAAGGACATCGTCGACAATCTTCTCGACGGCGGAGGAATCCGAAATCTGTTCCAGTCCCTTTTCCTTGATGATCGACTGCGGGTCTTTTCCCGTTTCGAACATCTCGGATAGAACCTGTTTTCCCTGTTTCGAATTGATTTTTCCTGAGACGATGGAATTGATGAGATAGACTAAGGCATCCTTGGTGAACTTCAGATCCGAGAGCGTCTTTTCATTCTTGTTGAGATAGCCGAGGATATCCACCATGAGAAGGTTCCACAATGTCGTCGGATTCTTCACGCCGAGGGTGACGCAATCCTCGAAATAGACCACGAAGTCACGGTCCTTGAGAAGTTCTTCGATCTCATAGTCATTCAGCCCGATCTTCTTGAGTTCAAGACGATACTGGTTGGGAAGCTTATTCATCGAATGAATCGCATCATAGATGAAGCCTTCATCGAGATCGATCGGCACAATGTTCGGTTCACGGAAATATTTGTAGTCGATGGCATTCGTCTTCTTTCGCATGAGGACGGTCATCTTCTTGTTCTCGTCATAACGTCTCGTTTCCTGTTCGACCTTGCCTCCCGAGAGAAGGATTTCCTTCTGGCGGTTGATTTCATAATCGACAGCCGAACGGATGTTGCTGATGGTGTTGAGGTTCTTGCACTCCGTCTTTGTTCCCAAGACAGTCGATCCTTTTTCCCTTAAGGAAATATTGATATCGCAGCGCATGGAGCCATTTTCCATCTTTCCATCCGAGCAGCCTAAATAGGTGACGATTTCACGGATGGTTTCCACATATTTCATCGCTTCCTCACCCGAATGCATATCCGGACAGGAGACAATTTCCAATAGCGGAGTTCCGCAGCGGTTGAAGTTCAATAAAGAGATATCCGAGAGGTGGACCTGCTTGGCCGTATCCTCTTCAAGGTGGGCATTATCCACGCCGACCTTGATGACTTCAGACCCGATGTTGAGTTCGACAAAGCCGTTCTTTCCAATCGGATGGAACTGCTGGGTAATCTGATATCCTTTGGGAAGGTCAGGATAGAAATAATTCTTGCGGTCAAAATAGAGAGTTCGGGCAATATCCATATGCATCGCCGAACAGATCTTGATGCCGTAAACAACGGCTTCCTCATTGACGACAGGCATCGTTCCCGGAAAGGCTAAATCGAGAGGAACGACCTGAGAGTTGGGTGCTTGGCCGAAATTGCAGGGAGCCGAAGAGAACATCTTCGACTTGGTCTTGAGCTCGACGTGAATCTCAATGCCGATTACAGGTTCAAATTCCATCATCTTACCTCCTTAACAAGATCATGAAGCGATGTGATGTCTTCGATCTCTTTTCCAAGGGCAAAGACATAGCCATCCTCAAAGACTCTTCCCGTGATGTTGATGCCGATCGGCATGCCCGAGACAAAGCACATCGGAAGGGTCAAGGAAGGATAGCCTCCGAAATTTCCGATGCTGAGAATATTGTCAAGGTAGTCGGGGTTTGTCGACCAGGCCGTCGAAAGCTCACTGATTTTCTTCGGAATGGAGAAACTGGCCGGCTGGACAAGATAGTCAATGGAATCAAAGAAGGAATTCATGGCATTGACAATCAATCTTCTTGCCTTCTGGGCACGATTGAACATCTCTTCCTGGTTTTCCGAAAGAAGGGCAAACGAACCGATGACGAAGCGTCTCTTGATGAGATCGGAGAAGCCCTTTGAACGGCAATCCGTCATATATTCCTTATAGGTCTTGACGGAAGAGGATGCCGCAGGACCGAAACGCACGCCATCCAAATTGGCGTTATTGGATCCGGCTTCGGCACACGAAATGAGCATGTAGGTCGGATAAAGAGCATCCAACAACTGCTCTGGGAAATCATATTCGATGACTTCATAGCCTTTCTTCTTCAAGGAATCGAGGACAGAAATGAAGTTCTTCTTGATTTCTGGATCCTGGATATTGTCCATGACCGCCTTGAAATAGCCGATTTTCTTCAATGTCTTATTGGAAAGAACATAATTCTGATATTTTTCCTTGCGGCGATAGGAGGAAGACATATCCTTGCTATCGTGGCCGGCGAGATAGGAAAGAATGATCGAAGCATCCAAGACATCTCTCGTGAAATACCCGACCGTATCCATCGAAGGGGCAAACGGGAAAAGGCCATAACGGGAAATTCTTCCCCAGGTCGGTTTGTATCCGACAATGCCACCATGGCTGGCTGGCTTTCTGACGGAATCGCCCGTATCGCTTCCAAGAGCGAATGGAGCGATACCCTGGCTGACAGCGGCGCAGGAACCACAGGAAGAACCACCGATGATTCTCTCCAGGTCATAGGGGTTTGTGGTATTTCCCTTATGTCCGGTCGTACCGGTTCCACCCATGGCGAGTTCATCCATCGTGGTATGGGCCACCTGGATCATGCCGGCTCTCTTGAGCTTGGAAACAACCGTGGCATCAAAAATCGGCACATAGCCATTCAGGATATTGCTCGAGGCCGTGGTCTCCACACCCTTGGTGGAATAATTGTCCTTGCAAAGATAGGGAATGCCTTTCAGGTATTCCTCTTCCTTGACTGAGGTGATCTTCTTCGCTTCTTTTCTGGCGTTCTCAAAATTGGTCGCCTCAAAGCAGTTGCACTTGTCCTTCTTGCAAAGTTCAATGCATTCCTCAACAAGTTGGCTGGCCGTCACTTCATTTTTGACGAGCATCGAATGGAGCTCGTGAATATTTTTATTCATCCATTTCATCGCATTTATTTCCTACAACTTTCGGTAACTTGATCTGATTTCCAATCTTGGTGTTGCAATTCTTCAAAGCATCCTGGCTGTCAAGCGGCTTTCCAGGCTTGTCCTTGCGCAAAATCTTCTGATGTTCGCTATAGGGGAACGTCATCGGCGAGGCTTCATCGACGCCTTCGATTCCCTTGAGGAAATCAATCTGCGCCATGATGGTGGAGAATTCTTCATAAATCAAATCGGTCTGACCGGGATTGAGTCTGAAGAGAAGGTTCTCTGCACACAAATCAATCACTTCTTTTGTTACTTTAATCATTTTTCTACCCTCAAACAATGTATTATACAACAGATGAAAAAATTTTATATCTGTTCTTTTTCGGCTTCTTCCAAAAGAGGAAGGATTTCCTCTTCCGAGAAAATCTTCACCGAGAGCTTCTTGGCTTTCTCAAGCTTGCTTCCTGCTTCCTCTCCGGCAAGAACGAAATCCGTCGCCTTGGAAACCGAGGAAGAGGATTTTCCTCCCAGCACCTCGATTCTCTTGGTCATCTCATCTCGGGAAACAGAAAGCGTGCCTGTCAGGACGAATTTCTTTCCCTTGAAGAAATTCTCCTTGGCCTCCATCACGTCATGAAGAATGGTGAAATTCACCTGATAGGAACGAAGCCTTTCGATGATTTTCCTATTTTCTTCATCGGCAAAATAGTCCATGATCTTTTTGGCGGTGATCTCGCCGACATCGCTTAAGGAGGAGAGTTCCTCAAAGGAAGCAGACATCAAGGCATCAAGATTCTTGAAATGATTCTGAAGAACAATGGCTGTCTTCTTTCCGACAAGCGGAATCGCCAGACCGCATAAAAGCTTATAGAGATCATTCTTTTTCGATTTCTCAATCTCCTCAAAGAGGGATTGGCAGGTCTTCTTTCCGATGCCATCCATCATCATGAGGTCTTCCTCATGATCCTTTAGGAGATAAAAATCGGCAATATTCTTCAGCAGTCCCTCATTGAACAGGGATTCCACAAGCCGATCTCCAATCCCTTTGATATCCATGCCCTGATTCGAGACAAAAAAGATGAGATTGTTGATTTTTCTTGAGACGCAATCGCCATTGACACAATACGTCTGTCCCTGGATTTTCTTGAGTTCCTGATGGCAGAACGGACATTCCTTCGGGAAGGAATACGGAAGAAGAGAGGGCGTTCTCTTCTCGAGAATGACTTTTTCGACCTCAGGAATGACATCTCCTGCCTTATGAAGTGAGACATAGTCTCCGATTCGTATATCCTTCATCTGGATATAGTCTTCGTTATTCAATGTCGCCCTGGAAATCAGGCTGCCCGCCACGCGAACAGGCTCAAGAATCGCCGTAGGCACCACTCTTCCGGTTCTTCCGACCGAAATCTCAATCCCGTTCACCTTCGTAATCTGCTCTTCCGGAGGAAACTTATAAGCGATTTCCCACTTGGGAACCTTCATGGTATAGCCGATTTCCTCATAGAGGGAAAGGTCATTGACCTTGATGACAAGGCCATCGATATCATAAGGAAGAGAAGGCCTCTTCTGGTGATATTCATGAACATATTCCATGACTTTATCAATTCCTTTCACCAATCGGCGCTCGGGATTCGTGCGGAAGCCAAGGCTTGCCGCATAGTCGATTGCCTCTGCATGCGTCTTGAATCCCATTTCGTAGGCATCGGGAACATAATACCACCAGGCATCGAGTTTTCTTTTGGCCGTCACGGAACTATCCAGATTCTTCAAAGAGCCGGCCGCCGCATTTCGCGCATTGGCAAAAAGAGGTTCATTCGCTTTCTTCTTCTCCTCATTGAGACTCTCAAAGGAGGATTTTGGCATATAGACTTCTCCGCGGATCTCGAAATCTTTTTTCTCAGAGATATGCGTCGGAATCGTTCGGATTGTCAAAACATTGGCAGTGACATCCTCGCCAATCGTTCCATCGCCTCTAGTCGAAGCCGAAACCAAATCCCCGTTCTCATAGACCAAAGAACAGGAAAGGCCGTCAATCTTGACTTCGCACATATATTCGATTTCCTCTTTTCCGGTCAGTTTCCTTACGGTCTTATCGAAATCATAAAGTTCCTCCTCGTTGAAGACATCCGCGATGGAGAGCATATATTTCTTGTGCGTGATCTTCTTAAAGCCGCTGGCAACCGAGCCTCCGACACGGCTTGTCGGAGAGAGTTTGTCATGAAGATCCGGCCTTTTCCTTTCCAATCGCTGCAGTTCTTCCATCAGCTGATCGAACTGCGCATCCGAAACGGAAGACTGGTTGAGGACATAATATTCGTAATTATACTGGTTCAGAAGGCGGGTGAGTTCCTCCACCCTTTCCTTTTCATGGTCGATTTGTTCCATCTCATTGTTCCTCGCTAGATAATTTTCTGAAAGCTTTGAATCCCAAAGCCAATTTCTTTGTGCCGATCTCATCCTTGAACTTCACCATTATCTTGTTTCCCGGAAGGACTTCGATGACCTCCCCCTTTCCAAAGGACGTATGGACCAATTTATCCCCGACCTTATAGGTTTCCATTGTGCTGCTTTTTACGCTCACGGGGGGATTGGAGATGATATTTCTTCCGTTTTCGGAGAGATTTCCAAAGCGGGAGGAAGGTCGATTGTTTCCGACATAGGCATTATAGTTCGTTTTCTGCACCGGTTTCCTGACCAAATCGAGTTCCTTCAGGAACATGCTCGGCGCATAATCCTGCCCATTGCGGAAGTTTCTTCCGCCGAAGCTGGAGAGATAGAGCCTTTTCTGAGCTCTTGTCACACAGACATAGAGAAGTCTTCTTTCTTCCTCGATGGCGCTCTTCTTCAGATCCATGAGGGCATGTGTGGTCGGAAAGATCGTCTGATTGAGTCCCGTGACAAAGACATAGGGGAACTCCAAGCCTTTGGAGACATGTCCTGTCATCAAGGCAACCTTGGGCTGATCCTTCATGGTATCCTGATCCGACTGCAAGGCAACATCGATCAGGAATTCCTCCAATGTCGGATTTCTTCTCGAGCCATCCTCATCCACTACCTCTTGGTCGAGATAGGCACTGATCGATCGCAGGAATTCATTGACGTTGTCGACTTTCGAAACCGAGCTCGAAGCGGTATAGGAGAGTTTTTCCTCCGACTTCTTATCTTCCCTGTTCACATAGTCGATGAAACCGGAGTTCAGGAAATAAAGAGAAATCCCCGTCATGAGTTCACTTGAGGTATGGTATGACTGATACACCCTGACCATCGCGTCATAGGCCGAATAGAACTGTTCCAGTGCGAGAACCGACTTCTTCATGAGATGCAGTTCTGAAGGATTTCTTCTGAAGATTTCAATCAGGGAATTGTTTTCCTCATCCTCAAGAAGGGCTTTGTAGGAAAGTGCCTTCTGCAAAGCAACGTCGCCAATGGACTTGCTCGGTGCCTTGAGGATTCTCCTGAAGGAAAGATCGTCCGGATTGACGACAAGACGAAGATAGGAAAGCGCATCCTTGATTTCCGCACGCTCGTAGAACTTCATGCCTCCATAGACTTCATAGGGGACCTTGAACCTCGTCAGCATCTTTTCGATGGAGTTCGAAAGATAG
Organism: bacterium; assembly: GCA_963660905.1. Taxonomy (GTDB): domain Bacteria; phylum Bacillota_I; class Bacilli_A; order RFN20; family CAG-288; genus Enterosoma. The sequence continues at coordinate 1,499 of CAVKZJ010000022.1, read as the reverse complement.
TTGCTTCGATAGATGATGGCGATTTGATCAAACGGCACTTTTTCACGAAGGTTCAGATTGTGAATGGTCGATGCCACCTGATAGGCTTCATTGTCCTGATCGGAATTCAGGATATAGGAAACCTTATCCCCCTCGATATTGTTCGCGGCGACAAGATTCTTCTCCATTCGATCGGAATTGTGGCGAATCAAAGCATTTGCCGCATTGAGAATCGATTGGGTCGATCGGTAGTTCTGATCCAAGACAACCGTTTCCAAAGAAGGAAAATCATGCTGAAGATAATCCTTGATGATATTGTTTTTTGCGCCACGCCAGGTGTAGATGGTCTGATCGGGATCACCGACAACCGTCAGTTTCGTCGTATCCGAAAGAAGATAGCGGACGAGATCATACTGCACCGCATTCGTATCCTGGAATTCATCAACCAAAAAGATATCGTATTTATTCTGCCAGTGTTCTCTCACATCCGGAAATTCATTCAGAATCTTGGTGGTGAGCATCAAAAGATCATCAAAGTCCAATAGATTCTGGCTATTGAGAAACTTTTGGTAGGAGTCATAGACGTGAATCAATTCATCGAAGGTGTAAATCGCATCCATGCGGACTTCATTCGGGGTGACATCATGGACAAAAAGACCTTTCGTCTTGAGATCTGAAATCTTGGAGATCACCGCTTTGGTGAAATCCTTGCTCGATCCCTTGAGCATATTGGAAAAGATATCCTTGTAAATCTGTCCCTGGTCGGAATCATCCGCAATATTGAAGTTCTGGTTGTACCCCGGAAGATGAGAAATCTCTTTCTTCAGGAATTTATAGCAAAAGCCATGGAACGTGACCATCAAAGGCTTTCCGTCCACATGAAAATCATTTTCCAAAAGGAGCTGATCGACTCTTGACTGCATTTCCTTTGCCGCCTTGTTGGTGAAGGTGATTGCCACCATTCTTTTCGGAGACATTCCTTTGGAAATCAAATATGCGATACGATAGGTGAGCGTTCTTGTCTTTCCGGTTCCGGCACCGGCAATGATGCGCAAATACTGGCTTTCAGAGGAAGCCGCCTGATATTGCTGTGCGTTGAGTTGTGATTTTATATCCATAAATAGTCAATCCATTTCCCTTTCTTAGCGTCGAAGTCCATGAAGAAGAAATCCAATATCGAGAAAGATAATCTTCCATCAGCCAATCATATAGAAAATCTTCGATTCGATTATAGACTCGCATTGCTCTATTATACCATTCTATGCATTACTTTTCTTATATTTATATAAGAAAAGAATAGGAAGAAAAGAAAAAACTCGGATTTCTCCGAGTGTTGTTTTCTGGCTGGGATACTTGGATTCGAACCAAGGCATCACGGTTTCAGAGACCGTTGTCTTACCGCTTGACTATATCCCAATGGCAAGTTAAGAGTATAAAGGTATTCTTCCACATTGTCAAACGTTTTTTTCACTTTCTGATGTCATCAGGAGAAAAAAGATTCTCTTGATGATAAGAAAGCA
>CAVKZJ010000021.1:22144-32374 GCA_963660905.1 bacterium | reverse complement strand
TCAGGATACAGTATTTGTCACGGGACAGTCCTCTTAGTTTCTTATTTTCCTCATCCAGCGAAAGCTTTGAAGGCTCCTTTGAAAGATATGTCTCATCAATCCAGAAGACGTTTCCGAGCATGATGCCTTCCTGATAGTCTTTCAATACTTTGAACAGCGTCTCTGCCCAATATCGGCCTATGGATGGCACATTTCTGTTGCCCAATGAGGAAACGGTCATGCTTTCGTACTGAAAAAGAAATAATTAAAGGCTCAGTTTTGAAACAGGAGTTACAGACAAAATTATAGAATTGCTGAAACAAAGGTGTTCCTCGCTTTTTTAAATACTGTTATTTAAATCCTTTGACTTTGATATGAATTTCAGGAGAATAAGTTGATATTGTTTTGACATGACATCTACGTTTACATATTCTTTTCATGCTATGTTTATTCTATCACGGAGACTGAATTTGATTCCAATTGAAAAGCCAACCCTGCCAGCAAGCATGATTGGCTTTGAACTGTTTAGAAATGAGTTGGAAGCGGTGGCGGAACCGGGATGGAGGAACTTTCGAAGTCTGTTGTGATTTCGTTTGTAGTCTCATCAAGCATAAGGAAGTATTTTCCGTTGGAATCAGAGAAGGTCAAGGCAAGCATGCCGTTGTGTCTTGTGATGGTATAGGGAGAGAACAATGAGAATCCGGAGACGGTCACGTCATATCCGAGCGTGCTATTCTTGATGACCTTGACTTCGGAACTGTTGATTGTGTAGGTGCCAACGAATTTGTCCATATCGATATAGGAGAGCTTTCTTTCCAGCTTCAGAGTGGAAGAGGCGCTATCCAGTGTGAAGTTGTCGCTTGAGGAATAGTAGGTGATGGTGTAACTTGACGTGTGATAGATGGTTTTCTCCTCATTGTATTCAATCGAGTCGACAGAGAGGCTTTCTCCATCGAGATAGATCTTGTCGTCCTGGACATAAAGAGTCTTTGTGTTACCTTCATCCGAATAGGTTCCCCAGGCACGGACAAGATGGCTGTTGTAGTAATCGAGATTTGCGATGACGGCATGATGATCCTTGAAGGAAATGGTCAAGGAGACATTGCGATGGGAGAACATGATGACGGCTTTGTTTTCATAGTTTGTATAGATGGTGTAGGTGAATTCGACATCTTTTTCCAGACCGGTGCTATCTTGGTTGACGATATCCAGGTAGAGTTTTCCCTCTTTGGTGAATTTGATGTTCTCGATTCCATATTTGCCATAGGCCTGATAGGTTCCTGCAATTTCCTCAAAGACGTTTTTCTTTACATAGGAGACTCTGTCCTTCGAGATGAAGGATCCATTGAGATTCGAGACGAAGGTTTCCTTTTGTTCATTCTGGATGCCGAAGAGGAAAAGACCGCTGGATTCATCGAGGGATGGGGCGAATGTGTATGTCGATGTCTCTCCGTCGATGGTCAGATGATAGGCATCGAAGACAAAACTGTTTTCACCATTGGAGGAATATTCTCCATAGGCAGATTCGAGGGCGGTCTTGGAATAGAGAGTTGTCATATTCTCGCCGTCGAGAAGTATGTAGTATCCGATATCCGCCTGGGCAAGATTCAAAGAATAGGCCTTGTCCGTGGTCGTCGTCAAGAGCAGAATCGGATATTTATCGCCGTGGTCATAGGAGAATGTTGCGTTGCCGGATTCTTCCTGATAGACAAAGGAGAGGTCATCATTGACTTTTAATGCCTTGTTTCCATCCTTTTCATGGGCGACGAAGGTCTTGGTATAGTATTCTTTGAATTTTTCGATGTTGATCGGATAGGAAACTGTTTGGCCGACTTCAAGACGGATTGCAGCATCTTTCTTATCAGGAGAGAGGGTGTATGTTTTTCCGTCTTTTGTGAACTGAATGGCTTTTCTCTTGTTGGCTGTGACGAATTTATAATCAACGACAGCATTGTTGAACATCACCTTAGGATCGATAGGATCGAAATCCTCATTCCATTGTTCCACAATGGAGAAAGTGTTTGTCTCATCAGAATAGGAGCCATAAAGGTCATCGATTGTATTGAAAGGATAGATGTCATCCTTGTTATCATGATGGAGAGTGAGATATCTTTCCGCGAAGGAGAAAAGATAGGTTTCGCCATTGATTGCAGCTTTGACTTTCAGACCATTGGAATCGATTTCTGAGACATAGGTTCCGGTGAGGCTTCCGAATGTGATTGTCTTCTCTTCGATGTTGAGATTGAGAGTGATTTCTTTTTCTCCATCGAAGAGGGATAGGTTCTGCATCGAGCCGATATCACTCACATATTCGAAATAGTCATAATCGATATTCTTTCCTGAGAACACATAGATGTTTCCTTTGGACATGTCGCGGTAGATGATATTCTTTCCATATCCATAGGCATCCTCATCGAATTCCTCAATCTGCTTATAGACCTGATCATTAACTTGGACAAAATTGGATTTGATATACCAAGACTGTTCATTGCTCATGGAATAGGCGAATTTATGTGTCGAAGGGAAGACACCGCGCTTTTCATCGAATTCACCGCTGAAGAGCACATACATATTGCTCGTGCTGGAATCGCCATAGGCAGAATAGGAGCCGGCGAATTCCTTTATGGAAGGCATATAGGTTCCGATTGTGGTGGGCTTGTCATCGGCATCAAGACTCTCGAGATGCAATAGACCATCCTGGAAATTGACATAAGCTTGATAATTCCGATCGTTGAAATCGGAAGAGAAATCGATCTTCAATGTGTCGTAGCTTTTCTCTTCCTCGTCTTCTTCGTATGTGAAGGTGATTTCTCCGACATTGGTCGGGATAAGTTTCAGCTGTGTATCCGTTTTCAGAATCAAGCTCTTTTCGGAAATGGTCAGTTGTGAATTCAAGGCATAATAGTTTCCGATGAGATAGGAAAAATCATCCTTGCTGATGCTCGGGGGCAGGATTGCTGAGGAGGAAGAAGACGAAGAGGATGAAGATGTGGAGGAAGCATCACTTGAAGAAATCGGATTGCTCGATTCAGGACTGGAAGAAGTCGACGTGCTTGAAGAAATATTCGTATTGTGGCATGCGGCTAAAGAAGCGAGCATGACAAGACTTAGAACAATGGCATGTTTTTTCATATTTTTTCCTTTCTATTGATGGTAAATCATCCTTAATTATTTCTCCTTAGTATAGCCAAAATTGTGCCTTTTGTCTATGAATGTGCCTCCATGAAAATCTGCAAACCTTTTTCTATTCTAAAAAATGTTTTATTCTTGATAAAACGTTGTTCAAATGGGACAATGTTTGATTAAAATATAAATCAATTCGATTTTTGCGAATCACTGAATTCAAAAATCAATTATGATAAGACAATATGGAAATGAATCGTTGATTGTCTCCTAACCTGTTCGGATAAGTTTTTCATGGTGGCCATTTCTGTCTTTTTGGACTACATGTGATTTCAGTTTTTCTTCGATTTTGCTATTCAGGATTTGATTTCGAAGCATAATGAATAAGATTGTGGAATCTTTGTCAAGATTCAGCCAGTTTTTTTGGAATATGGATTAGGATGTGCAGCTTTGTATTCATCTATTCATTCATGGTCTTATGAGTGTGCGGCTTATTCTTGATAAGGCAATGGGTGTACAATCCTTTCGGTGATTATTTTTGTGAGTATTGCTTCTATTGGATGCCTTATCTAGACTTTGAAAGCTCTGTTTAAGGTTACGTTCACCTTGAAGTTTCCAAAATATCTTCTTTCCCTTCGGGTTTCAGGTTTGATTTGTTGAATTCGCCTAAGACCTTGCATATAATGAAGTGATATGATTTTACATATTTGGATTAACGTATGACTTTTGAATTATTCCTTGAATATAATTTTGCACCTATCATCGGTCTCATATTCCAAATCATCATTTTATTTTACACAAAGAGTTTTTCAAAAGCGGATCGGAAAGCTCTCTATCTAGCCATTGTGCTCGAAGTTTTTGAATTGGTTACCTATAATATTGAATTCATGTTTTCGGAATTCGATTATTATTCGTATTGGCGTACCTTCCTCTCTGTTTGCGGATATTTGGTTCGCCCGATGCTTGTCTATCCATTTATCATGCTGATCAGGAATTATGAAGTTCATCATTCGAAATTAAAATATCTCGACTTGATTCCGTTTGCGATCTTGGTTGTCATTGAGTGCATTGCCTTGGAACCGACGAATCATCTTGTTTTCTATTTTGACGAGCAAAATATATTCCATCGCGGTCCTTTAGGATATTCCTCGCAAGTCGTGACTGTGATTTATTTGTTAGAAGTCGTCATACACATCATCTATGCGACAAAATCAGCAAGAAAGATCAACACATTGCTTGTCTCAACGATTTTTATCTATTGTACTCTTGCAATGTTTATTGAAAGTATATGCAACATTCGTTCTATCGGTGTTTCCGCCTGCATATTCTCTGTTGATTTCTTCATGTTTGCACTTCAGACGAATCATTTGAGCATGATGAGTTCTAAATTGAAAAAGATGTCCGAGATGGACTCTTTATCGGGATTATCGAATCGGTATTACGGTGAGAAGACAATTCGGGATGCCTTATCTTTGGGTGAAGGCGGACTTTTTGTGATCTTGGATATCGATAAATTTAAGCAAATCAATGATACCTATGGCCATTTTATTGGTGATGAGGTGATTATCAAAGTTTCTGCTGTTCTTAGAAAGTGTGCCCGAGAAAGTGATATCGTCATGCGTCTTGGCGGCGATGAATTTGCCATATTCTATCGAACGGAAAATATGGATTGCGATTTCTTTGCATCGAAGATTCTCGAAGAAATCGATAAAATCCGATTGTCCTGCGATCCGGATTACAGAGTGACGATATCCATTGGTTTTTCAAAGGTTGAAAAGAATACGAAGATGAGTTTTGATGATATTTATAAGGTTGCAGACAAGAAACTTTATATCGCCAAAAAACATGGCGGAAATCTTTTTGAAGGATAAATGAAAGAATAGGTCGGTCCTTGCGAGTTTTCATTAATATTCTTAAATCATCATTCACGCCTTTTGACATCAGCAGGAATCTCATCCCCACATGGATGAACTGGGTATGGATGCAATCATAGTTGACAATGATATCATCCTATTTAACCTTTGCAATATATCCTGATCGACTTCCATGTTATTGAATTCAAGTTGTGCATAGAAAAGCGGAATCATATCGTATTATCTATGGAAAGGGAAATACATAAAGCGAAAATCTCTATTGTAATCTAATCTGCAAACCGAGAATTTATTCGGAAAGTCTTTCATAAGATAAAATTTCATCGTCGGGAATACGTAGTGCTTTTTGGAGAATTCCGATATTGATTGCAATTATGAATGGTTGTCTGAAATAAAATCTCTCTCACGATTTCTATGACTTTGCAGCAGCAGATTCACCGACTGTCTCAATCATTTTCAGTATGAGAGGAGAGGATGATTTCAGAAGGAAGCAGCATACTTTTTTTATAGTCTGCTATGAATCAAAAAAATATGTCTGGAAAAGATAGCATCAAGAGACATGATGAAAGGCCGATGGGACAATGATTCACAAGATAGGAAAATATGAAAGAAGGAGTGATAACAGATGGCAAAATTCTTAGTGACCGGAGGGGCAGGATTCATTGGCGGTAATTTTCTTCGCATCATGGCTGAACGCTATAAGAATGATGAATATGTCTGTCTTGATTCGTTGACCCATGCCGGAAATAAAGAAATTCTCGATAATCTTCTCTCAAAAAGAAATTTCAAGTTTATAAAAGCAGACATATGCGATCGCGAGGTAATCGACTCTATCTTTGAGAAAGAGCAGTTTGACTATGTCATCCATTTTGCTGCAGAGACTCATGTCGACACTTCCATAGATAATCCAGGGCTTTTTCTAAGAACCAATATCTTAGGAACACAGATTCTGATGGATGCTTCACGCAAATATGGAGTCAGAAGATTTCATCAGATCTCAACGGATGAAGTCTATGGTGATTTGCCACTCAATCAGACAAATCTTTTCTTTACAGAAGATAGTTCTCTTCGTCCATCAAATCCATATTCGGCTTCCAAGGCGAGTGCGGATTTTCTTGCATTATCTTATCGGAGGACCTATCATCTTCCTGTCACCATCTCAAGAAGCACAAATAATTATGGGCCATATCAGTTTCCTGAAAAAATGATCCCACTTTTTATCTTGAAAGCAATGCATAATGAGCCACTCTCTATTTATGGCAATGGAGAAAATATACGTGATTGGCTTTATGTTGAGGATTGCTGCAATGCTATTGACCTCATTGTCCGATATGGAAAAGATGGGGAAATCTATAATATCAGTTCGAAGAATGAAAGGACGAACCTTCATGTTGCCAGAGAAATCTTAGAAAAGATGGGAAAGCAGGAATCGATGATTCATTTTATCCAGGATCGTCCAGGACACGACCTTCGCTATGCCTTGGATTCCAGAAAAATCGAAAGAGAACTCGGATGGAAACCGGTTCATGACTTCGAAGCGGGACTTGAGAAGACGATTCAATGGTATTTGAAGAATCATGAATGGATTCAGAAGGTGTGTAGTCATGAAGATAAAGAATCCTGTCTTTTTGATATATAGGACTTTTTTTAGTATCATACAGACAGTGAATATAGAAAGTGAGTAGTGTATGCAAGAAAAAAAGATAATCGTTGCGGTCGTATCGCACAAAAAATATCCTATGCCTAAGGAGAAATGTTATCTGCCGATCGAAGTGGGGGCTGCCTCTCGTTCGGAACATTTCTACCCTGTAAGAGATGATATCGGAGAAAACATCTCCTCCAAGAATAAGAATTATTGTGAACTGACTGGCATCTACTATGCCTATAAGAATCTTGACTATGATATTTTAGGCCTTGTTCATTATCGAAGATATTTCATGAAACGAAATCATTTCGTTTCCAAAAAGATTGACAATGTTCTTCCCGGCGAAAAAATCGAAAAGTTTCTCGAGGATGTTGATTTCATCCTTCCCAAGAAACGACATTATTATATCGAAACGAATTATTCTCATTATGTTAATGCACATAAGGCGGAACCATTGGACAAGACAAGAGAAATCATTAAGGAAGACTATCCTGAATATCTGCCGTATTTTGATTCCTACATGAAGGAAAGAAAAGGTCACTATTTCAACATGTTCATCGGGAACAAGAATGTTGTAAACGGCTATCTTGATTGGCTTTTCGATATTCTTTTCAAGTTGGAAAAGCAGATTGATATCTCGAATTATTCTGTCTATGATCAGAGAGTTTATGGCTTTGTTTCAGAAAGACTTTTGGATGTTTACATCCGAAAGAACAATCTCACTTATAAGGAAGTGAAATACTGTTTCATGGAAAAACAGAATTGGTTCAAGAAAATATACAAATTCCTCAAACGGCATTTTCAGTCGGGAAAGAAGGAAGAAAAAGATGAATGAGAAGAAATTACAGATTTTTGTCGTCACACACAAAAAGCCGGACAGAGAAATCACGAAGAAAGACTATCATTATATCGGTGTTGGAAAAAACAGTCATGCCCTACCCTATGAATATCGGGATGACATGGATGACAATATCGCCATAAAAAATCCGACATTCTGCGAATTGACGGTTCAGTATTGGATCTATAAGAATGTAAAGGCGGATTATGTCGGCCTTGTCCATTATCGAAGATTCTTCTTCAATCCCTATATCAGCATTTTCCGAAACAAAATTCTTCCGTCGACGAAAATAAAAAAGCTTCTTTCAAAATATGATGCCATCGTTCCCGCACCATCCAAAGTCTTGGATGTGCATTGCAAAAATGTCTACGATCACTACTGCTACCAGCATTACAAAAGGGATATTGATGAAGTCGAAAACATCATTCAGGAAAAATATCCTGAATATCATGACGCTTTTCTGCATTTGAAGGACACTGACGAATATTCCCTTTGCAATATGATGATTGCAAAGAAAGAAATTTATGATGACTATTCCTCTTTTCTTTTCGGGATTCTTTTTGAATTGGAAAAAAGAATCGACATTTCATCCTATAATGATTATCAGAAAAGAGTTTTTGGCTTTTTAGGAGAGAGACTGATGAATGTCTATCTTTGGAAACATAAGGAACTGAAGATTAAATATGAGAGTGTGGTCCTATTGGATGACAAAAATGTCTTTGCCACGTATGTGAAAAAGGTTTTCCGCAATCTTTTCCATATTCCGGAAAAAGAAATCGATGAGGTGCCGAAGAAGTGATTTTCTTCTGATTCGATAAAAGGATTGAAATATGAAAAACGTAAGTATCATTGTTCCTGTCTATAACATAGGGGAAAAGCTGATTCGAAGGTGCATGGATTCGCTTCTTCCACAGATTGAGAAAGAAGATGAAATCATCCTTATTGATGATGGATCGGATGAAAAGACCTCCTTGTTTTTAGATACCTATCAAGATGAAAATGTCATTGTGATTCATCAGAAAAATCAAGGGACGGCCTCTGCCCGAAATCATGGCTTGGCTCTCGCAAAAAAAGATTACATTCTTTTTGTTGATCCGGATGACTATGTAATGGAAAATTCTTTTCATGAATTGAAAAAAAGCCTTGAATCGGATTCGGATTTCTATCTTTTTGACTATTATTGCTATAAAGAGAATGAAGAGGCAAAAAAATACTCTTTCTTCAAAAAAGAAAAAATGGAAAAAGACGATATCCATAAGTCTCTGCTTTATGATCCAATGTATGTCGATCATGTCACTTCGTGCATGTGGTGCGGCGTTCCTTGGGCGCATGCCTATAAAAGAACTTTCCTTCTGGAAAACCATCTGTCGTTTGATGTTCTTTGCAAAAGAGATGAAGACAATATCTTCAATATGTATGTGACAGATAAAATGAGGACATATGAAATGATCCCGCATGCTTTCTATGTCTACAATATGACGCATTCCAAAGATTATTTCAGTACGTTTCGAATGAATATGCTTGATTATCTTCCATATCTAAGCAAACTGAAAACTGATTTTTTTTATCAAAAATTCTCTTCTGAGATTGATAGGTTGCTTATGAGATACAATGCTGAGCAATTGCGATATCTATTGGATATGTATGTCTATTCTTCCGATGTGAATGTGACAGCGGTGGAAAAAAGGGATTATTATGAAAAAATGCGTAAACATCTTCCATATGCCATCTTATCGGAGAACAAATCTTTTTTGACGAAGAATCAGAAATTGATTGTGCGATTGTTTTCTAAGAATCGATATCGCCTCCTTGGTCTGCTATTCAAGGTCAACAGAATCATAAAAAAATGAAAGGATAGGAACGATGAAGAAAATAACGAAACTTTTCTCAGAGACAGGAAAGATGAGAAAAAATTGGGGCATTCATTTTGCGTTTTCTTTCTTTTATCGACATGTGAATAAAAAGCATCTTCCTAAAAATCGAAGGTTGGCAATCCTGCTTCTCGAGAAGGAATATTCTCCTATTTTTCTGAAATTCAAGAATCTTCCTTATGCCATCAGTCAAGAAGGGAATCATAATCTATTCCTTTATTGGGCCTCAGGTTTTGAAAATGCCCCTGAGGTTGTCAAAATCTGTGTCGAACACGTGAAAAAATACTATCCGGATTACAAAATCATCCTCCTTTCAGATGATAATCTGGATGAATACATACACCTCGATCAAAATATCATGAAATATCATAAGGAAGGAAAAATATCTGTTCAGACTTTCTCGGATATTCTGCGATTCAATCTTCTTTATGAATATGGTGGGTTTTGGATCGACTCTTCCCTTCTTTTCTTAGCAAGAATGCCGCTGGATGAATTGCTTTTGAAGAATGGCTTTTATTCTTTGAATCATCAGACTGATTTTTTTGAGGATGTGTATGATGTGACATGGACGACCTATTTCCTTGGCTGTGATAAGGGAAATCCGAACATGGGCGCAATTGTGGAAATCTACAACGAATATTATAAGAAACATGATTACGCCATTGATTATTTTATGAGTGATTATCTTCTTTGCCTATGTTCCAAGTATGAAATCGCCAATTCCCAGCTGAAGAATATCCCATCGACAACATATGATCCGTTTCTTCTTGATCAATTTCTTTCAGGAAAAGAAATCAATCCGACGAGATTGATAGGCTGCCCACAGAAGATAACATGGAAATATGAGAAGGAAAAAGTTGAGAAGCTTAAGATGATTTTGATGGACATGAAAGACGAATGATG
>CAVKZJ010000021.1:0-21877 GCA_963660905.1 bacterium | reverse complement strand
ATACTGAATGTTTCTGTCGCCATCGTTTTTAAATTTGTTTTGCTTGTCGGATCCTTGCTGGCAAGAAGATTTTTGATTCAATATGTCGGAAATGAGGCGACGGGATTGTTTTCTCTTTATACGAGCATCGTAGGCTTTTTGGCTGTCGCCGAATTGGGTGTTGGAAGTGCCATTACATTTTGCATGTATAAACCGATTGTCGAAAAGAAAACAAATGAGGTTGGCGCGCTCTATCGCCTTTTCACGAAACTCTATTGGATCATTGGCGGAATCATCCTTGTTGCCGGTCTTGCCATCATGCCTCTTTTGCCTTATTTGGCCAAGGACTATCAGAATATCGATGTCAATCTCTATCTGACTTTCTCTCTCATGCTTGTCTCGACGGTTCTTTCCTATATGTTTTCTTCAAAAACGTCCGTCATCAATGCTTATAAGAACAACTATATCACGACAACCATCAATTCCATTGCGAGCATCATCCGATACGGATTGCAGATCGTTGTTGTCATTCTGACAAAATCATTTGAGATCTATTTGGCGGCAACCATTGTTTCGGTTCTTTTCGAATGGCTTTTGACTTCCATTGTCTTCAATCGGAAATATAAGGAAATCGCCTTAGTGAAAGAGGCGGTGAGTCCGGAAACGAAAACACGTGTTGTCAAGAATGTCAAAGCGATGTTCATGCATAAAATCGGAAGCCTTCTTGTCAATACGGCGGACAGCATCATCATTTCAGCCTTCATCGGTGTCGTCATTCTTGGAAAATATTCAAATTATACGACGATCATGAATCAAATGGTCGGCGTCCTTGCTTTATTCTTCACACCTCTGACATCCGTTATCGGACATCTTTGTGTCGAGGATGACGTGACAGAAATCAAAAAATATTTCAATTTCTTCCATACCTTCAACTTCATTATCGGAATCGTCTTTTTCTTAGGCTATTATGCGATCATCGACAATCTTATCGTCATCTGCTTCGGAGAGAATCTCGAGATGGCAAAATCAGTATCCATGGTCATCACTATCAACTACTTTATCCAGTTCATGAGACAGGCGACTCTTCTTTTCCGAGATGCGACAGGCTTATTCTACTACGATCGATTTAAACCTCTTTTTGAAGGGTTATCCAATGTTGTTCTCTCTATCGCCTTTGTTTATTTGTTTTCGTATCTCTTCGGCGATGAATTTGCGGTCGTTGGTGTCATCGTTGCAACGATTCTGACCAATATCTTCATCTGCCATATTGTCGAACCCCATATTCTTTATAAATATGAATTCAAGACAAAGACGAATCGATATTTTCTCAAAAACTATTCCTGCATTGCTGCTTTCGTCGCTGCACTCTTCTTATTGAATCTCTGCATGGTCAACATTGAAAATGTCTATCTGGAACTTCTTGCCAATGGTTTCATCTCGGTTGGGATTTCTCTTGTCTTTGTTCTTGCATTCTCGTTTCTGGATAAGGATTTCCGATTCTATCTTAAGAAATTCATTTCCAAAGCAAAAAAACGCATCCATGGCAAATAAATCTTTGCCGGATGCTTTTTTTACATGCCTTTAAATTTTAGAGACCATTGCAAAGAATTTCTTTGTATCGCCTGCTGAGTCTATCGTCTATTTTTGCTTTCATGAAATAATATTCTGCTTCCAAAGGGAGAACAAGAAGATAGACGGAAAAAACACTTGTTCCATCCATTGTGAGAGGCAATAGCTTGGATTCTTCGCTTCCATATCCCATCATGAGCAGGATAACGAAAAAATAGACAAAAGCGTGGCTGTTCTTTCTGTAGAGAAGATATCCAATCTGATAAAGAAGGAAAGCATAGAAAAGAAGAAGAAGCAGGAAACTGATCCATCCATAGCTGACAAGCATATCGATGAAGGCGCTGTGGGAAAAATCAACCAATTCCAAACCCATTTGTACGCCAGACTCGTAGAAGAAATAGAGATAGGGCTCCTTCCCATAGCCAAAGAGATAAGTGAACGGGGTCGAGAATAAGCCGAGCGCTCTTTTGTGGAGAACGCCTCTTGTCGTCAAAGTTCGATAATCCCGAAAACTGCTGAAGAGATAGACGATTTTCTTTCCTAAGGGACTCTCTTTATAGCCAAAGGCCATCACTAAAAGGAAGATGACGAAGAAAGAAAGAAGAAAGATGGAAAGGATGCCATTGATCTTGTTTCTTCTCAGGTCGAAGACGGCCATATAGAAGAGAAGGAATCCCATCGTCAGAAAGATGAGAAGAGAAGGAAGTCTGCTCGCCGCACAGAAACATGTCACAAAATCAACGGCCATTAGGACGAAGAAGAGATAGCCGAATCTTCGGTGATAGAAATAGAGGAATAAAAGACTGAGAGTCGAAATCCATAAGAAGAATCCATACATATTCTTATGGGTGGTGAAGCTTGTCACAGGAAGAATGATGCCGCTCTTCTTTCCAGCCAACAGCAGGAAGTTGTTCTTGATTTCATCCATCTCCTTGAAGTATGAGTAGAACTTCATAATAAGAAAGGCAAGATAAATGAGGATGAGAACATATTGGAAGATTTTCCAGAATGCTCTCTTATCCAATGTCGGAATGAAAAGAAGAAGGAGAAGGATATAGCTAATCGAAAAAGATTCAGCGAGAAAACAGAGCGTTCGGTTCAAGAAGGAAATTCCCTCATAAGAGAAACTCTTGATTGTGTGATCGAAAGGAGAAAGAATCTCGATCGAAAAAGGACCGTACGGAGAGGCATAATTCGTGATGGCACGACAAAGAATCATCAATGCAAAGAAAGAAATCAACCATGGTGAATAGGAGATGGCATGCTTTTTTCTTCTTTTGGATATAAAAATGGAAGCAAAAAAAACATAAAGGAGCATTCCAATGATCAAAAGAAGCGGAAACCATGTGGAAAAATGAACGGAAAGCCAAGAATCCTTGTCTTCACCAAGAAGAATCTTTTTGCTCAGGCCGGCAATGGAGAATAGAGCAGGGAATGCTGAGAGAAAGAAAAGAAGAAGAACATCAACTATTTCACTTTTATCGATTTTATTCTGACTGTTTCTTAAAGTACATATAGAATTCATACGTTTCCTATTATAGCCAATCGTTTCTCTTTTTCCTAGGACTAATCACACTCGATGATATGAAATCGGTTTATAGAAAAGGTGACAGAATATCTTTGCTTCAAAATGTGAGGAGCATCAACTATGACGACGATATATGGTATCGAATATATAGAGATATTCAAGGAAAGGGATTAATATACAATGATCCATGCATCGCATGAGCTGATATAAAAGCTAATGTAATAGAAATCTTTTTATATGATAGACAAAATGGATGAATATTATTGAAGTCATTGTAACATGAAATAAGCAATGTGTTTTTTAATGATTCTGTACATTTATCAAGAGTTGATTCTGCTGTTTATCTTCATTTTCTGAAATCAACGAAAACAGAGGCACTTTCTTGTTTAATCTATATTTCGCTTGGGAAAGCGGAGTGCACCAGAAAAATGAATCGTACCTTTGGCAATACAATTGAAAATAGAATCATCAAGGAATTGATTTCTTTCCATATGGATGAATGTGGAGAAGGCATGAATTTTCCACCTACCGATTCAGGATCTTTGCCTTTTGATTCTCTCGGGGTATTTCAAGAAGTGACTGATTTTGATAAAATATTGACAGAAAAAGATTTGTTTCTTTTTACTGATAGGTTATTTGATTGAAGAATGCTCGAAATTACGATACAGGAAAAAACATTGCTTAATAAACTTTCTTTGATAGCTTTCTATAGCTATTGTTTTTTAGGTGTATTGATCAACAGCACATATGCAGATATTCCCGTTTTTCGAAGAATCATCAATATTTTTCGAGTTGCCTGTTTCTTGTTTTTGATTGCGGATGCAGTTGTGAATTATTTTTCTATTCCGACAAAAGTAAATATTTTAAGTCTTCTTTGTCTTCTTGTCGGTGGAATGAATTTTGTTGCCTGTCATAATTACAAACTGCTGCTTTTGGCATTGTTTCTATGTTGGTCGAAATATTATCCTCTCAAGGAATTGATGAATAAGGCGAAGACGATCTATTTTATCGCTATCGTATTTATTATCGCCTCGAGTCTTCTCGGCATCATTCCGATGTATACGAATCAAAGATACAACAGCTCCTCGATTCGATATGCGTTAGGCTTCATCGCACCGACATTATTGCCGGCGTATTTCATGTTTGCCTTATTGATGGATTGCTATGTTCACGATTTCTGTTTTGGCAAGGTGAAAATAGTAGCTTATTTTCTTTCGCTTTTTGTCATTTATGTACTGACGGACACCCGCTTCGATTGTATGATTGCCTTTGGTGTTCTTCTTTTGGCGACTTTCATCAGTCTTCTAAAGAAGTCGGGGTACTCGATCAAAAAACTTTTTTTCAATGATGATTCCTCTCATTTCTATTATAAGATTATCTCTCTTTTGCCCGTTCTATGTTTTGCCATAGGTGTCCTTTTGGTTGTCGGATATCAGCAAGGAATCTCTCTTTTCCAAACAATTGCCGATCATCTCAGCGGACGTATTCAGTATACGATTCAGGCTTTGAGCAATCATTCCTTCACACTCTTCGGCGAAAGCATCGTTTGGTCGGATGAGGGAATTATCCTGGATTCATCTTATTTCAAGTGTCTCTTCGAACAAGGATACATCGGATTTCTTTTTGTCATGGTGTATTATTTCCTGACGTTGGAGAAATGCCTGAAAAACCATGATAAATATCTTTTCTTGATTCTCTCTATCATTTTGATCGAATCCATTTTCGAACCTTTCTTATATGATTATAACTATAACCTGTTTACTCTTTTCTTCGTCAATGTCAGTTATACAATTTCTTTTTCTGCAACTGATGAGACGAACGGATTCTACAATCTATATGCTTTTAAACTGAATGGCACGAATGTTTGTCTTTGTCAGGAAAACAAATAGGAAGGTATATTTTTTATGAAAAATGTGATTGCGATTGTTGTGACTTATAATCGGAAGGCATTATTGCTTGAATCCCTTCAGGCATTAAAAAAAATAACGTATGCGAATCTGAAAATTTTTGTTGTTGACAATTTCTCTACGGACGGCACAAAAGAATATATTTCTTCCTTGGTTGACGATGAAAAAGTGAAATATTTTAACACCGGTGCCAATCTTGGTGGCGCAGGTGGATTCAATTTTGGCATGAGAAAAGCCATTGAGGAAGGCTGCGACTATGTATGGGTCATGGATGATGATTGCATTGTGCGAGAGAACTCCCTCGATTTCCTTCTGAAAAAGGCGGAGTCTCTCCAAGATGATTTTGGATATCTTTCAAGCAGCGTCCGATGGACAGATGGGACGCCATGCAGGATGAATGTTCAGAAGGTTTCCATGAAAAAGAAGTTGGAAGATTTTAGTCGGGATCAAAGAATCCTCATGGCGACTTTCGTTTCCCTTTTTGTCAATTCCAAAGCCATTATCCAAATGGGGTTGCCAATAAAAGAATTCTTTATTTGGGGAGACGATCTTGAATACACGTATCGGATTTCGAAGAAATATCCCTGCTATTATTGCGCATCTTCCATCGTCGATCACAAATGCAAAGATAATTTAGGTTCTTCTCTTTTAAGTGATGATGAGAGAATTGATCGCTATTTTTATGCATATCGAAATGAATCCTATCTTTTCAGGAATGCAGGACTGAAAGGAAGAATCTATTATTTTTTGAAGATCCTATACCATAAAGCAAAAATCATAATGAAAAATTGCAATTTCAAGAAAGAGAAATTAGCTGTGATAAAAAAGGGCCTGAAGGCAGGAAAGACATTCAATCCCAAAATCGAATATGCTTATCCGAACAAACAGAAAGTCAAGGTACTGGAATTTTTCGGAGAACCTTTGTCCTTTGGCGGGCAGGAAGCTTTCATGCTGAATATGTATGAAAATTTTTCTGATCGAAACGAATATACGTTGGCGACTCCTTTTGAATTGACGAATCAGAAACTGATTCATGTCGCCGAAAAAAGAAACGAAAGAATTCTTTTTTATGATTATGCATTTGAAAGCAGAAAAAGAAAAAAATATATTCAGGCTGCCTTGAATGATATTCTGAAGAGGAACCGCTATGATGTCATCCATATTCAGTCAGGAAGCATCTTTACTCTTCTTGAATCGGCAAAGATCGCAAAAAAATATGGAGTAACGAAGGTTATCGTCCACTCTCATTGCTGTGGGAATGACAATCTGAAATATCGCCTGATCAAAAAATATTCCGATAGAAGAATCAATCGATATGCTGATAAGTATCTAGCCTGCAGCATGGCCGCGGGAGAATGGAAATTTCCGCAGGAAATCATCGAAAAGAACCTGATAGTCATCAAGAATGGAATCATCACCAAAGATTATCTTTTCAATGAAGAGACTCGATGTGAAATCAGAAAGCAACTGGGAATCAATGAGAATGCCATCACCTTTGTTCATGTCGGACGATTTTCAGAAATGAAAAATCATGCCTTTTTCTATAGACTTTTACCGTTCATCAAGGAAAAGTATCCTGATTTCCGGTTTATCTTCGTTGGCGCAGGGGAACTCAAGGAAGAATTCAGAGGCAAGATCAGGGAAATGAATCTTGATGATCATCTTATCTATCTTGAAAATATCGATTATGTCAATAAAGTCTTGATGGCTGGAGATCTTTTCTTGTTCCCTTCTCTGTATGAGGGTTTCCCGATGACATTGGTGGAGTCGCAGGCAAGCGGTCTGATTACACTTTTCTCTGATTTGATTACCAAGGAATGCATCTTGACTGATAACATTGTTCAGCTTCCTTTAGATGAAAAGAAATGGATAGAGGAAATTGATTTGCAGATTAAGAATCGATTGAACAAAATTGACCGAAGTCTTTATGCAGAAAAAGTTGCTTCGAATGGTTATGATGCAAAAGAGTCAGCTTCTTTGTTGGAGAAAATTTATCGAGGCGAATCGATCTAGCTCCTGCTTTCGGGCATCTTATGGATTGATAAAATCGACTGAACAGCATTGCTATTCTTTATTGAATAGAAGAAAAGTCTGACTTTATAGCACATGCAAAGAGTTTGTCTTGTTATTTTTCTTGTCTCGTGAACGACACTTTGTGTCATCAAGCCCTTTTTTCTCTTTTCTCTTTGAAAGAGGAGACAAGGTTTCTATAATAGTGCTATTGTTCTTTTCTTATTCGATATCATGAAAAAAGGATACACAACATGAAAGAAATCCACGTCGAAAAGATTGCCAAGGAAGTTGAACGTTTATGCATAGAAGCAGCAACCTATCTGAATGACGAAGTTTTTGCCTGCCTGGAAAATGCGATGAAGAAGGAAGAGGGACTCCCTCAGCAGATTCTTTCGCAGATTATCCAGAATGACCGGATAGCCATTGAAGAAGACATTCCGATGTGTCAGGATACGGGAATCATGATTGCCTTTGTGGAAATCGGAAATGATGTCCATTTGGATGGCGATCTCTATTCCGCCATCAATGAAGGCGTCAAAAACGGATATACGAAAGGATATCTTCGAAAGAGCGTTGTCGCTTCACCTTTGAAGAGAGTCAACACAAAGGATAATACGCCTGCGATTGTCCATGTAAGATATACCTTGGGAGACAAACTGAAAATCACCCTGTGTCCGAAAGGAGCGGGAAGTGAAAATATGTCGAAGGTGAAAATGCTTGTTCCGGCAAATGGGATCCTAGGCATCAAGAAATTTGTCCTGGATACCATAAAGGAAGCGGGAGGAAAAGCCTGCCCTCCTTTGATTGTCGGAGTTGGCATCGGTGGGGATATGGAAAAATGTGCTCTCCTTGCCAAAGAGGCACTTCTTCGACCGCTTGATGATCATTCATCCGATGAAGAGGCAAGAATGCTCGAAGAAGAACTTCTCGAGGAAATCAATTCCCTGAACATCGGGCCGATGGGACTTAAAGGGAAGACGACGGCTCTTGCCTGCAAGGTCAATCTTTATCCCTGTCATATCGCTTCTCTTCCCGTTGCCGTCAATCTTCAGTGCCATGCTTCGAGACATAAGGAGGTTATCCTATGAAAATAAAATATCCCGAGGAAAAAGAGAAACTTCTCTCTCTTCACGCCGGGGATCTTGTCGAATACACCGGTGTCTTATATACTTCAAGAGATGCGGCACATATGAGAATTGCAGGAATGATTGAGAAGAAAGAGGAAATTCCGGTTGATTATTCTTCCCAGTTCATCTATTATGCGGGACCCACCCCAGCGAAGCCCGGTCATGTGATTGGAAGCATCGGTCCGACCACGTCTGCAAGAATGGACCAGTTTGCTCCATTGATGAGCACGCTTCATGTTCAGGGAACGATTGGAAAAGGTCCAAGAAGCAAGGAATGCTCTCAGTATTACAGAGAGCATCACATCCTCTATTTTGTCGCAACGGGTGGATGTGGGGCACTGCTCTCGCATTGTGTAAAGAAGGCGGAAGAGGTTGCCTTCCTCGATTTGGGACCGGAATCGGTCAAGAGGCTTGAGGTGGAGGATTTTCCGTTTCTCCTGGCAATTGATTTCTTTGGCGAAGATCTGTTCGAAAAATAAAAAAGGAGAATCTCATCATGGATTTGAAAGAAGAAAGCTTGAATCTGCATAAGAAGAACCACGGAAAACTTGAAATCCGTTCCAAAGTCAAAGTCGAAAACCAAAAGGATCTTTCCTTGGCTTATACTCCTGGCGTTGCCTATGTCTGCAAGGAAATCGAAAAAGACCCATCCTTGGCCTATGAATATACTTCCAAGGCCAATATGGTGGCGGTTATTTCCGATGGGTCGGCTGTCCTGGGCTTAGGAAATATCGGTCCTTATGGAGCCATCCCGGTCATGGAAGGAAAATCCATCCTCATGAAGGAATTGGCTGGCGTGGATTCCATTCCGCTTTGTCTTGCCACCCAGGATGTCGAGGAAATCATCAAGACCTGCAAATACCTTGAGCCGACGCTCGGGGCCATCAACTTGGAGGATATCTCGGCTCCACGCTGCGTCACCATCGAAAGAAGACTTCAGGAAGAGATGAATATCCCCGTCTTCCATGATGATCAGCATGGAACAAGCATCATCGTCTCGGCGGTCTTCAAGAACGTCGAAAGGCTCACAAAGAAGCCCTTGAAGGATATGACTCTTGTCATGTCTGGAACCGGCGCCGCCGGAAGCCAGATTGCCAAGATGCTCAAGAAAATCGGCGTTGGAAAGATCTATGCCTATGATATCACTGGCGTCATCGACAAAAAGAAATATGATTCCTATAATTTCCTCATTCAGGAACTTCTCGATGAAGGAATCTATGATACGCCGGAAAATCATGATGGAACTCTTTCATCCATCATGAAGGGAGCCAATGCCTTTGTTGGCGTCTCGGCTCCCAACCTTGTCACACAAGAGATGGTCCGCTCGATGGCGAAGGATCCGATTGTTTTTGCCATGGCCAATCCAGTTCCTGAAATCTCCTATCCGGATGCAAAAGAGGCCGGTGCCTATATTGCCGGTAGCGGAAGAAGCGATTTTCCGAATCAGATTAACAATGTTTTGGCATTCCCTGGTCTTTTCAAAGGGGCTTTGGCTGTGAGAGCCTCAAAAATCAATGTCGAGATGCAGATTGCCGCAGCGGACGCGATTGCAAGCATCATCCCGGATGAAGAACTTTCACCGGATTATATTGTCCCCTCTCCGTTTGATAAGAGAGTTGTTGAGGCGGTCAGCAAGGCCGTCAGCGAAGAAGCTATCAAGACGGGTGTCTCGAAACTGTATCCGAAGAAATAATAATATTTTCGTTCTATCTATTTCACTAGAAAGCATGGCATGGAAGATGACTTGACTATGTCATGTTTTTTTGTTGTTCGATCGACACGATTCATTTTTCTTTCCATTGGTGTTTATGCTATTGAGGTGGAGATGCGATGGAGGATTTATATTGTTTTTTTGTGGAATGCATGCCAAAAAAAGTTTGATTTCAGGATTTTGCAAGAAAAAAGACTGTCCCATGATCTTAATCATAGAACAGCCTTGTTTTATTTTGCGCCTTTATGCTTCAGGACAGCAGGAACTGTCAAGAAGATGAGCTTGAGATCGAAGAAGAAAGAACGCTTCGGAAGATAGGCAAGCTCCTCTTTCTGTCTTTCTCCGGACTTATAGTCGACATCGCTTCTGCCATAGACCTGCCAGTAACCGGTCAATCCAGGTGTGACAGAGAGAAGTTTCTTTCTCTGATAGCGAGTGTAGTTTTCTTCCAACTCGATCTTCGTGATCGGACGAGGACCAACAAACGAGAGGTCACCGGCGAAGATGTTGAAGAGCTGTGGAAGTTCGTCGAGAGAAGTCTTTCTGAGGAATCTTCCGATTTTGGTGATTCTTGGATCGTTATCGAGTTTTCTTTCGATGGACCAAATTTTCATCTGCTCCTCATTGAGATATTTTCTGATGTTGCTTTCCGCATCAGAATACATGCTTCTGAATTTCAGAACCGTGATTCTCTTTCCTTCTTTTCCAATTCGATGATCCTTAAAGAAAACTGTTCCTTTTGAGGAGAACTTGACAATCAAAGAGAGAACGAGGAGAAGAGGGGAAAGAAGAAGGATGGCAAGAGAAGACATGACGATATCGAAGATTCTCTTCGAAACATCATAAGCCTTCGAAGTTCTGACTTCGATTGGTTCATGAACCATTCTTGCGATGATTCCCGTATCAAAGGAATTCGTAAGCTCGGGGTATGGTCGATAAGTCGTACCCAATCCATACTGGATGCTGATTGGGGGAATTTTCATTTCAACTGTGCTTGTTTCCATAATTTAGTCTCTAATATTGCATTCTTGACGTAGGATGAACTATACACTATCCATGTTGAAAAGACAAGACTAACTCAGTTGAAAACACTTACAACGGCTATTTCGCGTCTTATTTTGGCTGCTTTTGAGAAAAAACTCTTATTTCCTTCTAAAAATGGAAAAGAATGGCAAAGACTATAAATAAGTCTTGTTTGGATAGAAAAGTGTATGAAATCTTCTTTTTGATTTCAGCCAATGGAAAAGCATAGATATCTTTATCTAGAGGAGAAACGACATCGGTGTTGCGTATGATTTGTCACTTTTTTGACTTTTTCTATAAAAGAATCGTATCGTCGACAAAAACAAACGATATTAAATTTAAGAGGCTCTGTTTTGAACAGTGCGAAAAAAAACGGTTTATTTGTTTGGAAAAATGTATAAGTTATGTATGATTCTTTTAACAACGAAAAGACTATGGAGGATGATCTTTCATGCTCTTTTTTGAAAGATTGAAAAGAAATGAAACGATTATTATGAAAATTAAGAAGACAATTCTTTTCATTCAACATTAAGCAACATATTAAGCAAGATTTAAGCAAGATGTGGAATGGCATGGTAAAATATAGTTAAGTAATTAAGGAGACAGTTTGCATGTATAAACCACCATTTGACATATCGAATTCAATGCTCTATAAGACAATCTCCATAACCGAAAAGATTGGCAAGATAAACTCTTATAATTCTCTTAAGAGGATGCCAACATTAAGAAGAAACAATAAAATCAAATCAATCCATTCCTCGTTGGTCATTGAAGCGAACTCCTTATCATTGGATCAAGTTAAGGATGTGATTGATGGAAGACAGGTCATCGGCCCAAAGAATGAAATCCAGGAAGTCAAAAATGCTTTTGAAGCATATAACATGATTGAGGAATTTGATGGCTATAGTGAATTGGATTTATTGAAAGCACATAGAATACTGACTCGTCTAATTTTAGATGACGCTGGCAAGTACAGAAATCATGGAGAGGGTGTGTATGATGGAGACAAAGTCATTTTTATGGCTCCACCTGAAACCTTGGTTCCTTCCTTGATGTCGGATATATTTGATTGGTTAAAAAATGATAATGAAACACATATTCTTATAAAATCCTGTGTGTTCCATTATGAATTTGTATTTATTCACCCATTTAGCGATGGTAATGGAAGAATTGCAAGACTATGGCAGAATGTTTTATTGACCAAATGGAATCCGGTTTTTGAATTCATCCCATTTGAATCCCAGATTGAGAAATATCAAAATGAATATTACGCCACGATTTCCAAATGTCACCGCAATGGAAACTCAAATGAGTTCATTGAATTTATGCTGAAAGTGATCGATGAGATCTTAGATGAAGTCCTCTTCAATGTGAAAAAAGAGTCCAATAATATATCAGATCAGGTAAATAAGCTTCTTGAAGTGATGGATTATGATATACCATTATCTGCAAATGAAATCATGAAAAGATTGAACGTAAAATCAAAAGAAACTTTGAGAAATTCCTATCTGGATCCTGCTATTGAAAATGGGTTGATAAAGATGACTCTTCCAGACAAGCCGAAGAGCAAGAATCAAAAATATATAAAATAGACAAATGATATTTCGTTAAAAATCAGTCTTATTATGTTTAAAGTCCTGATTTGCACATGTGTGGCATATGTAGACTGACTTTCCTTCTATCATGATATAATTACAGCACCTCAAAGAATTATTAAAGGAACGTTTTGAAAATGTCGATTATGAAATTGCCAAAGAGGATGTGAGTAATTTTATATCTGATAAAAAGAGCTTGAAATTATGGAAGAAGGAATTGTTTTTATCTACATTAGATTTATTGAATAACAAATAAATACACATGTCTATTTCAATTATCAATTTAATGCCCATTAGACAAAATGTAGATGATAGGATTAACAAATCAATATTTACCTCCTGACCTAGGTTAGGAGGTCTATGCTATTTAAATAGTTCCTTAGCATCTAAAAATAATAATTTGCTAATCTCTAAAGTGTAAGAAAAAGCAGACTGAGCACTTTCTACATTCATTGAAAATCACATTGTATTGTCATAAATCAGGCAATCGGATGCCAAAGACAATCTATTGTGGCATCAACTTAAGAGATAGGCGATATCTTCGTCGCTGATGGAGGACTTTCCTTCCGCGTTGTCGAAGATGCTCGACAGATCCTTTTTCTTTTCCTGAAGAGTTAGGACTTTCTCTTCGATCGTGTCTTTCATGACCAGTTTGTAGATCGTCACTTTCTTTTTCTGTCCGATTCGGTAGGCTCTGTCGCTCGCCTGATCTTCGGCAGCGATATTCCACCAAGGGTCGAGATGGATGACGATATCCCCACCGATGAGATTGAGTCCGGTTCCTCCGGCCTTGAGAGAGACAAGCATCACCTTTATATCGTCTTTTTCATTGAAGTTCTTAGCCAGTGCCAAACGCTTGGTGGCTGAGGTGGCACCCGTGATTTCCTCATAGGAGATCTTCTCTTTTTTCAACATGTCCCCAACATGGCTTAGAACACTCGTGAACGAAGAGAATAGGATGATTTTATGTGTCTTTCCAATCGCTTCCTTGATGAGGTTGATGGTGTAATCGAGCTTTGAGGAAATGTTCTTATAGTCGAGGAATGTCGATGGATCGACACAGAGCTGTCGGAGTCTTGTCAATGCAGAAAGGACTTCGATCTTATTTGTCTTTCCGCGGCTATCCTTGGTTTCGAAGACTTTCTTTGTCTTGAGAAGATAGGCTTGATAGAGCCTTGTCTCTTCTTCATCCATCAAGAGATTCTGTGTCAGGATGATTTTTCCGGGAAGTTCGGTAAGGACATCGTCTTTTCTTCTCTTCAGAAGGAAAGGCGAGACGATGTGTTCAAGATGATCCTTGTCTTTCTTCTCGAGATCATACTTGGCATAGATCTTCTTGAATTCCGTGAAGGATTTCAGATATCCAGGCATAAGGAAATCAAAGATGGACCATAAATCCATGAGGGAATTCTGAATCGGCGTGCCGGTCAGAGCAAATTTGTAGTCAGCCTTGAGGGATTTGACGGCCCGGGCTTTTTGGGAGAGGGCATTTGCGATATATTGCCCTTCATCCAGTACAAGAAAACCGAACTGTCGGTTTTCGAACAAGTCCAGATCGATTCTCAATGAGTCATAAGAGATGATGTAGGTGACTTCCTCATCCATTTTCATCTTGGCGACAAGCTCATGGCGTTCTGCCTTGTCTCTGGATAAGACGACGGCCTTGGCACGGGGATTCCATTTCTTGAATTCATCTTCCCAGTTGTAGGTCAGTGATTTCGGACAGACGATGAGATTTGGCTTGCCGAGATGATACTGGCTTAGGAAGGCAATCATCTCGAGGGTTTTTCCTAGACCCATATCGTCGGCTAAGATGCCGGAGAGATGATTCTTTTTGAGTGTGCTTAGCCATTTGACGCCCTTGGCCTGATAGGGACGGAGAACTTTATTGAAGTTTTCTTCGAGCGTCAGAGGATTCATTTCATAGTTCTGAATCTCTTCGAAGAGTGCCTTGATATCGCTTGAGAGAACGACATTGTCATTCCCCTGCAATTTGAGGACCTGGTAAATCGGAATCTTCTTGTCCTTCAAATCGAAATCCTTGAGAATCGTAAGAACATCCTCACTGTTCTTGTCATCGAGCGAGAGAATGGAATCACGGACAAGGAAATATTTCTTTTTCTTCTTATAGGCGTTGAGAATGCCATCGACTTCTTCTTTTGTGTATTCCTTGCTGTCGAAATTGATGGAAAACCAATCCTGATCGGAGGTAATCGTGATGTTGAGTTTGGCGACGGACTTGATTTTCAGTTTCTTTACATCTTCAGAGATGAATAATGAGCAGTATTTCCTTACTTCCTTCAAGGGATTGGTGACGAAATTGGCGATACGGTTTGGATCTTCCATCCTTCCTTCGATAGGGAGATCGTTTTCGAAGAGCGAACGCTCAAAATCATGGCTCAAATCTGGCTTGAGAGTGGCAAACTCTTCTCTTTTGACAGCCTTTCCCTTGGAAAAATAGGATGACTTGAAAAGAAGGTGCATCTTCTCTGTATCCAGATCGACACAGTATTCGATATGGTCGATCATGCGAAGGGAATCATTGAGGAGCTCCGCTTCGACTTCGATGCTGTTCTTGATATTCGGAATCAGTTTGGTGATGATTTCCTTCTTGAAGTATTTCATGTTGAAGGAAGGATTTTTCAGCATGAACTCATAGAGAGCAATCATCTTTGGATTTCTGCATTCGACAAGATGGGCAACCCCGTTTTCATACTCTAAGAACAAATAGAATTCATTTTCGATCAGAGGGCGTATCTTCGGGTTTTCAGGGAAGTTTAGATTCGAAATGAGATTCCCGTTTCCATCCATGGAAACCTGAAGGGTTCTCACTTCCTTGTCTAAGACATAGTCATCATATTCGAAGACCAGCGGACTGAAGCCTGGAATGGCAGAGTAGTCCAGATTCGCCATCATCAGAAGTCCCTTTTTGAGCAATCGCAAAAAGAACTTCTCCTCGCTTGTATAATAGGATTCGTGGTCATGCCCGGGAAGCAGGGTATTGAGAATGTCCATGGATTCCTTTGTCAGCTTTCTTTTTCCATCGAGATACCAAGTGGCGATAAGATCCAAGGAACCGATTTTCTGTCCTTTTTCATTATAGGCATTGACAAAGTAGGAAGATGGATAGTCTCCATCGTCAATCTTGACAGAGAAATAGAGAGTCTCTTCCTTCTGATTGACTTCGGATGGCTCGATTTCGACAGGGCTATCTTTTAGATATTCCAAAGAGGAAAGAAGCGAATTGAATTCTCTCTTTGTCTGATTGTATTGGATGATTTCGGATGGACTCATGCCCCGCGTGATGATTTCATTCTCGTATATTTCAGGATATCTTTTCTGAAGTTCCTCATCGGACAGTTTCTGTTCGGCATTTTGTATGCAGTAGCAGAAGGCATCGCGCAATTCACTCAGGTCGTCTGCTCGATAGTAATAAACGGATCCATCCTGCTTCACAGAGATAGTGGTGCCTCCCAAAACGGGGTCGTTCAGGATATAGACGATGCAATCCTCTTTCGAATCGTAGAAATAATGGACAATCGCTTCTTTAGCGTCGATTCTCTTTTGAAGATAATCAATCAATTCAGGATTTTTGGCATGGTATTTTTCAAGGTGCGATTTGAGAAGATACATTTACTTTTCCTCCTTGATTTCGTAGACATGATATTTTTCCTTCTTTTTCAAATTCATGTTCTTCTGGCATTCAAAAAAGATGGTCCAGACAGCTTCCTGGTGATATTCCTTATCTATGTTTTCTTCGATGTTTTCCACGAATTGCACTAAATCCGGACGTTCTTTATAGAACGCAAGTGCGAAAGCCAGGATGCAATAGAGGATGATATCATTCGTGTTCGATTTTTTGGATTTCGCTGCGGATAACAGTCGAAAGCGTCCGACGATGGAGGATAATTCTTCCTTCTTGATGAAGGGGATGGCGTAGTAATAGCTGATCAGCTTGTTTTCGCTGAGAACGTTCCTGGAATTGATCAGTCCATATAGATTCTTGGAAACACGGCATTTGACAAAAGAATTGGGTTCTGTGCTTTCATCTGGAGTGTAGGGATAATAATAACCGGATTCGGTGATTGTTCCTCCGGGCATTTTGTTGATGTAACTTTGCTTTGTCTTCTCATCCATGTAGGGATAAAGGAAGAAGAATTCCTGGGCAGTCAAACGATTGCTTTCGATTCTTCTTTTGAAGAAGGATACATATTTTTCTGCCGGGATGTTCTTCTTCATATAATTGAGAATCGTGATATCCTGGAAAAAATCGGGCATCTGATCGCAGTCATTCATAAAGGAAGAAAGGTGCATTGCATGGTTCATGCTCATGCCGAGGGACAAAAGATGTGACTTGTTGATGGGGACTATTTTGCTGTTGGAGTAGAGCCCATGAATACTGCGTTCTGATAAAAGAGTCACTTTCATCGGACGCAGAAGAAGATATTCGCAGATGGAATTGATATTTATGCTTTGGGGAACGAGAGACAAATCACATTTGGCAAAAACATGGTTGGCAATTTCTTCATTCTTTCTTAGAACATTTAAAATCCAATCGAATAGGTAGACTTTTCGTATCTTCGAGAAATCTTCGCCGAAATCGAATCCCTCATGAATATAGGAGGAAATGATCTCTTCCGCTTCATCTAGAGTGTAATCATGTTCTCCTCGGACCATCATTTGGATTTTCACGGCAAGAGGATTCAACTTTTTTTCGTTTGCAGACTTCTTTTTCTCCGTTGTCGCATTTCTTTGTTTCACCATATTGTCTTTTTCATCGGATGGCTTGTCATCATATTTCAGAAGTGAAGCATAAACATGTGGACAATAATGTTTGCCTGTGCACTTTCCGCACGTGCAGAATACCTTGAATAGTTTCTTGTTGATGATAAAGAGTGTCGTCGTTTCTTTCTTCGTGCCGTCCTTGACATTGTAGTTGAAAGAACTTGTCCCGCTTTTCATCGGCATGACATTCGAATTTAAATAAAGCCTTTTCCCTTGTAGGATATCATCTGCGGAGAAGAAATGTGCGTTTTCATTTATGATTTCATTCATTTGCCTGTCCTTCTTATTGCCAGTGAAAACCAAAGAGAGGAGGTAAATTGAGAGGAAAGATTGATTTTCATGAATTTCACAACTTTCCTATTTTAGTATATTGCATGTTCAAGAAAAAGAACGAATCCCTCTTTTCGTTCCAAAAAGGCATGAAAATCCAAAAATGCCAAAGAATTTTCAACCATGGGAACGAAGAAAAGTATTCTATGTCTTTGAACTTCTTCATGATGGTATTTTTTCGCCCGAGTAAATTTTGACTTATGCGATAAGGAAATATGTTATTCCTGTCTTTGACGAAAATGGCTAGATCGATTCTTTATGGAAATCTACTCGAATTCAAAAATCATTACGTGAAAAATATGTGCATAGAAATGTACATATTTTCGTATACAATCTACTTGCTGAATCAAGGAGGAAGCAAGCATGATTGACAATATTGAGGAATACCTTTCTTTGAAAGGAAAGTTCGTAAATCAGGTTTTATCCAACATCTCATTCATCAACCAGTGTGAAGGATGGGTGGATTCTTGTTCCGTTGATGGAATGACTTTGCAGGACTCTATTCGAATTCTGAAATTCGAATGCATGCAAAACTATGTTTTGACCTTGGAACAATTTCGTCAGTTGTCCATGCTCTTGGAAAGACTCTATTTTCTTGAGGAGGATTCCTTCATGTCTGATGCCATCTATCTGAGACAGGATTTTAAAATCCATGAGAAACTTGAGGAAGCCAAAAAGGATTTAGAGGAAGCTTATCATATATTATGTACCTCATTTGTGGGATACTATGATTTCTCTATATCCTATCAGAAAAGAAACCGATTTTTCTTCGCATAAGCCAACTAAAAAACCCCATGAATCATGGGGTCATTCCAACGAGCATTCCCGATTGCTCTAGAGTGATTGTATTCTTTTGAATGTGCATTTTTATGCACATATGAGTCAAATCGGTTTCTTTTTTCATGAAATGTGATGAAAATGTAGTCATTGATTGCTTAAGTTTCTTTTTCGGGTAGGACTTCAGCGAGGATGACGAAGCTGTTTGCCTGAGTCGTTGGATTCTTCGCAATGGGATAAAGATAGAGAATGGTTCCATCATTTAGATAGTCCTTCTTTACCCACGTGTGTTCGTTTAAAGAGAGAAGAAGATCATTGGCGAATTCGGGCTCGATCGGATGCCAGGATGGGGAGAAGAGATTGGATTCGAGGATTTCGTTCTTTCCATTGTTATCGAGGAATTCACGGAAGATGGAATCGCTCTTGAGCATCTGCAATTGACCATCCCTGTATTCGACAATGGCGATTCCTGCCCGGGTAAATTTTCTGGAAAGGTCGTAATTCCTATCTTCAATCCTTACGTTCTGCAAGGAGAAATCATTGAGCGATTGGTAATATTCGATTTCCTCCTTGCTTGAGGGGATATAGGATACATGGCTGTGCAAGAAGAGGTCGAGCTGATCGATTGGCAAGGGCTTGGAAATGAGGTAGCCTTGCACAAATTCACAGCCGGTATTCTTCAAGAAGAGATAATCATCTTTATTCTCGACACCTTCGGTGAGGGTGCGGATCGATAGTTTCTGAGCCATTTCGATGATGCAATCGATGATGGTTCTGCCTTTTTTCTTTTCGTTTTCCGAGGGTAGGAAGTGCATATCGAGCTTGATGACGTCGAATTGGAATTCCTTGAGAAGATTGAGGGATGAATATTCTGACCCGAAATCATCCATCCAGATTTTAAAGGAAGCATCTTTTAGTTTTTTTACGGCATGTTTTAGGATATGTTTTTCCATCAGGAATGTGCTTTCCGTGATTTCGAGAATGATCAGTTCGTGTGGAATCTCATATTTGTCGACAATGGCGGTGATTTCATCACATAGATTCGGATTTTCGAAATCGTGGCGGGAGAGGTTGATGGAAATCGGAAGAATGTATTTTCCTTCCCTCATCAGCATTTGGTCTTGCTTGCAGACTGTCTCGAGGATATAGAGGTCCAACTTGGAAATCAATCGGTTTTCTTCTAAGACGGAGATGAAATCCCCTGGTGAGATGATGCCTTTTTGTGGATGCTTCCATCGGGCTAAGGCCTCAAGGCTAGTGATGGTGGAGGAAATCGTCTCGACAATCGGCTGATAATAGACGAGTATTTCATGATTTTCGAGAGCAGAGGAGAAGTGAGAGAGAATCCATTTTGTGTTTTCACTTTTGATGGACAAGGCTTGGTCATAGAAGCGGTAATTTTTTCTTCCATTCTTTTTGACGGAATCGCAGGCGATCTTGCTTAGGTCGTTTCCCTGACGGATTGTCATCTGTTCTGTCAGGCGGACGCATCCGCAAATCAGTTTGATTCCCAGGTTCTTCGTATAGGAGAAGAAATCCTCAGAGGCATTTTCAAACGAAGGAATGAATTCATCCTCTTTGCAAATCAAGGAAAAATGATCAGCGGAGAGGCGACAGATGATGCTTAACGGGAAATTCTTTTTGAGAATTTCAGCGACTTTGATGAGGAGTTCATCACCGACTTCATAATCGAATGTACTGTTGTAGATCTTGAAGTTGAGAATGTTGAGGTGGCAGATCAGCAGGTTCTTTTGCTTCGAGATTTCTTTTCGATATTTTTCTCCATATACCAGGTAGCTTTGGAATGTCATCGTTTTCGTCAGCGGATCGAGGTTGTTCGACATCTTTCCTTCTCTCTTCTCAAGTGTGGTTGTCATAGGCTTCTTTGAAAGAGAGAGGCCTTCGTTGATGATATTTTTCCCTTGATCCTTGGAACTATAGAGTGTGAAGTCAGCGGAGTTGATCATCTCCTGGAATTGCTGGTCCGTCAAGGGATTTCCTTTGACAAAGCCAGCGGAGAAAGTCGGATGGAGAATGAAGGATTCATTGATGGTGACATTTCTCAGATCATTCTTTGTCTTGGCCAAGAGGGAAGTGAATTCATGGATGTCCGTGCTTGGATAGGCGATGAGGAATTCGTCTCCTCCGAAGCTGAAACAGGAAGAAACGCCGAAATTGGAAACCAGTATCTTTCCGAATTCCTTCAAGACGACGTCACCGACCTGATGTCCGTACATGTCATTGAAGAACTTGAAGTCATCGATATCAATCATGGAAACAATCATGTCGCGATGCAGGAAATTCCTCGATTCCTTCTTTAAGGCATATTTGTTTTTCAGTCCTGTCACTTCATGATGTTCGCTTTTTTCTCTTACGCTGATGTAATTTTCCAAGTTTGCATAACGGAGACTGAGAATGAGAAGGACGGCGCTGATGAATCCTGTGTAGGTAATAAGAAGATGGACGAGATCGACGTAAAAGATATCCGATGTCTTGAAGAAATAGTCGATGACAATGAAGAGGATGTAATAGATTGTCTGGATGCAGATGACACGAAGCGGGATATCGAAGATGAATAAAGGAAGTATGATGGATAGGAAATAGAAGGAAAAGGCGTAGGAATTTCCAATGAAGATGCATCCGTTGCAGATGGAGATGACAAAAGAAGGAATCTGGATGAGATAGAGAAGCGGAAGAACGACTCGGGATGGAATCTTTTTAATGAAAGATGGGATGATCAATAGAAGAAGCAGGGCATAGATGGCGCCTGCAAGCGAAAAAGAAAAAAGGGAGATGCTGCGATTAAGGACGATTCTGGAAAACAGGACTGCGGATTGGGTGATGAAATTGGCAATCAAAAAGAGGATGAACGATTTTCTGTTTTCTTGATGTATATCATTTTTATAGAGATGATAATCCTGTTTCCCTTTCAAAAGAATGATGTCGTATATGCTTTTCTGTTTCATGGAAGAACCTCGTATTCGTCTTTCGTCAGGATAATCAGGAATTCTTTTTCTTTTTCATTTCCTTTAAGGAAGCAAGGTCATATTCATTGATTTTGGATTTCGGAAGAAGAAAACTGCTTTTATCCTCCAAAGTGAATTTCACAAAGGCCGGAAGGAAAAGGATGCTCTTTATTTTTCCATCCATCTGAAGAACGGAATTGTTCATTTCGAAACGATTTTCCTTTTCATGGATATGGACGGTAACGTCCCCTTTCACCTTGTGATTGAAGGGAAGCATAAGGAAGAAAATCGGCAAGAAGACCAAAAGGAAGACTCCGAAAATCAAAAGGATGAGGAAGATGAATTTCGCTGTGCTGTCCTGTGTCTTTTCATCAAGGAAGAAGAAATAAGCTCCCAGGAATATCAGAAGAAGAGAACACACAATCGATGGAATAAGAAAAATTGTGTTGTAGAGAAAGATATCCTTCTTATATCCTTCATAATTTGTGTTGTATTGTACTTTCATATTAGATAACCTCTTTCTTCTATTCTATCATGAAACCGGTTTTTATCGCTGAAAAATGTATA
>CAVKZJ010000020.1:4152-32476 GCA_963660905.1 bacterium | reverse complement strand
CAATTACAAAATCTGTCTTTTTTCGAGAGGAGGATCGGATATCACCGGCTCCTACCTGGCAAAAGGAGCCCACGCTGACCTCTATGAAAACTTCACGGATGTCTCTGGCTTCTATATGGCTGATCCGAAGATTGTCTCTAATCCGAGACACATCTCCCAGATTTCGTATGACGAACTCAGGGAACTCTCTTTTATGGGAGCAAGCGTGCTTCACGAGGAGACCATTCTTCCTCTCATCGACGAGGATATTCCGATCCTTGTCTTAAACACCAATCACCCTGATGAACAAGGCACTTGGGTAAAGAAGAAAATCGAACAAAGAACACATCTTGTGACCGGGATTTCGGGAAAGAAAAACTTTTTGGCCCTTACCTTTCTAAAGGCAAGATCAGCCGACAAGCTTTCCTTGATGATGCAGGTTCTTCAGGTCTTTTCTAGCTACCATATCAAAATCGAGAATATCCCGACATCACTAGACACCTTCTGTGTCGTCGTCGAAAAGAATGCCGTCGAAGAGAAGTATTATGATCTGATCGCGGACTTAAAAGGAATCTCGGGCATCGAAAGAATCGATGAAGACGAAGATTTGGCACTTCTTGCGGTCGTCGGTGGAAATATGGCTCATAAGCCAGGGTCTTCCGGTACAATCATCGAAGCTCTTGGCAAGCAAGGCATCAACATCAAGCTGATCGAACAGGGATTGGAAGAATATGAGATCATCCTTGGGATTTCCAATCAAGGATTCGATCTTGCAATCAAAGCACTCTACGATCGATTCGCACATGAAAAGATAAGTGCTTGAATCAGGGATTCTAAAATTAGAATCGAGATGTCAAAGAGGATTTACATCGCAAAACCGATTTCATTTCTCTTTCTTTCCACCAAAATCGATTGATTCATCTCACTCGGTGATGTTCTTTTTAATGGCATGATTGAATGCCTCTTCCATCTTTTCTCCATAAAGGAGATTTATGACAAAGTCTCCGTATGTCTTTCTCTTTCTATAAGAAGGTTGCTTCATTACACTTTCTAAATCATAATCTGCTTTAAAAAACCAATCAATAAGATGAAGGGCATCGATATGATTCGATTCCTTTCCTAGAATCCTTATTTCCATGATCGATTTATAAATCGAATGGAGTTCCTTCCATGAATTTTCATTCGCTATCGGATCATCATAATATAATTCAAAATTCCTGATGAAGGCCATGCCTTGTTCATGACAGAACACCCTGAATATTTCTTTATCCATCAGTCTCATATCTCTTCCTTGCCCTCTTTTAATTTCATGATCAGATTCCCTTTCTCCTTCTCGTCTAAGTCATCGATATGATTCAATAAATGATCATAGTAATATTTTGTAATATCTTTCTTAAGAAAGCTTGGTGATGCAATGTGAATCACATCGCTTATGTTGCGCCAGCTGTCGTAGCATGAAAGCACCCATTCCTTGAATGCATTCGCATTCAGAAGAATGTTGCAGACCCCATATTTAGGTTTCTCATTTTCTCTTAGAGGATTTGGCTTAAGGGTGCCTTTATCATTCTTTCTCGGACGAAGCATTGCCTTTCCATAGCTTTGTTCATCAAGAATTTCAAAGGAAGCACATTTCGTATATTCCAATGGACAAGAAAAGAATTCCTCAAAGGAGTGCTTTATCATTTCCACATCCTTAAGACAGAAAGAAAAGGAAATCCGATAAGCAAATAAGCCCTCTGGCCTGATATTCGCTTTCAGAAGATTCTCGATATTTCCATAATAGGCATATAGATATTTGCATTTTGTAGAAAATAACTGATTCAGATTTCTTTTTTCATCCATATCCACAGAGAGGCATTCACTATCCTTCATATTCGGAATATTTAAGTTTTCAATCGCTTCAAAGATCATTCCGTTGACATGGAAGTCCCCTTCATTGCCCACAAGAAGCAATAACGCATATGGCTTATTTTCGTATTCTTTGATTTTATAGACCCGGTACCAGGCATCACATTCTTTTCTGAATCGGCTGATGGCATTGTATCGAATCTTGATCATCTTGCCTTCATTGAACGCTTCATAGACGAGTCTCATCTTTCGATTGGCCGAGAAATTATATTTCGATACATTCCTCGTCGCCTTAAGAAGTTCATCCTTAAAGAATTCCCTGGTATATTTATTCGTGAAAACATCGAGAACTTTATCAATCAGAAAATCCGTATCTTCATCCTTCGTGTATTTGTCATTCTTGATGGCAGAAAGAACTTTAATGATCTGTTCATCGTTCAAAGTATCCTTCTTTTCTATATAGAATTTTCCACCATCCGTCGCATTGATCGTAAATGGTATTTTCTCTGATCCCTTATACTTATAGCAGACGCTTTGGAGAAACTGCAGACATTCTCCGATTCTTTGTCTTCGAACGTCATTGCCGCTTTTTGCCTTCGGGTCGTATTTCAATCCGAAATCACATGCATGCCGACAGATGTCCTGTTGCGTCGCCGGATGATTTCTGTCCGTGTCATTCAATAGGTAATCCAATGTAAGCAATAATTCAATATGATGAATCTGAGTATCCGTTCTTTTCATATTCCACCTCCCATCTATAGGATATGCGTTTAGAGATATTATAATCTAAAAGGAGAGAAAATGTACATTTATGAGTACATAATATTTCATCACTCTATTTTGCAGTTGAGTCACGCCAGTCAAGAAACAGTCGGCAATGAGTCCGATGATGAAGAGGATGGAAAACAAACAAACATGTTCATCTGCGGATTCATACTTCGATTATATTTTTCCAATTCAGTATAGAAGGGACTCGATAGGATTAAAAATATAGAGAAACAGAAATATTCTTCGTGCCCACAAAAAGTACAAATTCCTACCCACGAAAGCATAAAAAAACAAATACAAAAACCATCTCATGATTCCAATTGACACTTTCCTTTTCTCGAAATATAATGTGAAAAAAGGAGGATTTCCATTATGTTTTGTCCACATTGCGGTGCCCAGGTTCATGACGATGATCTCTATTGTGAGAAATGCGGAGGAAGCCTCAATCCCACGAGAAGCACATCTTTCAAAGAAGGTTTCACTTCAAATATGTCTAGCGACTTAAAGGATGCATCCAACTTCAAATCCAATAATATCTCTCCCTGCTCAAGATTGATTGCAGGCTTGCTCTGTTGGTTTTTAGGTGGATTTGGAGCTCATCGCTTCTATACCGGAAAGACGACAAGTGCCATCTTCATGCTTCTTTTCTTTTGGACTATCGTTCCCTGCATCATCGCCATCGTTGATTTCATCATGATCCTGTGTGGAACCTTCAAGGATGGTGAGGGGAGAGACGTCAAGGCAATCTAGTCTCGATATCGATTTTAGAAGGATTACTGACATCTCTGATTTACTTTATAATGCCTATAAAAAACCAAAGCCAGCTTAATTCGACTATAACAACCGATTCTAATGCGAAATTGGAATTAGAAATCCGTTTCTTTCATACCGAAAGAACTATTCCACGCTCTTGAGGGATTCGATCATCCTGATTTTCTTGATCTTGAAGGAAAGAAGAAGATTGATCAGGAAAGTCACGCCATAAGTCAATAAGAAACTCAAGAAATAGCTTAAGACATCAATATGGAAAAGATAGTCGACCAATTCAACTTTGTTCGTCATCATGACAGCCAACATGAAGGGATAGCCAAGCGCCAATCCCAGAAGGACGCCAAGGAAGGTCAAGGAAAGGGATTCAAGGATGAGGGAACGCAGAATCTCCCCTTTTGTGAAGCCCAAGACCTTCAATGTGGCAATATCGCGACTTCTTTCACGATAATTCATCAGCGTGAGATTATAGACGACCACAATGCCGAGAAGAATGGCAAAGACCTTCACAGCCATGGTCATGACCAAGACACCAGAGAGCGTATCATTGATTCTCTTCTGCCAGTCCTCTTTTGTCTTGCAATCGGAAACATAGCCCAGATTGAGAATCTTCTCCGAAATGGACGAGACATCATATCCTTCCTTGATGTTGACGCCACAGGACTTATAAAGGAAGGAGGAAGAATCCAATAGAGGGAAACTCTCCTTCAGTAGGATGCCATTATAGAAGAATGCGGGATAAATCGCACCAATCGTCCCCTTGCATGGTTCGTTATGATAGGTAAACTCAAGTTCCATGCCGATAGTAAGATCGAGTTTCTTTGCCACCTTCTCAGAGATGGCAACCTGATCAGAACGGAATTCAACCTTGCAGAATAAGGCATTGTCTTTAACGATGCGAAGCGTGGTATTCTCCTTGCTTCCACTCGGAGAGGTGATTGTGGAAGTCAAGGAAGAATTCTCTTCAACATATTCGATTCCTTCGATGGCATAGAGATCCTTTTCAAGATCCTCCTTCTTCTTTGAGGAAGATAGGGAAAGCGTGATATCCTCGCTCCGGAAATATTCCGTGTCATGGCGAATTCCATAATTCACCGTATCCTCAATTCCGAATCCGCACACCAGAAGGGCCGTGCATCCCATGACGCCAAGCACAACCATCAGAGACTTGACCTTATTGAGGACTATATTCCGATAAGCCATCCTGAAGGAGAAGAATCCAGCCTTTTTCATTCTTGAGGAACCTTTTCTCTTCGAAAGGGAAACCGCCTTCGGACGCATGCTCTCACTTGGCTTGAGGGAGACTTCCTTATGGCAGACAAGGAAAGTGACTAGTCCGCTGACAAAAAGAAAGACAAAGGCGGTCAATAGACCATAAAGAACCGGGAACTGGTATTTCCGACTCGGAAGAGTATAGATAATCTGATACTTCTTTCCGAGGATATTGGGAATCAAAAGAGGCCCGACAGTCTCTCCGATCACAAGGGAGAGAAGAACCAAGGACAAGGTCAGAAAGATATAGAATCCATAAATATATTTCTTCTTCACGCCGAGTGCCTTCAGGGTTCCGATCTGGTTTCGGTCCTTCAGGACAATTTGAGATAAGGTCGTCAGAATGACCAAGACAGCCACAAGGAAGAAGACCATCGGAAAGACAAACGTGAACTGGACGGCCTGTCTGACATCATTGTCGATAGTCATATAGAAAGGCATCTGCTCTCTTGTCGTCACATAATAGAGATTGCTTTCTTCCTTTGTCTGATAATAGTCCTCAATCTGCTTCTTCAGGGAAGAGATGTCACGATTCTTATCCAACTGAAAGACATATTGGTTCGGTGAGGCAATCGTCTCCTCCTCAAGGGAATTCAGTCCAAGCAAAGGGGCGACAAAGGAATAGATGGCATCGACATAATTCTCCCTGAAATTATCATAGAAAAGAGACGTGATGGCCTTTTTGAAAACAGAATCAGACATCAGGACCACACTGGATTGATACGCCGCCTTATTGATATTCTCCGGATGGGAGACAAAGCCCGTCACCTTGGCTTTGATTTCGATTTTATCCTTCCGGAAGGGATTCTCTTTTCCATCCTGACACATCTTGTCTAGTAGGGGAAGAAAAGAATTGAGGCTATTTGTCTTATACGAGGAGATATCCAAAAAGAAGGTCGTCTCATCTCCGACATGAACCTTGTTCAGGCTTTCCTCCTCGATTGCCTTGTCAAGAAGAACAAAATCATCACCGATTTCCATCTCATAGTCAAAGGGCTTGGAGATTTCCGGCAAATTTTCGCTTACGCAAAGATAGAAGGAATGGGTATCCCCTTCTACTGGAAGATAGTATCTTCCTTCCATCTTTTCTCCTTCCTGAAGAAAAGAGGAAAGCACTCCCGCATCTTTCTGATCATATGTTTTCGTCGTCACCCATAAGGAAGAAAGATTTCCTTTCGAATACACTTCCTCAACCTGGCTAGAAAACACCATGGCATTGCTGATCAGTCCGGTAAACAAAGTGACCGCAATCGAACCGATGGCGATGATAGCCAAAAACTGGGCAAAGCCATTTCTGACTGTCCGCATCATCATCTTGAAGAGAAGCGAGAAGGTCGATTTCTTTTTCACCATTGGACATCCTCAGGCTTGATTGGATTCTGATTTCTTTCATCCGAGAGAATCTTTCCATCCGAAATCGTCAGAACACGATCGGCACAGGAAGCAATCTTCTGATTGTGTGTGACGATGATGACGCTTTTGTGATACTTGCGGGAAACATCATAAAGAAGCTTCAGAATGCTCGCACCGGTTTTCTTGTCCAATGCGCCGGTCGGTTCATCGCATAAGAGAAGTTCGGGATTCTTCACGATGGCACGGGCGATGGCGACTCTCTGCTGTTCGCCACCGGAGAGCTGACTCGGGAAATTGTTCGCTCGCGAAGAAAGCCCGACCGAGGAGAGAATCTCTTCCGGTGAAAAAGCATCCTTGATGACGCTTGCCGACAGGGCCACATTCTCAATTGCGGTCAGATTCGGCATCAGATTGTAGAACTGAAAGACGAAACCGATCGTCTTCCTTCTGAACTGCCCGAGTTTCTTTCCATCGAACCCGACGACATCCTGTCCATCGATGAGATAGGATCCGCCTGTCGCATTGTCCATTCCACCAAGAATGTTCAAGAGCGTGGATTTTCCTGCGCCTGAAGAACCGAGAATGACCAAAAACGTCCCTTCTTCCAAAGAAAAAGAGATGTCATCAAGGGCCTTGACCTCGTTTTCCTTCCCTTCATTGTAAATTTTATAAATATGTCGCAATTCTATTTGACTCATCTGTTTTTCCTGCCTTAGGTATTGTAACAAAAACAAGAAGAATTCGAAAAGAAAAATGGTCCAATTGAGGAAACTCAACTGAACCATTGATTTCTAGGATGGTGGCCCAAGGCGGAATCGGACCGCCGACACCGGCATTTTCAGTGCCGTGCTCTGCCAACTGAGCTATCGGGCCATCGATAGTCTTTTTTCGCAGCTTTGATATTCTACCAAACTCAAAGACATTATTCAAGGATAAAAATCATTTTTTTCATTCGATGCAAAAGAAAAACTGCATCTATTTTCATTAGACAAAGAAAAGGGTAGCCTTTGTGGCTACCGCAATCAATCTACTTATTTTCTTCTTTATAGACCCATTTTTGATCCAAAGGCTCTCCATAATAGTTCCGTCCATCAATATATTTGCTGAACGTCTCATAGTTGAAACCTTTCTTCATGATGTCTTCATAGAGAGAAGAAAGAATGACAAACACACGTGAATGGAGTTCGAGGAAGGATTCATTATGTTTTTCCCCGCTGACGGGATCAAGCCAAGTTTCCCTTCTTTCATTCAGGACATCCTCATTGACGTCCTTGGGGAGTCTTGTGGCAGAGAGATTCGTCTTGCCGAAGAAGAAGACACGGGCTTTGCTTCCATGATTGGTATATTTCAGCCAGAAACGGAAATTCTTCAGACCATTGGAATACATGTTCTTTGGAAGCTTCTTCAGGTCGAAAGTCTGTTTCAAGACCGGAATGAGATTCCGATCGATCGTTTTCAGAACCATCGGGTGATCCGGAAGAATCTCTTGGGGATCTTCAAGGAAATGATCCATCTTGTATTTCTCAGAAAGACAGAAATCAATCTTGGATTCAAAGTAGGCGTGCTGATAATGATACTTGCCTTTGATCTTTCCATTCTTATCGAATCCGGATTTATAGAGAATGTAGGGATGGCATTCCCGATCCAAAAGATAATGGGCAAATTGTCCAAAGATGAAAGCCTTGAATCGAAGGATTTCCTTTCCTCCCGTTTGGGTATCGTCGATAGAATAGCATTGCTGGATAAGATAACGGAAATATTTCTTTGCGTCCGTCTTGTGAATCTGATTTCCGACTTTCTTCATCGCAGTCGGAAGATGCAATCCACGAAACGGAATGATGCCCATATAGAACAAGGGATCCGGACCTTGGGTGCCTAAACTCAAATAATCGAAATTTCCATCCAAGAATGAATGGAAATTCGGATAATTCGATTCGATTTCCTTGTATTTCAAGGAAAAACGTTTCACAAGCAGATAATGAGCAAGCAGATTCGGCATTAGAGATCCACTTTGACGATTTCGCCAAAGACGCCAGTGGAAGCACCACCGACAGCATTGGACTCATCGGTATCGATATGCATGGCAAGAGCATATTTTTCGCTGACACGAATGACCGTATCGCCAAGAATGGCAGATCTGCCATTGGCGGACTTGATCTTGACAGCGACGATTTCACCGTTCTTCACGCCGAAGTTTTCAGCATCAGCCGGTGTCATGTGGATATGTCTCTTGGCAATGATCATGCCTTTGTCGCAGTCAACTTTATGTCCGTTGAGCGGATTGACCAAGGTGACTGGGGCAGATCCTTCCAAATCGCCGGATTCTCTGACAGGGACATTGGCCTTCAGGGAACGGGCTTCGGTCATGGAGATTTCGACCTGGTTTTCTTTTCTGACAGGTCCAAGGATTCTCATACCCTTGATGGTGAAATCCTTGATGACGGTTTCGCCAGTGGCCTTATCCTTGATAGGAGCATGATAAATGATATCAAGCTTCTTATCCGAAGCGAACTGGCCTGGCTGGGAAAGCATCTTGACGACATTGAGCGGCTGACCCTCAAAAAGATAATCCAAAGCTTCCTGAGTGACGTGGATGTGATGAGCACTTGTTTCGACAATGAAAGTTTTTTCTGACATTTTAATTTACCTCTTTTCAATTCTACCACAATCAAATCGGAGTGGATTTGATTTTCTCTTCTTTTTTACTGAAAAAGAAAGAAAAAATCTCCTACTCTCCTGATTTCATCTGTTCCTTATGCGCCTTGTTATATTCCTCAAGTTCACGATTGGCTTGTTCTTCCTGCTTCAGCCGTGTGAGAAGATCCTCAAAGGAAGGCTGTTCTGGCTGAATGAGTTCGACTTTCTTGATTTCCGGAATCTCATCCATCAGCAAGACCTCGACAGAATCGGAAACATCGCTTTCAGCCATATAGCAGCCATTGCAGGCTCCCTGCATTTCGACATAGCAGAAACCTGTTTCGGAATCGAAATGATCCAGTTTTATATTTCCACCCTCGCGGGCGAGGAATGGGCGAAGCCTTTCAAGGACTTCATCGATTTTTTGTTCGATAGATGTGTTGTCTTCTTTATTTTCAATTGTTATCATATTTTTTCTCTCTTATTGGCAATAGAAGAAATTATAGCACTCTTTCTCTATTTCAGTATGGCAATCACGTGTTCTTGTCTTCCTGCGACCATATGGGGTGTTTTCTTCTCATCGAGATAGACATCCGTCTCCACACGCATGCCATAATCCGGCGCATAAATCCCCGGTTCAAGTGAGAAGGAAATATTCGGTATCAGGCTTCTTGTATCATGGGATTCATAGTTGTCGATATTCACGCCAGGACCATGCGGAGAGACATCAACCGAAATATTGTGTCCGGTTCGATGGGTAAAATATTCTCCATATCCAGATGCTTCGACGACATGTCTGGCAACATCATCCACCTCATAGCCTTTCACATCGCGCAAGGGAAGATTTTTCACTAGGAAAGCGAAGGCAGAATCAACCGCTTTGCGAAGAATCTGGAAACGTTCTTCCACTTTCTCTGGGACACTTTCGCCGACATAGCCCATCCAGGTGATATCCGCATAGACACCATCCTTCCTATCCATCTTGGCCCACATATCGATCAGGACAACGTCGCCTTCATGAATCGGAGAATGGATTTTCTCCGTTGGACCGTAATGCGGATTGGAGGCATTTGTGTTGACGGCGACAATCGCTGGATCATCATAGACCATTCCTTCTTCATGGAAACGATCGCAGATATACTTCTGAATCCGATATTCATCGCTTTCACCTTTTTCAAGGATATCTTTCTTGATCAAGGCAAACGCCTCATCTTTAATCCTAAGAGTTTTCTCAATGGCCTGAAGCTGTCCTTCATAAGCCTTATGGTCATAAGAAGCGGAAAAGATCTGGAGAAGATCTGCGCTCGAGGAAACATTCAGCCCGAGTTTCTTTATATATTCCACTGAGCCATAATCAGCCAAGGAAACACGTGGGAGAAGTCCATCTTGAGAAACATCCATCAGGACATCCTTATATTCCGAAAACGACTCCCTCTCCAATTCGAGCATTTCTTTCCATGTATGATAGACCTTCAGGTCAAATCGATCAGACGTCTTTTCATCCTTCAAAAAGACAGTGTCGATCAGATGACAGATCAAATAAGGCTTTCCGACCTGGGGTATGACTAAAAAAATCTTTCTTGTCAGCATCTTTTCGCCAAGAAAAGAGACCAAAGTCGGATTCTTATTTTCATAATCCACGATAATCCATGCATCCTTCTTTTCTTTTTTCAGATAATCCTGAACGATATTGATTTGATTCATTTCTTATGGACTCCTTATTGATTATTCATTTTAGCACAGAGGCGTATAAGCGGAGATAAAATGCTCAACTCCTTAATTTGAGATTTCCAATGGAATATCATGCTTCCGCCGCTTTGATTTTCTTGACCTTCTCAATCAGTTT
Organism: bacterium; assembly: GCA_963660905.1. GTDB lineage: Bacteria > Bacillota_I > Bacilli_A > RFN20 > CAG-288 > Enterosoma. Next base: position 22,005 of record CAVKZJ010000020.1, on the reverse strand, counting down.
CGGATAGATGTTCTTGACAAACCATGGCTCAGTCGAGCGAGTCATGATTTCATCGAGAGCGAACCAGGCGAGAGAGGAATTTTCCTTTTCGTTGACAACGAGCTTTTCCTTTTCATCACCGACAAGAAGGTAGGTGACATTGAAATGAAGATGGGAGGAAACATAGGCTCCATTCTTTCTATGCCCATCGACACATAAGGATTCCAAGGAAAGAATGTCGTCTGAAAATGGACGGACAGAACGGATCCCGGCTTCTTCCTTTGCTTCCTTCAAGGCGACATGGAGAAGATCGATATCCCCATCTGCATGTCCGCCTAGCCAGCTCCAGGACTGATAGATTTTGTGGTAGCAGAACAATGCCTTGTCCATTTTTTCGTTTACGATGAAGCAAGAGGCCGTCATATGACCGAGAAGATTGCTTCGAAGAAAAGCATCTTCATTTTTCCTTAGAAAATCAAGAATCAGATCCTTATCTTTTATTTCCTGTTCATTACATGGAATATAAGATGCTATTTTCTCAATCAGCTGTTCTCTATTCATCTGCATTTTCCTCCAAAAGTTTCTTTTCATCAGCGACCGTCAGAATCTCATTGGTCTGCTTAGTGAAACTGTTGACGCGCTTGGTGAATTCATCTCTCTTATTCCTTAAAGTATCCATGGATTTCGAGAATGTTTCCCAATCCTTTCCGAATTTCTCGTTTTCGCTCCTCAGTTTCTGAATCTCCTTAAGAATACTCTTGATATTCTTTGCGATATCATAGTTGACCTTGAGCATCTGAATATTAGCCAAAATCGGCTGCAAAGTCGAAGGGCATGTCAAAACGACTTTCAGGTTTCTGGAAAGACAGACGACTTCCTTATAGAAGGAATCCTCCATCTGCAAGAAGGAATAGATGCCATCGCTTGGTATGAACATGATGGCATATTCCGCGGTATCCTCTTTTGCGACATAATCCTCGGCAATCTTTCTGACCTGGGTTTTGAGTGCGGCTTTGAATTTCAGTTTCAGATCATGGATTTCCTTTTCATCCTTCGCTTCGAAGATGCCACGATAATCGACAAAAGGGAACTTCGAATCGATGCAGACAAACTTCTCACCATCCGGTAGCCGGACAACCGCGTCCGGCCTTGCACCGTTCTTAAGCACATGCTGGGTTTCATAGATACCTCTTGTCTGTCCAAACACCTCCTGAAGAAGGGATTCCAAAGCCATTTCTCCGAATCGTCCCCTCTGCTGAGAATTTGTCAGAACATTGTTCAAAGAGACAACCTGATCCTTCAGGGAATCGAGATTCGTCTGTGCGGCCGTGATTTTCCCTAATGCAATATGGACTTCACCCATGCTCTTGCTATTGCTTTCAAAGCCATTCCTCAAGGTTTCGGAGACTTTCCCATTCATTTCATTGAGCTGTGATGTGACTAAAGAAAGAAGATCGGAATAGCTCTTGGAAATGTCTTCCCTGCTTTTCTGAATGAAGAGATCGAGTCGCTCATTCAATTCCTGATTCTTCTTTTCCTGGATTTCCGAATTGTTCTTGAATCCTGAATCCAGACATCGATTCACTTCTTCCTTGAAGCAATTCATTTCCTTTGAGGTTTCCAATTTCAGATTCGCCTGATTCTCTTTAAGGTCATGAAAACGATTGTCGAGAGCATGACTCACTTCCTCCTTGAAGGAAGAGAATTGCTGTTGGTTTTTATTCTGAAAATCATTCTGGCTGTCTTTAATCTGGTCAATCTGCTGCTGGTTTTTGCCAGATATCTTCTCTAGATATTCATAGAGCCTCTTTTCATCAAAAGAGGAAGTCTTCTTTTCCTTCACAAGAAGCAAAAAGCACACGATGACAAAAATAGCCAGAACGCCAAAAAGAACCAAAATCATGATTTCAAATATCGTCATAGCATTTCCTCCACACACATATATATTGATTATATTACTTTCCCTTTTTCGAAAGAACATTCCGTTTGATTTCAAAGCCATGATTCAGAATGACAACCATTGATTATCGCAATATCATATCGATTCCTTCAGACGCAATCCCAAATAATGTTCAATCTTCTCTTTCTTTTTTTGCTCACTTTTGTATAATAAGTTGGTTATTCAGCAGCGAGGTCAAAAATATGTCTGAAAAAGAACAAAGCAAAAAAGAAAACAAGAAAGGCATCTCCTTTCTTATCGATACGATCAAGGGCGTCACATTGGGTGTCTCCGTAGCCGTTCCAGGCTTGTCAGCCGGAACGATTGCCGTCGCCGAAAGATGTTATGACACGATCATCGATTCCATCACAGGTCTGAAGAAGGCTTTCAAGAAAAACTTCGTGATTCTTCTTCCCTATCTTCTCGGTCTTCTCTGCGGGGCGCTTGCTGCCTTCCTAGGCATCAAGAAAGGGTATGATGTCGCCCCCTTCACTCTGACAGGATTATTCGCAGGCTTAGTCCTCGGCTCTCTTCCCGTTGCCATCAGCGAACTCAGGAAAGGACAGACACAAAAAGAAAAGATATATCATATCCTTTCCCTTACCCTCTGTCTTCTTGTCGCAGCCGGATTAGGCATCGTGACGGCATTATGCGGTGTCGATCTCGAGAAATATCTCACAGAAAGAGTATGGTGGATGTATCTTCTCGCTTTCTTCGGCGGCATCCTTGCAGCCACATCCTGCATCATTCCAGGCATATCCGGAAGCATGTCCTTGATGGTCATCGGCATGTATCATCCTATACTCAACACCTTCATCGGTGAAAAATCCATATTCCATGCAAATGATTCCTCTTTCGTTGTCACTGGTCTTATCATCGGATTCGTTTTATTCCTTGGCATTCTTGTCGGCTTAGTGTTTTCTAGCAAATTAATGAAAATGCTTCTCAGCAAGCATCGCGTCACCACATTCTATGGCATCTTAGGACTCATCGTCGGTTCCGTCATCTCGATGTTTATCAATTCCTCCATCTATCCTCTCTATACGGCTAATTCCATCCAGACTTGGGATTACATCGTCGGAAGTCTCCTTCTTGTCTTCTCCTGCGGCATCATGCTCTATCTCTTCTATCGTTCAAACAAGAAGAATGCCCGACAGGAAACACCTCTCGAGAAGAAATAACTACCTTATTAGAAAAGAATAGAGTACAATATTCTTGTATACATGAAAGGAACTATAAATCATGGTTATCGGTCATATCAAAGATTTCACAAAGAAGGATTTCTCTTATTCTGAGAATCTCGGCATCGCCTTTGATTATCTCAACAAATTAGGCGTCGAAGGATTGCTTAAGCTCGAAAGCGGAAAGCATGTCATCAAGGAAGACGGAGAAGTCTACATCAACCGTTCGAGCTATGTCGGCAAGGAATTCAAGGATGCCAAGATTGAAGGCCACGAGAAGTGGCTCGATATTCAGCTTGTCCTGAAGAACCAGGAAAAAGTCGGATATGTCGACAAGAGAAAGTACAATGAATCGAACATCACGATTCCCTACAGCGCTGAAAAAGACAAAGCCAATTACGAAGGTGACCTCGATTGCATCGTCACTCTCGATAGCGGATATTTCGCTCTTGTCTATCCTAATGATCTTCACAAGCCTTGCATCAAGGTCAATGATGAAGTCATCGAAAAAGCCGTTGTCAAAGTCAAAATCGATTTCTAATCAGCCAACCGGTCCTATCCACGTGATAGGACTTTTTTCATCAAAAAAAAGTTTCCAGGCATCATAGGGGAAATGCCTAGAAACTTCTTTTCATCATAAGAATCGACATTTAAAGTTTACCAAAAAAATCCAATCTGATGTATTGCAGTTCTTACTGAGAAATAAGAGTATGACTCCCAATCGGCTCAATCGAATAAAAAGAAAGACCCAGACAACAATCTGGGTTCTTTTCTTTATTTTTTCTTGGAAGTCATGGCATTCTTTCTTATTGCATCGATCAATGCCTGCTTCTCAAGAGGCTTATAGAAGGCATAACCTTGCAAATAGCACTCTGGATTGATTTCCTTGATGATCTTATACTGCTCCATGTTTTCGACACCGATGAGACCGACACGGATATCCGCTTCCTTGGATTCCTCCAAGATGCCTTTGACGAAAGCATATTTCGTCTTATCCGTATCAATATATCGGGTGTAGTCACGGTCGATCTTGACCTCCGTGACATTGAGTTCCTTCAGTCTTGCAAAGGAGAGATAGCTTCCGTTGTATCGATCGCAGATGAACTTGACACCGAGATTCGACAGGTTGAGAATGAATTTCTTCATATCGGAATAGTGATTGTAGATATCCTCCTCCGTGATTTCAAATCCGAGGAAGTTTAATGGCATATGGGTCTTTTCAATCAAGTCCTTGACCTGCGTAGCCAGTGTCGAATCGCTTAAGAAGCTCGAATCCGTATTGATCGTAAGACGATCGAATCCATAGCTTCTGAAGATGGATCCGCCATATTGGAGATACAATTCACGAATGTAATCAAGCAAGGCAGAGGAAATCAAATTGATTTTTCCATATTTGGCGGCAATCTTGATCAATCGATCCGTATTGAAGACAATCTTTCGATATTCGTCGGAAAGACGCAAAAGCAATTCGGCACCGAAGATTTTCTTTGTTGCGGTCTCCAAAAGCGGTTGGAGATTGACAGTGAAGTCCTTATTCTGGAACTTGTCATCGATGACAGAGAGCATGAAGTCATCGGCATTCGCCGGACGGGAATAGTCGGATTCATCAAAATAGATGAAGTTCTTTCCGGATTCATATTTCTTTGAGAAATAGAAGTTATCACAATGTCTGAGGAAATCGACATGGGAAGGATAACCCTGTGGATAGCTGATCGGAAGATAGGTAATCTTGAAAAGATCGCCATTTTCTCCAAAGAAAGAGGATTTGACCAAATCACAGATGGCTTCGCATTCATTGACGACGTCAATCTGACCGTAATCAGATAACTGAATCGCCAATGTGTCCGACTTATAGGAATAGACATTGTTGATGGTTTCGAATTGCGTGACCTTATGAGCCAAGTTTCGGATTGCCTGAAGAACACTCTCTGATCCATATTTCGCGACTAATTCCATCTGGTTGTCGATTTTCAGAAGAAGGACATAGCCTCTCATGGAGAGAAGGTAGGCGTTCTTGATGCTCTGAGTGAGCATATAGTAGGAATTGACAAGAAGATTGCTATCAAAAGGATCATCCATGAGAATATCTTCCTTGTCGTAACAGCGCTTGACAAGAAGGAGTTTCTTGAGACTGATCTTATTATCCGCATTGAGAGTCAGGGATGTCTCCACATCATAAGATCCAAGATGGGACTTCATCTTTTTTGATGTTCTCAGTGGACAGTTCGCACAGGGTGAATCCAAATCGTAAAGCGATTTGTAGCATGGCTGATGAAGAGGCACTTCCTTTCCGATTTCATCGACCAAAGAGGAGGAGACTTCCATCAATTCGTAGTTCAGAGGATTGATGCCATACATGCCATAGTCAGAAAGTCGGAGAATGGAAGAAGTGATTCTTTCTTCCTCAAGAAGTCTTTCCTGGCGGAGCTTGGTGATGAAATAATCACCGATCTTTGAAGAGACAAGCATCAGCGATTCTCTCAAATAGGAATCGAGAATCAAAGGCTTGGACGAATTCATGTAATAGAGGAAGCCACGGAAGTTGCCTTGGTCGCCATAGAATCCATAAACAAAGATAGAATGAATTCCGATTCGATCGGAAGTCTGGGCAAGCTTCAAGGATAGGTTCTTTCGATCGCTGGCATAATAAGTGCAATCCGGATCAAGAATTTCCTTGATTGAGGAAACAAAATCCTCTGGAATGGTCTGGTCCTGCAGAAAGCCGAATTCCGAGCACCCTTCAAGGAAGACGACCTTATATTTTCGATCGTTGTCATCCAGAAGGACCAACCCACCCTGTTCTATCTTCAGAAAAGCAAGCAGGAATTGGAAGTTGTTTCTTATTTCCTTCATGACATCTTCTTTCTTTTTATGGATATCCAAGGATGTGAACAGGGAAAGAAGCTTCGATGCATAGTTGAGATTCATCGATTCATGGGAAATCAGGGCGCTGACATCGCTGAGATTCGCCGTACGGAGCGGGAAGTAATAATTCGTGGATTTTCCCATACGTTTCGCAAACTGAAGATCGCTGAACAATTCATCGATGTTCGAGAAGGGGAAGCCGACGATGGCAAAATGAAGCGTCAGATTCGTTAATCCGCCATTGAAATCCTGTCGAAGTATCGTCGCCTGATTCAAGGCAGAATCGATTTTCTCCTTCACATTGCTGATGGAGTCGATTCGAGGGAGATAGCAATAGATGCCTTGATGGGTTTTGTTGAAGCTGAAGAGTTTCTCAGGGTAATTGGCAAATGTCTTTTCCAAAAGGGACAGAAGGTCTTCTTCCTCTCGACTGTTCATCTTCTGATTTTCGCCAAAATCATAATAGGCCTGAATGAGGATATTTCGATAGCTTTGGGATGCATAGATGATCTGAGCGATATAGCGATGAAGGGAATCATTGGTGATGAGATGTTTTTCTTTGTCCTCATACTGCAGCTGAATATAGGAATAGTCGGATTTGTTGGCGATGACGATGGTATGTGAATATTCATCCTTGAGTTTTTCAATACTCTCATTGAGTTCCTTGATTTCCGGATAGGAACTCGATTCATAAAGGCTCAGATCATATCGGTCATTCATCAGCTTGGAAACATTGTTCCGACTGACAGAATAGATGTCCTGATAGAAGACCTGGTAGACTTTCCTATTGATTGACCGAAGAACAAGAAGATAGGCAAGGAAGAGAACAAGCATCACACCGGCAAAGACATAAAGGAAGACATTCTTCTCCAAGAAGGTAAATAAGAGAATCAAGGCCGCCGCAGCAAGAACAATTGTGATGAAAAAAACAGCTGTGACTCGAGCATATTTCGAGAAAATAAACTTCAATGAAAAAGGATTTTTCTTTTCTTTCATCATTGATTTCCTCCTTTGAGAATATCCTTGGAGCCGATATCGATCAAGGAGGACGACACCGCTTTTCCGACATCGATGAAGACCGAGAGAATCTTCGAATATTCCTGATAGTCAATCGGTTTTCCCAATGTCGTTTCCACGACTTTGAGAGCGACAGAGGAAATCTTATTCATCTCACACGCGATGGAAATTCCGCCATATGTGCAATCAAAGACGACATTCTGATCAATCGGAGAAAGTTTTCCAAATGTCTTGAGAGGTTCAAGCTGTTCTTCCTTGGTATAGAATGTATTGCTTGAAAAAATCGTCGCGTCAAAAACCTGGACATTCGTTCTCTTCTCAAAGGAATTCTTCAGAATGATTCTGGCATCGGAATCGGAGATGAAATAGGTCGGAAATCCATTCGGAATCTGTCCTAAGGAAACTGGACGGATACCAAGCTGGTCGACATCGGAGAGCGTGACTCTTTCCGAGACGGCAATCGAGAGAGGCTGCACATCCTTTGAATAGCCGATGCAGGTACCGACGGACAGGACAAGAATGACAAAGAATTTATCGATGAAATAGGATGTGACAATGCTGGAAATATAGTTTGTATAGACTTCACTGACAATCGCCACTTCCTGATTGAACATCTTTCCGAACACGACAGGATAACGCTCAAAAAGCATTTTTCTCGTCTTGTTGGTTGCCAATGTCTCAAAATAGAGAACATCGTCGTGGGTCGAACCGATGATGAGAATCATACATTGTCCTCCTGTATTTCAAACGGATTGCTGATGAGGAATTTATCGTAGTCCTGCTTTTTCAATGGCTTCGAATAATAGAATCCCTGAATGGTATCGATTCCCATCTGGAAGAGTAAATCCGCCTGTTTCTTGTTATCGACACCCTCAGCGACGACTTCGAGATTGTTGATTTTGCCTAAGTCGACGAGACATTGGACAATCTGTCTTGCCTTCTTATCCTCTTCGATATGATCGACATAGGATTTATCGATCTTGATGGCATCAAAGGGAATCTTGGAAAGATTTCCGAAATTGGAATAGCCGATGCCGAAATCATCCATCAAAACACGGATGCCCATTTCTCGAAGTCTCTTGATGATGTTGACCGATAAGAAGGGATTCGCCTGCGAGGTCGTCTCAAGGATTTCAATTTGGATAAGTCGAGGATCGACTTCATATTTCTGCAGCATTTCGAGAATGAAATTCAAAAAATGGGAAGAATAGAACTCATATAAAGAGAAATTGATGGATACCGGAAGGATTCTTCTTCCCTTCTTCTTGGACTCATGGATATCCTGCAAGACACGTTCAAAGACATAGATATCAAGTTCATGGGAGAGACCCGCAGCATTGGCTACGGAGATGAAGGTTCCCGGAAGAACAAGACCAAGTTTCGGAGAATTCCATCTCAACAGAGCTTCGGAAGAAACAAATCTCCCACGAAGTGGATTGTATTTCGGCTGATAATAGACTTCGAATTCCTTGTTCTTCAATCCTTCAATGATCATATCGACATCACTGACGACATCATCCGCATTGGTTTCCTGATGGAAATTGAACATTTCGAAATTTTTCTCGCTGTCCTTCTTTGCAGAGATGGCTTTTTCTATGGATTCGAGAAGATTTTCTCCGGTTTTCACTTCCTCGATGCCAAAATTCGGAGACACAAGAAGATGAATATTGTTGTTTTCCATGATTTTATAGATGGCATCATTGATGTCATTGACCATGGAGATGATCTCAATACGGTTATCTGTGAAACAATAAATATAGAAAAGACCGTCCTCAAAGCAATAGACATGGCGATTCTTTTTCTTTTCAAAATATTTCGAAAGGAAATCGATGACTTTTCCGTTCATCTCCATGAAGGATTTCTTTCGATTGCTATCGATGGAAATTTCACCAGGCACCGCTGAAAAGACGACGATGGTCTGCAATCCTTTTTTCAGACTCGGTTTGTTTCTTAGGACATTGACGACATCTTCAAAAACGGCACGATTGAAATACACACTCGCCAGTCCAAACGAATGCTCGTTTTGCAGTTTCAGGTTGTCAATCACGGTTCTCGAATTGAAATACTTCAGGAAACAGGAGAAAAAACCAGCGAGCAGCAAAAGATTCAGGATAAGGAAGCCATACGGAATGAAATCATTCATCCGCGAAAATTTTCCGGTGAACTGCAAAATGGAATAGAAGGCAAATGCCGTCAGGAACAAGAGACCGAATCCGATGAGCAGAACAAAATATTTCTTTGTTTTCGAGAGCATATCTATTCTTTATCCTTATCCGAATTTCTATTCGCCGATTTTTCAAGCATCTCCTGAAGGAGTTCCTGCTTCAGTCTTTCCTGATCTTCTTTGGAAATATCCTGCAGGGAGGATGCCCCCGTGGAGGAAGCAGCCACCGCTGATGCCTCTTCTTCCTCATCCTTTTCCTTAAGGGCACGGACGATATCCAAAACAGATGTGATGACAAGATACAGGGCAGGAATCAAAAGAAGAATCAATAAGCCCCAAACCGAGGAGACAAATTGGAAGAATCCGCCAAGGAAAGGCGAATTGAGCATGACAACGCCAAGATACTGTGCTTCCGTGAAGGCCTGATACTGACCGAACTGGGAATAATGTCCGCCGATATTTGTACCGCTGGTGATGAAGATATATTTCCCTTCGCCTTCCTTCTTTCCTTCCACGACACGCATTTCACGAAGTCTATGCGTCATGATAGGGGAAGCCATCTCGGACGTCGAAACCTGGACCGGGGAGTCCAGATTGTTCAAAATCGGATCGGATGTATCCCTGCTTGGCTTGATCTGGCTATATCCGGAATACATATCCATGAAGGTGATATCGATATGTTTTTCTTCCTTTTCCATCTGAAGAATCAACTGCGTCTTTTCCTCTGTCGTCTTCGCTGAATCGATCTGCGAAGCATATTTTTCCTGAATCGGCTGATTGTATTCGACATTCTCAAGATAAAGCTTATAGAGACTTTCAAGATTTTGCTTCTTGGTGACAATGGCTGTCTTCTCCTGATATTCCGGTTCCATGGAATCGGTTAAGACAATGAAATTTCCATACACACCAAAAATGAGAGTCTGACCATTGTTGTTGCTTCGATTGGCAATGCCAAGGATCTGACCGAGGCCAACCATCGCAAACAAGAGGAGAATGACTCCCGTGATCACCCATTCGATGATTTTTCTTTTCTTGCTTTTTTCTTTCTTTTCCGCTTTTTCTTTATTCATAATTTCACAATTTTCGTATGATTCGAGGATGAATCACGGACAGCTTCATCAAAATCAGTATAAACCTTAGCTTTCTCCTTCAATGGAGAAAACTCCCCTTCGGAAACATAATAGCCTTCTTCCGGATTGAAAAGAACATAATAAGAAGACTCGTTGGCCTCTTCTTCATCCACAGAATCGATTTTCTCGGCAAGTGAAGAAGGCTCTTTCTTTTCTTCGATGGAGACATCCTTCTTTTCATAGCTCTTATAGGCCAGATTCAGTTTTCTGATTTTCGTGAAGACATCATCTTCCATCTTTTCTTCAACAGGAGAAGCAACTTCCATCTCCTCCTTTTCTTCCGGAACAGGAGGCATTTCTTCTTCGATCAATGGAGAATCCTGTCTTTCGAGATTCTTCTCTTCTTTTTCCTCATAATCCTTATAGGCTAGGTTGAGCCTTCTTATCTTCTTGAAGACATCATCCTCTTCAGGATAAGGATCATCTGTAATCTGCTCTAGATCAGGAAGGGTATTTTCTTTCTGTTCTTTTTCATAATCACGGAGTGCTTTATTGAGAAGATGAACCTGCTTGAACGGTTCATTTGCATCATCATCGTCATCCAAGAAAGGAACATGGAGATATCTCTTCTTTGGCTTTGGCAAATGATTTTTCTTCTTCTCATCCATGTATTCATCATAGAAGAGATCAGAAACCAGAACCGCGTGTTTCTCACTCTCTGTCAGACGGTCCTTCTCATTCACCTTCTTTTCGATCTCGACAGGGACTTCCACCGTGCGTACTGGAATCTCTGTCACTTCGTCCTCGTCAACAGGACGGAGCACCTTATCCTGATTGTCGAGAGTCCCAGCTGTCAAAATATCCTGCTTGGAGAAGGGGGCAACCGGAATGACTTCCAGGGAAGGAATCTTTTCTTCGCTTTCCGGAATCACCGCAGGGACAATTCTCGGCTTTTCGTTCTTCTTGGGAAGATTCTTGATTTCCTCTTTTGGAGAGGCCTCTTCATTCTTCCTGTTCTTCTCTGCATGAAGAAGGGAAAGCTGCTGAAGGAGAAGCTCCTGATCGAGTTTGCTCATCTTGGCAAAGTCAAAGCTGCCGCGCATGCTCGTCAAGGCATTCGGCTTATAGGAGAAGTCTTCCTCATCATTCACCTGATTTTCCTCATCGGCAGAGAATCTTCTGGCTTCATCGACAATATCCTGACGGAATTTGCGGAGGTATTCTTCTTCTTCCTTCAGACGTTCCTGGATTCTCTTCTGACGGAGTCTTTCTTCTTCGAGCTCACGCTCATGGATTCTGGCAAGGACTTCCTTGTCGAATTGGATTTTTTGCCATTTCTTTCTTTCAAGAAGCTTGATCTTCTCATCGTATTCCTTGCGGTTGAGCTTCCTGACATCGATTTCCTGTGCGTAATATTCTTTTTCTTTCTCGTTGAGGGGGCGATCGATATCCTTGCTGACCTGGCTATCAAGATATCTCTGATAGGCTTCATCCACACGGACGAATTGAATTGGTCCCTTCAAGAGAGGTCCATAAACAAACGCCTCATCATCGCTGGATAATTCGATGGTCGGCTGGTAATGTCTATTTTTTTCTGTGACCTGCAAGGATTTGTCCTTCCCCTGAAGGGAAAGATAATTGGCAAGCATCAGTTCATCAAGCTGATGCAGTTCATGATCATCAAACTGAGAATATTTCTCGTCGACATCATAGCTGACACCCAGCTTGTCATAAGCCTCCAAAAAGCGATAGAGTTCATAGCAATGATGATAGAGAGGATTCTTCTTGATGATGTTGGTCATCAGAATCGGCTTTCTGACATCTCTTTCATTCTTGAATTTCTTCATGAACTTCGAGTTGTAAAAATAAAGAATATATTGTCTCATCTGCTCGATACGTTGGATGTATTCGTCATTCTTCAGTCGAACGGCATCGACTTTCGGAGAGACGACCGTCACCTTCGTTTCGATATTGATCTTATTTCCAGACAAATCCGTCTCGTTCTTGAAGAAAAGCGTCTCTTTATCATGTAAAGTGGCATATTTCTTGATGAATTCATATCTCTTTTCGACAAATAAAACAAGATGTCGAATCACTGTGGCGATGAAGCGATTCTCATACGTCTTGATTTCATCATCGGCGCCGATATTGAGAACCTTGTTCGGAATGACATCTCCCTCGTCGGTAATTTCCTTGATGAACTGGGTGTGGCTGGCAAGATGCTTGACCGAATCCGAGTTTGTCTTTCTGGCAAGTTCGACAGGCACGAGGTCCTGCACTTCCTTGGTGACAAGACGTGGATTGTTGACAATCGTTCCGATATCCGGAATACAGCTTTCAATCATGTCGATCCAGGAGGAATCATAGGAAGAAGATTCGACTCGGTCAACACGAAGATAGGTATTTTTTCCAGTCTTCAAAGCATCGAAAATCTCTTTCGCCTCGTCATTGAGGAGAAAATCGTCCATCATCGCTGCATATTCATTGAAAAGTTTCTTTTCCTTAGACTGGTTGTTTTCCATACGTTTTAGTTATTCTTGATCAAATTGTCAATATAGGCGTGGGCCATCTTGAAATTGCCCTTTCCATAGAGACGGTCAAGCTGAGCATTGAGCTGATTGAGTTCATCCTTGAGGAAGGCGATGTTGAGGGACTCAAATTTCTTGAGGACCTTGTTCGTGAAGATGAAATCGAAGCCATCCATTTCGGTTCCGCCGCAGGCAACATAGACCGGGATGAAGGTCTCGAGCTGCTTCATGATACGGTTGCCGAAGGCAAGCTTGAAGTTCTTGATGACGAAGTTGTCCAGTTCCTCGAACTTCGAATACATATTTTCACTGATCGGATACTGGCTTAAGGCATCGTGGTAGAGGTTGGAAATCTGCGAATAAGGAACAGCCATGCTCTCCTGGTCTTCGCATTCGAATTCTCTTCCCTTATCATCGAAGAAGATGGAAATGGCACGGTCATAGACCTTGTCGGAGATGGTGAAGGTGGAGTCATCGTTATTCGCAGTACCGAAGAATTCGACATTCTGCGGGATGAGAAGTTTGCCGTCATGGAGATTGGCAGGATCATTTTCCTGTGGGGCAGGAATCAAATCGATCAGCCATTCATTGACGTCTCTCATTTCCATGATGGAAAGGAATTCGGCGAAATAGTATTCAATACGGGCCAAGTTCATTTCATCGAGGACGATGACGTCGAGATCCTGACGATAGGTCGTGGTATATAAGGCACGGAGGAATTCGGATTCATTGAATTTCTTGGTGAATTCATTGTAGTAACCCAAAAGTTCGCTTCGATCCTTCCAGGAAGGCTGGACAGGAATGATAGCCGAATCAAAGGAGAAGAATTTTCCTAAGGCATAGGCCAAGGAAGTCTTACCCGTACCGGAGATACCTTCCAGGATGATGAGTTTGCTCGTCGCCATACCGGCAAAGAGCTGACGAATGACTTCGATCTTGTAATAGAGTTTCAGTTTCGATGCAGCAAAATTTCGGAAAGCATTGCAGAGTTCTTCCAAGGAGAGATCGGCAACAGGCGCAATATCCGTCGAGACCCCCTTATAGAGTTCATCCACATGAGTAAGCTTCGGGAAGCGGACAGAGGAATCCTCCTGGGTTTCCTGTGCCTGTTCCGGCTTGAGTCCCAAGGCCGAAACCTTGAGATCGAGAATCTTATTTCTTTCGGCATCGGAAAGATTGAGCTGATAGGTGAGTTTTTCGATTTCCTCACGAAGAGCATCCTTATCGATTTCTCTCTTGCAGAAACGGATATATTTTCTCAAGAGAAGATAAATTCCGAAGAACATCGCACCGATAAGCGCGATGAAGAGAAGGGCAAACAAGACAAAGAAGAACCAGCCCCAGAAACCGAATCCCGAGGAATAGGTCGCCAAAAAATCATGGTAATGCGAAAAGTTGGATGGAACTTTCTTCCAGGGTTCAACGATTCTCGTGGAAAAGAATGCGATGAAATCCCAAAAGACAGCGATGATCATTTCTCTTAAATATTCAAAGTATTGAGCCATAATTTACATCTCCCTAGCAATCTTGAAACTGAGTGTCGACATGAAGCTTGCACCCATGGTGTTATTGATGCAATCGCTATCCCATCCTTCCAAATATATGGAAAGAACAACCTTCCTCACCTTATTCCGATAGACCGGAATTCGAACCTCGCAATCCGCATCCCCCTGCTCGGCAAGAGCATAGGAATGTTCCTTGCTCGCAATTAAGCCATTATCTAAGGAAGCCTTAAAATCAAGAGGCTTCGTATTCATTTTCGTATAGGCATTGAAGGAAGATTTGCTATACGAATCTATTCTACCACTTTTTGTCTGCTCTTCTTTGCAGACTTCACCATATACGGCTTTCTCTCTGGTGGATTCATCGATATCGCCATATAGGGTTTCAGAATAAAGAGGTTTTCCCTCTTCATCATATTCTTCAGTATAAGTGTCGTAATATTCATCCAAATCCGCGTTGAGCCGTCCTGCAAAATAGGTATCCTCGTAGGAGAGAGCATTTCCCGAGTCATCCTTTGTGGCAATTTCCTTGAAGGGATCGATGATGTAGTACTGGTATTCTTCTTCATCAGGGACAAGAAGAGAGACACGCAAAGCCTTGTAAAGCGAATCCATCAGCCCTGTCCATTTCTCGACATCATTGTCCGAAGGCTGATTGGCATAAAGCTTTGTTGCCATCTTCTTATTTTCTTCATGTATTTCATTTTGGATATTCTCATTTGAGAGAAGAGCACCTTTTTTTGTCGAGATATATCCATTGAAGAGACAGGTTTCGGGATCGAGCGTGACATAGCAGTCATCATCCGCCAAAAGATAAATCTCCTTTGTGAAGTATCCGGATTTGGCCTTGGAAGGAACAGCCGGCACTTTCGCTGAACTGGTCATATATCCATCGGCAAAGACCGGTGCCGAGTCTTTTCTTTCCATCCAGGAATACTCATCATCCAAGGAAAATGTATGATAATCTTCCTTAAATGAATACATGCTGGAAACAGGCTTGAAGGAATCCTGATCCTCCGTGTTAAGACGAAGAGAGGTGTCTTCTTCGCTCGAATATTTATGTTCCTCAAAGGAGGAAATCTCCGCAGATGTCGAAACCTTCAGGTTTCTTTCGCTAAGCACACTGATTTCAATTTGGGAAATCTTCAGTTGGCTTGCCGCTGCATACCAGGCGACGGATGCACCGACGCCCAGGGCCGAAAGACCAGTCAGGCAAAGCAAGAGAGAAAATAGCCATCGATTTCTTTTCATGTCACTCCACCTTATTGATTTGGAATGTCAGACCGAGCTGGAACTGATAATCGATATTCTTGTCGATGACAGAATGATCCCAGCCTTCCAGATAAATCGTCATGGAAAGATCGGCAATCGAGTAGTCATCATCCGCTGTGGAAGAAAGAACGGTTCCGCCCGTCAATTTTCCAGACTTGTCATCCGGATAGACTGTATTCGTTCCAAGATATTCTGCTTTCGGCAATGTGATTCCGTCATAACTGAGGTATCCTGTGTTGCCTGCTTTATGTTTTGCATAAAAGGTATTGCGTTCAGACGCACCTGTCTGATTCAGATCATCGAGAGATTCTTCTGTAATCTCACTTGCGCCTTCAGGATTGTCCAAGCCATAGAAATATTCTTTTCCGGTTCCAGATGAATGATTCGTGACCGTATAGTCATAATATCCATCCATATCAAGGTCAAGAAGGCCGGCAACAGCTGTCGCACCATCACTCTTGGCACTCGGATTGAAAAGAACATCGACATCTTCTCGTCCATCATCGGATGCACGATTTCCCTCAAAATAAAGACGAAGTGCAGAAGAGGCACTGCCTGAGACGCTCTGCTTTGCATCCATGAGCCATATATTCTGGTTTTTGACAGTTTCTCCCTTTGTCGTGATGACACGGAAGGCAAAATCGATTTTGGAATAGGAATCGCCTGTGGCAGAACCACGATCATATTCCAATTTCGTCGGATTCTGGTAGAGCTTGAAATCATCACCGGACTTATATTCTCTTGTGGTGCAGGGAAGAAGGACAGTGGCATCTCCACTCTTCATATGGTTCGGTTCCGTCTTGCTGAGATAGTTCTGGATGTCCTTTTCCGAAAAGCCGGTTCCAGGCTGAGCAAACCAATAGGTTTTATCTTCCATGGCGATGACTTCGGAATAAGTGGAAGTCCCTAAATTATTCAAGGTATAGACCTTGACGCCGTCTTCCTTTTCGTCAAGAGTATATTCTTCATCCAAAACCGTCTGATCGACCAAAAATGTCCTATTATCGGTCTTGAGACCGATTTGGAGCTGTGCTGTCGAATAGACACTCGTTCCACCATAGGAAACACTGGCTCGGGTAGCATATGCATACCAAGCCAAGGTACCAGAGATGGCACCAGCGAATGCGATGAGTGTGACCCCTGAAAGGAGGGATGCCATGACACGCCATTTCATTTTCAGTGTTTCCTATGTATAGAATCTTTCTTATTTTTCCTTAGAAATCAGCAGAGACGCCGAACGTCATGCCGACTTCATATTCTGACTTCTCAAATGATCCATCCCAGGAAGCGATGGAGTTACCAACTAAAGTCTCATAGGCTGTTTTCAATTTATCATAGCCAGTGAATCCAGACACGATTTCAGAAATCGTCTTTGCTTTATCAGTTTCCTTGACGAATTTATCAAGAATTGCTTTGCTATCATCATCATCAGAAACTAATGTTTTAAACTGATTGGTCCAATCTGTTTCTTCAGGCAAAGAAGAGTCGATATGTTTCTTCAAAGCAGAACTATAAGCAAGGAAGGCTGTCTTATAATGCGTCAACGCAGTGGTTGCCGCAGTACATTTTTCAGCAGTCGTTTCAGCTGCAGATGTCTTCTCATCTTGTGTTGACTGTTCATCGGCATTGACAGTTTTTTCCTCATTGTCAGCATCAACCCATTCCTGGATTGCACTGTCCAAGGCTGTTTCCTCATCAGCAAGGGTGTTCTTCTTTTCGACAATGTCGACAGTATGAGTCGGATTAATGGTATTCTTGCTCCATCCATCCATCCAAACTGTCACCATGACCTTGAGATATCCATTGTCCGGAATCGTACCGATGGCTTTTCCAGTATTGTTGTACTGACCATTCGTCACTGTCGGCTTGATGGTCGAATAATAGGTCGAGGTCTGCTTTGTTCCTTTATTGCCATAGATGATTGTTTTCGAGTTGCTATAGGTGTACTTGCTTGTATCGAATTTGCCATCCCCATTCAAGTCGAGAGGACCATAGGTGTAGTTAGTCAATTCAGTTTCATTACCCTTCTTATCCATGACGTTGAGAAGCGTATCCTGTTCTTCATCATCGACAAGAGTGACATTATGGGTTGTTTCATCCGTCACGACTTCCTGAGAGACAGCAGAATAATGGACACGGAAATTATCCTTTAAGTCATTCTCATTCTTGGTAACACTATCCCAGGTGTTGATCTGAAGATCTTCAAGGTAGACATCCGTTCCCTTTTGAGAATTCGTGTTCGTCTTGACATCCTTCAGTTTTAGAGTGACAGGGAACTGAATATAGTCATATTTCTTCGGAGAGGAATAATCCTTGAATTCATAATCCTGATAACG
>CAVKZJ010000020.1:0-3762 GCA_963660905.1 bacterium | reverse complement strand
AGTTCCCATAGCAGCCTGGATGGTCTTTGTTGAATCATCCACGCCCGTCATGAGTTTTTCTTTCTTCCAAGAATTTCCTTCTTTTGTGAAAAGAACACTCGATGTGGTATTGATGTACTTATCGCCCTCTACGCCATCATTATCCGATGGATCATTCTCTCCGAGTTCGGCGCGATAATTGGACACCGGAGAAATCGTTCCATAATTCTTGACAATGGTTTCATCGTTCAGGGTCTTGCTGATATAATCCTTGATATCAGCGAAAGTGAAATCTGAACCCCAATCATAGTCCCCTTTTTCCTTTCCATCAGTATCAAGTTCGACTTCTCCAACAATCATCTGCAGATTCTTCGTACAGGAACCATCTGCACCATTGATATATGCACTCGTTCTTGTCGAATACTGATACCAAGCCACTGTTCCCGCAGCAGAACCAACCACACTTGCCACAATCAGGAAAGATAATCCCGCAACCGTGTATCTTCTGTAACTCTTTTTGTTTTTCATAAAACACTCCTTATAGGTATGAAACACCAAATGTCATACCGACTTCATAATTCATCCCTTTGATCGTCTCATCCCAGATCGTATTGTCCGACTCATCTTTTTCCCAGCCTTCCAGCCAGGTCGTAATCGTCAGCTTCAGGCTTCCGCCAACAGGAATCACGCCGATGGCATGCCCAGTTCCAGCCTGATAGACACCATTCTCGATAAGAGGTTTGACCTCTTCCACAGAATAACTCGTCTCGACATAGTCTTTTTTTCCATAGAGAACGGGATCCTTGTTATCGGAATCAAAATCATATGTGTATTTTTCCTTATCCAGCTGACCATCATTGTTCAGATCAAGATAGCCAAAGCAATCTGTTGAAGTTCCTGAATGAGAAACCAAAGTATTCATTGTTTCCTTGTCTCCATCAAGAATATATTCCGATGAGAAATGGAACCGCATCATCTTACACAAGGTATCCTCTGTATTGAGGAATGAAAGATCCTCAAGATACACTTCCTGATCGACATCGACATCTTCTTTCATTTTCAGTGTCAAAGTATACTGAAGATAATGACTCGGAAGAGCTCCATCCCAGTCTTCGACATCAAAATACTGATAGCTCGGATTGCTATAGAACACACCTAACGGCAAATCCTTCGTCAAGGAAGTAGAAGAAGCATCCTTCATATAATTCGTCACCGGAGATAGCGAGCCAAAAGAATAGGAAGTCGTGCCATCCAAATCCAATAGATAGTCTTCGACAATCTTTTTCTTTTCCTTGAGCATTTCCAATTTTTCCTGTTCTTCCGGAAGAGAGGAATTCTCAAGTTCTTTTATTTCTTCCTCGATTTCTATTTTCGCATCCTGATAATTCTTTTTGGTCACCAAGCGAAGTTCTTCCTTGCTGGAAATCTGATCGACATCCGAGGAAGTCCCATCCGAATGGGGAACATCCGCAAAAAGAAGATTGTTCGAGCAATTGGCCTTGGTCGTGCCATTGATTCCGATGGATGTTCTCGTGGAAGCGACAAAGAAAGAAATCGTCGAACTGACCGAACCAATCAGACAAAGGACCGATAGAATTGAGAGAGACGCAATAAAGAATCTCCTATTCAGCATTCTTGCTTTCATATCCGTTCACATCGATTTCCAATTTTATGCTTGCGCCTTCTGGAGCACCTTCTCCTTTGTCAGACTCATCATCATCGCCATCAAGATAACAAAGAAAGGTATATCTAATATATTCACCGGCTTTAAGAGACTTCACATGATAGGTCGCCAAAGAAGTTACTTCATTATTGCTTTCGACAAAAGGTTCTGCAAAACCCATATACGGATTTGCGCTTGTCGACTTTTCTGGACTGACAGAAATATACTCCTTATGGACAGGATTTCCATTTTCATCATGTCGAGTCGCATTTACAGGAGCGCGGGCATAAACTTCCTTATTATGCGTTTTGATGGAATTGTCGTTAACGACCTCGTTCTGGTAAATAACAACATGAAGTGTATCAAGAAGACTGCGATTATCGCCAGTCGTCGATTTGACATCCTCGACAACCTTGAAATCCATATCATAGGCAGCAGTCTTATTTCCCTCATTCGACACATAGAATGTGTATTTGAAGAAATTCAGGCTTGTCAGGGAAGAATTGTCATCCAAGTTTGCCGCCTTTCCCAACATATATCCAGTCTCCGCATCATCCGTATCCTCATTATCAAGAATATCATCTCCCAATGACATGATGTCAACGTAGGACTTTTGCTCAAAAGCAGGGATTGTTTTGACCAACAGGAAAGATGACTTCTCTTCGGAAGCGTACTTCTTGCTTAACGACAGCTTCACGCTATCATTCTTTGCTTTGACGGTGAAAGAGCCGATGTCTCTACCCAAAAAGGCAATGATGCCTAAAATCGCGACACCAGTAAAGGAAATGGAGGCAATAATCGCATTGCGCTTTTTTTGCCTTTTTCTTTTCTCATATTTGTTTTCTTGCATAGTGAATAGGGTGGATCACAAAAATCCACATATTAAGATATTTTTTGCCGTGTTTGTCCAGAACACTGCAAACAACTCATCCCATATCCCCATGAAATGACCTTAAAAATCAGTGCCTATTGTCCAATTCACCAAGTTTTCCTGATCAATTCTTTTTGTAGGCACCTGGCTATCCCGATAGGACCCTATAGTTTTGCGCCACCAGATTGCTCTGGATTTGCTTTTCTCTACAAAAAAGTTTACCAAACACGATAGACATGCGCAATATTTTTATTTTTTCTTTCTGATTCATTTTGTCAAATCTACATATTTGTCAAGCAATCTTTTCCTTGTAATTTCATAATAATCTTGAGGGCCATACAAAAAAAGGAGAAGTCCACATAGAAAAAGGACTACCGTTTTCAAGGAATGCTTGAACGTATAGTCCATATCTTTCTTAAGCTTCTTCTTTCGAATCCTTCTGTTCATCCGAAGGAGCCGGCTCATTTTTTTCTTCTTGCTTTGTTTCTTCTTTCTTCTCTCCAGCTGCCTGCTTGAGCAAGTCAGACTGAAGCTGTTTCATCAATTCTGCCTTCTGCTGTTCCGAGAGATCACTGACCTTAACCTGTTCCGTCTGTGTTGTCTTCTTAACATAGATGACAAGACCGATGATATTCGCTGCAAGAAGAATGAAGAGAGGAAGAACGAATAAGCAGAAATAGAACGTCGTATGATTCTGCAGATATCCGATGAATCCTTTGGCATTGAGAATCTCGGCAGCACTCTTTCCGACAGTATTCGCGAGCATGACGATGGATATGACAAGAAGTGTAATGGTAATAACGACATCGATGGCAACCAGAGCGATGATTAACGGCTTTTTATTTTTCATATTGCAGTTCCTTAAACACTTGGAAAAGTTTAGCACAACAAGAGATATGTAGTCAAACTTTACGATAAATTTTCTCGATAAATGTTACATTCTTTAAAGCATTGCATCCTTAAAGTGAATAAAAGACGATAAAAGAAAGTAAGACAATGGACCTATAAAATGGTCATCGATTCATCGAAAAACTGTTTTCTATTTCTTCTGCGATATCATGACCTTATCGATAGGAAGAAAAATGTGAGACACGCACAAAGCGAATGTGGTTTTAAAAATTCACCCTATTCGAGAAATAGGTGAGTCCCTTTACACATCAAAACTGTGGAAAAAGTCAATTCAAGTAGGAGAATTATACATTTTTCAGCGATAAAAACCGGTTTCATGATAGAATAGAAGAAAGAGGTT
>CAVKZJ010000019.1:0-34351 GCA_963660905.1 bacterium | reverse complement strand
AAGCAATGGCAAATCGGAAAATCTTTGCCGATGAAGTTAGTCAAGTTGTCGAATGTCTTGAACCGAGCGGAATTATTGTTTATGGCCTTGCTCCATATTGGCTTTTCAAGAAGGCATTGGAGAGTGACATTCCGGTTTATCAATATGACTCCTATATGATGAAGAGGAGGAATAGAAGATGAAAGGAACAACATCACATTTTGATTCACCATTCAATGGCGCCGAATCTGACAAAGTTGGAATCGTTAATGAAGTGAATGATTTTGTTATTGAGCATCACGAGACGCCACCGACAAAAGGCAATCCAAACTCCGTCACTCGGATTTACAAAAGCGGAAAGTTGATTCGCGAAAGATATTACGATGAAAATGGCGATGTTTATTTGGATATCGACTATGATGACCATGGAAATTCTAAAACTCATCCCGTCGTACCTCATCAACATCAATGGCACAAAAACGAAAAAGGAGTAACTGTAAGAAATAAAACATGGGAGGAAATAAAACATGACAAAGCAACAGTTGACCGAGTGGGTTGATACAGGAAGAGAACTTGATTTTGAATACCAAGGAAAAAAATACTCAATTACCTATTACAACGATAGCAGAAAAGACTACATATCATTTTGCCAATATTATCAGGAAACGCTAGATGTATCTGATGTAGATATTTTATGGAATTCCAATTACAAAGGAATTAATTTGGCTGATATGTTATCATCAATTCCAGAAGATGAAATAGACATTGCCTAATCTATAAGAACGTAAAAGAGTATTTTTTGAGAACCGATATATATTACATTGATGGTTCTCTTTTTGAAACATATATTCAAAGATTCATAGTTTATGTTCAGATAGTTAGATTCGGTAAATTTCGAATCGTTATCTCAAATTCGCTATCATTATCTAGGTTCGTCGAAGATTACGTCGAAGATTACGTCAAAATTTATTTTGTAATTCTTTCTGACATGTTCCAATTTTTATTGGAAGGCAATGAATATGGAACTACCAATAAATGTTGAGGATTTGATATTAGAGCGTCTTGTGGAATCAACTAGGTTAGACTATAAGAAATTGGGTAGAGCGTCTTTGATTCAAATAACATCATTTGGAAAAAAGCTAATCAACGGATAATCATTGCATCCGGCAACTAACCGGATGCTATTTTTAGACGTGACGGGCATGTCATATTGTCTACATAAGGCAAATTCGATATAGGACTATGTGGAAAAGAAGAAAAAGGAAGGATGGAGTCAGGTCTGCATGATCGATTATATGGAAAGAAAACCTGCGAACATCCTCTTTTGATGAAGCTGAGGCCTACATTCAGAAGAAAATTGTTTCCTTCAGTATTGTTTTTAGTCGGCTTTCGATATGACTGTTAGCCGTACACATGTAAACATATCGACTTGGGAAATTGCGCGAATTGAAAGAATTCGTTAATTATTCTTTTTTTATATATCATTTTTCAAGAGAGTTGAGTAAAATAAGTTGCATTTTTTGTTTAGAAAGAGGTTTGACTTTATGATTGAAAAAACATCGCAGGCTTACAAACGTCATCCCATCGCCTTCACGTTGGGTCCGGCGCTGAAGATGATCGAAGCCGTCTTCGATCTCTTGATTCCTTTGTTCATGAAGACCATCATCGATATGTCGACATTCGATGGTGTTCGGGCCATCGATTCGGAGACCAACCCGATCATCTTGGCCATCTCCCGTTTCATCAGTCTCTTCGGGGTTTGGATCAAGGATGATATGAATCTGAATTATGCCATCATCGGATGCGTCATCATCCTTATCATGGGCATTCTCGGATTTGCGACAACCATGCTGACCCAATATATCGCAGCCAAGACAGCCATGGCCGTCGGATGCGATGTCAGAAATTCCTTATATGAAAAGATTCTTTCCTTTTCGAAGATGGAAAGAGAGGAATTGGGCAACGCACGTCTATTGACAACGCTCAATGCGGATTCCTATATGGTTCAGCAGGGCGTGCTGATCTTTATCCGACTCATTGTCCGTGCGCCGTTCATCATCCTCGGTGCCATTGTCATCTCCCTGATTCTCAACTGGCAGATCGGACTTGTCTTTGTCGGCATTGTTCCTCTGATTCTCTTTGTCGTCTTTTTCATCATGAAGAAGTCAAGCAAGGAATATCTCTCCATTCAGAAGAAACTCGATAACATTTCAATCAAGACGGGCGATACCTTGGAAGGAAGCAAGGTCATCCGTGCCTTCAACAGACAGGATTATGAAGAAAAATCATTCCAAGAAATCACGGGTGTCTATAAGGAAAATTCCATCAAGGTCAATTTCCTCAATGCCTTGATCAACCCTCTGACTTTTGCGATTATCGCTCTTGCCACCTTGGCGGTCATTCTCTTTGGCGGACTTCCGATGTTCTCTGCTTCCCAGGAAGCCGGAAGAGCCTACTCGAGCACCGTCATCACCCTTGTTGCCTATCTGGCGCAGATTTTCACAACCTTGGTTCAGCTGACCAATGTCGTCATGGTGCTGACCAAGGCCAGCGTTTCCTCCAAGCGTGTGGATGAAGTCTTGGCGATTCAGCCAAAGATCCATGATGCAAAAAAGCCTCTTGTGAAGAAGGATTATCCTTTGGGAGAGGAAATCTTCTCCTTTGATCATGTTGATTTAGCCTACAAGGAAGGCGGAAACATGGCCTTGAAGAATATCGATTTTCATCTCAACAAAGGGGAATCCTTAGGAATCATCGGCGGAACGGGAAGTGGAAAATCAACCCTCATCAATCTTATGGAACGCTTCTTGGATGCCACGAACGGCCAGGTGAAATATAAAAAGGAAGATATCCGGAATTATTCCTTGGAATCCCTGCGCGATGAAATTGCCCTTGTCCATCAGAAATCCGTTCTCTTCAAAGGGACGCTCGGGTCGAATATGAGAATGGCAAACCCATCAGCAAGCGATGAGGATATCAGGAATGCCATGATGGATTCCATGGCCTATGAATTTGTCAGTCGCTATGAAGATGGCTTTGATCATGAAGTCGAGGAAGGCGGAAAGAATTTCTCAGGTGGCCAAAGACAGAGACTTTGCATTGCACGAGCGCTCGTGAAGAAGCCGGAAATCATCATCCTGGATGATTCGACTTCCGCATTGGATCTTCTGACCGATAAGAAAGTCAGAGGCAACATCTCCGAACACTATCAGAACATCACGAAGATCATCGTTTCCCAGAGAGTCTCCACCGTCAGCGAATGCGATAAGATTCTTGTCCTGGAAGGCGGTGAAATCATCGGTCAGGGAAATCATGATGAATTGATGAAGAACTGTCCGATTTATAAAGAAACCTATCTCTCACAGGTTCAGAAAGGAGAAGAATGATCATGGATTACAAAAAGCGTTTTTTCTCCTATCTTCTTCCACAGAAAAAGAGGATTGTCCTGATTGCCCTTTCGGTTCTTGTCTTCCTTATCGCTCAGCTTTCTCAGCCGCTTTTTGTCGGCTATGCCCTTGATGCAGCCATCGCTGGCAAGAAGAATCTCTTCTTCCTCTTCATCTTCCTTTCACTCGGCTTATCCATCTTTGGCGCGTTTGCTGATTTCTTCTTTGAATATTCGGTCGGTGTCATGACGCAGGAAATCATCTATGACATGAGAAATGACACCTATCATAAGATCAACAGCGTTTCCATCGACACGATTTTCAAGGAAAGCCAAGGAAACCTCGTCCAACTCGAAATCGGTGATGTCGAGAACGTTGCCAATGGTCTCTTCTCGGTCTTCAAGTCCTTGATCGAAGGTGTCCTTGCCATTGTGATCACCATCATCATGATGTTCATCACGAACTGGATTTTGGCTTTGGGCGTCATCCTTCTTTCGCCTTTGAGTCTCATCGTCAGCCGCTTTGTTGCCAATTTCTCACACAAATATTTCAAGAAGCAAGCCAAGCTTCAGTCCCAGCTCAATGGTCTTTCGATGGAAGCCATCAATAATTCCGATCTGCTCCAATCACTGAATTTCCAGGATGATTCCCTTAGAAAATTTCAGTCTCAGAATGAGGAATTGAGAAAGGAAGGAAAAATCGCCCTCTTTTCTGCCTCTTGGACGAATCCGACGACCCGACTTGTCAACAACACCATCTATTGTCTTATCGGCATCAGCGGCATCATCATGATTCCTTTTACAGCCGCCTACCCGATTCTTTCGATGTCGATTGGAAAACTCTCTTCCTTTTTAAGTTATACGACAAGCTATACGAAGCCGTTTAATGAAATCAGCGGTGTCTTAAGCGAATATGAGACGGCGGTCTTCTCCTTCAAGAGAATCAACGACTTCCTCAACAAGGAGGACGATGTCGATGAGGGAACGATGGACGTCATGAATATCCAGGAGATGAGATTCGACCATATGTGGTTCTCCTATGAGCCGGAACAGAAACTCATTGAAGACTTCAATGAAGTCATTCACAAGGGCGATTCGGTGGCGATTGTCGGTCCGACCGGGGCTGGAAAATCCACTTTGATCAATGTTCTGATGCGTTTCTATGATCCGACAAAGGGTGCGATTCTCTATAACGGCATCAAGGGAACCGATATCAAAAAATCTTCTCTCAGAGTCAATTTCGGAATGGTTTTGCAGGAAACATGGATCTTTTCAGGAACTGTCATGGAAAATGTGCGCTATGCCAAGCCTTCCGCCACGGATGAGGAAGTCAAGGAAGCCTGCAAAAAGGCCCACGCAGATTTCTTCATCAATACGCTCCCCTATGGCTATGAGACCAAGGTCTCGGCCAAGGAAGGACTCTCCGAGGGAGAAAGACAGATGCTTACCATCGCCAGAGTCATGCTTCTGGAACCGGATATCGTCATTCTCGATGAAGCGACCAGCAATGTCGATACGCGTACGGAAAAACTTATTACGGATGCGTTTGATGCCATCATGAAAAATCGAACGAGCATTGTCATCGCCCATCGTCTTTCCACCATTCAGAAGGCTTCTCTCATTCTGGTGCTCAAGGATGGGCATGTCATCGAGACCGGCAATCATCAGACGCTGATGGATAAAAAGGGATTCTATTATTCTATGTATTCCTCGCAGTTCCATTGAGGTGATCGGATATGAAAAATATATTCATTGTTGTCGATATGCAGAATGATTTCCTTTCCATGGGCCTCGGCTTCAAAGGATATGAAAAGACCGTCCATCATGTCCTATCGATATTGAAGAACAAGGTGATGGAAGAGGATGTCATCCTTGTGACGAAGGATACCCATGATAAGGAAGACTACTCTTCCACATTGGAAGGAAAGAATATTCCGCTCCATTGCGTAAAGGGGACATTAGGATGGGAAACGGAGAATTCCATTCAAGAAGAACTCGATATTCTTTCTTCTCATCATGAAGTCATCGAATTTGAGAAGCCGACTTTCGGCTCCAGCGAGCTCTTTACGTATCTTCTTGATCATCCGAAGGATTTCGACAACGTCTATATCATGGGTGTCTGCACCTCCATCTGCGTGCATGCGCAGGCTATCCTGGCAAGAACCGCCTTGAAGGATACGCCCGTCTTTGTGATCAGGGATGCCGTCGGAGATGGAAATGATAAGAAGGCTGAGGCCACTTTCTCCTCTCTTGAGGCTTTGGAAATCACGGTTTTGGAAACACTTTGAGAGGATTTTTCCTCTTTCTCTTCTATCGCATGAAAAAAGGCATAAATTGTTTGATTTCTGCCTTTTTTTGTTTTTGAAAGAGATTACATGGGAAAGTATAATAGA
The DNA here is from genome assembly GCA_963660905.1 of bacterium. GTDB lineage: Bacteria > Bacillota_I > Bacilli_A > RFN20 > CAG-288 > Enterosoma. The sequence goes on along the minus strand of CAVKZJ010000019.1, from coordinate 28,594 downwards.
GGTGTCTTATGGAGGTGTGGAATATGGATATCGAAATCCTCAAGGAACATTTCAGTTCTCTATTCAAAAAAAAGGAAAATCTTCGAGCCTATATGGCTCCGGGAAGAGTCAATCTCATCGGAGAGCATATCGACTATAATGGCGGACATGTCTTCCCCTGTGCGCTGGATGTCGGCAATTACGCCATTGTTTGTGATCGCAAGGATGATGTTCTTTCTTTTTATAGTGAGAATTTTCCTGAATGTGGAATCATCAATGCATCTCTTTCGGATCTGAAATATGATAAGAAGGATGGCTGGACGAATTATGCGAAAGGTGTCTTCAAGGCATTTCAGAAGAAAGGATATTCTCTTTCACACGGATTTGACATTCTCGTCTCGGGGAACATTCCGGGCTCGGGGCTTTCCTCAAGCGCGGCCATGGAAGTCCTGATGGCCAATATCATCAAGGATGCCTTTTCCCTGGATGTGAATGGCGTTGAAATCGCTCTGCTGAGCCAGGAAGCCGAAAATGATTTCTGTGGACTCAACTGTGGAATCATGGATCAGTTTGCCTCGGCCAATGGAAAGAAGGACTGCGCTCTCTTCCTTGATTGCAAGACGTTAGATTATTCTTATGTTCCACTCATCCTGAAGGGATATAAGATCATCGTGACGAATTCGAATAAGCCGCATTCCTTGGTGACTTCCCATTACAATGATCGAAGAAGAGAATGCGAGGAAGCCCTGAAGGATCTTCAAAAAGAATGCAGAATTGACAATCTCTGCCAACTGAGTGTCGAGGAATTTGAAAAACATGCGCACCTCATCTCTTCCCCTGTGAATGAAAAAAGAGCTCGCTTTGCTGTCTATGAGGAAGAAAGAACAAAGAAAGCGGTCGATGCTCTAAAGAAGATGGACCTTGCAACCTTTGGAAGACTCATCAATGAATCCGGTGATGGATTGAAGGATCTTTATGAGGCGACGTGCGATGAAATCGATTTCCTTGTCGCTGAAGCACGAAGACAGGATGGCTGCATCGGCTCAAGAGAAACCGGGGGAGGATGGGGAGGAAACACGATCTCCATCGTCAAGGAGGAAAAAGTCGATTCCTTCATCATGAATCTTGAAAAGGCTTATTATGAAAAGACATCGCTTCATGCAGAATGTCATATATTATCCGTTGGAGAGGGAGGAAGAAAATTATGATCGAGATTCAAAGCGAAATCAAAAAACTATCTTCGTATGCCTTAGAGAAGAAACTGATCTCCAAGGAAGAATATTTTTACAGCATCAATCTTCTTTTGGATGTTCTTGACTTAGATGAATTTATCGATGACGATAAGGAATATAAAAATGTCGATTTGGAAGAGACGTTGGCTAATCTTCTTTCCTATGCCATCGAAAAAGGTCTGATCAAGTCAGACGGCATCACCGATCGGGATCTTTTTGACACCAAGATCATGAACTGCTTCACTCCTCGGCCCGATATGGTGATTTCGACATTCAGGAAATTGGCCGATGAAGACAAGAAAACGGCAACAGACTATTTCTATCATCTTTCCTTAGATAGCGACTATATCCGTTCCTATCGAATCAAGAAGGATTTGAGTTGGAAGACAAAGACACCGTATGGCGATATCGATATCACCATCAATCTTTCGAAACCGGAGAAGGATCCCAAGGCGATTGCGGCAGCAAGAAGCATGAAGCAGACATCCTATCCGAAATGTCTTCTCTGCAAGGAGAACATAGGCTATCGTGGAACCATCAGCCATCCGGCGAGAGAGACAATCCGCTACATACCCCTTCGTTTAGGAAACGAAGACTACTATATGCAGTATTCTCCCTATTCCTACTATGCGGAGCACTGCATTGTTTTCAATGCCTTGCATGTCCCCATGACAATCAACGAGAAGACTTTTGAGCATCTCTTTGATTTTGTTTCCTATCTTCCCCACTATATGCTTGGTAGCAATGCCGATCTTCCGATCGTCGGAGGAAGCATTCTGACCCATGACCATTATCAGGGAGGAAGCTACCGTTTTCCCATGTTCGATGCAAAGGAGGTCTTTGAGGTCTCCTTCAGAAACTTTGAGAAAGTCTCCGCTTCCTATCTTTACTGGCCGCTCAGTGTCTTAAGACTGAAAAGCTCTTCCCGTGATGAACTGATTCGTCTGTCCGATAAGATATTGTCCTGTTGGAGAGAATATAGCGATGAGGAATGCTTTGTCTATGCCTATACAGACGGTGTTCCTCATAATACCATCACACCGATTCTTCATAAGGATGGTGATGAATTCGTTATGGATTTGGCCCTGAGAAACAATATCACGACCAAAGAGTATCCTCTTGGTGTCTATCATCCACATGAGGAATATTGGAACATCAAGAAAGAGAACATCGGATTGATCGAAGTCATGGGCAGAGCCATTCTTCCCAGCCGCCTGAAGAAAGAGATGGAAATGATTCAGGATGCAATACTGTCTGGAAAGAATATCATGGAAATCGAGGACGTCAAAAAACATGCCTCATGGGTTTCTGGTTTTTCTTCTCGCTTTGTCCCTGGCATGAAGAAAGAAGAGATCGAAGCGATTCTCCAGGAGGAAATCGGTCATACTTTCCAGCATGTCCTAGAATGTGCGGGCGTCTATAAGCAGGATGAAAAAGGCTATGAGGGCGTAAGAAGATTTGTTGACTATGTGAATTCGAAATAAAATCAAGATCTCATCCATAAAAAGCCGAAGGTTCAGTACAAATGTGGAGAACCCTCGGCTTTTTCGATGCATGTTTGATTGTAATTTCAGGGAAAGAAAAGACACCGATCAAACGGTGTCTAGGAGGTTTCATCTTATTGATCGAACCACTTGTCCTTGATGAAGTCGAGTGTGTCTTCGAGGTTCTCTTCTTCCATGGTTGCGATGGCGAACATGTAGCTTGGCATGGGAAGGCACTTCTTCTCGTCGAATTCTTCTTCATCGCCGATGTGTCCCTCACCTTTGGTGATGTAATATTTGTTTTGACAGACAAAGAGAATCTTGTCGTCTTTGATCATCACGATGTTGCCTTTTAATTTAGCCATACTGGGCCTCCTTTTTCTTCTATTATACTTGTTTTTTCTCTGAAAAGAGAGAGTTTCGAAGAATTTCTACTTTCCGGCTTCCATCCAACTTGGATCGGAAGGGTTCTTCTGGAACTTGAGAAGCTTTTCGATGTCCTCTTCCTTGATGTAGTCTTCCTTCTGGGCGATGGAAATCAAGGTTTCGAAATTGCTCAAGGAATGATTGATGCAATGATCGGCTTCAAGCTTCTCTTTTCCTTTGGCAAGATTGTATGTGAAGATGGAGACGATGCCTAAGACTTCTGCCCCTTCCTCACGGAGAATATCGACGACCTCAAGGGAAGAGCCTCCGGTCGAGATGAGGTCTTCGACAACGACGACTTTCTTTCCTTTTGGAGAGATGCCTTCAATCTGATTTCCTCTTCCGTGATCCTTGTGACCGGAACGGACATAACCCATAGGAAGATTCATCTTCGTGGCGACGATGGCTGCATGGGCAATGCCGGCTGTCGAGGTTCCTTCCAGGATTTCGGCTTCGGGGAAGTAGGTCATGATGGTTTCTTTGAGACCTTCCTCGACGACTTCACGGACTTCGGGATAGGAGAGAGTGAGACGGTTATCGCAATAGATCGGGGATTTGATGCCGCTTGCCCAGGTGAATGGGTCATTCGGCTTGAGAAAGACGGCTTTGATCTTCAACAGGCAGGATGCGACCTTTTCGGCTAATTCTTTTTCGTTCATTTTATTCAAACTCCTTTACACATTCATGGTAGGCTTTCACAGGGTCACTTGCCTTAGTGATGCTTCTTCCGACAACGATGTAGGTCGAACCGAGTTCCTTGGCATAGGAAGGGGTGGCAACTCTTTTCTGGTCGTCCTTGCTATCGCCTAACAAGCGGATGCCAGGTGTGACGCTGATGAGTCCCATCTCCTTGATGATCGGGGCTTCCAATGGGGAGCAGACAACACCATCCAATCCAGCTTTCTTGGCGTTCATGGCGTAGTGGGAGACCACTTCATTGACTTTGTGATGGACGAGGTCTTCTTCGTCTAAGATTGTATCGTTTAGACTTGTCAGGACCGTGACGGCGATCAGCTTCGTTTTCTTTCCCTGAGGGGTGGAATCAAGGCCTTCGCGGGCGGCCTTCATCATCTCGATGCCGCCAAAGGCATGAAGATTGGTGATTTCGACGCCGAGTTCGCCAATCTGGGCCATGGCCTTCTTGACGGTGTTCGGAATATCGCAGAGCTTGAGATCGAGGAAGATCTGGAAACCATCCTTCTTCAGTTCCCTGACCAAGGAAGGTCCTTCCTTGTAGAACATCTCCATTCCAATCTTGATGTAGGGATTGAGTCCTTTGAATGGAGTCAGGAAATTGTACAATTCTTCTTTTGTGGCAAAGTCACAGGCGATGATAACGTTACTCATTTTGTCCTCCTTATGATCTGAGATAGTTCATCAATATGATATTCCTCCATGACAGAGGGTAAATCTTCAATGATTTTCTTGCAGCAATATGGATCGATTAGATTCTGTGCTCCGACTTCGACTAAGCTGGCACCGGCATACATCATTTCAAGGACATCTCTTGCCGATGTGATGCCTCCAACGCCGATGATGGGAAGATGAGTGGCATGGCTGACCTGATAGACCATTCTTAAGGCCACCGGGAAGATGCCAGGGCCTGAATAGCCACCCATGACATTCTTGATGATCGGCTTTCCACTCTTCAAGTCGATGCGCATTCCCAGTAGCGTGTTGATAAGACAGATGGCATCCGCTCCGGCCTCTTCGACGGCCTTGGCCATCGAGACGATATCCGTGACATTCGGGGAAAGCTTGACGATGATCGGCTTTGCCGAACGTTCTTTGACTTTCTTGACAAGTTGGTAGGCGACTTTGCTATCGACACCGAAAGCCATTCCGCCTTCCTTGACGTTCGGACACGAAATATTTAATTCCAGAGCGAAAACTTTTTTTACATCATTGAATTTTTCTGCGGTGAGAAGATAGTCTTCAACAGAATGTCCGCCGATATTGGCGATGACCTGGTCGGAATAGACTTTCTCCAGCTTGGGAATCTCTTCGTGGATGACTTTCTCGACCCCAGGGTTTTGCAAGCCGATGGAATTGATCAATCCTGCGGGGCATTCCGCAATGCGGGGAAGCTCATTCCCATATCTTGGTTCCAAGGTCGTGCCTTTCATGGCGATGCTTCCCAAAATGTTGATATCATAGATCGAAGCAAATTCGTAGCCGAATCCGAAGCATCCGGAAGCGGGGATGATCGGGTTTTTGAAGTCCTTTCCTAAAAAAGAGATATGTAGATTCTTATTCATAGATCACCTCCTCTTTTTTGAAAACCGGGCCTTCCTTGCAGACTCTTTTGAAGCCTTCTGTCGTCTTTATGGAACAGCCCATGCAGGCGCCAAATCCGCACCCCATTCTGGCCTCCAAGGAGACTTCTCCCTGGAAAGGAGTCTGACTAAGATATTTCAGCATGACAAGCGGTCCGCAGGCATAGAAGAAGTCGAAGTCGAGCGAATGATTCGCTAGATAGCTGACAGGGTTTCCTTTTTCTCCGAGAGTCCCGTCATCGCTTGTCAGATAGACTTCTCCCAACTTGGAGAAGTCGTCTAAAAGAAGTGCTTCTTCCTTATTTCTGAATCCGAAGAGGAATTTCACGTTTTTGTTTTGCTTTCTTAGTTCTTTGCCCAGAAGGTAGAGAGGAGCCACACCTATTCCGCCTCCGATAAGAAGAGGAGAGGTGGATTTTTCAAGGGTGAATCCGTTTCCGAGATTGAGAAGAACATCCAAATTCTCTCCTTCCTTCATCTGGGAGAGAGATTTTGTCCCTTCTCCCAGGATTTTGTAGAGAAAGGTGATGGTGTTCTTCTTTTGGTCGAAGATGGAAAGCGGACGTCGAAGATAGAATCCAGGAAGTGCCACCTCACAGAACTGTCCGGGAAGAGAATGGAATTCTTCCTTTGCCTGCAGATGGATTTGATAGGTCTTGTTTCCAACCTCTTTGTTGGAAAGAATTTTCAGTGATTCCTGTTTCATGTTCACTCCGCATCGATGGTCGAAACCGACATCGTCATATCTTCCAAGACATTGAGCAAGGCATCGACCGTATCCAGACAGGTGAAGACCGGAACGGAATTGTCGATGGCACAGCGGCGGATTTTCACGCCATCGTGCTCTTTGTCGATGTTGCTATCCGACATCGTGTTGATGACATAGCTGACATAGCCTTTGCGGATAGAATCGAGGATTTCCTCGGAGTTCTCGCTGATTTTGTGGCGGACTCTTGTCTTGATGCCATTTTCCTTGAGGAAGGCGGCAGTTCCAGGCGTCGCTTCGATATTGAAGCCAAGCTTATAGAATCGTTCAATCAAAGGAAGGGCACTCTTCTTGTCGCTGTCGGCAATCGTGGCAAAGACGGTTCCGTAGTTGATGAGTCTCTGTCCAGAGGCACGAAGGGATTTATAGAGGGCACGATTGAGCGATTTATCATAGCCGATCGCTTCGCCCGTGGATTTCATTTCTGGGGAGAGGACGACATCCATGCCCTGAATCTTTGTGAAGGAGAACGTCGGCGTCTTGACATACCATCTCTTCTTTTCCGGAGCGATGGAGGTATAGCCTAATTCCTTCAGGGTATGTCCGAGCATGACCTGGCTTGCGATATCCGCAATCGGGACACCGGTGGATTTGGCAAGGAAGGGAACCGTGCGGCTCGAACGTGGGTTGACTTCGATGATAAAGACTTCCTCGGTTTCCTTCTTGACAATGAACTGGATGTTGAAGAGTCCAACCATATGGATGGCCAAACCGATTTTCTTGGTGTAATTGACAATCGTATCCTTGACCTTCTGAGAAAGGGAATAAGGAGGATAGACGCTCATGGAGTCTCCGGAATGGACGCCGGTGCGCTCGATCAATTGCATGATGCCCGGGATGAAGACGTCCTTTCCATCGGAGATGGCATCGACTTCGCATTCGATGCCATAGATGTACTGGTCAATCAGAACAGGATGCTCCTCATCAAAGAGGAAGACCTGCTGGATGAATTCCTTCAGGGTTTCCTCGTCGTGGATGATTTTCATCATTCGTCCGCCTAAGACGAAGGAGGGTCTCACCAAGACGGGATAGCCGATTTCTCTTGCGGCCTTGATGCCGTCTTCCAATTTGGTGACAGCAACACCTTTTGGAAGAGGAATGGAGATTTTTCCCATGGCAACTTCGAACTGGTCTCTATCTTCCGCCGTGTCGATGGCATCGACGCTGGAGCCGATGATCTTCACGCCGAGCTTCGCGAGATCGGAAGAAAGGTTGATCGGGGTCTGACCGCCCAGGGCGACAATGACGCCTTCCGGCTTTTCGAAATCAATGACGTTCATGACGTCTTCGATCGTCAGAGGCTCAAAGTAGAGCTTGTCAGACAAGGTATAGTCGGTCGAGACGGTTTCCGGATTGTTGTTGATGACGATGGCTTCATATCCTTCCTTCTGAAGAGCCCAGACGCAGTGTGTGGTCGAATAGTCAAATTCGACACCCTGTCCGATACGGATCGGACCGCTGCCTAAGACGACGATCTTCTTCTTTTCGGAATGAATGGATTCATTTTCCTCCTCATAGGTGGAATAGAAATAAGGAATGTAGCTATCGAATTCGCTTGCACAGGTATCAATCATCTTGTAGACCGGATAGATGTTGTTTTCTTTTCTGTAGAGATAGATATCGAGTTTGCTCTTATGATAGATTTTTCCGAGGTATTCGTCCGAGAAGCCCATTCTCTTGGCTTCAAGGAAGATTTCCTTATTGAGCGGGGTCTTCTTAAGCTTCTCTTCCATGCGATAGATGTTGTACATCTTCTCGAGGAAGAAGCGGTCAATCATGGTCAGGAAATAGATGTCATCGATGGTCACGCCCTTGCGGAAGGCTTCCATGATGGCAAAAGGTCTTTCATCGGTATGCTGGGAGATGATGTCGAGAAGTTCCTTGACATCTTTGTTTTTGAATTTGTCCAATTCGAGGTGACAGGCCTTGATTTCCAAAGAGCGGACAGCCTTGAGCATGCTCTCCTCGATGGTTCTGCCGATGGCCATGACTTCGCCGGTGGCCTTCATCTGGGTGGATAAATTTCTTGATGCATCGTCGAATTTGTCAAAGGGGAAACGGGGAATCTTGGTGACGACATAATCCAGAGTCGGCTCAAAGCTGGCTTTCGTATTGGCGATATCGATCTCATCGAGCGTCATGCCGGCTGCAATCTTTGCCGAGACGCGGGCGATGGGGAAGCCGCTTGCCTTGCTCGCCAAGGCACTGGAGCGGCTGACACGCGGGTTGACTTCGATGACATAATATTGGAAAGAATAGGGATCCAAAGAGAACTGGACATTGCATCCGCCTTCGATCTTCAAGGCACGGATGATCTTTAATGCCGAATTTCTCAGCATCTGATATTCCTTGTTGGTCAGAGTCTGGCTTGGCGCCACGACGATGCTGTCGCCCGTATGGATGCCGACTGGGTCGATGTTTTCCATATTGCAGACGACGATGGCGGTATCGTTCTTGTCGCGAAGGACTTCGTATTCGATCTCCTTGTATCCCTTGATGGATTTCTCGACGAGAACTTCATTCACTGGGGAGAGCTTGAGTCCGTTTGTGGCCAGAGGACGAAGTTCTTCCTCGTTGTCAGCAAAACCGCCGCCTGTTCCACCTAAGGTGAAGGCGGGACGAAGGATGACGGGATAACCGATTTTATTGGCGGCGGCAATGACTTCGTCCAATGTCTTGGCAGAATAACTTTCCAAGATCGGCTCATTGATGCTCTGGCAGAGTTCCTTGAAGAGTTCTCTATCTTCTGCCTTGCTGATGGCATCGTAGGAAGTGCCTAAGAGTTCCGTGTGGCATTCTTCAAGAATTCCATTTTTATAGAGTTTCATTCCGAGGTTGAGACCGGTCTGACCGCCGATGGAGCAGAGGATGCCATCGGGACGTTCGATACGGATGATCTTGGCGACATTCTCCAAATCAAGAGGTTCCATATAGACTTTGTCGGCAATCTTGGTATCGGTCATGATGGTCGCGGGGTTGGAATTGACCAGAATCGTTTCATAGCCTTCTTCCTTCAGGGCAAGACAGGCCTGGGTTCCGGCGTAGTCGAATTCGGCACCCTGTCCGATGACGATCGGACCGGATCCGATGATCATGATTCTTTTGAGATCTGTTCTTTTTGGCATGCTACTTTCCCTCCTTGAAGTCTTTCATATTGTTCAAAAAACGGGTGAAGATATAGGCGCTGTCTTCCGGACCGGCTGCGGATTCGGGATGGTACTGGACACCGATGACTTTGTTCTTTCTATCCATGATGCCTTCGGCTTCGTTGTCAAGAATGTTGATGTGAGTCAGTTCCAGTCCGGTATTTTCCAAGGAGGACTTATCGACGGCATAGGAATGATTCTGGGATGTGATTTCGATTTTCCCTGTTGAAAGGTCCTTGACCGGATGGTTGGCTCCGCGGTGTCCGAATTTCATCTTGTATGTCTTTGCACCATAGGCAAGGGCAATCATCTGATGGCCTAAGCAGATGCCGAGAATTGGCAATTTTCCTTTTAACTCCTGGATTGTCTTGATGACTTCCTTGCAGTCAATCGGGTCACCAGGACCGTTGGAAATGAAGAGACCGTCTGGTTTGTATTTCATGATTGTCTCGACAGGTGTGTTATAGGGAACGACGACAACATTGCATTTATTCTGATTGAGCTTGCGAATGATATTGAGCTTGCATCCGCAGTCGATGGCGACCACAGTAAAAAGCGGATCTGGTGTTCTTGAATACCAGATTTTCTTGCTGGAGACTTTCTTGACCTGGTCGTGGGGATACATATAGGCCTCAAGTTCCTTCAGACATTCTTCATCGCTCTCCTCTTCGTCAGTGATCATGGCTTTCATGGAGCCGTTGTCACGGATGATGCGGGTGAGCATTCTCGTGTCGATATCATAGATGCCGGCCGCATGATGCTCTTCCATCACTTCGGAAAGGGTCGATGTATAGCGGAAGTTGCTCGGAAGGTCGTTGTATTCGCGGACGACGAATCCGCTCATATAGACGGACTTGCTCTCATAATCTTCATCGGCCAAACCGTAGTTTCCGATCAGCGGATAGGTCATCGTGACAATCTGGTCACAATAGGAAGGGTCCGAAAGGATTTCCTGGTATCCGACCATCGACGTGTTGAAGACGATTTCGCTGATCTTTTTGTCCATGCTTCCGAATCCGATGCCATGGAAGACCATTCCGTTTTCCAATACGAGTTTTCTTTTCATCAGAGGTTCTCCTTTCGATATACGATATTTCCCTTGTGGATTGTCATCACGTTGAAGCCATAGAGACTTCTTCCCAAGAAGGGGGAATTTTCCCCTTTGGAGAGAATCTCTTTTGCCTCATAGGTATGTTCATGTTCTATGTCTAGGAAGCAGAGTTCGGCTGTTGATCCTTCCTGAATCGTGATTTTTTCAAGTCCCATCAAGGTTCTTGGATTGTTGCTCATCCAGTCTTCCATATCCTTGAGGGTGGCTTTCTTCGTCTTCACAAGATACGTGTAGACAAGTGGCGCACTCGTCTCAAGTCCGATGATTCCATTCGGGCATTTTTCATAGGGACGGGATTTTTCTTCTTTTGTATGAGGGGCATGATCGGTTGCAATCACACACGCCGTATGGTCAAGAAGAGCCTTGATGGTTTCTTCTTGGTCTTCTTTGCTGCGCAAAGGGGGATTCATCTTGAAGTTTGGATTGCCTTGGATATCCTCTTCGTTCAGGAAAAGATGGTGTGGAGTGACTTCACAGGTGATCTTGTAGCCTTCCTTCTGGGCTTGTCGGATGAAGGCAAAGCTCTCTTTTGTCGACATGTGGCAGAAATGATAGGGAACATTGATTTCCTTTGCCAGAGCGATTTCTTTTTCGACGGCAAGGTATTCGCCTTCTCTCTTTGTCTTATAGACATTGTCTTCGGCATGGCTGGCGATGAAGAGATGGTCTTTTTTGATTTTCAATAAGGCTTCGCGAAGAACATCGTGGTTGCTGAATCCGACGCCATCATCTGAAAAGTAGCGTGTATGCTCTTTGAGATGCTCAATATCCGAGACCGCTTCGCTTTTCTCTCCGACTGTGACGCTCGCATAGGGAATGCATTCGATGACTGCTTCCTTCTTGATGAGATCCTCTTCGACTTTCAGATGTTCGAGATTGTCTGGGACTGGATTGAGGTTTGGCATGAGGAAGACGGTGGTGAATCCGCCTTTGGCTGCGGAAAGGCTTCCGGTCAGGATGGTTTCCTTTGCCTCATAGCCAGGTGAACGGAAGTGGACATGGATATCACAGAGTCCGGGCATGCAATAGCATCCTTTCATATCGATGCCATCACCCTTGATTTCCTCGGCGATTTTTTCTATCTTCTCGCCTTTGATTTCCATATCGACTTTTTTCAGGATGCCATCCTGAAGAATCTTGACATTCTTGAGAATCATTTCAGCTTACCATCCAAAATCATAGAGATGACGGCCATGCGGACATAGACGCCGTTTGTCATCTGTGGGAAGATGCGGGATTTTTCGCATTCGACGACATCATCGCCGATTTCGATGCCGCGATTGACCGGGGCAGGGTGCATGATGATGGCGTTTTTCTTCATTTTATTGACTCTTCCCATCGAAAGACCATATTTTTCGAAATATTCTTCCTTCGTCATGTTCAATGTCGCATTTCTTTCGAACTGGACGCGGAGAAGCATGATGATATCGCATTCCTGAATGGCTTCGTCGATACTGATTTCCTTTGCCGTGTCATCGAGGAATTCCTTCGGTCCGGCAATAAAGACTTCCATGCCAAGTCTCTTCATGATTTCGGCGTTGGTGTGTGCGACTCTGGAGTGGACGATATCTCCGATGATGCAGCACTTGAGTCCCTTGAAGGAATGGAATTCCTCCTTGATGGTCATCAAGTCGAGCAAGGACTGAGTTGGATGGGATCCGGAGCCATCGCCAGCGTTGAAGATCGGAATCTGAATATTTTCGAGTTGCTTGTAGTATTCGTTTTCGCTGTGGCGGATGACGACGCCATCAAAGCCGATGGCTTCGATCGTGCGGACAGTATCATAAAGTGTTTCACCCTTGTTGACGCTGCTTGTGGCAATGTTGACCTGGTCAACCTGAATGCCGAGCTTCATCATCGCCATGACGAATGAATTCTGCGTGCGGGTCGAGTTCTCAAAAAAAAGGGTTGCAAATTTCTTATCGGGATAAGAAACACGCAACCCATTTTTTAACGCTTCGGAATACGAAAGAATCTCTTCGATCTGCTCTGTCTTATACTGTTTCAGATTGAATAAACCAGTCATTTTTCATTTCTCCTTGTTTCGTTTCATCGACGTCTTCAAGAAAAAACCTTTTTTGGAAAAAGGTATGATGGCCAATAATCATTTTCACACGACTTGACCTAACTAATTTTACACTTCTTTTGCTTTTTTTCAAGGAAATTTTCTTCCCATTGACCTTTCGATTCTTTTTCTTTTCAATAAAGGGCTTTCTTATCTTATGGCATGAAAAAAATCAGGAGATTTCTCTCCTGATACATTTTTCTAAAGATGATAGACTCTTCCGGGATTGACTTCGTGCTTGACGCTTTCGACTTGTGGATAGCCTAAGGCGACATGGCCGACACCGATGTATTCATCGAGGTTCAAGGGAAGGGATGAAAGAATCTCTTTTCCTTTTTCGGATTCGATTTCCTCTTTGGCACGGTGAATCCAACACGCGCCGATATCAAGATTGCTTGCTTCCAAAAGCATGTTTTCCATCATGCAGGAGCCGTCATAGACATCCGTGGAGGATTTCTTGACGATGACAAGAAGGATTCTCTTGGCGTTGTGGAAAGGATCGACCTGACTCGGAAATTTTCCGATTTCGGAGTTGAGCTTCTTGAGCTTTTCGATGGTTTCTTCATCGGAGATATCGATGATGATGCCTCCCTGACGATTCATTCCGCTTGGGGCGGATAATCCAGCCTGGATGATTTTTTCGACATCTTCGTCTTTGACTTTCTGATTGGAGAAGGCCTTGGTCGAATGTCTTCTTTCGAAAATGGATTCCATATTCATTACCTCCTTAATAACGGCAGTCTTTCCGTAGGTCCATATATTCTAATCCATCAAGGAATTCGATGTCATCTTTTTTGATTCGAGTATCGAAAAGATGAAGATTTTCCTTGATTCTTTCTTCCGTCTTGGATTTCACCAAAGGAAGCACGCCTTTTTCAAGACAATAAAGAAGGCAGAGCTTGGCAGGTGTGATCTCATATTTCCTGGCAAGAGATTTGATTTCTTCTTTTTCGAGAAGCTTTCCTGTCGACAGAGGGGAATAGGCCTCCACGAGAATCTTGTTTTCCTTGCAGTACTCAGCAGTCTCTTTTTGAATATTCGAAACATAATAGCGAATCTGATTGACCTGAGGGATGAAGGAGGTCTTTTCGATGAGATAGGCGATTTCCTTGGGATGAAAATTGGAAATGCCGATGCTTCGTATATATCCTTCCTTATAGAGGTCGATCATCGCCTTATATGCGAGAACATTTCCTTCCATGCAGTCTTTTCCCATCTCATTCCATGGCCAGGGTGCGTGGATGAGATAGAGGTCGAGGTAATCGGTGTTGAGATTCTTCAGGCTTTCAAAGAAGAATCTTCTTGTCTCCTCATAGTTCTTGATCTGTGCGGGAAGCTTGCTGGTGAGAAAAAGAGACTTTCGGTCGATGTTCGAGTCCTTGATCGCTTTTGCGATTTCCCATTCATTCTCATAGGCGTAGGCGGTATCGATGTGTCGATAGCCGCACTTCAAGGCATACAAAGTAGCCTTATAGCAGTCTTCATCTTTGATCTGCCAGGTTCCAAAGCCGATCTTTGGAATCTCTATGTTGTTGTTCAGAAGATAGTTTTCCATTTTCTTTTCCTTTGATGGGCCTCATTCGTATAATTATCTCTCGAAGGCCGTTTCTCTATTTATTCTACCAAAGATTCTGAGAGTAGAAAGAACTTGTTTCCTTAAAGACGATGAGTTTCTTGAGGAAAAAAGCATATGATGAAGAAATGATTCGAAATCTTTATCAAGAGTGACAGGAAGTCGAAAAGGATTTTAACAAGAGGATAGTCGAAAGGTAAAAAATGTTTTTGTCATCTTTCTAATGATCATCCAGTGGACCTCAGTCATCGGAATAATGATACCGACAGGCAAGAATGGAAATGACATTATTTTCGACCTTATAGATCAGTCTGTCTTTCTCATTGATTCTCCGACTGTAAAAACCCTTAAGATTTCCAGTCAGCGGTTCCGGCTTTCCGAGTCCAACGCCGGCTCCGTTACGGGAAATATCCTTAAGAAGATTGTTGATTTTCTTTATTGTCTTTTTATCAGTCTCATTCCAAAAAAGATAATCTTCCCACGCGTTTGGTGTAAAAAGATAATTCATAATTCAATTTTCTTCAATCAGAGAATGTACTTTTCCTTGACCTTTGGATAGCTGTTCTTTGGATTCCATCAGCCAGTCATAGTTGGCCTTATCTTTCAATAGATAGGCGTTTTCAAGGAGATTATTGTAGACCTCTTCTGAAATAATGACGACGTTTTTGTCTTTTCGGGTGACAATGATGGTCTCATAATCGTTGGTGGCTTTATCCAAATAGGCTTTCATATTATCGCGAACCTGACTGTAATTTACTGCAATCATCAATCTATCCTCCTAATTTTATATTCATTATAACGTACAATATATTGTACGTCAAATATCGAATATCACTTTGATAAAAAGGGGCTATCGATGAATCCACAAAGGATAAAAAACAATTTCATGCCTCCTATCAGTCTCATCCAGGTAATTTTGCTATTGACTTAAAAAGCTTTTTGTCCAATGACTGTTCCCTATATGTCTACTCCCATAGCAAAATCAGGGAGAAGAAGCAAGATGCTTCTCGTGCATCGTCTTTTGTAAGACATTGAATTTATCTGAATTATTCCATTATCTTGAATGCTCAAAGCAAAAGAGGATATCGATTCTTTTTTGGAAAATGTAGTTTTCTTTTCCTTTGATGGGCCTCATTCGTATAATTATCTCTAGGAGGTCGCTTCCCTATGTATTATTTTACCAAAGAATATGAATGCAGAAAGAGATATCTTGGCTGCCTTGAAGATTATATGCCGATTGAGGATAAAGACTATGATGAAGAAATGATTCACAAGCTTTATCAGGAGAAACTCCAGGAAAGACTCAAGAAAGCCGAAAAGGATTTCAATACGCCGATTCAGATGATGAAGACAAGAGAGGACGTCATCAGGACCTATAAGGAAAAGGATTATCCGAAATATGATCTTTCTTCGAAAAGAATTGTCGGCTATCAGACCTTGGATGAAGTCTTGAAAGGCTATGATTACCAAAAGCAGAAACAGGACCTTCTCTTTGCTTCGCGTGGCGAATTCGATCCGAAGAAGATAGAGAAAATCTTTTCTGAGCAATATGAAGAAAGAAAAAAGGAAAATTTCTTTTCTCTTCCTTTTCAGTATCGGAAAAAAGTGAATCCTTCTCTTCTTGCCCTCAATCTCATTCCTGAGTCGGTCTATATAGAAATCAAAGGATATCTTGAAGAATGTGATAAAATCATCCAAAAAGCAGAAGATGAATATCATAAGGATTTTGAAATCATCAAGGATAAGTTCTCTCTTGAGGAAATCGACCTCATGAAAAAGAACTTCACACCGCTTGTCGGCTTCATTTCCAAGGAAGATGAACTGACGCTTCTTTTTCATTTCGAAGGACTGAGAAGCCCTTTTTCGACGGGCTATTCATCGTATGTCTTCTCTGATTGCCTGATTAGAGAGAAGGATGATGATGTCTCTGTTGTATCCTCTTTTGAAAGACAAAGAAATTACCCGGATTATTTCCTCATCAAGGAAAAAGAACTCACGATTGTTGAGAATCAGAAAGTCTTTTCCCTTCTTTTGGAAAGGCATTCGGATAAGACGTTAAGTGAAATTTCGTTTTCCTTTGAAAAGGCGACAATCAATAAGAACGTCTAAGCGACATATTTCTCTGAAAGTTCGATATCGCCATCGATTGCACAGATTTCATAGGCGGCAGTATCAGCAAAGACTTCATAGCCAAGGATGATTTTTTCGAATGCGGATTTTGTTCCTTTATAGTTGATTACGGAAAGCTCTTCACAGGTCGAAAAAGCGCCGTCCTTGATTTCATCCAAGGATATAGGAAGCGTGATGTTTTTCAGTCTTGTCATTTCTGCAAAAGCATATTCTCCGATGGTTTCGACATTTTCAGGGAAAACGATGTCTTTTTTGATCTGATTGTGGAAAAAAGCATAGGAGGAAATCTCTTTCGTGGTGCTGGGAATTGTAAAATCCCCGTAGCCAAAATAGAGCATTTCTCCTTTTTTGTCCATCAGGCAGTTCCCAGTGACAAAGAAGGATGAATTTTCTTCATCCACCGTGAGATTATTCAGGCTTTCACAGAGAAAGAAGCAGGATTCCTCGATTGTGGCAAGTGTTTTCGGAAAAGAAAGAGAGACAAGGGAGGTATTCATGCTGAATGCCGAAGCCAATATGGATTCAAGATGGTCAGGCAATGTCACAGACTTCAAAAAATAACATCTTTCAAAACAGTGGGAAGGAATCTCCTTCAGACTGTCCGGAAGTGAAATCGAATTCAGGTCGGAGCAAAGATAGAAAACATATTCACCAAGACTGCTCAGTCCTTCGTTCAAGGTGATGGACTCAAGGTCATAGCAGTTTCCGAAGGCTCTTTTCCCGATTGCTTTTACATTTCCTGGGATGGTGATTGTCTTCAGACTGGTGCAGAAATAGAAGGCCTCTTCTTCGATGGTCGTCACACTTGAGGGGATGATGCTTTTCTGGCATCCATAGAGAAGGCTTTTTCCATCCTTGCTCAAAAGGCAGTTTCCGCCTGATGAATAGACACTGTTTTCCTCGTCGACATGAATCTCTTCGATTCCGCTTGCCCCGGTGAAGGAATTCCTTCCGATGGAAAGAAGATTCCTTCCGAAGGATATCTTTTTGAGTCCCGTGCAATTGGAAAATGCATAATTCTCGATTTTGACAAGACTGCTTGGAAAATCGATTTCCTTCAGATTGAAGCAGGAAAAGAATGCTTGGCTTCCAATCGAAAGGATCCCTTCTTCGAGGATGGAATTCTGACATCCGATGACGACTCTCTTCTTTTCTGTCTCGATGAGGGCATTTCCTTTGGCTTCATAGATGGTGTTTTCGTTATCGATTGTGATGGTTTTTACATTCGCACATCCGCTGAAGGCACCATCCTGGATTAAGGTCAGGTTTTTCTTAAATGATAGATTCTCTATCTTGGAGCAATAAGAAAAAGCGGAGGAAGAGATGGCAGTAAGGCTTTCTGGGAAGAGAATGCCCGATAGGGATGTACAGCGTTCGAAAGCCGAGGAACCGATATTTTCAAGATGCTCGGGAAGAGAAATTGAGGACAATTTATAGCAGGACTTGAACGCGTTGCTTTCGATTTCCTTGATATCGGCTGGAAGAAGGACGCTTTCTAAAAGATAGCAGTTTTCAAAGCAGGATGTCGGAAGAGAAAAGAGATTCCCTTTCATGTCGACAGAGACAAGGCTTGTACAGCCCTTGAAGGCAGAATCTCCGATCTGAGTCAGGGAGGAAGGAAAATTGATTTCGCTCAGGGACGAATTTCCATTGAAGGCTTTTTCACCAATCGATGTGATGGTCTCAGGCAGAATCACCTTCTTGATGGATGTGACGCCATCAAAGGCATAGTTAGGAATATAAGAAAAACAATCCGGTATGCTGATTGTGAATAGAAGCTGATTCTCAAAATAGAGGCTTGCCTTATTGCAGCAGGGATTTCCCATCTCCTCGAATTGGATGCAGAGATAGTCTTCCACACTTCCGTTGAAGAAGACATTCTTGAGCTTCGAACATTCCTCAAAAGCGGAATAGGATATCTTCTCGATTCCTTTTGAGAATTCCACATTCCTGAGGTTGTCCATGTGATAGAAACACTCGCTGCCGATTTCCTTTATTGTGGATGGAAGGATGAGAGAAGTGATTCTTCTGTTATAGGAAAACACATTCTTGGCAATCCTTGTCACCGGAAGGCCATTGTAGTGGCCTGGAATGACAATTTCAGTCTCTTTGGATAGGTTTTTTGATAAAGTATATGAATTTCCATTGCTGGTAAATTCGAAATCCAGGCTTTGGTATCTTGCATAAAGGGTGCAATCATCCTTCAGAGGGAAGCTCTCTCCTGTGGTCTCGATTTTTCGGTTCTGGTAATACCAGCCTGAGAAGACCACATTCCCCATCTCAGATGTTGCCTCTGGCACAGGGAGAGCATATTCTTCTTGGTAAATGAGAGTAACCTCATTTTCTTCGAGATAGCCACCGTTGCTATTCAGCATCACTTTGACTTTCGTTTCTTCTTTGGCTGTAGAAGCTGTTTCTGAATTCGAGGAAGAAAAAAAAGAAGAGAAATTGTTTCCTTTGCAGGAGACAAGGCTTAGAAGAACGATGAGCATCGAAAGAGTTATTTTGTTCTGTTTCATATGTTTTCCTCCTAGAGAACGTTCTTTCTTTTTGATAAGGAAAAAGATAAACTATCCGTATGGGTAAAGAGAAACTGCCGGATAAGATTCAGAAGAATGCATCCGCCAATACCATCGAGGATGATGAGGAATTGGCTTTCATCGAATATCAGGAGATGGTCAATCACTCCAAGGAAGCTAAGAGGAATCGCCTGCTTTTGATTGCTCTTTCGACCGCTGTCTATCTTCTTGGCTTGGGACTTTTTGCGACCATCGTGGATACCTTATATAATATCAATGAGATTGTCGGCATTGTGGTCGGACTTGTTCTTCTTGTCAGCTATACCATCTGCTATATTGTCATCCTCTGTCAGATTTTTTCCAAGCATTCCTTCGATATCGAACAGAAGAATGGCAAAAATCATAAATTCTCTGAGAGAAAGAATAATGCGGTCCGTTTCGAGATGGCAAGAAGCATCAAGGATCAGTCGGCTGTACTTGATTATCTCGAGAAGGAGTCGAACAAGACGTATCTTTCCAAGGATGAGAATAAGAAGATTGATTCTTTCCTGAAGATCATCCATCTTGCCAACAGATATCCGAAGAATACCCCTTCCTATCTGAGCGAGGATGCCAAAGAGCTTTCCCAGGCTCTTCAGACGGCCATGAGCAAGGATGGTGTCATCTATAAGAAGGCCAAGGCAATCATCATGAAGCGTGCCTTAGCCACAGGCTGCCTGACGGCATTGAGCCAGAACGCTGTCATGGATATGTCGATTGTGGCTGTCAAGGATATGCAGCTCATCAAGGATCTGATCTGGCTATATGGATTCCGTCCATCCAACTATGAGATGAATAGGATCATGATGAAGGTCCTGAAGAATGTCTGTATCTCGATTGGACTGAACACCATTCCGAAGAATGCGAATCTTCTTTCTAAGGTGTTCAACAAGGATTCGAGCAATTTCCTGATTCAGTTATTTGGCCAGGTGCTCGATATGGGGGCTCAATTCCTGGGAAATGGAACCATGACCTATCTGATTGGACGATATACAATCAAGGTTCTTCTCAAGCAGTATCATCTTCAGGATGTTTTGCGGACAAAGGCGCTGGAAGAATATGAACTGGATCTCGACAAGGCGACCATTGAGGAAATCAATCAGGAAATCGATGAAGAGATGGCAAGACTCTCCAGCGAGAAACCGCAGCTCGAAGAGGAGAAGCCTCTTCAGCTCGAAGATGAAAAGAAGAAAGGATTCTTCCATCATCTCTTCCAAAAGAAGGAGAAGGAGAAAACAAAGAAATAAAGCAAGAGCTATGGCGAGAAGCCATAGCTCTATTTCGATTAGCTGTGTTTGGTGAATTTGATAATGATGTAGGCGTGATAGGTGTCAAGGTAATTATAATCATCGTCATATTCTTCCTCTGGTATGACTTTGACTGTCATTTTGCATCCATCGGAGAATGTGATGCTTGCCTGGACGGTATATTCATCCTCATCATAGCTGACAGTCCATGTTGTTCCTTCAGCGACATCTGTTCTGTTGGTGTCATTGTTGAAGGCGGCTTGTGAATCAGTGATGATGGATGCATTCCATGTACCGTCTGCTGCTGTGATGCCTGCATAGCCATCATCATACATGGTTGAAGGTTCTGCATCCTTGATATCGAAATAAGGAAGCTCATGTCCGTCGAAATTGGTGTTGAAGAATGTCTTTACGGAATTAGACCATCCAGTGGTGGTCACCGGAGTTTGCGTATACTTAATATAAACCTGTGCGTGATAGGAATCATCGATTGGGTCCCAGGTCTCTTCGTCCTCATCCTGAACACGTTTGACTTCGACATCCATGGAATATCCATCCGTGAAGGAAATGGAAGCAGTCAATTTGTGATTTGCTTTGTCTTTTGTGACAGACCATGTTGTTCCTGCAGCGACATCGGTTCTGCTTGTGTCATTATTGAAAGCGGCTTCAGAAGTATCGAGGATTGCATCTTCCCATGTGTTTGCGGTGAAGGCATCGATTGTCATTTCGCCATATCCAAGATAATAGGCCAGATTATACGAGTGGGGATCCTTGAGATCCAAATAAGGAATCGTATGTCCACCTAATTTTGTCGTGAACAAGTTTTTGATGCTGCTTGACCAGCTTCCTGTCGGTGCTGGGACACTGGCCGTCTTGTGTTCAAGACCTAAGGCACAGATTTTGATGTCATTTCCGGAGAAATCCTTGCCTTCGCCGGTGACAGTGTAGATCTTCATGGTATCAGTGCTGGAATCAGAATTGGTTCTGACAGCCTTGACATAGGCTCCGATTGTCGTGTCTGTCTCATCGGTGAGTGTCCATTTCTGGCTTTCCTCTGTTTTGGTTGCGTTGACTGCGGCAATGCTGGCCTTGGCATCATCGAAGAAGGTCGAAGAGGCCTTTCCGCCCTGGATGTAGCTGTAATCGGAAGAGAACTTGGCTTTCTTTGTTCCCAAGTAGATGAACGGGACATCGCTGACGCCTTCGAAGATGTATTCCATCATATCGTCAACATCATCGCCATAGCTCGTGACACCATTCTTGTTGTAGGGCTCATAATACTGAACATCCAAATAGATGGTCTTGGCAAGAGTGGCATCGGAAGTGATGCGGATGGAGATACCGGTAGTGGCATTCTCGCTGATCAGGCTTGTTGCTTCCTTGGAAGTTGTGGCATAGCCATTTCCATTCAGAGTGGTTTCGAAGGAATCGACAAGGGTCTGATCCAAAGTATATCCTTTTCCGGTCAGACGATAGAAATTCATTCCGGAAGTGGAATCCTTCTTGTAGCAGAACTTGGATCCATAGCCATCATCCTGAAGAGTTCCGATATTGAGGAAAGGAACTGTCTGATCATCCAATTCGTCCTTCATTTCCTCTTTGACGGCATCGGTCCAGTCTGTTGGAATGGCGGCCGGTGCATACTCTAATTGCATGGTGCATAAGGAGAGGTCATTTCCATCAAGATCGACACCGACGGATGTCGTGGAAACGCGGATGGTGGTGACGTTGTTGAGATAGTCAGTTCTTGTGGCCTTATAATAGTAAGAACCATTTTTGCTTTCCTTGACAAAATCCCAGGTATCCGGAGCGGTCAAGGATTCGTTTGCTTTCTCGAAAGCAGCCTTGACGTCATCTAAGAAAGTCTCGCTGGCTCTTCCTCCGGTAATGTAGTTTCCGGTGCTATCGCTAGAAGTGGTGACCTTCTTGCTTCCTAAGTAGATGAAGGGAATGTTTTCACAATTTGCTTTGGCAAGCAAGTCCGTATAATTGGTCTGGTCGCTATAGGTTGTGACACTTGTCTTGTCATAGGGCTCGAAATACATGATATCCATGTAGATGAGCGTGTTTGTTCCCTGGGTAAAGCGGATGGAGAAGCCAGAGGCATGATCCATGCGAAGAGAAGTGGCTGTTTCACTCTTGGTTGTATAGCCGCTTGCAGTCAATGTCGTCTTGAAGCTGGCAATCAGGGTGGCGTCAAGCGTGCCTGTTGCTGAAATGCGGTAGAAATATTTATCTGTTTTGTAAGCTCCTGTGACATCGCTGCCTAAGTCGACAAAAGGAACGACCTGGTCATCGAAATGGGCCTTCATTTCTGTCTTCATGGCTTCTGTCCAGTCTGTGAGATGGATGGCAGAGCTTGAAGAAGAGTCAGTGCCTGTCGAAGAAGAGGAAGAGACAAGACTGCTAGAATCCTTTGTGGTCGAGGATGCAGCCGTGTTCGATGTGGCTGTCGAAGCAAGTTCGGATGTCTTATCGGTTGCAGATGTGTTTCCGGTTGAGGAGTCAGCATTGGCTCTTTGGCATCCCACCATGGCGAGGGAGACAAGAGACAAGAAGATTAAGTTTCTTTTTTTCATGTATATAATTCTCCAATTACGAAATAAAGATAGAGTATTCTCGATAAAAGTGCAAGAAAAGAAAGTAGAAAACAAATAGAAAATCCGCCATCATTTCCTTTTCCCCGCACAGAAGAAATAGATTATTGCTTTATTTTTTTATTTCAATGTCGGGCAGGAAAAGGAAACCAGAAATAGAGAGATCCACTTATTTCTGTTTATGGCGGACAGAAGAAGTGTATTCGACTTTTAGTCCAAATTCAAGTCGGAATCAAGGAAGTGATAATAAGCTAAGTAGGCTTCATACACATCCGCCTTGGAGACGATTTCCATCGGAGCATGCATGCTCAGGACCGGAATGCCGGCATCGAGAACATACATATTGTAGTTTCCAAGGATATAGGCGATGGTTCCGCCGCCTCCCTGATCGACTTTTCCGATTTCGCTTGTCTGATAATGGATGTCATTGGTGTCCATGATCTGACGGATGAGGGCGAGGAATTCCGGCATGGCATCGTTGCATCCGGATTTGCCTCTCGCGCCGGTGTATTTGTTGAAGACGATTCCCTTAGAGAAATAGCAGGAGTTCTTCGGTTCGTTCGCACTTGGATAGATAGGGTCGACAGCGCAGGAGACATCACTCGAGAGCATCAAGGAACGGCTCATGGCATGACGGAGGGCAAGCGAGGAATCCTTTTTTGTCTGAAGATAAATCATCTCGGCGATGGTGTTTTCAAACCACTGGCTCTGGGCACCGGTAGCACCGATGGATCCGACTTCTTCCTTGTCGACTAAGACACACACGGATGTGTATTTTGGCTTCTTGATATCGAGGAGTGCGGCTAAGGAAGTATAGGCACAGACCTTGTCATCCTGACCATAGCCGGCAACCATGGAACGGTCAAGACCGAAATCTCTTGCGGGAGAGGCGGGAACGGCATGGAGTTCGGCAGACAGGAAGTCTTCTTCATCGAAGTCATATTTTTCTTTCAAAAGGGCGAGTATGGCTTTTTTCACCGGGTCTTTCTTTTCCTCCTTGGATGGAATGTTTCCGACCATGAGATCAAGATTCTCTCCTTCGACGACCTTGCTCGCTGGCTTCTGCATCTGGTCCGCGGAAAGGTGAATCAATAAATCGGTGATGCCGATGATGGGATCATCCTTGTCATCGCCAATATTGATATCGATCTTCTTTCCATTTTTTGTGTAGACCACACCGACAAGGGAGAGCGGAATCGTGGTGTACTGATACTTCTTGATGCCGCCATAGTAGTGGGTCTCCATCATGGCAAAGCCACCTTTTTCGAAAAGCGGATTCTGCTTGATGTCGAGTCTTGGGGAGTCGATATGGGCTCCTAAGATTCTCATTCCATTCTCAAGGGGCTCTTCTCCGATGACGGCGGCAAGGATGTTCTTGCTCTTGTTGATGCAATAGACCTTGTCTCCGGCCTTCAGGGCAGTAAAGCTTTCCATTGGCTTATAGCCTTTTTTCTCTAAGATTTCTTTTGAGGTCTGGACAGCCATTCTCTCCGTTTTTGAAGAATTCAGAAAGGAAATATATTCTTTGGAAAAATCAAAGATGGCTTTTTTTTTCTTCTTATCGGCATCCAACCAAACATTCTTTGCGTACATATGTATATCCTCCGGGAAAAGATTATATCAAAAATTAAAGTCTCTTTTATTCTTTTCTTTTTTTTTGACAAGGAATTAAGTAAAATTTGGATGTCGGAAATCATTTCCAGTGAATCCGCAAATCCAGAAGAGAGATAGGATTCTTTCTTTCATGGAATGAATCAAGGTGAACAATATGATCAAAATAAACAAAATTCTTTCTTTGGCCGCACTTCTTTTTCTAGCTTCCTGCAATCAAGTGAGGGAGAGCAGTATGAGTGGATCGTCTTCTCTTCCTATGGAGTCGACTTCTGAGGAGATGACCTCCATCTTGTCCGAGGATTCCTCTTTATCTATGCCTGGTTCTTCCTCCACGATGGATGAATCAAGTCAAGAGAGTTCCTCTTCCCTTCTTCCACCTCCTGTGATTGAAGAAAACGAATTTGATTATCTTCTGGATACCTATTATACAAAAGGAACGAAGGCTGTTTTTTCTTCGACGTGTCTTACTTTGACAGGCAATCTGAATCTTTCCTTATATCCAAGCGAAATCAAGACAAAGGAAATTCAGAATGAGGATGGGAGCACAAGTCAGGTTCTTTCTGCATGCTTTTCCTCTTTATGCAATGCAGGCGGAAAGGATTATGAAGCCTATGTGAATTTTGCCGACGGTCTTTTCCATCTCGATGAAATTCTCTCTCCAACAGAAAACAAGGAGATAGCTTCCTTCATGCCGGATATTTCCATGTATGGGGGAGCCTATTCGGAGGATGGGGAAGGCTATTCCTCTTCGACCTATCTCCTATTTGATGGTACCTTTGACAATGAAAGAGGACTCTTCAATGCCGGAAAAAGAAAAAAGACCAGCTATTCGAAGGGACAGGAATGGTCAATCAAGTCTGGATTCATCAAAAAATCGAATATCGTCTGCAAGACGGTCGAACTCTTCCATGACTCGGCGTCCAAGGGAACGAACATCATTCTCACCAACGGTAAGAAAAAGACGATGCTCTGCGATAAGGGAGTCGATGTCGGATTTCCACAGTATGCAGGCATGTATGCCAATTACACAAATGATGCTGGAGGATTTGGTGGAGCGACTCTGTTTACTGGCTCGAAAACTATCAAGACATCGATTGATTCCTATAATGGCGATTTTACCTTCGATGGAAATGAGACGTCGTATACGTATTCAAGAAAAGATGATGGATATCATCTGGAAACGACAATCAAAGGAACAGCTTATGATTTGCAAGTCAGTCCTTTTGGCCTATATGGAAAAATAGGAGGGAATGATTTCTTTTATCCCTATGATACGATTGATGCACTTTATGGCACTTTCAGAAATGGTGCATCGACGATTTCTCTTCTTAAGTCAGAGGAACAGGATGAGGATATATTGACTTTTGATTCGACTGTGATTTCTTCGTTTGCCTATGTTCTGGAAAATGAAAGAAAATCAATTCAGTTTTCTCTGAATAACGATACATACATTCTTTCTCCTGGAAAAGATGGAAAGTCGGTCTATCTCATAAAGAATGGGATTTCATCGACTTATTTCACGGACTGATTTTATAGTTTCTCTTCTTTTTGGAAATATTCCGCCAGTCTTTCCTCTCCTGTCATTTTATAAGAATCGATTGACTGATTTTCATAGTGAAAATACCAGTGATTGAGGAATAGGTAATATTCGTTTTCTTCCTGCACAAAGAAAAGAGGGTTATCATCATTCAATCTCTCTTTACAGGGAATCTTTTTGGTAATGAAATTGCAGAATGCATCCCTTTTGGAATACGTAAGGGTATTATCATAGATATTCTGGATAATCTGATAGGGCGTATAGATGCAATTGGTCGGTCTTATCGGATGAATCAGACAGCATTCCGCACTCCGGAAATAGCATTTTCGATGGGCAAGAAAGTTTTCCTTCACTTTCTTCCGCGCAACTATATTTTCATCGAGGAACTTTTCAATCTCGTTCCATTCGTCTTCTCTTATATCGATATCGTTGTCGATGCAGCATTTTCCCTTGAACGGGCATTTTCTGCAATTGAGAAAAGAGGGATTCTTCTCTTCGAGGAGATGAATCTCATCGAAAAGTTCCTTCTTGATTTCCTCAAGGGTGTAATTCATCTTTTTTTTGCAAGATACATCGATTCGAGGATTCTTCTTCCTGTCGTTGTTCGGAAGAACTGCTCTTTGGCATTCTCGATCTGTTCTTTGTTCATCTGGCTTTCATCGGCATTGACTAAGAAATCGGCTTCCAAGAGAATCTGATAGTCGATGCCATCGACATTCGTATAGGTGTGGTGATGAGAGATGATGAAATTGATTCTCTTCTTGGTCTTTTCATCAATCGGATAATTTTTCAGAAAAGACTCGACTAATGGCCCGCTTTCTTCTTCCTGATGCTTGCCGTTGGTGTTTCCATATTTGATTCGGCAGAGCGGACAGGCGATATCATGCAGAATCGCTGTGATTTCAATGGATTCGAGAAGGTCTCCTTTGATTCCTTCTTCGAGTGCAATCGTCCTGGCAAAGGAATAGACTTTCATGAAATGGGCGATGTCGTGAAGGTTTCCTTCGGAATAACGAATCATATCTTCCAGAATCTGCGAGACAAGTTTTTCATTCATGTTTTTCGTGCTCCTTATTTTTATGGAAATTGTTGAGACGGAGATGACTGAAATAGCCGATCATATAGAAAATATTGAATATGATGGAGAAGAGGCCGGAGATGAGGTTGCGGAAAGAGAATGCTCCTTCGACGGTGAAGGAATAGATAAGAAGGACAGTCTCGAGGACAACGATGACACTGTTGACGATTCCGAAGATGGATAGATATTGACGCAGTTTTCCTTTGTTTGAATAGGCAGATATGCCGCACAATCCGCTGACGACATAGACAAGTGCGATGATGGCTGTGATGATGTGGGTGATGATATCGATATATCCCTGATTTTGGGAATAATCGGTTCCTAGAATGATGGAAGGAAGGCGGATCAGAATGGAACAGCCAACAGCCAAGATGCCGGCTCCGCCGATAAGAAGGGCATATTTTTCGACTTTATGGATTCTTCCTTCCTCAATCCAGGAGGAGAACATGTCTTCCGAGGTGGTGGAATAGAGTTTCTTTCCTTCATAATCGAGGAAGGAAAGGGATTTGATTTTCCTTTGGAAACGGATGCTTCTTATCTTTTCCTCACTTGGAGAAAGGAACATGATCGATACGGACTCCCAGATGAAGACCCAGGCGCTGATATCGATGATTTCCGAGATGACCTGCTTGGTTGTTGTCTCGGCAAAATAGGTAGAGTTGTCAAAGGCGACTTTTCCGATGAGAAGAAGAATGCCGGCGACAAGAAGGAAGGCAATCTGAAGCGTTCTTTTCTTGGTTTCTCCATAGTTTGAATAATGGTTTTCTTCAAAATAATCGCTGAAGGAAGTGGCGAGCTGCTTTGGCGGACAGCCCTGATAGTCATCGATCTTGAAGGATAGATCGACTTTGTATCCGAGCGGAATCCGAGAAAGGATATCAGAGATGCGATCTGTGACGCCTTTATTGATTTCTCGATAGTTGGTATATTCGCAATCATCCAGATAGAGCTCATCACTCGTTGGATAGTGCATGGTGACAGATACGGTTTTTGTATCTTCATCGACAATGTACTTTTTCTTCAGTAATTCAATCTGTCTTTTGTTGATTGGATTTTCTTCTAGTTTTTTCATTCTTTTTCTCTCAATTCTTTCTGATAATAGTAGGTTCCCAGCCATCGGTTCATCTTATAGCCGATTTTTGGAAGATGGCCTTGTTGGACGAAACCGTTTCGTTCATGGAATTTCATGCTGGCTTCATTTTCTGATGTGACGATGGAGATGATGTTTCTGAATCCATACTCTTGTGCTTTTTCTTCGATGGCAGAAAGAAGGATTTTTCCTAGTCCCTCATGGATATGATCCTTGGAGATATAGATGGATAGATCGACGCTATAGCGATAAGCGCTTCTCGCACTGAATTTATCTAGGTAACTATATCCTAGAATTTCTCCTTCATCATTTTTTATGACGATATAAGGATATTTTGCCTGTATATTGTGGCAGCGGATGGTGAATTCCTCGAGTGAAAGTTCTTGTTCTTCGAAGGTGTAGCAGGTGTTCTTGATGTAGTAATTGTAGATTTCAAGCAAGGATGGGATATCTTCATCGTGAAGCTCGCTGAGTGTATATTTCATGTTTTTCCTCCTTCGTTTCATCATTTCATTATACTAGACTTTTTCTTGTCCGTTATGAAATCTCTTGCGGTCAGAAAGAATATATTTCTTGTGATGCCATGAAATTCTATCATTCTTGTTTTCTTATGGAAAGAGTGCTTTCCTCTGCTTTCTTATCATCAAGAGAATCTTTTTTCTCCTGATGACATCAGAAAGTGAAA